>NZ_JAPTYD010000027.1 GCF_026913015.1 Paracoccus benzoatiresistens
GCGGCCCTGCGGCGGGCATGGTCGGCCTGGCGCCAGCGCTGGAAGCGGCGGAAGCTGCTGTGGCGCTGCCTGCGGGCAGGCCGCGCCCTCACGCCGATGGCTGATCGCACCGCGGCGATCCGGCCGGGCGACATCCTGGCCTTTGCCACCGTCCGCAACGAGATGCTGCGCCTGCCGCAGTTCCTGGACCATTACCGCAGGCTTGGCGTCCGGCACTTCCTGATCGTGGACAATGACAGCACAGACGGCACCGACCGTTTCCTGCGGGGCCAGCCGGACGTGTCGCTGTGGCGGGCCGCAGGGGCATACCGCGCCTCGCGCTTCGGGATGGACTGGCTGGGCGCGCTGCTGATCCGGCATGGCCACGGTCACTGGTGCCTGACCGTCGATGCGGATGAGCTGCTGATCTATCCCGACTGGGACCGCCGCCCCCTGCCGCAGCTGGTGGCGCATCTTGAGACCTCGGGGCGTCCCGCCATGGGCGCGATGATGCTGGATCTGTATCCCCGCGGCCCGCTGGACCGGTCCGACGCCGGGCCGCAGGCCGCGCTGACCGAACGGCTTCCCTGGTTCGACGCCGCGCCCTATCGCTGCGATGTCGTCCAGCCCAAGCGCAACCGCATCCTGCGGGGCGGGGTGCGCGAACGGGTGTTCTTTCCCGATGCGCCCGGGCGCGGGCCCACCCTGAACAAGCTGCCGCTGGTGCGCTGGAACAGGCGATACGTTTATGTCAACTCGAGCCATTCGGCTTTGCCGCCCCGGCTGAACGACGAATATGACGGCCCCGGCGATCCGCGCCTGTCCGGCATCCTTCTGCACAGCAAGTTCCTGCCCGACAGCGCCGCCCGCGCGGCCGAGGAACTGGGGCGCAGGCAGCATTTCATCGACCCCGACCCCTACCGCCCCTATCACGAGGCCATCACGCAGGCCCCGTCCTGTGGCACGAAGGGTCCGTCCGCTATCGCGGCTGGCAGCAGATGCTTGATCTGCGGCTGATGGGAGCGGGCGAGTGGTTAACCGGTGGTTGACGCCAGTCAGGTGATCTTGCCAAATGCGTGTAATCAAAGCATTTGGTCATCATGACAGACGGGCGATACGGTTTCAGCGGGCTTGAGGGACGATGCGGAACTTAGGCGCGCATCCGATCAAAGGCCGGCTGCGCCTTCGCGTGGAACGCCAGCGCCTGATCGGGCGCGCCATCCGGCGCAGGCGCGCGCTGCGGTCCGTGTCCAACCGCACCGGGCTGATCGCAAGCGGCGACATCCTGTGCTTTGTCACGCTGCGGGACGAGCGCGTCCGGCTGCCCTGGTTCCTGGACTATTACCGGGCCCTGGGGGTGCGGCATTTCCTGATGGTGGACAACGCCAGTACGGATGGCAGCACCGACTGGCTGCGCAGCCAGCCGGACGTGTCGCTGTGGTGGACCAACCACAGCTACAAGGGTTCGCGCTTCGGCATGGACTGGATCAACTGGCTGCTGCTGCGACATGGCTGCGGGCATTGGTGCCTGACGGTCGATCCCGACGAATTCCTGGTCTATCCCCATTGCAACCAGCGGCCTCTGGCGGCCCTGACCAGCTGGCTGGATTCCACCGGCCGCCGGTCCTTTCCCGCCATGCTTCTGGACATGTACCCCAAGGGTCCGGTCGAGGATGCGATCTGCGCCGAGGGCCAGAACCCGTTCGAGGTCGCCCGCTGGTTCGATCCGGCCAATTACTCGATCCAGAAGAACGACCATTTCGGCAACCTGTGGATCCAGGGTGGTCCCCGGACGCGGGCCTTCTTTACCCAGGATCCGCTGGCGGGGCCCGCGCTGAACAAGATCCCGCTGGTCAAGTGGCACTGGCGCTATGCCTATGTCAGTTCGACCCATATGCTGCTGCCGCGCGGGCTGAACCTGGTCTATGACGAGGACGGGGGCGAGCAGATCTCGGGCTGCCTGCTGCATGCCAAGTTCCTGTCCTCCTTCGCGGCCAAGTCGGTCGAGGAAATGGACCGCCGCCAGCATTACGGCAACAGCCAGGAATACCGCGCCTATCACGCGGGCCTGCATCGCGGCGTGCAGCTGTGGTGCAGCGAATCGCGCGAATATGACGGTTGGCAGCAACTCGAGGATCTGGGCCTGATCTCTCGCGGGAACTGGGCATGACGGGAACGGTGCGCCTTGGCGTGGTGCTGCTGTGCCATGCGGATCTTGGGATGGCGGCCCGACTGGCGCGAATCTGGGCCGACGGCGGCGCTCGGGTGGCCATCCATGTCGATGCCAAAGTGGCGGCCGCGCGGCTGGCTGGAATGAGGGATGCGCTGAAGGATTGCGACCGCATCATCTTCAGCAGGCGCCACCGCTGTTCCTGGGGCCGCTTCAGCCTAGTCCGCGCGACCCAGGATGCGGCGGCGGAACTGCTGCGGCAGTTTCCCGACACCACCCATGTCTATCTGGCCTCGGGCGCCTGCCTGCCGCTGCGGCCCGTATCCGACTTGGTGGCCTATCTGGGGGCGGATCCCGATCGCGACCACATCGAAAGCGTCAGCACCCATGATGTCGGCTGGACCGTCGGCGGGTTGAACGAGGAACGCTTCTCGCTGTTCTTTCCCTTCGACTGGAAGAAGCACCGCTGGCTGTTCGACCGCTTCGTGGAGTGGCAGCGCCGGCGCGGCATCCGGCGGCGGATGCCCGGCGGGCTGTCGCCGCATCTGGGATCGCAATGGTGGTGCCTGACGGCAAGGACCCTGCGCGCGATCCTGGAGGATCCGCAAAGGCCCGAATTCGACCGCTTCTTCCGCTTTGCCTGGATCCCCGACGAAAGCTATTTCCAGACCCTGGTGCGGCGCCATTCCACGCATGTCGAAAGCTGGTCGCTGACCATGGCCAAGTTCGACCATACGGGGCGGCCCTACCTGCTTTACGACGATCACATCCCGATGCTGGCTGAATCGCGCTGCTTCGTGGCGCGCAAGGTCTGGCCCGGTGCCTCGCGGCTGCTGGCGCATTTCCCGCTGCCGGACGACGGCCATCCTCAGGTCGATCCGCCGCAGCCTGCGCGGATTTCGCGCATCATCAACCAGACGGTGCGCCGCCGCGTGCTGGGCCGGCCGGGCCTTTACATGCAAAGCCGCTTTCCCCGCAAGGATGCAGAAAACGGCAAGACCTCGGCCCCCTATGCGGTCCTCCAGGGACCGGGCGACATCTTCCACGGGTTCGAGGACTGGTTGCGCCGCCACCTGTCCTGCGATGTCCACGGCCATCTGCTGGGGCCGGAAGGCGCTGAATTCGCCGGGCGGTCACGGACCGGGCCGGGGGCGATCTCGTCGGACCCGCAGATCCGCGACCGCGACCCGCAGGGCTTCCTGACCTCCTTGATCCGCATCACGAACCGGATGCAGGTGTTCCAGTTCGGCCCGCGCGACAACCAGGCGCTGAACTGGTTCATGGCGACCGATCCCAACGCGCATATGCTGGTCGTGACCGGCGCCTGGAAACTGCCGCTTCTGCATTCCAGGATGCCCTTCGACGACGTGCGCCGGGTCTTCGCGCAGCTGCAACGGATCGAGCTCGGGCATCTGGACGTGCTGAATTCGGTCTGGGTCCGCGCCCGGCTGCACCAATACGACCTGGGGGAGTTCCTGATGAACCCCAGGCCGATCCTTCAGGACTTCATGCTGCAGATCGATCCGCATTCCGTGCCCGTGACCACGCTGCCCGCGATGCGCGACCTGACGGGTCTGGACCAGATGTTGCGGAAGTTGCGCAATTCGGGCCTGCGCCCGCGCCTGACGGGCGAGGATCTGCCGCCCATCGAACTTCTGACCAATGAAAGGGCGGCCGCCGAATGACGCAAGGATTCCGCAGCTTTGTGATCTTTGCCGAGATGCGGACGGGGTCCAACCTGCTCGAGGCGACGCTGAACGCCCTGAAGGGCGTCACCTGCTTTGGCGAGGCCTTCAACCCCTACATGATGGGCTGGCCCGACAAGGACGAGATGCTGGGCATCACGCGCGCCGAACGCGAGGCCGACCCTTTGCCGCTTCTGGCGCGCCTGACCGACAGGCCGGATCATCTGGCGGGCTTCCGCTATTTCCACGACCACGACCCGCGCGTGCTGGAGCCGATCCTCCAGGACCGGCGCTGCGCCAAGATCTTTCTGTCCCGCAATCCGCTGGACAGCTATGTCTCGACCCGGCTCGCCTGGGAAACGAACCAGTGGAAGCTGAACGAGTCGGAAACCCCGATCCCCGCGCGCATCACCTATGACGGGGCCGAGTTCCGGCAGATGCTGGCCGCGGCCGACGAATTCCGGCGGCGAGTCGTCAACCGGCTGCAGGCCGCCGGGCAGACCGCCTTCTGGCTGGATTACGACGATCTGCGCGATGCCGAGGTGATGACCGGGCTCTTGCACTGGCTGGGCCGCACGGATCTGGAACGGGTGGAACCCGGCCGCGACCAGGTGCCCCAGAACCCGCAGGAGCTGGCGCAGAAGGTCGCGAATTTCGCCGCCATGCAGGACGATCTGCGCGACATGGACCCGTTCCTGCTGCACCGCCTGCCCGTTTTCGAGCCCCGGCGCGGCCCTGCGGTGCCCAGTTTCATGGCCGCCGATGCGGGCCGGGGGCTGCTGTTCATGCCGGTCAGGGGCGGCCCGGAACAGGCGATCCGGAAATGGCTTGCCGGGCTTGGGCCGGTGGAAAGCAGCCTCACCCAATCCACCCTCCGCCAGTGGAAGCGCGCCCGTCCCGGCCATCGCAGCTTTGCCGTGCTGCGCCATCCCCTGCTGCGGGCCTGGGATGCCTTCGATCACCTGCTGGCGCGCGGCAATCCCGAACAGCGCGACCTGCTGCGCCGGTTGCACCGCGTGGCCCTGCCGCCCGAAGAGGCTTTGGCCGACCTGTCGGGCGATCGGTGCATCGCCGTCTTTGCCGATTTCCTGGCCTTCCTGCGCCGCAACCTGAACGGCCAGACATCCCTGCCGACTCATCCGATGTGGGCCAGCCAGACCGAGGTGCTGTCAGGCTTCGCCCGCTTTGCCGTGCCGGACATGCTGGTCAGGGAGGATCGTCTGGCCGAGGATCTGGGGCATCTGGCCCGCGCGGCGGGGCTTAGCGATGCCCGGGCGGACGCGGTGAGCCCCGCCCCGGTGCCGGACGCATTGCGCGATCCCAAGCTGGCCGAGGCCGCGCAGGCGGCCTACCTGCGCGACTACATCACCTTCGGGTTCGAGCTGATGCCGTAGCCCGCATTGGCGAAGGCCACCGGCTTCGCCACGCGCTGCGATATCCACCCGCACCGCCGGGCCTCAAAGGCCCGCCCCGCCCCCGGCGGGCGCCGGCCTAGCGGGGTTGCGGGGGGCGACGTTTCTGATGGGATCGTCACACAGCGGGCAGGGGAAACGCATGCGTTTCCTTGTCCCGCCCGACCAAGGCGCATCGGGACGCGTTTGCAGGACTTATCCCTGCAGCAGCGCCGCCAGCTCCGCCTGCTTTTCCTTGACCAGGGCCGCGTCGCCGTCCGATTCCAGGTTCAGCCGCACCACCGGCTCGGTGTTCGACTTGCGCAGGTTGAAGCGCCACTTGCCGAAGTCCAGCGACACGCCGTCCAGGTCGTCGCGCGAGTCGGCCTGGGGCTCGTATTTCTCGATCAGCCGGGCAATGGCCGCGTCGGGGTCCTCGATGTGATAGTTCGTCTCGCCCGACGAGGGGTAAAGCCTCATCCGCTCCTCCAGCAGTTCGGCCAGGGTCTTGCCCTTGCGCGACAGCAGTTCGATCATCAGCAGCCAGGGAAGCATGCCGCTGTCGCAGTAATAGAAGTCGCGGAAATAATGGTGCGCCGACATTTCCCCGCCATAGATCGCGCCCACGTCGCGCATCTTGCGCTTGATGAAGGCGTGGCCGGTCTTGCTGACCACGGGCTCTCCACCGGCCTCCTGGATCATGGCGCGGGTGTTCATGATGACGCGGGGGTCGTGGACGATCTTCTCGCCCGGGGATTTTTCCAGGAACGCCGCGCCCAGAAGGCCCACGATGTATTCGCCGGGAATGAAGCGGCCGTTTTCATCGAAGAAGAAGCAGCGGTCGAAATCGCCGTCCCAGGCCACGCCCAGATCGGCATTCTCGGCCTTGACCTTTTCGACGGTGGGGGGCTGGTTTTCGTCCAGAAGGGGGTTCGGGATGCCGTTCGGGAAGCTGGAATCGACGTTGTGGTGCATACGCACGAAGGTCAGCGGCGCGCCGCGGGCCAGCAGCTCGTCCGCGATGGCGTCAAAGGTCGGGCCCGCCGTGCCATTTCCGGCGTTCACCACGATCTTCATCGGCTTCAGGACCGAGACATCGACGAAATCGGCCATCGCCTTGGCGTAATCCGCGCGGGCGTGGCTGAAATCGGTGACGCTGCCCTTGGTCGCCGGGGCAAAGCTGCCGCTGGTAGCCAGGTCCACGATCGGCGGCAGTTCGGTCGCCGGATCCAGCGGGGCCGATCCCCGCCCCACGATCTTCATGCCGTTGTAGTTGATCGGGTTGTGCGAAGCCGTGACCTCGATCCCGCCATCGGTGTCGTGGAAGCCGGTGTGGAAATACACCTCCTCGGTCCCGGCCAGGCCCAGGTCCAGCACATCGGCGCCGCCGTCGGTCAACCCCTCGATCAGCGCGGCGGCCAGTTCGGGCGAGGTTTCGCGGCTGTCACGCCCCACGACCACGCGCTTGGCCTTGCGGGCCTCGGCAAAGGCGCGGCCGATGCGATAGGCCACGTCGGTGTCCAGGTTCTTGCCCAATTCCCCACGAACGTCATAGGCTTTGAAGCAAGTGATTTCACGAGGGCCAAGGTTGGATTTGTCGGTCATGGGCGCGAGTCCTTCTTGCGCAAGGGGTTGGTTCAAGCGCTAGCAGCTTGGCCCGGAAATTCAAGGCATTGGTCCCTTCGGACCACGTGACGCCGGACATGCGCCGCGCTAGATGGGGGCAAACGCACGAGAGGGGAAAATGGACACAAAATCTTTGATCGCGGCCTATTACGACGCCTTCAACGCGGGCCGCACCGACGATATGCTGGACTTGCTGCATGACGAGGTGGAGCATCACGTGAACGAAGGCCAGATCCGGCGCGGCAAGGCGCTGTTCGCCGAGTTCAACGCGCACATGACCGACAGCTACAAGGAAAACCTGACCGATATCGTGATCTTCGCCAATGACGCGGGTGATCGCGCGGCGGCGGAATTCGTGGTGAACGGCACCTATCTGAAGACCGATTCCGGCCTGCCCGAGGCGAAAGGCCAGACCTATCGCCTGCCCGCCGGGTCCTTCTTCACCATCCGCGACGGCAAGATCGCGCGCGTGACGACCTATTACAACCTGGCCGACTGGATGCGGCAGGTCAGCCAATGACCGTCACGACGCGCGTCCTGACCGGAGAGGCGCTGGCCGCCGCGCTGGAAGACGTCGCGCGTCTGCGCATCCGCGTCTTCCGCGACTTCCCCTATCTTTACGACGGGAATCAGGATTACGAACGCGATTACCTGCGCGCCTACCAGTCGCCCGGCGCGGTGGTCGTCGCGGCGCTTGACGGCGCCTCGGTCGTCGGCGCCGCGACCGGCGCACCGATGGCCGACCACGCCGCCGATTTCGCCGCCGCCTTCGAGGGCAGGCCGGAACCGCTGGACCAGATCTTCTACTGCGCCGAATCCGTGCTGCTGCCCGAATATCGCGGCCAAGGCATCGGCCACGCCTTCTTCGACGCGCGGGAGGCCCATGCCCGCGCCCTGGGGCTGACCTACAGCGCGTTCTGCAGCGTGATCCGTCCCGCCGATCACCCGGGGCGCCCGGTGAATTACCGGCCCTTGGACGATTTCTGGCGCAAGCGGGGCTATCAGCCGCTGCCCGGCGTCATCGCGCATTTTTCCTGGAGGGATCTGGGCGACGAGGCCGAGACCGAAAAGGACCTTCAATTCTGGATGCGTCACCTGTGAAGATCGCCGCCGCCGCCTATCCGATCGACTGGTTCGACAGCTTCGCCGATTACGAGGCCAAGCTGACCCGGTGGGTTGCCGATGCCCAGGGTGCCGACCTGCTGGTCTTTCCCGAATATGGCGCGATGGAGCTTGCCTCGCTGGGCGGGCGCGATGTCGCGGGCGATCTCGAGGCCTCGCTGCACGAGGTGGCAAGGCATTGGCCCCGGGTCGAGGCGCTGCACCTGCGGCTGGCCAAGCAGCACGGTTGCCACATCCTGGGCGCATCCGGCCCGGTGTTCGAGGGTCCCCGCCCGGTCAATCGTGCGGTGCTTTACGGCCCCGACGGCCGGCTCGGCCATCAGGACAAGCAGATCATGACCCGGTTCGAGCGGGAGGAGTGGGATGTCACCGGCGCCCCCGGCCTGCGGGTCTTCGACACGCCTCTGGGCCGGACCGGCATCCTGATCTGCTATGACAGCGAATTCCCGCTGCTGGCCCGGGTGCTGGCGCAGGCGGGGGTGGAACTGCTGCTGGTGCCAAGCTGCACCGACACGGTGGCGGGTTTTTCGCGCGTGCGCATCGGGGCCATGGCGCGCGCCCTGGAAAGCCAGTGCGTGGTGGTCCAGGCGCCGACGGTCGGGCCCTGCGGCTGGATGCCCGCGCTGGACGAAAACCGCGGGCGCGCGGCGATCTATGGCCCGCCCGACGGCTTCTGGCCGGAAACCGGCATCATCGCGGAAGGCGCGATGGACCAACCCGGCTGGGTCATGGCGGATGTCGACCTGTCCCGCGTGTCCGACAGCCGCAGGAGGGGCGCGGTCCTGCCCTATGTTCACTGGCCAGAAAGCGAGGGAATCGCGCTGACCGGCTGACCGGCTGACGGGCCACGGCAACCTTTTCCAAAGAATTCAGTTCTACAATGCGCGGCACTTTTCATGCCGCCTATCAGGCCATATTTCGCGGCTATGCTGCATATCACAGACACCATCGCCATCCAGGAGTGGGAGCTGAGCGAACAGTTCACCAGATCCCAGGGACCGGGCGGGCAGAACGTCAACAAGGTCGAGACCGCGGTCGAGCTGCGGTTCGAGGCCGCGCGTTCCCCGAACCTGTCCGACACCGTGAAGCGCCGCCTGGAGCGGCTGGCGGGGCGTCGGTGGACGCGGGATGGCGCGGTGGTGATCCTCAGCCAGGAAAGCCGCAGCCAGGCCCGCAACCGCGAGATCGCGCGCGAAAGGCTGGCCGAGCTGATCCAGCGCGCGGCCGAACCCGTCAAGCGCAGGGTGTCCACCAAGCCGACCTGGGGCAGCCAAATGCGGCGCCTGAAGGCCAAGTCCAACCGGGCAGAGGTCAAGGCCCTGCGCAGTCGGGTGGGGGATGGCGAATGAAGGGCCTGCGTCAGTCGTTGCGCCTGCTGCTGGGCCGCCGTCCCCCGGCCATGCAGGTCGGCGCCATTTGCCGCTGCCCGCAAACTGGCGCGGTCGTGCTGGTCACCAGCCGCGGCACCGGCCGCTGGGTCATTCCCAAGGGCTGGCCGATGGAGGGCAAGACCCTGCCTGGTGCCGCCGCCACCGAGGCCTGGGAGGAAGCGGGCGTCGAGGGGCATGTCCACGAGGTCGAGATCGGCCGCTACCTGTATGACAAGGAACAGGACAGCGGCTATTCGGTCCCGGTCGAGGTTCGCGTCTTTCTGATGGATGCCGGCCGCCTGCGCCCCGATTTTCCCGAAGCCACGCAGCGCAAGCGCCGCTGGTTTTCGCCCCAGGAAGCCGCGCGGCATGTGGCCGAGCCGGGCTTGCGGGAAATCCTGCTTGCATTGCCGCAAACACCCGGCTGACATGCGGGAATGAACCGGCCCGACCGTCAATTTCGCACGCTCGACAAGGATCTGGGCCGGATCACGGTTGTGGAATCCGCCCAGTTCCATGCCATACGTCCGGTCCTGAGGCTGGGGGCGGCGATCCTGCTGGCCGTTTCGCTGATCTTCCTGGCCCTGGGCGTCACCGGCCAGCAGCCCGGCCTGGTCGCGATCGGCGTGGGCTTCATCGTCGCGGGCTGGCTGGGCCTGTCGATCGGGGCGAACGACATCGCCAACTCGCTTGGTCCGGCAGTGGGCGCGGGGGCCATCGCCATCGGTCCGGGATTGGCCCTGGTGGCGCTGGCCGAGATCGCGGGCGCGATGCTGGCGGGCCATGCCGTCACCCATCGGCTGGCCGAGGGGATCGTGGATACCGCCGTGCTGTCGGGGGCGGGCGGGCAGATCGTCATGCTGGCCGCGCTGATCGCGGCGGCGGGCTGGATCACGGTCGCGACGGGGGCGAACCTGCCGGTCTCGACCTCGCATTCCATTGTGGGCGCGATTGCCGGGGCGGGGCTGGCTGCGGCGGGACCCCAGGCCATGTCCTGGGGCGGGATCGCGGCCATGGCGCTGGCCTGGATCCTGACGCCCTTTGCGGCGGCGGTCCTGGCCGGGGCGCTGCTGGTGCTGCTGCGCCTCAAGGTGGCCGAGGCGCCGGATCGCGGCCGTGCGGCCCGCATCTGGCTGCCGCCGTTGATCGGCGCCATGGTGGGGCTGTTTGTCGCCTATGTCGCGACCCTGCTGCCCGCGCTGTCGCTGCGCCTGCCCCTTGCCCTGCTGCCCGGCGCAGTGGCCGGACTGACCACGGCCTGCCTGATGCGCCGCCGTGTCGATCAGCTTCTGGCGCAGCTTGCGGGGGGCAAGCTGGGCATGAAGCGCCTGCTGCGCCAGCCGCTGCTGTTTGCCGCGGTGATGATGGCCTTTGCCCATGGCGCGGGCGATGCCGGCAATGTCGCGGCTCCGCTGCTGGTGATCCTGACACCCGCCCAGCCGGGCACGCTGCCCGTGCCGCTTCTGCTGCTGGCGATCGCGGGGACGACCATCGCGCTTGGCGCCGTGCTGTTCGGGCGCCGCCTGGTCGGCATGGTGGGCGAGGGGATCACCCGCCTGAACCCGGCCCGCGCCTTTTGCATCACCCTTGCGACCGCCATGATCGTGCTGGTCGCATCCGGCTGGGGCCTACCGGTGTCATCGACCCATGTGGCCGTGGGCGGCGTCTTTGGCGTGGGCTTCGTGCGGGAAATGCTGGACCGCCGCACGGATGCCCGGCGCACCGATCTGCCGGTCGAGGAACGCCGCCGCCGCCAGCTGATCCGCCGCAGCCATGTGGCGACCATCACCGCGGCCTGGCTGGTGACCGTTCCGGTCACCGCGCTGCTGGGCGGGCTGTGCTGCCTGGCGATGCTGTGGCTGACGGGGCTTTGAGGCCCCTCAGACCACCACCTCCAGCCGCGCCTGCTGGCCGGTCCCGAAGACCCGGCGATAGCGCGCGATCTCCTCGGCCGGGCCGGTGGCCTTGGCGGGGTTGTCCGACAGCTTGACCGTCGGGCGGCCGTTGGCAGACACTGCCTTGCAGACCAGGCTGAAGGGCGCCAGCCCGTCTTCCGGGACCAGCCCGCGGAAGTCGTTGGTCAGAAGCGTGCCCCAGCCGAAGCTGACCTTGACGCGGCCGTGGAACTGGTGGTGCAGCTCGACGATCTTGTCCACGTCCAGCCCGTCCGAGAAGATCACCAGCTTTCCCCGCGGATCCTCGCCGCGTTCCCGCCACCAGCGGATCGCGGTTTCGGCCCCTTCGGCGGGGTCGCCGCTGTCGATGCGGATGCCGGTCCAGCCCGCCAGCCAGTCGGGCGCGCCCTTCAGGAAACCCTTGGTCCCGTAGGTGTCGGGCAGGATCATGCGCAGGTTGCCGTCATGTTCCTCGTGCCAGTCGGCCAGGACCTCGTAAGGGGCGCGGCGCAGCTCCTCATCGGTATTGGCCAGGGCGGCATAGACCATCGGAAGTTCATGGGCATTGGTGCCGATGGCCTCGATGTCGCGGCGCATGGCGATCAGGCAGTTCGAGGTGCCGGTGAAGCGTTCGCCCAATCCCTCGATCATGGCCTGCACCGCCCAGTCCTGCCACAGGAAGCTGTGGCGGCGGCGCGTGCCGAAATCGGCGATGCGCAGGTCGGGCAGTCCGCGCAGCACCTCGATCTTTTCCCAAAGCCGGGTCATGGCGCGGGCATAAAGGACTTGCAGCTCGAACCGGCCCAGCCGTTCCAGCACGGCGCGGGACCGAAGCTCCATCAGGATGGCAAGCGCGGGGATTTCCCACAGCATCACCTCGGGCCAGCGGCCTTCGAAGGTCAGTTCGTACTGGCCGTCGCGCTTTTCCAGGTGATAGGGGGGCAGCCGCAGGTTTTCCAGGAACTCCATGAAGTCCGGGCGGAACATCTGGCGCTTGCCATAGAAGGTGTTGCCGCGCAGCCAGGTGGATTCCCCGCGCGTCAACGACAGGCCCCGGACGTGATCCAGTTGCTGGCGCAGTTCGCCCTCGTCGATCAGTTCGGCCAGGCGGATGGATTTGGTGCGGTTGATCAGCTGAAACCGGACCACCGTATCGGGCCGGTTGCGAAAGATCGACTGGCACATCAGCAACTTGTAGAAGTCGGTGTCGATCAGCGACCGCACGATCGGGTCGATCTTCCATTTGTGATTATAGACGCGGGTGGCGATATCGACCATCGGCTTACTCCAGAATGACGCCCGCCCCGCGCATGTCGGCGCGGGCGCGGTCGCGGCTGCCGTTCAGGTCGATGGCGCGGGTCGCATCCTCGATCACGGTGGCGGCAAAGCCCAGCTTCGCGGCGTCGATCGCGCTCCAGGCGACGCAGAAATCATGGGCAAGGCCCACAAAGGACAAATCCGACAGGCCGCGGTCGCGCAGGTATCCGGCAAGGCCCGTGGGCGTCTGCCGGTCATTTTCGAAAAAGGCCGAATAGCTGTCGACATGCGCCCGGAACCCCTTGCGGATCACCAGATCCGTGCGGGACAGGTCAAGGCCCGGGTGGAAATCCGCGCCGGGCGTTCCGATCACGCAATGCGGGGGCCACAGCACCTGCGGGCCATAGGGCATGTCCGCCAGGCTGAACGGATCCGCGCCCGGGTGGTTGACGGCAAAGCTGGCATGGTGCGCCGGGTGCCAGTCCTGGGTCAGCACCACCGCGTCATACCCCTTCATCAGGGCGTTGATGGAGCCTATGATCTCGTCCCCGCCAGGCACGGCCAGGGCGCCGCCGGGGCAGAAGTCGGTCTGCATGTCGATCACGATCAAGGCTTTCGGCACCCAGTTTCCTCCATTCCCAGGATGATCATGCCTAGAAACTACGCGTCCCTGGGTCAATGCCTTGCGGGGTCGGGCCTTGCAAGATCGGGCGTCGCTGGCTAAGGCCGCGCCCATGCTGACCGTGGCCGCCCTGTATCACTTTACCAGGTTTTCCGACCCTGCCGCCCTGAAAGGCGCGCTGGCCAGGGTCGCCTGTGCCAATGGCGTCAGGGGAACGCTGCTGCTGGCGCCCGAAGGGATCAACGGCACCATCGCCGGCCCGCGCGAGGGCATCGACGCCGTGCTGGCCCATATCCGCGCCCTGCCGGGTTGCGACGGGTTGGAGTGGAAGGAAAGCACGGCCGAGGCGATGCCCTTCGGCAAGATGAAGGTGCGCCTGAAGCGAGAGATCGTGACCATGGGCCAGCCCGATGTCGATCCAAGCGCCTCTGTGGGCCATTATGTGGAGCCTGCCGAATGGAATGCGCTGATCAGCGCCCCCGATGTCGCCGTCATCGACACCCGCAACGATTACGAGGTCGCCATCGGCACCTTTGCCGGCGCCGTTGATCCCGGCACGCGGTCTTTCCGCGATTTCCCCGCCTGGTGGCAGGCCAACGCCGATCGATTCGCGGGCAAGCGCGTGGCGATGTTCTGCACCGGCGGCATTCGCTGCGAGAAATCGACGAACTGGCTGCTGTCGCAAGGGGTGGATCAGGTCTTTCACCTCAAGGGCGGCATCCTGAAGTATCTGGAAGACGTTCCTGAACAGGACAGCCTGTGGCAGGGCGAATGCTTCGTCTTCGACGGACGGGTCAGCCTGACCCACGGGTTGCAGCAGGGTCGACACGGGCTGTGCCACGCCTGCCGCCGCCCCCTGGCCCCCGGGGATCGCGCCCGCCCGGAATACGAGGAAGGCGTCTGCTGCCATCGCTGCGCGGGCGAATACGACGAGGCCGACCGCGCGCGGTTCCGCGAAAGGCAGCGGCAGGTCGCGCGGGGCGAGTTGAAGTTCGACGGAAATACCCTCTCGCCAGAAGACTGACGGCAAAGTACACCCGCTTTGTTTTTTCAAATGCGGGTTCGCAATGGCAATCGTTTACCAGGGTACTGCGGGAAACAACCGTCTCAGGGCAGACAATTCTTTTCCCTATGATGATGTCGTCCAGATGCACGGCTATGCCGGCGATGACGAACTGACAGGCGCGTTCCTGCACCGCAATGAAATTTTCGGGGGGGCCGGAAATGACACATTGGGGGGTGGCGCTGATAGCAACTTGCTGGATGGGGGTGACGGCAACGACATCCTGAATGCTTGGATCGGCGACTATGCTGTCCTTCGTGGCGGCGCCGGGAATGACGTTCTGACCGGAGGCGACGGCGGAGGACTTCTGGATGGCGGCGCGGGCATCGACGTGATGACAGGCGGCGACGGCGGCGACACCTATGTCGTCAATCATCTGCGTGACGTCGTGTACGAATCCTACCAGCCCTATTACGACAACGATCCGAACCCTGCCGACCAGGTGAATGCCTGGGTCAGCTGGACCCTGGGGGCCAATCTGGAAAACCTTGTCCTGCAGGGGAAAGCCGCGATCAACGGCACAGGCAACGGGCTTTCCAACCTGATCGTCGGCAATGCCGGCAACAACAGCCTGTCGGGCGATCGTGGCACCGATACGCTGGAGGGCGGGTTGGGCAATGACACCATCGACGGCGGATTGGGCGTGGACACGATCCGCTTCACCGCCAGTACGGCCGTCTTGGTCAATCTTTCAAAGGCTGCCGCTCAGAACACCGGCTGGGGGCTGGACACGATCCGCAATGTCGAAAACGTCGTGACCGGGGCGGGCAATGACCGCATCACCGGCAGTGCGGTCGCCAACTCCCTGACCGCAGGGGCGGGCAATGACGTCCTGTGGGGCATGGCAGGCAACGACCGCCTGTTCGGTCAGGCAGGCAACGACCGCCTGCAAGGCGGAGCGGGGAACGACACCCTGGCCGGCGGGGCAGGGACGGATCATTTCCTGTTCTCCAAGGGCGGCGGCATCGACCGGATCACCGACTTTGCCGATGGTGCCGACCGGATCGTCATCGACAGCGGGGCCGAGACCTTTGGCCAGGTCAGGATCGCTGACCTGGGCGCCGACGCACGGATTTCCTTCGGCGACGTGACCGTGATCCTGTCGAATGTCGATCACGCCGGGCTGGGCGCCGAGGATTTCATCTTCACTTGATGCCCCTGGGGCGGGGCGTCCTTACCGCCCCGTTCCCAACCCACCCGCCGAGATCGCCGCCATGTTCAGGATGTCGTTCACCGTCGAGGTGGTCGAGCAGATCTGGATCGGCTGCGGCACGCCGGTCAGGATGGGGCCGATCACCGTGGCGCCCGCCATTTCCTGCATCAGCTTCACGCTGATCGAGGCCGAATGCCGCGCCGGCACGACCAGCACGTTGGCCGGCCCGGTCAGCCGGCTGAAGGGATAGCGCGCGGCCGATTCCATGTTCAGCGCCACGTCCACCGTCATCTCGCCCTCGTATTCGAAGTCGACGCCGCGGCGGTCCAGGACCTTGGGCGCCTCGGCCATCTTGATGGCGCGCTCGCTGACCGGATAGCCGAAGTTCGAAAACGACAGGAAGGCCACACGCGGTTCAAGGCCAAGGCCGCGCGCGACGGCGGCGCCGCGGGTGGCGATGTCGGCCAGATCCTCGGCCTCGGGCCATTCATGGACCAGCGTGTCGCCGATCAGCACGATCCGGCCCTTGTGCAGGACCGCCGTGATGCCGACCGCGCCGTCCTGCGGGCGCAGGTCGAAGACCTTGCCCAGTTGCGCCAGCACCGGGGCGTTCTTGCGGGTCGCGCCCGTCACCAGCCCGTCGCCATGGCCATGGGCCAGCATCAGCGCGGCAAAGACGTGGCGATCACGGTTGGCCAGCTTGTGCGCATCCTCGCGGTCCACGCCCTTGCGTTGCAGGCGCGCGTAAAGGAACTCGTGATAGGCATCCAGGTGCCGGGAATTGGCCGCGTTCACCACGGTCAGTTCCCGCACCGCATCAGCCAGGCCGGCGGCTTCCAGCTTTTCCTTCACGTCGGCTTCGCGACCCACCACAAGGGCCTGGCCCATCCCGCCGCGCTGCCAGGCGACGGCGGCGCGCAGGACGCGGGGATCGTCGCCTTCGGCAAAGATCATCCGCGCCTGGCTTTGCCGCGCGCGCGCATGGATGCCCTGAAGGATCGCGGCGGTCGGATCCATGCGGTTCTTCAGCGCCTGGATGTATCCATCCATGTCGATGATCGGGCGGCGCGCGACGCCTGTATCCATGCCCGCGCGGGCAACCGCAGGGGGAACGACATGGATCAGGCGCGGATCGAAGGGCGTCGGGATGATATAGTCGCGCCCGAACTGCAGCTTGCGGCCATAGGCCACGGCGACCTCGTCCGGCACATCCTCGCGCGCCAGCTTCGCAAGCGCCTCGGCGCAGGCGATCTTCATCTCGTCGTTGATGGCGCGAGCGTGGATGTCGAGCGCGCCGCGGAACAGGTAGGGAAAGCCCAGGACGTTGTTGACCTGGTTGGGATAGTCGCTGCGGCCCGTGGCGACGATGGCGTCGGGGCGGACGGCATGGGCGTCCTCGGGGGTGATTTCCGGGTCGGGGTTCGCCATGGCGAAGATCACCGGGTTGTCGGCCATGCTTTCGACCATCGCCTGCGTCACCGCGCCCTTGGCCGAAACGCCCAGGAAGACGTCGGCGCCCTTCATCGCGTCTTCCAGGGTGCGGGCCTCGGTCACGACCGCATGGGCCGATTTCCACTGGTTCATCCCCTCGGTCCGGCCCTGGTAGATGACGCCCTTGGTGTCGGCCATGATGCAGTTTTCATGCCGCGCGCCCATGGATTTCAGCAGCTCCAGGCAGGCGATTCCCGCGGCGCCCGCGCCGTTCAGGACGATCTTCACGTCCTCGATCTTCTTGCCCGACAGTTCCAGGGCATTGAGCAGCCCCGCCGCGCAGATCACGGCGGTGCCGTGCTGGTCGTCGTGGAAGACTGGGATGTCCATCATTTCCTTCAGGCGCTGCTCGATGATGAAGCATTCGGGCGCCTTGATGTCTTCCAGATTGATGCCGCCGAAAGTCGGACCCATCAAGCGGACGGCGTTGATGAACTCGTCCGGGTCCTCGGTATCCAGTTCGATGTCGATGGCGTTCACGTCGGCAAAGCGCTTGAACAGCACCGCCTTGCCTTCCATCACCGGCTTCGAGGCGAGCGCCCCCAGGTTGCCCATCCCCAGGATGGCGGTGCCGTTGGAAATCACGGCGACCATGTTGCCCTTGGTGGTATAGTCATAGGCGGTTTCCGGGCGGTCGGCGATGGCCTGGACGGGAACGGCGACACCCGGCGAATAGGCCAGCGACAGGTCGCGCTGCGTCGTCATGGGGGTCGAGGCGACCACGTCGAATTTTCCCGGACGCGGCTCCATGTGGTAGGCCAGCGCTTCTTCGGGGGTGATGCGGGTGCGGTTGCTGGTCTTTTCGCTCATGGGATCCTCCGACGGTGGTGGTCCCGTTTAACGTTACGTCACGACCGGCTCAACCTGGATCCGGGGCAAATCTGTATTGCGGCAGGACGCGAAATGCACGCGTCAGAGGCTGACCTTCACGAAGCTGTCGCGCAGGGCGGCAGACCAGGCCGCGCTCATCCGTGCGAAATCCGCATCGCCGTCCAGGATGCGGCGGCGCGAGGTGACGGCGCAGGCGTCCTTTTCGATGATCGCCATGTCCAGCGGCATCCCGACCGACAGGTTCGACCGCAGCGTGGAATCCATCGACAGCAGAACCGCCTTTTGCGCGTCTGCCAGGTTGGTGCCGGGCGTGACCACGCGGTCCAGGATCGGCTTGCCGTACTTGTGTTCGCCGATCTGCAGGAAGGGCGTGTCCTCGGTCGCCTCGATGAAATTGCCTTCGGGATAGATCAGGAACATGCGCATGTCCCCGCCGCAGCGCTGGCCCGCGACGATCATGCTGGCCGAGGCCTGCTGGCGCAGGTCGCGGCATTGTTCGGCGATCTCGCGCCGGGTGCGCGACAGCGTGTCGCCGATGATCGTGGCGACCTGCAGCATCGTCTGGGCCTTCATGATCGAGGTCGTTTCGTCCGCCATCTCGTCGTGGATGGCCTCGGTCAGGCGGGCCAGCGTCGTCTGCGTGACCGACAGCGATCCGGCGGTCATCACCACGATCGCGCGTTCGCCGGGCTGTTCGAAGAAGAACATCTTGCGATAGCAGGCGATATTGTCCAGCCCGGCATTGGTGCGCGTGTCCGACAGCAGCACCAGCCCGGCGTTCAGCTTCAACCCGACGCAATAGGTCATGGCTGCGTCTTCCCCGTCATGATCGGCCCGCAATCTAGCGGCAGGCAGGACTGGCCGCAACGGTCCCGGCGGCGGGGCGGACATGCTGCGGCAATTCTGCCTCGGGCCCGATGTGTCATCCCGGCCCGAAGATCAGCAGGGTGAATGGCCACAGGCCAAGAGCGGGCGGTCCACCCTTTCGCTTCAGCTTTGCCTCTGGCTCTGGCTCTGGTTCTGGAAACGATCGACCTCTTCGACATTGACGGCAACATCCAGTGTCTCGGCACCCTGGCCTGCCGCAATGCCCCGGATCGGTGCCGCGTCCAAGGCGTCAAGCCCCGATCCCAGCCGGACATAGCGTTCGTCGGGGCAGCAGCGGTTCGCCGGATCGAAGCCGACCCAACCCAGACGCTCCACATGGATTTCGGCCCAGGCATGGGAGGCCTCGTGCGCCTCGCCCGCGGCACTGGCCTGAAGGTAGCCCGAGACATAGCGCGCGGGCAGATCGCGCCGGCGGGCGACGCTGATCAAGGCATGGGCGTGGTCCTGGCACACGCCTTCGCCCTGCGCCAATGCCTCGGCGGCCGTGGTGTGGAATTCCGTCCGGCCGGGCGCATAGGCGATGGCATCCGCCACGGCCGCCGACAGCTTGTGCGCCAGGTCCAGCGAATCGGCGGAATCCGTGACGGAACCGGCCAGATCCTTCAGGGCTGCGTCGGCTCTGGTCGCCGCCGTGTCGCGCCCATAGGCCAGCGGGTGGATCAACTCGCGATGGCCGCGTAGCACGCCCGCGGTGTCGCGGGTTTCGACCCGGCCGCTGATGGTGACCACCACTTCCTCGGTCGGGCCGCGCACGGTCCAGCCCTCGATCCAGTCGCCGGCGCCGTCGCGAAAGCCGGGGCCGCGAATGCCGCCGGTCACCTCGATTTGCCAGTCATGGGTGCGCTGGCCTTCGCAAACCGAGGGCGTCAGGCGCAGGCTTTGCACAAGGTTCCTGACCGGCCGGTCATAGCGATAGACGGTCTGGTGAAAGATGCGCAGCTTCATCCTTACGATCCCCCCAGCAGGTAATCCTCGTGCACCAGGGTCGAGATCGTGCCGATCTCTCCGATGAACCAGGTCAGGAATTCATGCAGCCCTTCGTCGAAGATCATGTCGATGTCATGGGCCTGCAGGCGGCCCAGAACCTCTTGCGCCTTGTCGCGGGCATTGGTGGGCACCGTCTCGCCGTAACGCTTGGCGAGACCCTCCAGGTTCCAGACGGCTTCATAGAGCGAGGTGATCAGCGACCGCGGGCTTTCGCCGTTGAGGATCAGGAAATCCGCGACCCGTCCCGCCGTGATGTCGCCGCCATAGGCCCAGTGATAGGCCCGGTGCGCCGACAGGGCGCGCAGGATCACCTGCCATTGATAGGTGTCCAGCCCCGAGCCCACGAACTCGATCCGGGGCAGCAGGACGTAATACTTGACGTCCAGCAGCCGCGCCGTCGCATCCGCGCGTTCCAGCCCATAGCCCAGGTTCATGAAATGCCAGCCGTCGTTGCGAAGCTGCGTGGCATTGATCGCGCCCCTTACGGTCGAGGTATGGCTGGTCGTGAAATCCGTCAGCGAGCCCGTGTCCAGCTTGTCGCGCGGCATCCGTCCGATTCTGCGCAGATCCTGATAGGCCACGTTCAGCGCGTCCCAGACCTGGCTGGTCAGGGCGGTGCGCACGATCCGGCCCGCCTCGCGCGCCTTTTCGATGCAGGACATGACCGAGGACGGGTTCTGGCGGTCGAAGAAGATGAATTCCTCGATATTCTCCTGGCTGATCTCGCCGTATTTCTCGGCGAAAAGATTGGCCGTGCCCGAGGCCTGCAGAAGCGAGTTCCATTCGTTCTGATAGCCCGAGGCGGTGTTGGGCAGCAGCGTGATCCGCTGACCCACGTCCAGAAGGCGCGCGGCGGTGTCGGCGCGTTCCAGGTGGCGGCCCATCCAGAAAAGGTTGGCGGCTGTGCGGCTGAGCATTGCTGTCCCCCTTCCTATTCCGACAGGACCCAGGTGTCCTTGACGCCCCCGCCCTGCGACGAGTTCACGACAAGGCTGCCCTCGCGCAGCGCCACGCGGGTCAGGCCGCCCGGCACAAGCTCGATCCGGTCGCCGCAAAGGCAATAGGGCCGCAGATCCACATGGCGGGGCGCCAAGCCTTCCTCGACAAAGGTGGGGCAGGTGGACAGCGCCAAGGTCGGCTGGGCGATGTAGTTGCCGGGATTGGCCTCGATCTTGGCGCGGAAGGTCTCGATCTCCTCCCTGGTGGATTTCGGCCCGACCAGCATCCCGTAGCCGCCCGATCCGTGGACCTCCTTCACCACCAGGTCGGGCAGGTTTTCCATGACGTATCTGTAGTCGTCGTCCTTCCACAGCGCCCAGGTCTGGACGTTCTGCAGCAAGGGTTCCTCGCCCAGATAGAAGCGGACCATCTCGGGGACAAAGGTGTAGATGGCCTTGTCGTCGGCCACGCCCGCACCCGGCGCGGAACAGATCGACACACCGCCCGAGCGATAGACATCCATCAGCCCCGGCACGCCCAGCATCGAATCGGGGCGGAAGCACAGGGGGTCCAGGAAGGGGTCGTCGATCCGGCGATAGATGACATCGACGCGCTTCGGCCCCTGGGTCGTGCGCATGTAGACGAATTCGCCATCCACGAACAGATCGGCGCCCTCGACCAGTTCGACGCCCATCAGGTTCGCCAGGAAGCTGTGCTCGTAATAGGCGCTGTTGAAATGGCCGGGGGTCAGGATCACGCAGGTGGGCCGGTCGTGGCACTTGGCGGGCGCGACGGATTCCAGCGTGCGGCGCAGCAGGTCGGGATACTGGTCCACGGGCTCGATCCGGTTGCCGCGGAACAGGCCGGGGAACATGCGCATCATGATCTCGCGGTTTTCCAGCATGTAGCTGACGCCGGACGGCGTGCGGCAGTTGTCCTCCAGCACGAAGAACTGGTCCTTGGCGGTGCGCACCAGGTCGATGCCGATGATGTGGGAATAAACGCCGCGCGGGGGCACGACGCCGACCACAGCCTTCTCATAGGCCTCGTTCTGATAGACCAGCCGGGCGGGAATGCGGCCCGCGCGCACGATCTCGGCCCGGCCATAGACGTCGCGCAGGAATGCGTTCAGGGCGCGGGCGCGCTGCTTGATGCCGCGTTCCAGCTTGCGCCATTCGGCCTGCTCGAAGACGCGGGGCATCATGTCGAAGGGAATCAGCCGGTCCGGGTCGCCGCCTTCGCCATAGACCGCGAAGGTGATGCCGATGCGGCGGAACAGGGCCTCTGCCTCGGCCTGCTTCATCTGCCGGAAATCGGCGGGCATCGTCTCGACCCACTGGCTCAGGCGCGCATAGGGTTCGCGGACCCGCGATCCCTCATACATCTCGTTGTAATACGTCATTCATCCACCCGCTGACACCGGACCCTTCGCAGGCCTTCTTCCCGGATGATCGGAGACGGTTTTTGCCAAGTCCACAGAGGAATAGCGATTGCTGCGCGAAAGTTCCGCAGCCACGGGCCGCAACATGGGCAGCCAGAAGCAGCAACCGGGAATCATGCCGAAACTTTGGGCAGGTCGTGGTCACGTCCCTGCCAAGGCGCCGCAAGGCGGCGACCAGCAGGGGCGCTTACCGGATGGTAATCTTTTTCCCCTAGGGCTGGTCCCTGAAAGCGCAGGGGAACAGAATGCCGACACTGATCATCAACGAAACCGAAGCCCAACTGGTCGTCACCGTGGACGAGACGCGCATCGACGCGGCCATCGCCACCCGGTTCAAGGACCGGCTGCGCGAAATCGTCCTTCGCGGCCGCAAGCCGGTCCGACTGGACATGAGCCGGGTCGATTTCATGGACAGCTCGGGTCTGGGCGCAATGATCGCGGTGCGCAAGGCCCTGCCCGAATCCCTGCCGCTGGTGCTGGAGGGGCTGACGCCCAACGTGGAACGGGTCTTCCGCCTGACACGGATGGACAGCGTCTTCGAGATAAGACCGGCCACAACCCCGCAAGCCTGACCCGCCTTACCAGGAGTGAGTTTAATGAGTTCCATCGAACGGCAGAATGCCGGTCCGAAATCCCGCCCCGCAACCAGGACGCAGCCGATGTTCCATCGCGTGCTGCAGGCCGATCCCCAGGATGTCCGCCAGGCCCTGACCGACCTGCGCGCCCGTTTCACCCCGGCGGTCGATGCCGATGCGATGGGCCGCCTGGAACTGGTCCTGGCCGAGGTGATGAACAACGTGGCCGAACATGCCGCGGCACCGGGCGCCGGGTCGGGGTCGATGCACCTGTGCGTGATCATGCAGGAAGGCGGGCTGTCCTGCGCGATCACCGATGACGGGGGCAAGCTGCCCGCGGATTGCCTGAAGCCCCGCAACCTGCCCGCGCTTGATCCGCTGGATCTGCCCGAAGGCGGTTTCGGCTGGTTCCTGATCCAGGGCCTGACGCAGTCGCTGTGCTATTACCGCGAAGACCACCGCAACTGCCTGGCCTTCACCGTCCCCTATCAGTTGAGCGGACCCATCAGCGGATAGCGCCCGTCCTCGAAATCGCCGAACATCTCGACCACCTCGGGGTGGTCCAAGGGTTCGCCCGACTGGTCGGGGACAAGGTTCTGTTCCGAGACATAGGCGACGTAATAGGTCGCCTCGGTCTCGGCATAAAGGTGGTAGAAGGGCTGGTCCTTGGTCGGGCGCACATCCTCGGGGATCGAATCGTACCATTCCTGGGTATTGGCGAATTCGGGATCCACATCGAAAATCACGCCGCGAAACGGCCGGTTCCGATGCCGGACGATCTGACCCAGGCTGTATTTGGCAATACGATGATGTGCCTGCATGAATGTTCCACTGCGCTTCGGGACAGGACTGACGGGTGTTCTAATCCCACAAGCCGATTCTGTCCACCGGATCACCAGCATTTGCACGATTTCCGCAGCGTCCGGGTTGTGGGGGACACAGGGCGGGTGGTTCCTAGTCCGTCGGCCGCGCGCCTGCTTCCTCCACCGGCAGGGGCACGGTGGACATCGACATCTTGGCCGATCCCTCGCTCAACTCGCTGGCATGGGCCAGATAGACCAGCACGCGGTTCTCGGCGTCATAGATGCGCTTGACCCGCAGCGACTTGAACAGAAGCGACCGGCCTTCGCTGAACACATCCTCGGGCGCGCCCGGCCGCAGGGTGCTGACATCGACGGGGCCGGTGCGGCTGCACTGGATGGCGCTGTTCGAGGGATCCTCGAACCAGTTCCCCTGGCTCAGCCGGTCCAGGACCGAGCGTTCGAAATAGGCCAGATGGCAGGTCACGCCGCCCACGTCGGGGTCGCGGATGGCCTCGATGACGATGTCGTTGCCGACCCAATCGACGCCGACCTGGGCGATCTCCTCGGCCTGGCTCTGGACGGGGACCAGGGCGGGCAGCATCAGCAGCGCGGCGGCAATCATTCGCATGGCAGGTTCTCCGGTTCCAGGGGGACGCGGCCATCTTCGGTCAAGAGATGCGCCGCGCCATTCTCGATCACTACCGCGCAGAGCGGCCGGCCATAAGCCGCGCCGCCATCGACGTTCAGGCGGTTGCCGTAATGGGTCGCGGTCTGGATCGCGGTATGGCCATGCACGACCAGCGGGCCGTGGTCGTGCAGGTTGTTCAGGAAACCCTGCCGGATCCAGACCAGATCCTCCTCGGCCTGGTCCTGCAGATCGACCCCGGGGCGGACGCCGGCATGAACCACCAGCGCCAGTGGGTGCAGGAAGTAAAGCGGCAGCGAGGCCAGATAGGTGGCATGGTCGGCGGGCACCGCGCGCTTGGCCTCGGCCAGCAGACGCTGCGGGGGCAGGGCGGTGTCGACGCCATAGGACCGCAAGGTCTCGGGCGCGCCGAGACCGGAATGCAGCGTCCAGTGTTCCCGGGAACTCAGGCCGGGATCGACCCAGTCGGGCTGCAGCAGGTATTGCGGCAAGAAGCGGTCATGGTTGCCGCGCGTGACGATCCAGCGCCGCCCCTGGGCCTCGCCGGTCATCAGGTAATCGACCGCGCCGCGCGAATCGGGGCCCCGGTCGATCAGGTCGCCCACATGGGCGATGACCGCATCCCAGCCGCCGTCGCGGAAGACGCGTTCATGCGCGGCCTTCAGCTTGTCCAGATGCCCGTGGACATCGCCAATGACATAAAGCCGCATCCCGCCCCCTTGCCAGCGGCAAACGGTGCCGCGCCCCCTGCGTAAGGGGACGCGGCGGGATCGTCAAACCTCGAACTGCAGCCGGCGGGCCTGCAGGAACTTGCCGGTCTTCTGCAGCGCGGCCAGGGCGGCATCGCTGATCGCCTCGTCCAGGTACAGGATGGCGATGGCGTCGTTGCCCTGCGCCGACCGCCCCAGGGTGAAGTTCGCGATGTTCACGCCCAGATCGCCCAGTGTCGTGCCAAGCGCACCGATCACGCCCGGCACGTCCTTGTTGCGGGTATACAGCATGTGCGCCCCCACCTCGGCGTCGATGGTGATGCCCCGGATCTGGATGAAGCGCGGCTTGCCGTCGCTGAAGACGGTGCCGGCGATGGACCGTTCGCGGGTGTCGGTGACCACCGTCAGCTTGATATAGCCCTCGAAGACGCCAGCCTTGTCCTGGGTGGTGGTGGCCACCTGCACGCCGCGTTCCTTGGCCATGACCGGGGCCGAGACCATGTTCACGTCCGGGTTGGTGGCCTTCATCACGCCCGCGATGACCGCCGCGTTCAGCGCGTTCAGGTTCATCGTCGATGCGACGCCGTCGTAAAGCACGTTGATCGCCTTGATCGGCTCCTCGGTCATCTGGCCCACGAAGGCGCCCAGGTGACCGGCCAGCTTGATCCAGGGACCCATGACAGCGGCTTCCTCGGCCGTGACCGAGGGCATGTTCAGCGCGTTCTGCACCGCGCCCGTCAGCAGATAGTCCGACATCTGCTCGGCCACCTGCAGGGCGACGTTCTCCTGCGCCTCGGTGGTGGATGCGCCCAGGTGGGGGGTCACGACCACGTTCGGCAGGTTGAAGAGCGGGCTTTCGGTGGCGGGCTCGACCGCGAAGACGTCAAAGGCGGCACCGGCGACGCGACCGTCCTTCAGCGCCTGGGCCAGGGCCTCCTCATCGACCAGGCCGCCACGGGCGCAGTTGATGATGCGCGCGCCCGGCTTCAGCTTGGCGATGGCCTCGCGCGACAGGATGTTCTTGGTCTTCTCGGTCAGGGGCACGTGGAAGGTGATGAAGTCGGACTTTGCCAGCAATTCGTCCAGTTCCACCTTGGTGACGCCGATCTCCTTGGCGCGCTCGGGCGACAGGAAGGGGTCATAGGCCAGCACCTTCATATGCAGGCCAAGCGCACGGTCGATCACGATCGAGCCGATATTGCCCGCGCCGATCACGCCCAGGGTCTTGTTGAAAAGCTCCACCCCCATGAAGCGGTTCTTTTCCCACTTTCCGGCATGGGTGCTGGCGGACGCCTCGGGCAGTTGGCGGGCCACGGCGAACATCATAGCGATGGCGTGTTCGGCGGTGGTGACGCTGTTGCCGAAGGGCGTGTTCATCACGATCACCCCCTTCTTGCTGGCTGCCGGGATGTCCACGTTGTCCACCCCGATCCCGGCGCGGCCGATCACCTTGAGGTTGGTGGCGTTCTGCAGCAGCTTTTCGGTGACCTTGGTCGCGGACCGGATCGCAAGGCCGTCATACTGCCCGATCACCTCGGCCAGCTTCTCCTTGTCCTTGCCCAGGTCGGGCAGGTAGTCGACCTCGACCCCCCGGTCGCGGAAGATCTGGACGGCGGTTTCCGACAGCTTGTCGGACACGAGAACCTTCGGCATGTCAGTTCATCCTCTCATGCGCCACCCTTCACCCAGGGGCGCTGTTCATTTCCGTAGTGATATTGCGGAGATCCGGGGGGCAGGCCCCCGGCTTCTTATTCCTGCGCGGCCAATTCGGCGCGATAAGCCCATTCGATCCACGGCATCAGCGCCGCGACATCGCTGGTCTCGACCGTCGAGCCGCACCAGATCCGCAGGCCTGCCGGAGCATCGCGATAAGCGCCCGCGTCAAGCGCCACGCCCTCTTTCTCAAGCCGCTTGGCGACGGCCTTGGCAAAGGCCGCGCCATCCTTGATGACCGGATCGGTGAAGCGCAGGCAGACGCTGGTGTTCGACCCCGTTGCCGGGTCTTCGGCCAGATCGGCGATCCAGTCCTTGTCCGCGATGAAGTTGCGCACGGCAGCCGCGTTGGCATCGGCCCGGGCGATCAGTGCCTTCACGCCGCCCAGCGACTGCGCCCACTTCAGCGCGACTAGGTAATCCTCGACCGCCAGCATCGACGGCGTATTGATCGTCTCGCCCTTGAAGATGCCCTCGATCAGCTTGCCGCCCTTGGTCATGCGGAAGATCTTGGGCAGCGGCCAGGCGGGGGTATGGGTTTCCAGACGCTCGACCGCGCGCGGCGACAGGATCAGCATCCCATGCGCGCCTTCGCCGCCCAGCACCTTCTGCCAGCTGAAAGTCACCACATCCAGCTTGTCGAAGGGCAGGTCCATGGCAAAGGCTGCGCTGGTCGCGTCGCAGATGGTCAGGCCGGCGCGATTCGCCGGGATCGCGTCGCCGTTCGGGACGCGCACGCCGCTGGTGGTGCCGTTCCAGGTGAAGACGACGTCCTTGTCGAAATCGACCTGTGCGAAATCGACGATCTTGCCGTAGTCGGCCTTGCGGACGGTCGCATCCAGCTTCAGCTGCTTCACCGCGTCGGTGACCCAGCCTTCGCCGAAGCTTTCCCAGGCCAGCATCTCGACCGGGCGGGCGCCCAGCAGGGACCACATCGCCATCTCGACCGCGCCGGTGTCGGAACCGGGGACGATGCCGATGCGGTAATCGGCGGGGACGCCCAGGACCTCGCGCGTCAGATCGATCGCCTCGGCCAGCTTCGCCTTGCCGACAGCGGCACGATGCGAGCGGCCAAGCGGAGCATCCGCCAGCAGGTCCAGATTGTAATGGGGGATCTTGGCACAGGGGCCCGAGGAGAAGCGCGGATTGACCGGGCGCGCAGCCGGGATCGTCAGATCTTTCATGCTAGCCTTCCAGCTATGAAGCCCTTCGTTGGGGAAGGGTGTCCCGCCGCCGGACATACGCGGGGTCGCCGCGTTTCGCAAGAAGGAAATTCAGGCGTAGCTGCGGGCGCCGAAGATGGCCGAGCCGACGCGCACATGGGTGGCGCCCTCGGCGATGGCGGTCTCGAAATCCGCGCTCATGCCCATGGAGAGATTCGGCAGCCCGTGCTCCTGCGCCAGGCGGCGCAAAAGGCGGAAATGGGGCAGGGGATCCTCGTCCTCGGGCGGGATGCACATCAGCCCCTGGGGGGACAGGCCAAGGTCGCGGCAAGAGGACAGGAAAACCGGCAGCTCGTCCGCCAGGATCCCAGCCTTCTGCGGCTCGTCGCCGGTGTTGACTTGGATGAACAACTGCGGGCTGCGGCCCTGCTGGTCGATCTGCTGCGCAAGCTTGCGGGCCAGCGTCATGCGGTCCAGCGTGTGGATCGCATCGAACAGCTCGACGGCCGCCTTGGCCTTGTTGGACTGCAAGGGGCCGATCAGGTGCAGGTCCACGCCGGGCCAGCGGGCGCGCCAGCCGGGCCATTTGCCCTGCGCTTCCTGCACGTAGTTTTCGCCGAAGACGCGCTGGCCCGCATCCAGCACGGCGGTGACCCGGTCTTCGGGCTGCACCTTGCTGACGGCGATCAGCGTGACGCTGCCGGAGGCGCGTCCGGCGCGGGTTTCTGCGGCCGCGATGCGGCGTCTGATGTCATCCAGTCCCATGACGCGACAAGACAAAAAGAAAAGAGCGGGCGCAAGGCCCGCTCCTCAGTTTGACATCCGATCCGGGGATCAGAAGTCGAAGCGCACGCCCATGTCGGCGGTGATGCGCTCTTGGTAGTCGCTCTGCAGCGAGGCGCCCAGACGAGCACCGCCCAGATCGTAGTTCACGCCGACGCCGAACGAGGTATCGGTCTCGTTGCTGTCACGATCGTTGTTGGCAATGTAGGCTTCGATGTTGGTCAAGCCATCGGCCAGCGTATAGTCGCCATAGAGGGCGAAAGTGTTGCCGACGCCACCGTTTTCGTCTTCGTCAGGAGTGTCAACATAGTTCAGGCCGATGCGGGCATTCTCCATCACCGCGTAGCGCGCGCCGATGAAGAAGATGTCGTTGTCGGCGATGCCCAGCCCATCCTTGGTATAGGCGGCCGACAGTTCCAGACGCTCGTTCCAAGTATAGTCGACAGCAACGCCGAACTCTTCCTCGGTGTTGGGGAAGAGCACTTCGCCGTCTTCGTCAACGAGGTCGCTGATCCGGCCGGACTGGTCGGGATCGATATAGGACGCCTGCACTGTCAGGTTGTCGATCGCGTAGACGGCGCGAATGCCAAGACGATCGATCTGCTCGAGCACGTAGGGACGCGCGCTGTAGGCGAAGAAGGCGCCAACAACGCCGCTGAAGCCAACCGAACGGTCATAGGCACCCAGTTCGGTCGCATAGATCAGGCCGCTGCTGTCCATCGCGGTGTCGACGTTACCGACTTCCACTGTAAGGCCGCTTGCGGTGACATACAGCTTGCCGGCGTTCGGCTCGGCTCCGGTACCGTTCTGGCTGTTCAGGAACTCATCAAGGGTGATGCCCTCGACGCCGCGCAGGCGGTTGAGCAGATCATCATCAAGGCCGCCCTGGTCCCACTGCAGGCGAACGCGGGCCCCGAAGTCAACACCTTGGTCGGTCGAGGTGCTGGCATCGATATTCATGCGCACGCGCGACTGGACGCGGCTTTCGTTAATGTTGATGCTGTCGTCGTCGCTTTCGTAATAGATCACGCCGGTCCGGCCGTAACCCGAGATGGTGACGTCGGCAGCAGCCACACCGGCGGTCAGGACCAGCGCGGTGGAGGCGATAAGAGCCTTTTTCATGTGAAGTTCCCTCTTGTCTCTCTGATGCCCAAACCGGCATTACCGTCTTGGGTATGCAGCTTGTTTCCCCCGTCCTCATTCGTGATGCAACGGAATCGCGCGGGACCCCCTGCCATGGCCAAGCCTGTGATGCACAAGGGCCACACCTTCTTGTGAACGGAATTTCGGCCGGGGCCGGGGCGTGGACCAAGGCGCTTGTGGGGCGGTGGCGATCCGCGCTAAAGCGAGACCTGACGCGAAAAACGGGGGACCGCATGAAAACCGCACAAGCCGCGCGCCTGATGATCGCAGCGACGCTTTGCGCCGGGCTGGCTGCCTGCGGCGGTGGTGGGGCGGGGCGGAATAGCGGGCCCAATGACGGCTCGGACATGAGCCCCGAGGTTCGCAAGACCACCATCTGGGATGTCTTCGAGGGCTCGGAAAACCCCAACAACACGGTCGGAGTGAACAAGTACCTCTGGAACGCCAGCCTGGAAGTGCTGAATTTCCTGCCGATCCAGACGGTCGATCCCTTCACCGGGGTCATCCAGACCGGCTATGGCACCCCTCCTGGCGGCGGGCGGTCCTATCGCGCGACGATCAAGATCGCCGATCCGGCCCTGGATGCCCGCAGCCTGAAGCTGTCGCTGCAGGGTCCCGGCGGCGCGGCGGTGGAACCTGGCACGGTCCGCGCGGTCGAGGATGCGATCCTGACCCGCGCCCGGCAGCTGCGCATCCAGGACGGACGGCTTTGACCAGGGTGGGGTGAAACCCCGCCCTGCGCTATGGACCCGTCCTGCCGCGCCGTATAAACCGGGGCGCGACGAATGACGAAGGTCCGCCCGATGCCCTATGATCCCTCCAGTCTTGAGTCCCGGTGGCAGCAAGCCTGGGCCGATGCCGGCAGCTTTGCCGCCACGCGCGACAGCCGGCCCAAGTATTACGTGCTGGAGATGTTCCCCTATCCTTCGGGGCGCATCCACATGGGCCATGTGCGCAACTACACGATGGGCGACGTGGTGGCCCGCTTCAAGCGCGCCCAAGGGTTCAGCGTGCTGCACCCGATGGGCTGGGATGCCTTCGGGATGCCTGCCGAGAACGCCGCGATGGAGCAGGGCGGCCATCCGCGTGATTGGACCTATGCCAATATCGCGACCATGCGCGAGCAGTTGAAGCCGCTCGGCCTGTCGATCGACTGGTCGCGCGAGTTTGCCACCTGCGACGACGATTACGTCCACCAGCAGCAGGCCATGTTCCTGGACATGCTGGAAGCCGGGCTGATCACCCGCAAGTCAGCGCAGGTGAACTGGGACCCGGTGGACATGACGGTGCTCGCCAACGAGCAGGTCATCGACGGCAAGGGCTGGCGGTCCGGCGCCACGGTCGAGCGGCGCGAACTGACGCAGTGGTTCTTCCGCATCTCGGATTATTCGGACGAGCTGCTGTCGGCGCTGGACGGGCTGACCGGCTGGCCCGAAAAGGTGCGGCTGATGCAGGCCAACTGGATCGGAAAGTCGCGCGGGCTGCAGTTCCGGTTCGAGACGGTCGATGCGCCGGAAGAATTCGAGGCGATCGAGGTCTATACCACACGCCCCGACACGCTGATGGGCGCCAGCTTCGTCGCGCTGTCGCCGGATCACCCGCTGGTCAAGGATCTGGCCGCCGCCGATCCCCGCGTCGCGGCCTTTGTCGAGGAATGCCGCAGGATCGGCACGACCGAGGAAGCCATCGAGACCGCGCCGAAGATGGGCTTTGACACCGGCCTGACCGTCCGGCATCCCATCGACGCGGACTGGCGCCTGCCGATCTGGATCGCGAATTTCGTGCTGATGGATTACGGCACCGGCGCGATCTTCGGATCGCCCGCGCATGACGAACGCGACCACGAGTTCGCCACGAAATACGGCCTGCCGATCCGCGCGACCTTCGGGGAACGCGGGATGGATCTGGCCGCCGCCGATGCGCTGGTCGCCAAGGCGCCCTACGTTCCGCTCAAGTCCGAAACCGTCACCTATGTGCGGGGTTTTTCGGGCGAAGCCGACCAGACCGGAGAGGCCGCCGTGGATGCCGCCATCGCCCATGCCGAGGCAAACGGTTATGGCGAGGGCGTGACCAAGTTCCGCCTGCGCGACTGGGGCATCTCGCGCCAGCGATACTGGGGCTGCCCGATCCCGGTCCTGCATTGCGACACATGCGGCACCGTCCCCGAGGCCAAGGCAAACCTGCCGGTCCTGCTGCCCCAGGACGTGACCTTCGACGTGCCGGGCAATCCGCTGGACCGCCACCCCACCTGGCGGCAGGCCACCTGCCCGCAATGCGGTGCTGCCGCCCTGCGCGAAACGGACACGATGGACACCTTCGTCGATTCGTCCTGGTATTACGCGCGCTTCACCTCGCCGCACGCGGCGACGCCCACCGACCGGGCGGATGCCGACTACTGGATGAACGTGGACCAGTATATCGGCGGGATCGAGCACGCGATCCTGCATTTGCTGTATTCGCGGTTCTTCGCGCGGGCGATGGTCAAGACCGGGCATCTGCCGGAGAGCGCCAAGGAGCCGTTCGACGCGCTGTTCACGCAGGGGATGGTGACGCATGAGATCTATAGGACGACCGACGACCGGGGCCGCCCGGTCTATCACCTGCCCGAGGATGTGACCGACGGCAGGCTGGCGGACGGGACAGTGGTCGAGGTCATCCCTTCGGCCAAGATGTCGAAGTCGAAGAAGAACGTCGTCGATCCGGTCAACATCGTGCAGTCTTTCGGCGCCGATACCGCGCGCTGGTTCATGCTGTCCGACAGCCCGCCCGAGCGTGACGTGGAATGGACCGCCGCCGGGGCCGAGGCTGCCAACAAGTTCCTGGCCCGCGTCTGGCGCCTGGCCGATGAGGCGGGCGAGGACGCCGAGGATCCCGACCTGACCCGCGCCGCGCATCGCGCGACCGCCGACGTGACCCGCGCCATCGAGGGCTTTGCCTTCAACAAGGCCGTGGCCAAGATCTATGAGCTGGCGAATGCCGTCGGCAAGTCCAGGGCGGGCGGCGAATCGCGCAAGGCGGTGCTGCGGATCATGGCGCAGCTGATGGGGCCGATGGTGCCGCACCTTGCCGAGGAGGTCTGGGCCATGGCGGGCGGGCAGGGGCTGCTGGTCGACGCGCCCTGGCCCAAGGCGGATCCCGCGATGCTGGAGGATGACACCGTCATCCTGCCGATCCAGATCAACGGCAAGCGCCGGGCCGAGATCAGCGTTGCCAAGGACATGTCCAAGGACCAGATCGAGGCGATGGTTCTGGCCGATGACACCGTGCGCCGCTTCCTGGAAGGCGCGGCTCCCAAGAAGCTGATCGTCGTGCCGGGACGGATCGTCAATGTGGTCGCCTGACCGGACCAGCCGCCGGGCGGCCCTGCTGGGGCTGCTGGCGGTGGCGGGTTGCGGGCTGACGCCGGTCTATGGTCCGAACGGGGCGGGCCAGCGGCTGTTCGGCAAGGTCCGCCCGCGCGATCCCCAGACCTATCAGGATTTCGCCTTCAACCGCCGCCTGGCCGAACGGCTGGGGGGCGAGGGGACGGATCTCGACCTGGATTACCGCATCAATGTGGGCGTGGTCCCGCAGGCGATCACCCCCGACGAGGTCACGACCCGCTATTCACTGAACGGCACCGCCGATTTCGCGCTGACCGACCGGGCGGGCAGGGTGGTGGTGCAGGGACGGGTCAGCAACTTCACCTCCTATTCGACAACCGGCACCACCATTGCCACGCTGGCCGCCGAAGGCGATGCGCGCACCCGCCTGGCCGAGATGCTGGCCGATCAGGTCGTCACGCGGCTGCTGGCGGCATCAGCGCAACTGCCGGAATGATCCGCGCATGATCCTCAAGGGAGGGGAAATCGCGCGCTATCTGGCGCGGCCCGATCCTTCGCGCCCGGCGCTGCTGATCCATGGGCAGGACGCCATGCGCGTCGCGATGAAGCGGGCCGAGGCGGTCAAGGCGCTGGTCGGCGACAAGGCCGACGAGGAGATGCGCCTGACCCGCCTGCCGGGGGCCGGGTTGCGCAAGGATCCCGCGCAGCTTCTGGACGCGATCAAGGAAGTGGGCTTCTTTCCCGGCCCGCGCGTCGTGCTGGTCGAGGATGCGCCCGATACCGCCGCCGACGCGATCCGCGCGGCGCTGTCGGACTGGCGCGCGGGCGATGCGGTGATGGTCGTGGCGGCGGGCGCCCTGGGCAAATCCTCGGCCCTGCGCAAGCTGTTCGAGCCCCATCCCCTTGCCGTGACCGCGCCTATCTATGACGATCCCCCCGGAGAGGAGGAGGTCGCGCGCTGGCTGGCCGATGCCGGGCTGCGCCACGTTCCCCCGGCGACAATGAAGGACATGATGGTCCTGGCCCGGGCGCTGGATCCCGGCGACCTGCGCCAGACGATCGAGAAGATCGGCCTTTACAAGCATGGCGACGACGCGCCCCTGACCGGGGACGAGATCGCCCTGATGGCGCCCGCCACCATCGAGGCGGACCTGGACGAGCTGATCCACATCGTCGCCGAACGGCGCGAGGCCGAGTTCGGTTCGATGATGCGCCGGATCGAGGGGCAGGGCGTCAGCCCTGTCACGCTCTGCATCGCCGCCCTGCGTCATTTCCGCGCCCTGCATGGCGCCGCCGCGGACCCCGGCGGGCCAGGCGTCGCGCTGTCGAAGATGCGCCCGCCGGTCTTCGGGCCCCGCCGCGACCGGATGGCCCGGCAGGCGCAGGCCTGGGGCATGGGGCCGCTGGAGGAAGCGGTGCGGCTGCTGCTGGACACCGACCTGATGCTGCGCAGTTCGACCCGCGCGCCCCAGAAGGCCCTCGTCGAACGCGCGCTGATCCGGCTGGCGATGTCCCCGCGGGGCCGGCGGTGACCGAGGCCGTGGACGCGCTGGTCATCGGCGCGGGACCCGCCGGCCTGATGGCCGCCGAGGCTCTGGCCGCGCCGGGACGCCGGGTGGTGGTGGCCGAGGCCATGCCGACGCCTGCGCGCAAGTTCCTGATGGCGGGGAAGTCGGGGCTGAACCTGACCAAGGACGAGCCGCCCGAGGCCTTCGCCCGAAGGTTCGGCAGCGGCAGCGGGGCGCTGTCCGCTGCCCAAGGGTTCTCGGACCGGTGGCGGACGCAACGGCCAGCCGGGGGATATTTGCGTGAAGAGGAACCGGCCTTCGGCCCCGCAGAGGTGATGTCCTGGGCACGCGGCCTGGGGATCGAACTGTTCACCGGATCGACCGGGCGGGTGTTTCCGGTGGGCATGAAGGCCTCGCCCCTGCTGCGGGCCTGGCTGGCGCGGCTGCGCGAATGGGGGGTCGAGCTGCGCACCCGGTGGCGCTGGATCGGGGACGGGTTCCGGTTCGAGACGCCCGAGGGGCTGCGCATCGTCCAGCCTCGCGTGACGGTTCTGGCGCTTGGCGGGGCAAGCTGGCCCCGGCTGGGATCAGACGCGGCCTGGGTGCCGTGGTTGCAGGAAGCCGGGGTCCGGGTCGCACCCTTTCGCCCCGCGAACATGGGTTTTCGCGTGGCCTGGTCGGCGCAGATGGCGCGGCATTTCGGCGCTGCGGTCAAGGGCACGGCGTTGCAGGCCGCCGGTCTGGCCAGCCGGGGCGAATGGATCATCGGGCGCCACGGGATCGAGGGCGGCGGTATCTACGAGATCTCGGCCGCGCTGCGCGACGGGGCGGCAGGCCTTGTCGATCTGGCGCCGGATCTGGACCACGCGGCCCTGGCCACGCGTTTCGCGAAACCCAGGGGCAAGCTGTCCCTGGGCAACTGGCTGCGCCGCGTGCTGGACGATCCGGTCAAGGTCGCGCTGCTGCTGGAATGGGGCAGGCCCCTGCCAGACGATCCCGCCGGCTGGGCGGCGCTGGCCAAGGCGCTGCCCCTGCGCCACAACGGCCCGATGGGGATCGAGACGGCGATATCCTCGGCCGGTGGGGTGACCTGGGATTCGGTCACTGAAGGTCAGGAACTGCGCGCCATGCCCGATGTCTTTGTCGCGGGAGAGATGCTGGACTGGGAAGCGCCGACCGGCGGCTATCTTCTGACCGCCTGCATGGGCAGCGGATTGCACGCCGGGCGGGCAGCCGCCGCGCGACTTGCCGCTTCGGCGCAGGGCTGAGCCTCTTGCGGCTTTTGGCCCGCTTGATGGGGCACAGGCCATGACCTATGCAGCCGGGATGGGAGGAACCCACTCGCCGCAAGGAAAGGGTTTCCGATGGCCTACACGATCACGCATTTCGCGCCCGAGACGCGCAGCCGCATCGACGCCTTCTTCAACCAGTTCGGCCAGGGAATGAACGCCTATCTGGAATCGCGGGCACGCTGCGCCGAGATCGAGGCGCTGGAGGCGAAGTCCGATGGGGAACTGGCCCGGATGGGCCTGACCCGCGACCGGATCCCCGCGCATGTGTTTCGCGATACCTATTGGCCTTGACCGGGCCTAGTCCGTCCAGTCGATCACCATCTGCGTTTGCGTGACGATTGCCGCGGTCTTGCCGTCACCGCGTGTGATGGTGGTCTGCCAGATCTGCGTCGTCCGGCCGAGATGCAGGGGCAGGCTGACCGCCCGGGCCACATCGCCCAGCCGGATCGGGCGCAGGAAGTTGGTCTTGCTTTCCAGCGTGGTGGTGGATTTCCCCGCAGGCAGGTTCATGAAGGTGCCGGTGCCCCCGGCATTATCCGCAAGCCCCATGATCGCGCCGCCATGCAGCACGCCGTTGCGGTTGGCCAGGGCCTGGGTCACCGGCATCTCGAATTCGACCCGGCTAGGCGTGGCGCTGACCAGCCGGGCGCCGATATGGACGGCGAATTCGGGCTGATCCTCGGCGTCCCGCCTGATGTGGTGATCGTCGTTCATCCGCGTCCCTTCCGTTGCCCGGCCATATCATCCGGGCGGGGCGCCAAGGGCAAGCCTTCAGGCCCTGCGGCAGGACACCAGTTGCGCGCGATACATCTGCGCGCGCTGGCCGACCTGGTTCGCCACCCGCACCAGCCAGGGCTTGCCCAGATAGGATTGCCGCGCAAAGCCCGACCGCCCCTCGTGATAGGCCAGGTATTGCGAGGCCGCGTCCCATTTCGAGATGCCCAGGCGGCGGTTGGAGTTGTGCATGTACCAGCCCATGAAATCCGTCGCATGGCGGATGTTGTCGCGCTTGGCGCGGCGGTTGCCGGTTTCCTTCTGGTATTCCTCCCATGTGCCGTCCAGGGCCTGGGAATAGCCGAAGGCGCTGGACTGGCGGCCGATGGGGATCACGCCAAGGGCATATTGATGCGGCGTGCGGGCATCTCCGATGAACTTCGATTCCTGGTGGATGGCGGCCATCTGCACATGGATGGGCACGCCCCATTTCCGCTCGGTCGCCTTCATCGCGCGGTAATAGGCCGGCCGTTCGGCCACGATGGCGCAGGCGTTGTCCAGCTGCCGGGGTGCCGAATAGTTGCCGCCGCCGCATGACGCGACCAGCCCGACAATCGCGAGTTTCAGAAGCCTGCTCATCCTGCCCTCTTGTCGTTTTCCGGCGATCTTACGGAAATTCACGGGCAGGTGAAATCACAAAGCCTCAAGATGGGACCGACAGCACCGCCTGCACCGCACGGGTCCAAGCGGAATAGCGCCGGTCCCGCTCATCCCCGGCCATCCGGGGCTCGAAGCGGCGATCAAGCTGCCAGGCCCGGGCATATTCCGCGGGCGACGGGCAAAGCCCCGCGCGATAGCCCGCCAGCCAGGCCGCCCCTTGGGCCGTTGTCTCGGTGTTCCTTGGGCGATCCACCGGTGCGCCGAGGATGTCGGCCAGGAACTGCATGGCCGGTTCGCTGGCGGTCATGCCGCCATCGACGCGCAGCACGGCATCCCCGGCGTCCGGCCAGTCAGCGCGCATCGCCTGCAGCAGATCGCGGGTCTGGAAGCCCACGCTTTCCAGCGCCGCGCGCGCGAATTCGGCGGGGCCGGTGTTGCGCGTCAGCCCGAAGATCGCGCCGCGCGCAGCGGGCGCCCAATGGGGCGCGCCGAGGCCCGTAAAGGCCGGGACCATGATGACCTGCTGGCTGTCGTCGGCCTGTCCCGACAGGGTCTGGGTCTCCTTGGCCTCGCGGATCAGCTTCAGGCCGTCGCGCAGCCATTGGACCACGGCGCCTGCGATGAAGATGCTGCCCTCCAGCGCGAAGGTCGTCTTGCCGTCCAGGCGATAGGCGATGGTGGTCAGCAGCCGGTTCCGCGACCGGACCGCCTGGCCGCCGGTGTTCAGCAGCGCGAAGCAGCCGGTTCCATAGGTCGATTTCATCATCCCCGGCGTGAAGCAGGCCTGCCCGACGGTCGCTGCCTGCTGGTCGCCCGCGACGCCGGTGATCGGGATTTCCCGTCCGAACAGGTCGCCGCGGGTGGTGCCGAAGTCGTCGGCGCTGTCCCTGACCTCGGGCAGCAATTCGCGCGGGATGCCGAACAGGCGGCACATGTCGTCCGACCACTCGCCCTTGCGGATGTCGTAAAGCAGCGTGCGGCTGGCATTGGTGGCATCCGTCACATGCGCCCGCCCGCCGGTCAGCTTCCAGATCAGGAAGCTGTCGATGGTGCCGAAGGCCAGTTCGCCCGCGCGGGCCCGGTCCCGCGCGCCCTCGACCCGATCCAGCAGCCAGGCGATCTTGGTCGCACTGAAATAGGGATCCAGCAGCAGGCCGGTGGTGTCGGTCACCTGATCCTCGACTCCTTCGTCGCGCAGCCGGTCGCAGACGTCGGCGGTGCGGCGGTCCTGCCAGACGATGGCGCGGTGGATGGGCTGGCCGGTCCTGCGGTCCCAGATCACGACGGTTTCGCGCTGGTTGGTGATGCCGATGGCATCGATGCGGGGCGCGCCCGCGCGTTCAATGGCGGCGCGGGCGGTTCCGGCACTGGCGGTCCAGATGTCGCCGGGGTCGTGTTCGACCCAGCCGGACCGGGGAAAGTGCTGCGGGAATTCATGCTGCGCCGTGGCCTGCACCTGCAACTCGTCGCTGAAGACCAGCGCGCGGGACGAGGTCGTCCCCTGGTCCATCGCCAGAATCGTCATGCGCCGTTCTCCTTGTCCTGTTTCATCAATGCGCCAATGGCGGCCAGGTCCGAAGCCCCCTGGTCGCGCAGCAGTTCTTCCAGCGATTCGTAATGCCGCAGCACGGCCTGGCCTGCCGGCGTGACCGACGCCCCGCCGCCTCCCGCCCCGCCGCGGCTGCTGTCGACCAGCGGATGGGCGAAAGCCGCGTTCATTTCCTCGACCAGGGTCCAGGCGCGCTTGTAGCTCATCCCCATCTGGCGCCCGGCGGCCGAGATCGAGCCAAGCTGCCCGATCAGCCGCAAGAGCTGCGCCTTGCCCGGTCCCAGCACCAGCGGCGCGTCATATTCCAGCCGCAGCTTGATCCGGGGGCCGTCCTTGTCCATCGCGATTCGGTTTCCTGCCTTTCCCGCAAGTTAGCCGCAGGCTGCGGGCGCGTGCAAACGACGCCACGATTCGCTTGTCGCCCGACGGGCGGCGCCTATGCTGGCCCCGTGACCAAGGGAGGGGTTCATCATGTCCACCGAAATCGTCATCCTGTCCGGCGCGCGCACCGCCATCGGCACCTTTGGCGGCAGCCTGGCGGCCATCCCGCCGATCCAGCTGGCGGCCACGGTGACCAGGGCCGCGATGGAACGCGCCAATGTCGCCCCCGACCGGATCGGGCAGGTGGTCTTCGGCCATGTGATCAATACCGAGCCCCGCGACATGTATCTGTCCCGGGTAGCGATGCTGGAGGCGGGCATTCCCGACGCCACCCCCGCCATGAACGTGAACCGGCTTTGCGGGTCGGGGGCGCAGGCCATCGTCTCGGCCGCCCAGGTGCTGATGCTGGGCGAGGCGGATTTCGCCGTCGCGGGCGGCGCCGAGAGCATGAGCCGCGCGCCCTATGCGGTCAGCTCCGCGCGATTCGGCGCCAAGATGGGCGACCAGCGGATGCTGGACATGATGACCGGCGCGCTGACCTGTCCGATGGGCACCGGCCACATGGGCGTGACCGCGGAAAACGTCGCGGCCGAGCACGACGTCAGCCGCCAGGCCCAGGACGAGTTCGCGATGGAATCGCAGCGCCGCGCGGCGGCGGCCATCGCGGCGGGACATTTCCGCGACCAGATCGTCCCGGTCGAGGTCAAGGGCCGCAAGGGGCCGGTGATCTTCGACACGGACGAGCATCCGAAGGAATCCAGCCTCGACAAGCTCGCCGGGCTGAAGGCGGTGTTCCGGAAGGACGGCACCGTGACGGCGGGCAATGCCAGCGGCATCAACGACGGGGCGGCGGCCCTGGTGCTGGCGCGGGCTGACGCGGCGCAGGCGGCGGGTCTGACACCGCGGGCGCGAATCCTGGGGCATGCGGTGGTGGGGGTGCGGCCCGAGGTGATGGGCATCGGCCCCATCCCGGCGGTGCAGGCGCTGCTGGAAAGGACCGGCTTGTCGGTCGGCGATTTCGACGTGATCGAATCGAACGAGGCCTTTGCCGCGCAGGCCCTGGCGGTGAACAAGGGGCTGGGCCTGGACCCGGCACGGGTGAACCCGAACGGCGGCGCCATCGCGCTTGGCCATCCCGTCGGCGCGACCGGCGCGATCATCACCGTCAAGGCGCTTCACCAACTGGAGCGCACCGGCGGCAGGCGCGCGCTGATCACCATGTGCATCGGCGGCGGGCAGGGGATCGCCCTGGCGATCGAGCGGGTGTGACGGCTCAGGCCGGTTGCACGGCCTGGCGCTGACGGGATAGCCGCAGGGCGGCGATCCCGGCCAGGATGATCACGATGCTGGCGATGATCGTCCAGCGGTCGGGGCTTTCGCCGAAAAGCGCGATCCCCGCCACCATGGCAAAGATCAGCCGCGTATAACGGAAGGGCGTCACCGCGCCGACCTGGCCCGTGCGCATCGCGACCGTCAGGAAGGTATAGGCGCAGACCCCCATTGCCGAGGCCGCCAGCAGCGCCAGCCAGGTCGGGGCGTCGGGCGTGGTCATCGGCCCGCCAAAGGGCAGGACGATCAGCCCGGCCACGATCAGCATGGAAAAGCCTGCCACGCCCAACTGCCGGAAGGACAGCGACACGGGCGCAGCGCGGGTCGCCAGGTCGCGCCCGGCAAAGCCCAGCATCGCCATGATCGCCAGCAGGGACAGAACCCCGAAGCCTTCGGTTCCTGGCCGCAGGATCAGCAGCACGCCCCCAAAGCCGAAAGCCACGGCCAGCCAGCGGCGCGGCCCGATCCGTTCGCCGAACAGCAGGGCCGCGCCCACCATCACCACAAGCGGGGTCGCCTGCAGGATGGCCGAGGCGGTGGACAGCGGCGTCAGCGCAATGGCCAGCATGTAGAACAGGCGGCCCGTCACTTCGGACAGCGACCGCAGGACCATCGCGCGGCCCAGCATGGCGCGGGTCAGCGGCGGCTCGCCCGCCAGCAGCGACAGGAGCGCGAAGGTGGCGGTGCCAAGGATGCCAAAGGTGATCAGCACCTGTCCCGGTGGCAGGCTGACGGCGGCGATCTTCAGCAGCGAATCCTCGACAGCGAAGCCTGCCATGGACAGCACCATGAAGACGGCCCCCCGCAGGTTGTAGGCGGGCCCGAGACGTGTGTTGCGATGGGACATGACCGGACCTTGTCTGCGGCGAACCGGCCAAGCAGTCCCCCATCGGCGCGGCCAAGGCAAGCGGGCCTGTGCGCCCAAAAAGGAACGGGCCGCCCAGATGAGGCGGCCCGCGAGATCCACGGAGATGGTCCGGTTAGGGATGGCGGGTAGTCCGGTCCCAACCAGGGTTTACGACCCTTGGGGCTGCCCTCAGGCCACGGCCCCCCTGACTGTTCCGACACCTCTCTCCAATATCACTCTCGACACTGGACCACCTCCTTTCAATTGGTTGCCGTTATAAGGAAAATGGTGCCACAGATCGGGGTCGTGTCAATCAGATTGTTCGCTCGGCCCGCAACAAATTGCGGACAATCAGGCGGAAAGGCACAAGTGCCAGTATGGCCAGACTCGTCTTGACCATCCAGTCGGCAGTTGCCAGGGAAACCCACAGCGCAGTGACCGGTCCTTGACCAAGCAGCGGAACGCCCTCGTTCGCCCAGGCTGTATTGGCGTCATGGGGCAGGCTGGCCGAGAAGGCCAGGGTAAAGAAGATCGCCGTATCCAGCACCGACCCCACCGAGGACGAGGTCAGCGGCGCGACCCACCAGTGGCGGTTGCGCAACGCGTTGAAGACGACGATGTCCACCAGTTGCGCGACCAGGAAGGCCGTGCCGGAGCCGATGGCGATTCGCAGGGTGGTCTTGTCCAGCCCTGCGGCGATGACCGAGCAGACGACGCCCACGACGAATCCCACCAGCACGACACGGCGGGCCGCGGCGGGGCCATAGACGCGGTTCATGATCTCGGTCACCAGGAACGAGAAGGGATAGGTGAAGGCCCCCCAGGTCAGCCACGAGCCGACGGTGAATTGCACAAGGATGTTCGAGGCCACGACGATGGTGGCCATGGCAAGGATGCCGGGCAGATAGCGGGTCATTGGTCTTTTTCCGTTTTACAAGGTCGCGGAACAACTCGGCCCCGCGGCTTGCAGGACAGCGCGCCTTAGGCCCAAGGCCGCAGCCTTGTCAATCGCGCAGCCGGTATTCGACCAGCTCGGTCCGCTGCAACGCCAGGAAATTGTCGTCCGAGATCATGGTCAGCCGGATCCCCTGCCCGTCATGCCAGACCGACAGCCCTTCCAGGTTGTCGTATTGCAGAGGGCGGGTGGTCAGCAGGATTTCCTCGTCCTGCGGGCCGTCCTCGGTCAGCCGCATCCGCCGGACGCGGGAGGCAAAGCCCAGGATGCCGCGGAAATCGCGTTCCAGCAGATAGAACCAGCCATCGGGGCCGAAATCGGCGGCCACCGCCAGCCAGCGGGGATCGCGGCGGATCTCTCCGGCGCGGCCCCAGGTGTTGTCGCGAAAGGTCAGGATCGGGAAGGGCTGGTCCTCGCGTCCCGAGCGTTCGGGCACCGCATGGATGGTGTCGCCCCGGATCGCCAGGGCTTCCAGCCCGGAATTGATCCACATGCCCTGCGCCTTGGGCGGCGGGCGCAGCGCGGTGGCGCTGGCGTCGGGGTCGTCATAGCGGGCGACGCGGTCCAGCCCCTCGAAGCTGATCCAGATGCGGCCGTCCTCGCCGATGGCCAGCCCCTCGCTGTCGCCGGTATAGCCGGGGGGCAGGGGGATGCCCTTGCTGTCCTTCAGATGCGCCCGCCCGGCCACGTTCATCGCGCGGATCACGCCTTGGGAATCGCGCTCGATGCTGCCCCAGTAGAGATGCGCCCGATCCGTCAGCACATGAAAGCGCGAGCCGTCCGCGTTCAGCTCGATCGCCGAAAAGCCACCGAAGCTTTCGTCGTCGCCGGACCACACAAAGGAGCCGACATGCTCCAGCGACGCGGCCGGCGCAGGAACGCCGGCCGCAGTCAGGAGCAGCGAGAACAGAAAGCCGCCTAGGGCGCGGCTGCGACGGATCGGCATTGCGTGGGCAATTCGCTGAGACGGAAGGTGCGGGGGTGGCGGTAATCCGGATCGGGCGGGGTGGGTGCGACCCGGCTGGGGTCGAGGCGGTTCTTGATCCACTCGGCCGCCTCGGCGCAGCCATCGCCGGGCGGCGGCGCGGGCTGCCGGTCGCAAAGCGATCCGCGCGGGCAGGCCAGCCGGACATGGAAGTGATAGTTGTGGGCGTTGATCGGCCTGACCTTGCGCAGCCACCTGCGGTCGCCGCGCTCCATCTGGCACATGGCGACCTTGGCGACGGGATCGACCAGGATCCGTTCGACCCTGGGATCGCGGGCGGCGGCGCGCATGATCGCCATGTGCCCGCCGTTCCAGACATTCGTCAGCCCGACCCCGCGCCGGTCGGTGATCGAGACCGAGGAGATGCCTTCGCGCTGCGCGGGCGACAGCTTCAGCGAGGGCGGCGGCAGCATCCAGACATCCGCGTCAAGCCCCAGTTGGTGGCTGGCATGGCCCGAGGTCATGGGCCCGCCGCGCGGCTGGCTCATGTCGCCGATGTAAAGGCCGCGCCAGCCTGCCTGCTGCGCCGCCTGCGACAAGCCGACCAGGAAGCTGACCAGTTCGGGATGGCCCCAGTTGCGGTTGCGCGACAGGCGCATGGCCTGCCAGCTTGGCCCGCTTTCGGGCAGTTGCACGAAACCCTGCCCGCAACCCTTGGAATAAAAGCCGATGGAGGCCGGGCGGCCCTGCGCCGCGCTGCGGAAGCCGCCGAAGACATCCTTGGCCAGGGGATCGGCCGATGCGGGCAGGACAAGGCTCGCCATGATGGCGGCGGCGGACAGAAGCTTGCGGATCACTGCTCTACCTCTCCGTCGGGTTTGACCCAGACTAGCAGAACAATCGAAAGGATAAACAGCACGATCAGCGGAGAGATGCCGATTCGTTGGTTTCCGCTGGCATCGGTGGCGAGTGCGACCAGCAGGGGGGCCAGGAAGGCGGTGGCCTTGCCGGACAGGGCATAAAGGCCGAAGCCCTCGGTCGCGCGCTCCTCGGTCGTGTGGCGGACCATCAGGGTGCGGCTGGCGGCCTGCAGCGCACCACCCGCCCCGCCGATCAGCGCACCGCACAGGAAGAAGATCAGGTCGGGCACGTGAAGGCGGCCAAGGACCGGGTCCGGGGGCAGGGCCATGCCGAACAGCGTCTGGCGGTCCATGCCCACGACGACGACGCAGACGCCGGTCAGGATCAGGGTCGTGGCGATGATGACGGGCTTGGGTCCCCACGCGCGGTCGGCGCGTCCGCCCGCCCAGCTGACAAGGGCCGCCGCGATGGCGCTGACGACGCCGAAGACGCCGGCCAGGAAAACCGGCCAGCCCAGAACGGTCCCCGCATAGACCCCGCCGAAACCGTAAAGCGCGTTCAGCGCGTCGCGCGACAGCATGGAGGACGCCAGCCAGGCCGCCAGGCTGCGGCGGTGGCGCAGGCTGCGGATCAGCGCCCACAGGCCGCGCATGGAGGCGCCGATGCGGATCGGCTGCCGGGGACCGCGCGGTTCGCGCACCCACAGGAAGAAGGGGATCATGAAGACGACATACCAGATCGCCACGAAGGGGCCGACAAAGCGCGTGCCTTCCCGCGCCGCCGGGTCCAGGCCGAACAGCGGGTCGATCCCGATCAGCGTCTTGCCCGATGGCGTTTCCTGGAACAGCGCCAGCATCACGGCCAGCGACAGCACGCCCCCCAGATAGCCGAAGGCATAGCCCGAACCCGACAGGCGCCCGATCTCGTCCCGCGGGGCAAGGCCGGGCAGCAGGGCATTCGTGAAGATCGTCGCGAATTCGACCCCGATCAGGCCGATGCCGAACAGCACGACCGCCTGCACAAGGGCGGGCTGCTGCGGCATGAGCCACCACAGCCCCGCCGCGCCTGCCACGTAAAGGACCGAGAAGAACCGGATCCACGGCATCCGCCGCCCCGAGGTATCGGCGATGGCCCCCAGGATCGGCGCGCAAAGGGCGATGATGATGCCGGCGACCGACAGCCCGTATCCCCACAAGGCCTGGGCCTGCGAGCCCGCCAGCCGCAGGTCGCCGCCGATGGTCAGGAAGTGGCGCTGCGCGACCTCGGCGAAATAGACCGAGAAGATGAAGGTCAGCAGAAGCGTATGAAAAGGCTGGCTGGCCCAGTCGAAGAACCACCAGCCCCAGATCCGTTTGCGGTCCATCCGCCCCTCTTGCACGCGTTCGCGGCCATAAGGCCGAAGAGGGGTCAGGCTGGCAAGTGGGCTTTTGCCCCATCCGGAAGTTCCGGGGGCCAGGGGCGCAGGGCGTCGGCGTCTGCCCAGGCGGCGATCCAGCCGGGCAGGGGCGGGCTGTCAGCCGATGCGCCAAGCGCCGCCATGACCCGGGCCGGCGCGACGATGCCCTGGCCCGAGGTGATGGCCGCGCGGATCAGCACCTGGTTGCAGCAATCCGCGCCCTTCCACATGGACTGGTCCATGTACAGGAAGCGCTGGTCCCAGCCTGCCACCCGCGAGATCATGGTGAAGCGGTCAAAGGCGCGGATGCGGCGGCGATAGCGGACGGAGCTGCCCGCCACCGTGATGCCCCAGTTGTTCTCGCCCAAGACCGGGATCAGCCCGCTGCGCTGCGCCATGGGGATGCGGCCCAGGTCGAACAGCGTCAGCGTGCGTCCGTTGTTCAGCTCGACCCAGGGGTCCAGGTCCCAGGGCCAGCAGACATGGGTCGAGACATGCACCCCCGTTATGTCAAGGCGCGGGGCATTGCGGAACTTGACCATCTCCTTGGCGAAGCGGAACAGGGGATACATCGGTGGTCCTTCGATTGCGCCTGACCGGGTTGGCCTGCCCCCCACGCGATCGTCAACGGGGAACGCTGCGGCAACTTGCTTGCGAAGACCGGCCCGCATCACCATAACAAGCCCGAACGCGATGATGAGGGCATGATGGGAACGCTTTACGAGGCCTTGCAACTGATCCTGCAAGTGGTGTGGTTCGTCATGATCGTCCACATCATCATGTCCTGGCTGATCAACTTCCAGGTCCTGAACCTGCGCCAGCCGCTCGTGGCGCAACTGTGGGACGGCCTCAACCGGTTGCTGGAGCCGATCTATCGCCCGATCCGCAACCTGCTTCCCGACACCGGCGGTCTGGATCTCGCGCCCCTGGTGGTCTTCATCGCCATCATCATCCTGCAGCGCGCGCTGGCGAACAACGCGGGCTTCTTCTACGGACTCTGATGCCCACCGACCTGCTGCGACAGGTCTGGGGCTTCGACGGTTTCCGCCCCGGCCAGCAAGAGATCGTCGAGGCCGTGGCCGAGGGCCGCGACGTGCTGGCGATCATGCCCACGGGCGGCGGCAAGTCGCTGTGCTTCCAGTTGCCCGCGCTGATGCGCGACGGGGTGACGGTGGTCATCTCGCCGCTGATTGCGCTCATGCGCGACCAGGTCCGGGCGCTGCGCGAGGCGGGGGTGGCGGCGGGCGCGCTGACCAGCGGCAACACGGACGAGGAAACGGATGCCGTCTTCCAGGCGCTGTCCCGGGGCGAGCTGAAGCTTCTCTACATGGCGCCGGAACGGCTGGCCTCGGGCGGGACGCTGCCCTTGTTGCGGCGTGCGGGGGTGACGGCCATTGCCGTGGACGAGGCGCATTGCGTCAGCCAGTGGGGGCATGACTTCCGCCCCGACTATCTGCGCATCGGCGACCTGAAGCGGGCGCTGGACGTGCCGCTGGCGGCCTTCACCGCGACCGCCGACGTGGAAACCCGGGCCGAGATCGTCGCGCGTCTGTTCGACGGGCAGGAACCCGTGACCTTCCTGCGCGGCTTCGACCGTCCGAACCTGCGGCTGGCCTTCCAGCCCAAGGACAGCCCCCGCAAGCAGGTGCTGGATTTCGTGGCCGCCCGGCGCGGGCAGTCCGGCATCATCTATTGCGCCAGCCGCGCCCGCACGGAAACCCTGGCGGATGCCCTGTCGCAGGCAGGCCATGCCGCCGTCGCCTATCACGCGGGCCTGGAGGCCGACCGCCGCCGCGCGGTCGAGGCGCGCTTCCAGCAGGAGGACGGGCTGATCGTGGTGGCCACGATCGCCTTCGGCATGGGCATCGACAAGCCCGACATCCGCTGGGTGCTGCATGCCGACCTGCCCAAGACCATCGAGGGCTATTACCAGGAAATCGGACGCGCGGGCCGCGACGGCGATCCTGCCGATACGCTGACGCTCTATGGTCCCGACGACATCCGGTTGCGCCGCACCCAGATCGACGAGGGACTGGCCGATCCCGCCCGCAAATCCGCAGATCATGCCCGGCTGAACGCGCTTCTTGGCCTCGCCGAGGCGACCGGCTGCCGCCGCCGCAAGCTCCTGGCCTATTTCGGCGAGGAGCTGGCCGAGGATTGCGGGAACTGCGACCTTTGCGCCGCGCCGCCCAGGCTGTTCGACGCCACACAGGCGGTGCGCAAGGCCTTGTCCGCCATGGTGCGCACCGGCGAATGGTTCGGCGCCACGCATCTGATCGACATCCTGACCGGCAACACCACGGAAAAGGTCCGCGAGCGCGGTCACGACAACCTGCCGACCTTCGGCGTCGGGCGCGAACACAGCCGCGCCCAGTGGCAGGCGATCTTCCGGCAGATGATGGGCCGCGACCTTTGCCGCCCCGATCCCGAACGCCACGGCGCACTGCACCTGACCGAGGCCGCCCACCCGGTCCTGCGCGGCGAGGAAAGCGTGACGCTCCGCCACGACACCACGGCGTCCCGGCCCGCCACGGTCCTGCGCACCCAGGTCAGCGAGGAGGACGAGCCGCTGCTGTCCGCGTTGAAGGCCAAGCGGCGCGCCCTGGCCGAGGCCGCGCGCGTGCCCGCCTATGTCATCTTCCCCGACCGCACCCTGATCGAGATGGCTGAGAGGCGCCCCCAGACCCTGGACCAGATGGCGCAGGTCGGCGGTGTCGGTGCGAAGAAGCTGGAAAGCTATGGCCGCGATTTCCTGGCGGTGATCGCCGGAGAGGTGCCCGAGATGCATCCGCAGCGCCGCAAGCTGGCAGGCCGCCCCGAAGGCGCCCTGTTCGATCGGCTGGTTGCCGTCCAGGCCGACCTGATGCGCGGCCCCGACGGGACGGAAAAGCCGCTGTCCTGTTCGACGGCCCAGATTCGCCGCATCGCGGAGGCCCGGCCGGGCGACGAGGCGGGGCTGGCCCGGCACCTGGATCAGGCGCGGATCGACCGATTTGGCGCGGCCTTCCTGCGCGAAATCGCGTCGGCTTGATTACCATGTCAGTGTAAAGTGAACGTGATGCCCTGCCCGGGGCGGTTTTGCGCGACTATTCTGCCGCGGCATCCCTTGGGAGAGAGTCATGAAACTTCGCTGGTCCGACGTTACCCCGAAAGCCGACTACCTCAACCGCCGTGCCTTTATCGCGGCCGGTGCCGCGGCAATGGCCGCGCCTGCCTGGGCGCTGACCGGCAAGCCGTCAGCCTATTCGACGGACCAGAAGCCGAACACGCTGGAAGAGATCACCAACTACAACAACTTCTACGAATTCGGCATGGACAAGACCGATCCCGCGCGCCACGCGGGCGCCATGGTCACCGACCCCTGGTCGGTCGAGGTCGGCGGCATGGTCGACCGTCCCGGCAGCTACGGGGTCGATGACATCGCACCGCAAAACGCGCTGGAAGAACGCATCTACCGCCTGCGCTGCGTGGAGGGCTGGTCGATGGTCATTCCCTGGATCGGCGTGCCGCTGGCGGGCGTCCTGGCAAAGGCCGGCGTTCAGCCCGGCGCGAAATTCGTGGCCTTCGAGACGCTTTATCGTCCCGAACAGATGCGGGGGCAGGCGCGCCCCATCCTTGACTGGCCCTATCGGGAAGGCCTGCGCCTGGACGAGGCGATGCATCCGCTGACGATTCTCGCCACCGGCCTTTATGGCGACGTGCTGCCCAACCAGAACGGCGCCCCGATCCGGCTGGTGGTGCCGTGGAAGTATGGCTTCAAGTCCATCAAGTCGATCGTGAAGATCACCCTGACCGACCGCCAGCCCGTTGCCACATGGCAGGCCATGCAGCCTTCGGAATACGGTTTCTATGCCAATGTGAACCCGCAGGTCGATCATCCCCGCTGGAGCCAGGCCACCGAACGCCGCATTGGCGCGGGCCTCTTTGGCGGACGAGAAGAAACGCAGATGTTCAACGGCTACGCCGACCAGGTGGCCTCGCTCTATGCCGGAATGGATCTGGCGAAGGACTACTGATGCGGAGGGCGGCGAATGACGCGTTGCGCCGGATCCCCGTCTGGGCGCTGTGGCTGGGCGGGCTGATCCCCTTGGCGCTGCTGGTCTGGGACACGCTGACCGGCGGTCTGGGGATCGATCCGATCCGCGACATCGAACACCGGCTAGGGCGGACGGCCCTGTATTTCCTGGTGGCCAGCCTGGCGGTGACGCCCATGCTGCGCATCGCGGGCATCAGCTTCATGCGATTCCGCCGCGCGCTTGGCCTGCTGTGCTTCACCTATGCCGGCCTTCACGTCCTGGCGTGGGTGGCCATGGACATGGCGCTGCTCTGGGCGGCGATGGCGCGGGACGTGGTCAAGCGGCCCTACCTGGTCTTCGGGATGGCGGCCTTCGTGATGCTGCTGCTCCTCGCGGTCACCTCGAACAACGCCTTGATCCGGCGCATGGGCGCGCCGGCTTGGCGCAGGCTGCATCAGCTTGCTTATGTCGCAGCGCCCCTGGTGACGCTGCACTGGATCTGGGCGCTGAAGACCTTTCCGCTGGAGCCCGTGCTGTGGCTGACGGCAATTCTGCTGCTGCTGGCCTCCCGGGTCGCCGTCCCGCGGCCGATCCGCTGGGCCATGCCAACGGCAACCAGGTAATAGTCTTCTCGTAACAGTAGGTTGCAAGAAATATGATGGCTCGGTGAAAAAAAACGCGGAAAGCCTCTTGCGCCCTTCGTCTGCGCTTCGTAAATACCGCTTCACCGAACGGCGGGGACGCTGGACGGGACGGAACGGCC
>NZ_JAPTYD010000028.1 GCF_026913015.1 Paracoccus benzoatiresistens
GCCTCAGACCGCTACCGCCGACCGGTCGGATGATCGTGGAACAGCTGGTCGGATGTTGCTGGAATAAGCGGTCGGATGCCGTGGAATACGCACCCCCAAAGCCGCCGCTCAATCACAGTTACAATTCACTTGGAGCTCAACGCCTAGCGAGGTCAAGAACCACTACATCAATTTTACCCACGAGCTCGGCAGGCAGCTCTTCTTGGAGTTTTTCATTTAAATCAACAATCTTTAAGTTTCCGTGGTTCTTCAGACCAGCGATCTTTTCATCCGCACCAATCCAGAGGACCAAATATATTCCCTGTTCTGCTGCTGTCGGATGCACCGCGTAGCGATCGGCAAGCTGCATTGGGACCGCCGTAAAAAGCTCAACATTCCACTGGCCTTTGACTTCCACAACCAACATCCTGCGCCCCGCGGGCGTCTGGATAGAGGGTGTAATGTCACATCGATTGCCACCCGCAAGCTGATGTTCAATCACGTCCACGAACCCCAGAGGCTCAAGGCGAGGTCTCAGCCAGTTTACGATGCGCCTCGTCGCAGCATTCTCGCCAATCCTCTGTTCCTTCTCATAAAACTGGTCAATCACTCCAAGATCGCCGCCGAAGACATCTTCTTGTAAGCGTCCAAGAAACTCGACAACGATACGGCGCATGTGCTCGACACTGGCGGGACGCCCCTGATCAAGCGCTGCTCTGACGGCGGCAGCACTAGGTGGTGTGAAGTCACGTAGGGAAGTAGCGCGCTTGCTTGCCGCCCGGATGCTCCGCAGATTCTTGTGGAAGGGAGCCATGCGAGCATCGGCTATGAGGCCATCCAGAACCGGCAAAACAGCATCCGTCGTATCCCTACCAATCATGTAGACGATATCGGTCAGATAGCGATAAGCGGTTTCGGGCTTCGGGCTACCAGTTCCCCAACTTGACGGAAGTAGGACAGGAGGCCAGCGGTCGATGAACGTATCAAGAATGCGCGCGATCTTCGCTGCACTTAGGTCGGGCCACGTCGCATGATCGCCTCTTTGCTCATTCCTAACGTGTTAGAGTTCGAAGATAAAATCCGGATCACGATCCAGAACCGACCAGACCGCGCTTTGATCGTCATCCAAGAACCAGAAATGGCGCAGGAACCAGAAGCGCCGTTGCGCCTCGAGCCTGTGGGGCAGCATGCCGGAATCCAGGTCCGAACAGCGGTCCCGGATTAATGCGAGCAGGTCTGCACGATCGCCATGGCGAACAGCCATGTCGAAGAGCTGGTTCAAGGGATGCTGCGCATTGACTGGAAACTTGCGCAACCATTCCAAAGGACGCGTTGGCAGCAGAAAACAAAATGCTGCCTTGCGTTCTAGCCAGCTTACGTCTGCGGTTTCGCTGCCTGAGGCGAGCTGGGCTTCAACATACCCTATTATGAATGCGTCTGTGTCCGCCTGGTTTTGAAAGAGCGATGCGTCGAGCGCTTCCTCGAATTTTTCGCGTTCATCCTCACTGACCCCATTATATCCGCCGATATCTGTGCGAACAGCAGCGAGGATGCGCCGGTCGATATGCGACAGGTCGCCGGTGGCTCTGAACTCGGCGACACAGGCGGCATGGAGCCTGAGAACGCTTGCGCGGGCCGTGCCCAACGCACAATGCTCCAAAGTGGGGATGTCATCGCCGACAGCGCGGAGATAGTTCCGCAGCGCCGCGTCCACATCGATCAGCCCGTGCGTAAGTCCCTGCACACCTCAAACCCGATCGAGAGTGTCTTCGCCACCGTCCGACACCGAACCGTCCGCACCAAGGGCGCACTGTCGCAGAAGACCGCGAAGCTGATGGTCTTCACCCTGGTCCGGGCCGCATCGAAGAAGTGGCGTAAGCTTAACGGCACAAACCAGTTGCCACGCGTCATCGAAGGCGTCAGATTCACCGATGGCATCGTCGCTGACGAGGCCAGCCAAAGCCGCGCCGCCTGATCAAGCCGCGTCACCCAAATTCAGCCATAGCTCTCAAAATCGCGCACCAGAACGCGGATGAAATAACGAGATCCGATGACGCGCTCGCGTTCTCTTGGATTGGTGGGGTAGAGGCGGGCGCAAGCCCACAGGAACTCGACCCACTTCGGGCGCGGGAAACGGTTCATACCACAATGACTGGCGATTTTTGCCGCCAGATGTAGCGACTCGTTCGTACCAGACGCGATCAGTGGATCGACCATAGGCGTTAGGTCGTTCGCTTCCCTTACGAGGCAATCGAGAGCCGCTTGCCGACACTGTGGTGTGGCAGTGTCGTCCAAGACGATGGCTTCAAGTTCTGGACGAAGCGGGGTGACCGCAGGGGAGCTCGATAAAAAGCTCGAGCAGCAATGCGCGCAGATCACCTCCGGTTTCACGAACGATGACCGTGCGGATTGCATCAACAATGTCGGGAGAAAAGAACGCCGTGGCGCTAAAGCTTCGCCAGCGATCTACGCGGCGGAAGAAGGGATCATCGGCCTCTAGTTTGGTCAGCGCTTCCAAAAGCCGATGTCTGGACCTAATCGAGAGACGCGATGGATCCCCGTTTGAGAGGACGGCATACGGGTCAACGTCGATTGCTGCATCCTGGACATTTTGGCTTCCTAATGCAGCCATCCAGCCCAGCAGGCCACGAAGATCGTCGCGGGTAGCTCCGTTCGGTGCTACGATGCTCAGACACTGTTTTACGGTGAAAGTGTTTGCAGGATCGTCAATCCGTTGGACAAGCGCACGGGCTGCACAATGCTCCGCAACGATGCGATGGACAGGTTCATGTCGGTCGGCGCCGGCGGCCGGACGAAAGAGGCGGGTATCGAGGATCGAGGGAAGTCGTTGGTCGGGCAGGCCAAGGTCCGCTAGACGGGGGAAGGTCGGGCCTTCGGCGACATCGGCCATTGCAACGCCATCAGAACCTGACAAGAGAAGACGAGCGAAGACCTCGTCCGCCCAGGCTATGCGTTGCTCAGTTGTCGGCGCATCGCGTGTGGTAACCGACCTATTGGTTTCGCGAGCCAGATAGCGAACTGCGTCGCTGAAAATCTCATGCCGCTCGGTGAATCGGCCTCCGGCCTGCACGAACGCATCCGCGAACAGGTTCAGGAACTCTGGATTACCAAGGAGATGAGTTAGATCGTGACGGGCGGCATCGGAAAGGAAGTCCCCGAAGCTGGCGTCTGGATGTCGGTGTAGAAAAAGCAGAGCCTGCTCATCCTGATCGAATGGGATCAACCTAGCGAGGATGGGCTCGATACCCATAAGGTCATGCAGCAGGCGAGTTTCCGCGTCGCTCCACTCCCCGGATCGGCTCGACAGGATCGTGCGATCCGCTCCCGTGTGACGCAGTTCTTTCATCGTGCGATGAAGGCCTGCCGGATCAATGCGAGCAATCTCGTCGAATGCGTCGACGACAATGCACGGCGCGCGCGTTCTTTCGAAGATGCTGGCCTTGACCGGGGTGGTGCCAAAGCGTGCTGCAAGACTTGCCAGCAAAGCGGATTTTCCCGCCCCCGGTTCTGCTAGAACGATTGCAACGCCAGGTCCTGAAAGGAGGTCCGCTTCCGGCACCTGCATTTCACCTAACAAGAGCTTACGTGGAATGTGAAACGGCTGCAGTGCTTGATCTTTCTAACAAATCTGGCCTCTGACGAAGATGCAACCTGACGAGTTGCGTCGAAAGCTGGACTAGCACCCTCTGCTACGAAAGTCTGCTGTTACCCCTCGTGCGTTCGCCCGCTTTCCGCCCCATGCGGCGTTCGACGGTGCGATTAGCTGGAGTCGGACGACCGACTGCTTTCGCGTGATGCTGCAACCGCCATGCTGCAGAGCCCTCAGGCCGCTTTCCGCCCTATGCTGACTATCACCGACCCACTGGCGGTGCCCCAGCCATTCATGCCATTTCGGCTGAATGTCCAGCAAACGGTCGTTTCACAGATGCTAAGACAACATTGATTCTTGGTGAGATTTCAACTAGTCTGTAACTGGTTGATCGGAGCAAATGCTATGCGCGAGGTTGGAGCTTTCGAAGCAAAGACGCATCTGTCCGAGCTGCTGCTGGCAGCGGAGCAGGGGGAAAGCGTGACGATCACGCGCCGTGGGATACCTGTGGCCAGACTGGTGCCGGTCGCCGGTCCTGGCCGGGCGGAAGCCTTGCGGCGCCTTTCGGGACTACGGACCCGGTTGGCACAACAGGGTGTGTCTCTGTCAACCGGAGACATCCTTTCCGCGCGGGATGAGGGACGGCGCTGATGCTGGTTCTGGATGCGTCTGCGCTTGTTGGGTGGATCATGCCCGATGAGCAGGGGATCGACTTGCAGGACTTGGCTTCCAGGCACGATGACATCCTTGCCCCATGGCTGCTCTGGGCAGAGCTGCGGAACATCCTGGTCGTCAACGAGCGCCGTGGCCGTCTTCCGGCAGGCTCGGCCGAGCAGATCGCGGATGCCGTTGACGGGTTGGGGATCGTGCTGGACACCAATCCTGCCAATGCCGTGGTCCTGGATCTGGCGCGAAGGCACCGGCTGACCGTCTACGATGCTCTCTATCTGGAACTGGCATTACGACACGGCGCCACATTGGCGAGCCTGGACGCGGCCCTGCTGGCTGCAGCCAAAGCGGAAGCAGTTCAGATCGTCAGCTAGTGTAATGCCAGAAGAAAGTGCTGACCCATCGCTTGGCCGCCTTTCTCGGCAAATTCCATCGGTAATTCCTATTATGGAACAATGGCTTGGGGTCCCTGGAGCCTACCCGCCACCCGAAAGCCCATTAGCCTATACAAAAAGGTAAATTGGCCAATAGACAACCTCTGGTTATAGAGAGGATGTTCGCTACAGTTTTAGGTATTTCCATGTTTGGCTCTGAAACCACCTTCGCGTTCCGTCCCGCCGTGTCCGTCGATGACTGGAAGGTCATCATGTCGGCAATCAGCGCTTACTCTCATAACGCAGAGTACCGTGAGCTTTTGGGGCGTCTGGAGCGCCAGGCGAGGGTCAACGGGATCGCATCGCCCGCGCCTCGACTTTCCTGACGTCGAGGGTTGTGCGCGCGCTGAAGTCAGTCTGACTTCGGAAGGTAACCGCGGTTCACTTCACGATGTCAAAGCCTTGGTTCGTAAAGAGTGATTTGTCATGTTTTTTCAGCAACGGCTGTTGGCCGATAGCCCGGCCCATGTCTCCGCCCTTGTGCCGTATCACGGGCTATATCGCAGCTCTTTCAAGCGTTCGTTTGATATCCTTCTGGTGCTGATGGCTCTGCCGGTGGTCTTGCCGCTTGTGCTGGTGCTGGCCCTGGTCGTTCTCGTCGATGGCGGCAATCCGTTTTACGCGCAGGACCGGGTTGGCCGTGGGGGGAACCGCTACCGGATGTGGAAGCTGCGCAGCATGGTGGTCGATGCCGACAAAAGGCTGCAGGGCCATCTGGACACCAATCCCGAGGCGCGTGCTGAGTGGGACCAAACTCAGAAGCTGCGCCACGATCCCCGCGTCACGCAGTTTGGTCGTCTCCTGCGCAAGAGCTCGCTGGATGAGCTTCCCCAGCTGTGGAACGTCCTGATCGGGCACATGAGCCTGGTCGGTCCCCGTCCGATGCTTCCTGAACAGCAGGCCCTGTATCCAGGGTCCAGCTACTATGGACTGCGACCGGGCCTTACTGGCCTTTGGCAGGTATCGGAACGCAACCAGTCTACATTCGCCTCTCGGGCCATGTACGACGATGATTACGATCGATCGATTAGCTTGCGCACGGATGCCTTGATTATCTGGCGCACCGTTGGCGTTGTAGCGCGGGCGACTGGCCTGTAGCCCCCTGCCATGAAGGCCTGAAACACAGGCATAGATTTCCACAAGACGCTAGCCCGCCCTGGCGGGGTCTCCCGTCAGGCTGGCCGAAGCACCAAGCCAAGTTGCTCCAAAGTATAGCCGTGCTGTCCAGCAATCCGTTCGAGATCAGCCGCCGCCGCTGCGCGTTTCTCAGCGGCTTCAGTCTGCGTTTGTTTCTCGGCTGCGACGGACTCGCGTGCCTCGTCCAGTCGGATCAACTCGGGGCTGGCAGCTTGCCCTGTGCCCATCGCGTCCACGGGTTCATTTCTTTGCGTCTCATCGCTGGACGACTGCGCTTCTTGGATAATCGACGCTTTCCTGAAAGACCTGCCCCGTAAGGAATGGTCCTCCACATGACGGACAGGATTGCTCACGCGAACATAATGTTCGGCCGATTGCAGAAAGGCCTCTGAGGCCACACGATCATTCGCAAGCCGTGCCTCTTCCGCGAACTGAAGATAGCGCTCGACGAGCTGTTGAGCGGTTCCCCGGAGCTTGCCCTTCGCGCTCGTGCTCTCAAAGACACGATCGCCGGGACCCCGCTGTTGCTGCGGCGAACGCGGTTTGCCACTCCGTCGATTGTAATGCGGTTTCATGAGCCAGTTTGATAAGGCAGCGGGAATGCAGCGCGCTGCATCGTGCGAGATAGGCTGAACCTAGCTTATCAGCAAGAAGGCCTCGATGCACGGCAGCTTTTTCCAGGGTAGCTCCCACCAGTTCTGTGGACAGTGACCGAAGCGAAGAGTCGAAGCGGTATGCCTGATGCGAAATCAGTGGCCTGCCCGCATCCGCCTAATCGCAATGTCCCACCAGATGCGTTGGACTGTAATCTCAATTTCATCGGCCATCGAGTCATAGCACGGGTAGGCCATCCGCAGGTCTGACGGGGCGGTCACGATCATCCTGTCCAGCTCCTGCACGCTATCCTCAAGGCAGGCGCTGACCCACAGGTGAAGCTGAGTTTCAGTTTGGCCCCGGACGGAGGTTTCATAGCCCTGCAGAGCGGGATCGGCAGGGTCCAGTTTATCTCTCATACGTTCCATCCATTCGACGGTCCGCCAGATCAGTGATGCGGTTGAGGCGCGAAACCATGTCCATCCGTTACTTCCGCACCGTCATTCAGAATGGGGCCGACAAGCCCCTGCCGTGAGACTGCCGGATGCGTGCCGATTATGCTGCAACCGGCTCAAAGGCCGGAACAGTCATCATGGACCGGCGAAGCGAGTCCACGAGAACTGATCCCAAAGATCGCGGAACGTTGCACTCGCCGCCTTGTTGCGCCTGCCTGTAGTTCTGCAGGAACGCGATGATGTCTGGATCAATAATGCCCATCAGCGCACATCCTTCCGTTGTATTCCGCCCGACATTTTCTTGTTCTGCGGACGCATTTATTGAAAGAGCGTTTCAGACCGCAATAGTTCCATTCACTTAGGGAAAAATAAGTTTCGAGCTGTTGCCCAAACGGACAAGTTGCCGTGTGCGTCACGTTCAGACAAAGGAAGGTTATCAGCCGGGCGGCACCTGTGTTGCTTTCATGTTTCCAAGTGCTTTAGCGCCCGACCGGAAGATCCAGCCAAGACCATGCAAGATGCGGGCTACCCTGTGCCGGATCAGCAGCCTATCCCCACCTTTTTGCCCTGTCGTAACCCATAGTTCTTGACGATCAGGGGCATATCGGAACTATGGCCAATGTTCTTGTATTGTTCTATGACCATGCCACTTGATCTTCATCCTCTCAGCGTGACGCTGATCGACCGCGATATGCCGCTGGCCGCCATCCAGGTGCCAGCCGGTTTTCCCTCGCCTGCGGCTGATGATCTTGAGGACACGGTTGATCCGTTCAAATGGGTCATTCGCCATGAACATGCGACCTTCTGGTGGCGTGTCTCGGGTGATAGCCTGGAAGCAGAGGGCATCCTGCACGGGGATCTGATCGCGGTCGACCGCGCCGGGCGACGACGCAGCGGCCGCATTGTCCTGGCTGTAGTCGATGGGCAAATCACCGTGAAGAAGCTCTCCAAGCGGGAGGGCCAATGGTTCCTGGACCCACGCGCCCGCAGCGATGGATACCAGAGCATTCCCGTGACCGAGACGACCGAGATATGGGGCGTGGTGGCGGGCGTGGTGCGCCGCCTGCCCGTCGAATAGGGACATGCTTGAGGCATCCGACAAGCCGATAGCTCTGATCGACTGCAACAACTTCTATGTGTCCTGCGAACGGCTTTTTGACACGTCCCTGCACGGCGTTCCTGTCATCGTCCTCTCGAACAACGATGGTTGCGCTGTGGCCCGTTCCGACGAGGCGAAGGCGCTTGGGATCAAGATGGGGGCGCCCGCCTTCAAAATGCGCGACTTCATGGAGCGGCATGCCGTGAAGGCCCTATCGTCCAACTATACACTCTACGGGGATCTCTCTGCGCGCGTGACGCAAGTCCTGTACGGCTACTCGCCACGCCTCGACGTGTACTCGATCGACGAGACGTTCGTTGACCTGGCCGGCTTTGGCGAGCGGATGGAGGCGCACGCGGTCCGGATGCGCCAGGCGGTCCGCACGCAAGTGGGCATCCCGACCTGTGTTGGCATCGCGCCCACAAAGACCCTCGCCAAGCTGGCGAACTATGCGGCCAAGAAGAACCCGATCTTCGGGGGCATCTGCAATCTGATGAACCCCCAGGTGCGGGACTATGTGATGAACCGCATCCCCATCGGTGAAATCTGGGGCGTCGGCCCGGCAACCGAGGCCAAGCTGATCGCCCAGGGCGTCAGCACCGCGGCCGCGCTGCGCGACCTGCCCATGGCGCTGTCCCGCAAGATTGGCACGGTTGTTCTCGAACGGCTGGTGGCGGAGCTGCGCGGCATTGCCTGCATCGACTTCGAGGACGTGCCGCCGCAAAGGAAAGGCATGGCCGTGACCCGATCCTCGGGCACACCCATGACGACCTTCGATGTGCTGGTGCAGGCGGTCACCGCCCATGCGACCCGCGCGGCCGAGAAGCTGCGCCAGCACGGCCTTGTCGCCGGAACGCTGACCGTGTTTTTCTACACCAACCCGCACAAGCCCGACCGCCCGCAGCATTCCGTCTCGCGCAGCGTGCGGCTGCGGCCCATGTCCAACCACACCTTCGACCTGGTGGATGCCGCCGTCTCGGCGGCGCGCCGGGGCTGGCGCGGCGATCCGTCCGGCAATGGCTGCGGCTATACCAAGGCGGGCGTCATCCTCGATGATCTGCTGCCCGAGGCCGACCGGCCGGCCATGCTGTTCCAGCCTGATCGGCCGCGCGATGCGCGCCTGACGGATGCGCTTGATGCGATCAACGACCGCTTCGGCAAAAGGACGATGGTGCTGGCGCGCGAGGGCTTCGCCGGTGACTGGCGCCTGCGCGCCGATCACCGCTCGCCCCGCTACACCACCAGGATCAGCGAACTGCCGATCCTACGAGTCTAGCCACAAAGTTGAGAGGATGGCCTCGACATGACCTTTGATGCCGCGCGGCTCAGAGGCCGGGCATAACCAGCGGCGTATATCTTAGCGAGGTAGGCGTGCATTCATGCCACTGCATCTCGGCATTGGGTTGATCGTCCCTGCCCCAGCACCAGCCTTTCTCGTTCAGCGCCTGTCCGTAAATGGCGCGTGACAAGCAGGCCACGACCGTTTTTGCTTCCTGACTTCCTGACTTCCTGACTTCCTGACTTCCTGACTTCCTGACTTCCTGACTTCCTGACTTCCCGGCACGCGGCACTTGTCATTGGCCTCATCGTAAAGGTCTCGCAGTTCGGCCACTGTTTCCGTGGCGTTGGCGAGAGGCGATTCCGCTTGCACGAGGTTGGGTCCGAGCAAACTCAGAACGGCCAAGGTGGTGCTCAAGATATTCATGGCTCTTCTTCTGAAAACGCAGGCTACTCTGGGCTACCCCCTCATTTCGAGGGTCTTGTCGCTATTGTCCTCTGACAGCGCGAGGCACAGCCCTTCAAGCTCGGCTTGAGGAAGTTGCACAGGGTCGAACATGCCGTTCACCCAATAGCGATCCTGGATCTCCTGCGGGATCTCTGCCGCCTTCAAGCAGCGCATGCTCCATTGGGAGAACAGTCGATCTTCGGTTTCGCCAGCGAGCAGGATGCAGATCCTTTGATGCCGATCATCCTTCATGATCCGCATCATGCACTCCGCAACCACGGTCCTGCCTCCTTCAAGGAGCTGCAGGAAGTCTTCATCGCCAGCGATGAGCAGGCCGGTAATGCCGTCGTTCGCATTGTTCTTGCATGACCTGTCGAAGATGTCGCGGAGGGCGTCTTCGGAAGTGCCACCATGGTGTGAGGCATAGACGAGCCGAGTAAGTTGCATGCGGTCTTTGTTTCCTTCTGGTCAGACTGGGAGCTTTTGACCATCACATCGTCCCAACACAATTGGTCAGTACAAAAACGTTGGGGCATCCATCTGGGCTTCATGCCTCCCGCTGGCTCAGCAGGATCTTGCCGCATCCCGGCATGGCTGGGATCGCGCTCCAGGCTGCGGCCGGCAGGCGCCGGCCTTCGCCCCGAGGCTGGACCCCTGCCCCTCCATTGCGCCTCCTCCCGCGCAACCTGTATCGTCCCGAGCCAGCCTGCACGGGGGCGCAATAGTTGGGCCTCACGGATCCCGTCTCGGCTCTTTCGGGTGACATGGGGTGACAATGGTTCATCGCCCAGCCTTCATAGGTTGGCGCATGTGGACCTGTCGCAATGGAGGGTGGAATGGATCACAAGACGCCTATCACAACCTATGTTGGCCTCGATATCTCGCTGGCAGAGACGCATATCTGCGTCCTCGATCAGGACGGAACGCGCCTGTACCAAGGTGCTGTCCCCTCGGATCCGGATGCACTTGCTAATATCATCCAGAGTAAAGCTCCGAACTGTGAACGCATTGGTATGGAAACGGGTGCGACGACGCCCTGGCTCTGGCGCGCACTACGTGGGCGCGGGCTGCCTGTGATTTGCATAGATGCGCGTCATGCGAACCGTGCCCTGTCCATGCGGAAGAACAAGACAGACAAGAACGACGCGCAGGGGCTGGCGGAGCTGATGCGGATTGGCTGGTTCAAGGAGGCGAATGTTCGCAGCCCACAGACTCAGTATGTTCGGTCACTTCTGACCGCCCGATATCAGCTCCGTGTGTCGCGCAAAGACGTGCTCAATCAGATGCGAGGTGTTGTAAAGTCCTTCGGCTTGTTTGCTGGTAGCACGGCAACCCGCAGGTTTCCTGCAATGGTTCAGAAGATCATCCAAGATAACCCACAATTTGGACCCCTCCTTGCTCCTCTCTTGGCTGTGCATGAAGCGCTGACCCGGCAGATTGCCGTGTATGAAGACGAACTCAAGAACATCGCAGAACGTGATCCGGATGCCCGACGTATCATGACCGTGCCTGGCATCGGCTATCTCGTGGCACTGGCATTCATGACGGTCGTCGATGATCCGGCGAGGTTTTCCTCATCAAACAAGCTTGGGCCCTATCTTGGGCTTGCGCCGCGGGTGCGGCAATCTGGAGAGGCCAGCTGGTCTGCCGGGATCGGCCATGCCCCTGACAAGATGATGCGATCATACCTTTATCAGGCCGCAACTGTTGTCCTGACCAAGACCGCCAGTTGGTCCGCTTTGAAGGCGTGGGGTCTCCGCGTCTACAAGCGCAGCGGCTTCAAGCGTGCAGCGGTGGCTGTCGCAAGAAAGCTTGCGATCATCATGCACGCTATCTGGATCAACGGTACCGAGTTTGAATACAGCCAGAAGGGAAAGGCTGCATGACTTGATCCCTTCCAGCTAACCAGGATCCGCTTCGGCGGATAGTCCCTGCCGGGACGTTGGGAGGCCGACCTCGTAGCGATCGTTGCGACCAGATCACGCGGAGTGACAATGAGGCGGTCCCCTACCGAAGCCCATTCTGCGGCGGCAATTGCCGACCTCGTAAGGAACCATATGCCCGGTGGAGATGAGTGCGATGCAAGCCTACGCAATTCGTGCGTGGTCTAATGGCGCATGTCCGTCTTGATGAGTTTGAGCCCTCCACCGACATTTGGTCGCCTTGCAGCGAATGCAGGTGCAGCAAGGCATTGCGGCCTTAGCTGCTGATCAGAACGCCACTGCATCGCAATTTCGCCTCATCGAAGCGGCCGTTCGTTGCTGCCGCAGCACTCCCAGCCTCGCCTGCTGGTCATCCAGATCATGCGGTTGGCACAGTACCTCCGTCGATCACATACTCCGTGCCGGTGATGGTCGCCGCGCGATCCGATGCAAGGAAAGCGATCAGGTTGGCGATCTCGGCCGGTTGCGAGGGCCGGCCGATGGGGATGCCGCCAAGGGCGTCCATGATCATCCGCTTGCCGCCATCGAGATCGGTGCCGGCCTCTTGTGCCAGCCGTTCAGCGAGGCGGACCGAGGCATCGGTTTCGATCCAACCCGGGGCCACGCGCACCACCCGCACGCCCTTGGGCGAGATCTCCTTCGACAGGCTCTTGCTGTAGACCGACAGGGCGGCCTTGGCTGCGGCATAGCCGGTTGTCGCCTCAGGCAGCGGCAGCAAGCGCTGGATCGAGGTCACATGGATCACCACGCCCGCGCCCTGCATGATCATTGCCGGCACCAACGCGCGGTCCAGGCGCACGGCAGGCAGCAGGTTGAGGCTCAGTTCGGCTTGCCATTCGGCCTCGCCCAATGCTGCAAATCCACCCCCGGGGCCCGAGGAGCCGCCCAGCATGTGGACGATGATATCCACGCCCCCCATCCGGCTTCGCACGGCGTCAGCAACAGTGTCGCTACCGTGAAGCGTGATGAGGTCGGCGGCCACGAACATCTCGCCTGGAAGATTTTCGGGCCGGGTGCGGGCAGTGGTCAGGACATCTGCCCCGAGCTCGCGGAACAGCGCCACCGTGGCCGCGCCTGCGCCCTGCGTCCCGCCGGTGATCAGGGCGCGCTTGCCCGCCAGGGTCAGGAAGCCGGTCATCAGCTGATCTCCAGTTCAGCGATGCGATCGCCTGCCAACCCGAAGGTGAAACTCAGGACGGCTGGGCTACCAGGAAAATTGCCGCTGACCCGCGCACGAACCACGGTCCTGCCTGCAGCTTCGGTGGCCTCCAGCGGCTCGGCGCGGTGGTGATATTTTTCCTTCGAGGCTTGCCACCACGTGCGGATCTCCTCGCGGCCACAATGAATATGACCCTCGTCATGCACGATGGCATCTGGCGCGAAAGCCGTAGCGAAAGCGTCTCCATCCTGTGGAGGCTGAGCCGCGAAGTAGGTTTGGATTGGGTCAGGGAGGGGCATGTGATTGTTCCTTCTTCTGCTGACAGAAAGATAAGGCTCGACCGCCTACAGGATAATCGGGATTAATCGGCATCTGTTGGTGACAGGATCGGGACAATCATGGATGGGGGGATGAAAAGCATGGAGGCGGTGCTGGCCATTGCCCGTCGCGGATCGTTCCGGGCGGCGGCGATAGACCTCGGCATGTCCACCACAGCGTTGTCGCATACTATCGGGCGGCTTGAATCCAGCCTTGGCGTGCGATTGTTCAACCGGACCACCCGCAGCGTGTCGCTCAGTGTTGCCGGACAGGAGTTCGTCTAACGCATCGCTCCGGCCCTGGCCGAGATCCGCGCCGCGATGGACATGGCCCGGTCACAGCGCCTCACCCCTTCGGGCCTGCTCCGCATCAATGCCTCGGTTCAGGGCGGCCGGGAGATCACGCCCCTGGTACTGGCGTTCCTGCGCCGCTATCCCGAGATGCAGGTCGACCTGGTGACCGAAGGGCGGCTGGTCGATATTGTGGCCGAGGGCTTTGATATGGGCCTGCGTCCCGCCGATCTGGTGCCCCGAGACATGATCGCGCTTCCTTTGGGCAAGCCGCAGCGATATGCCGTCGTCGCCTGCCCTGCTTGGTTAGCGACCCACCCGACACCCTTGACCCCCGCTGACCTGTCTTTGCCGGACTGTATCCGCGTACGCTTGCCGAATGGCGCGCTGTTCCGCTGGCAGTTCGAGAAAGGCGGCGAGGTGGTGCACGTCGATGCCAAGGGCCGCCTGACGCTGGACGAGGCTGCGATTGCCCGCGCGGCCGTGCTGGATGGCGCTGGCATCGGCTTCTTCATAGAGCAGGATGTGGCCGAGGATATTTCTGCCGGTCGGCTGATCCGCCTGCTGGAGGACTGGACCCCGCCACGCCCCGGTTTCAGCCTGTATTATCCAGGACGGCGCAATCCGTCTGCGGGCTTCGCGGCGTTCCTGGCCATGGTGCAGGACGTGGCCGCACGGTTCCGCACCAGGTAATCCTCTGGTGGCTGTCTGGAAGTTCTGAAGGCGTCAATGCGGCCAAGTTTGAACGACCGCTTCCGCGCGCACCATGCCGCACCATCGTCGGTCCGTTTTACCGCCCACCCCGGCCGCAGCATTTGGAATATGCCCAAGGCAATACACCTGCATCGAACGGCAGCTAGGTCCGCAAAGCGGTCGCCTCTTCATGGCTGATCGTAGCGCAACTCGCTAGCGTTTTAGGTTGACAGGTCGAACCGTTGTCAAGGAACGATCGCTTGCGGGGGAGCCCGGTTGTCCAGCCTCGTACTGGCCCGACCTTGGGAGGGACAGGGGGAGGCCGAAGCAGGCCCGCGCGAGACCACAGGGATCGAGCAAGGGCCTGTGGTCAACGGGGCGGGCGGTTGCGTGACCGCTCTGCGGGACAAAGCTGCCATTCTGTATCGTTGGAGCGGGACGGCCGGAATACAGCCGCCCAACCCCTTCAGTTTCCGGGCGTTGCCGCTGAACCTGCGAGGGTTCCCCCGTCGATCGTCAGTTCCGCCCCCGTCATATATGCCGCTTCGTCGGAGGCGAGAAGAACGGCCAAGGCTGCCACTTCTTCCGCTCTTCCGAACCTGCGCATCGGCGTGTCCGCCACCATCGCGGCTTCCCGCGCACCGCGATCCGGCCCGTCGCCCAACATCGGTTCCCACATCGGCGTCATCACCGCGGCGGGGTGGATGGAGTTGCAACGGATGTTAAGGCCTTGCCCGGCGCAATAGAGCGCCACGGTCTTGGTATGGTTGCGGACAGCCGCCTTGGACGAGGCATAGGCCGCCGCCATCGGAATGCCGACCAGCCCCGACCGGGACGATATGTTGATGATGGAACCTGATCCTTTGGCGCGCATGGCCCGGATGGCATACCGGCAACCGAGAAAGGTGCCATCCAGATTTACCGCATGCACGGCCCGCCAGTCGGCAAGCTGCGCATGCTCCGGATCATGGGCGGCCGGAACGCCTTCGAAGCCCGTGATCCCCGCATTGTTCACCAACACATCCAGGGCGGGAAACCGTTCACCGACCGCGGTCCAGTCGGCCTCATTCGCCACGTCCAGCCGCACAAAGGTTCCGCTTATGTCGTCGGCCACTGCCTGCCCGCCCTCAACGTCAATGTCGGTGACGATTACTTGGGCCGCTTCGTCAGCGAAGGCCTTGGCAATGGCTGCGCCGATACCGCTTGCCGCACCGGTTACCAGCGCGGTCTTTCCAGAAAGTCTGGGCATGAATATCCTTGAGAAAGAGTGAAGCTGGAACATTGCCGCGCCGCGCAGCTGCTCCGAACAGTCCGTCGGCCGATTACCGGTGCCGCTTGTCCATGTCATTCACTCCGCTCGGATATCGGAAGCCTATGGGCGACGCACGCCACCGTCAAGGATAGCGTGGAACTCCGCCCAAAGCGAATGTCAGGTCTGGGCTCTTCGCGTCAATAGAATGAACCCGGCTCAAGCGCCGGCTGGGGAAGTTCGACCTTAAAAAGATACCGGAGAGGCCCGCGCGCGGCGCGGGCCAAGATGATCCTTTTGCCGTTCCGGGGGATCGACGGGCTTTCGCCCGCTCACCCCCGTCCGCAGCCTTTTTGTTTTCCTGTCCGCCACGCATCCCCGCCCGAGCCGGTCAAGGGGCAAGCGCCGCCCTGTGGGCGTCGTCATCCAGGCAGGCCGTGTCCTCGCCCGTTCCGGGCTGCGGGCCGCACCACCCCGCCTTCCCGACCCCGTGACAGTCTCGGCCGGGGCCACGGGCAGGGCTGCGCCCTCCCCGCTCTGCTTTCCGAAAGGCATGGGCCTTTCGAGATAGCAGATCAGGAAGGCTCGCCCATCGGCGGAACGGGCAGAAGACCCGGCCGCCCCGTCGCTAAAGGAGAGCCACACATGGCACATCTCAATGCCGCCCCGGCAGACACGACCGCCAGCGTTTTTCGCTGCGCGTCCTGCCGCGATCACTACGAGTCCGAGGATGCAGGCCCCGGCCTCTGCCCCATTTGCAACCCCGACGAGCAAGCCCGCGTCCACATGCTGCGGCTGCTGATCGCGGAACAGAACGATGCCTTCCGTCGCGCCCTGGGCTTCGCGGCCCTTTGGCGCGGCCAGCATCTGAAAGGCCGCACTGTCGCCACGCCGGGCTTTCGCGCCATTCCGGAGCGGACCCAAGCCGCGCTGATGAACGCGGTGATCACCTTCACGGACTGGACCGAGGACAACGACCCTTCCGAGGATCATTCCTTTGGCCGCGTCGAGGCGTATGGCGTGGCGATCTTCTGGAAGATCGACCTTTACGACACCGCCTATCACTTCGGCGCGGAAACCCCGTCCGACCCCGAGCAGACGCGACGTGTTCTGACGCTTTACCTGCCGTCCGAACACTGACCCCGCAATCGGCCTGCTGTGGCTCCGTCAGCAGGCCGAACCGTCCCGCACAGTCAGCATGAAAGGGGGTGAAACCATGAGCAGAGAAACCTTGCAGCGCCGCCTCGCAGAAGCGTGGGCGCTTGTCAGGAAGGGCGACAGCTTCGGTATCGGCCGCCGCTTCCTGATCCAGCACGGCGCACTTTGAAAAAGCCCGCCCTGCCCCCACGGCCATGAGGGCAGGGCATCCATAACAAGAAATCATCTGTCGCTAAAGGACCATTCCCATGAAACGCGAAACGATCGCCCCGGCCTCCATCCAGTATTTTCCCTTGGCCCACCTCTATGTGTCCGACCTGAACCCGCGTCAGGACGTCGACCCCGAAGGCATCGACCTGCTGGCCGACAGCCTTGCCATGATCGGTCTTATTCAGAACCTCTCGGGCCTCCTTGATGCCGAGGGCCGCGTGGGCATTGTCGCCGGAGGCCGCAGGCTGCGCGCCATCGCCCGCGCCGTCGAGCGCGATGCTACCGTGTCTGAGCGGCACCCGGAACTGGCCTCCATTCCGGTTCGCATTGCGCCTGACGAGGCCACTGCCCGCGCATGGGCCAGTGCCGAAAACGCGGCGCGCCAGGACTTGGCGCCCGTCGAAGAAATCCGTGCTTATGGCCGGATGAAGGAGGCGGGCGCAGACGTATCCGCCATCGCCCGCAGCTTCGGCAAGACCGAGGCCCATGTTTACCGCCGCCTTGCCTTGGCGGCGCTGCCCGGCCCGGTTCTGGATGCGCTGAAAGGGAGCGAGATCAGCCTTGGCATGGCGAAAGCCTTCACCGTGTCGCAGGACGAGGCGCTGACCCTGACCATCCTGGCCGAGGTGAAAGGCCGCGACGTCTCCGAGCACCGCATCAAGCAGGCCTTGCAGCCTGAAGCGGTCAGCGCCACTGACCGCCGCGCGCGCTTTGTCGGACTGGACGCTTACGAGGCCGCAGGCGGCAGGCTGACCCGCGACCTCTTCAGCGACACCGTTACGCTGCATGATGCCGAGCTGTTGCAGCACCTCTTTACCGAGCGGCTGAACGCTGAGGCCGAGACGCTGGCGACAGCAGGCTGGAAGTGGATCGAGGTCGAGGCCGATGAGTATGTGTCCTATGCCGTCACCGGGAAGCTGGCCCGCCTTTATCCGGTCGAGGGGGTTCTTACGGAGGAACAGGCCGAGCGGTATGACGAACTGGCCGAACTGGCGAACGCCAATGCACTGGACGAGGCCGGGCAGGCCGAGCTTGACGCGTTGAACGCGATCATCAAGGGCGACTTCACCGACGCGCAACGCGCCGTGGCGGGCTACTATGTCTATGTCGGCCACAGCGGGACCCTGCAAATGAGCGGCCCGTGGGTGCGGACCGAGGACCGGGCCGAGGCCATCGAGGCCGAGGTTCTGACCGGCCATGCCGCCGGTGCGACCGGCAGCGATGCCGCGCCCGCGCCAAAGTCGCCCTATTCCGGCGCACTGGTCGAGGACATGAAGGCCATCCGCTTGGCCGCGATCCAGACCGCGCTGTTGGACAAGCCGGAGATGGTGTTCGACCTGCTGGCCTTCGGCTTGTCGCTGGCCTCGGGCGTCAGCACCACCGTCTTTGACCTGTCGCCGGGACGCCCCAACAGTTGCCCGAGCAAGACGGACGGGCTGGACTGGTCCGACCGGCTGGCCCATCCCCCGGCAGGACATGAGGCATGGAGCCGCCCGGAGTTGCGCATCGAGGATCTGGCCCAAGCCTTCCGCGACTTCACGGCGGCAGGCAAGAAGGCCCGCAATGCCGCACTGGTGGAAGGCATGGCGCGGACCCTGCCCTATGGTGCAGGCAATGCCGATTTCTTCGCACTGATCGAGGCCGACAGCGGGGCAAGCATCCGCAAGGTCTGGACACCGACCGCCGAGAACTTTTTCAACCGCGTCAGCGCCGATTTTCTGGACAGCCTGCATCTGGACCTGACCGGCTGCGATCCCGAGGGCAACGGCTTCAAGGCCCACAAGGCGCAGAAGAAAGCGGAAAAGGCCCGCTGCATGGAACGGCTGTTCAGCGATGCCGAGTATCAGAGGGCATGGCGTATCACAGCGGAAGCAAAGGCCCGGATCGACGCTTGGGTGCCGGGTTGCTTCTGATCTGAAAAAAGCCGGGGGCGCAGACGACCAAGACCCCGCCCCCGGATTACGCTAAAAAAACAGGGGAAGCAGGCACATGCCACAACAACCTATAGATGAGCAAGGCCCTGCGCCTGAACAGATCGACGCCTTGCGGGCCTATCGCGACCAGCATGGCAGGCGCTGGAAAAGCCGCCTTCTGGCCGAATGGCTATCCTCGACGGGCGACGAAGGGCCGGAGCTTCGCCAGTTCCGCAACACCTTTGGCCCATCCTGGCTGCTGACCTGGCGCCAGCCCGACTGACATTCTCATTTCTTCAGCGACGAAGGTTCACTTGGCCCCGCTCTGCGCGGGGCTTTTTTGCCTTGGCTGGCTAATTTCCCCTGCCCTGTCACCGGCAGGCCGGCGCCAGGACAGGGGCGGCGCTCAGGCCGCGCCGCGCCGCCGCTGCGTGGCCAAGCCATTCGCCGCTTTATGCCAGATCAATCTGGGAGAAATCATTGCCTTTGTAGAGCAAGGGTCCATGGCAGGCTTTCGCGCAGGCATAGGACAGCGCATCGCCCATGTTGAGTTGCGCCGGGTGGCCAACCATCTTGCCATAGGCCGAGAGGGCACGGATCGCCTCGTCGCCCATGCTGGCCGTGATGGGCATGTCCTCGGCTTCAAGCGCCTGCAGCAGCTCATCGACAAACGCTGTGGCGGCGGCAAAGTCCTCGGCTGTCGCCGGGCCTTTGCCGCGCCGCTCCACCCGCTTGCGCACGAGCGCAAGAACCGCCTCCAGGCGAACCACGGGCGAATAGCGCAGCGTGCCCCGAGCGGCCTCCATTGCTGCCAGGAACGCAGGACCGTCTTCCTCCTGCAAGAGAACGGCGGCAACAACGCTGGCGTCGAGAAACATCAGTCCTCGCCCCACTGCTCATCCATGAACGCCTTGTCCGCCGCCATGTCGCTGTAAGGCGACACAAACCCGGCCTCCGCCGCGCGGCGCTGGATCCGTGCGACCCGCTCCGCCAGCGTTTCCTTATCGGCGAGAGCCTTCAACTGATCGGACAAGGCCCGGCGAACAGCCTCGGTTTTGTTCGTCAGGCCGGTCGCTGCGAGATACTGCTCAACAAGCGTATCGACTGCAGGGTCCTTGATGTAGAGTGGCATGGTATATCCTCATTGACGGCTGAGTATATCCTTCTAAGGATATAACAACAACAACGATCGGGATATACTTTTGCTCTGCCATGGGCGTCTCCCTTCGGGCCGCGTCCCCGGTTCCGGCCGGCGAGCCGGCCTCCACCCGAGCTCGTCAGGACGATGCGCCTGGCTGCGGTGCGCGGATGCCTGTCTCGTCCGAGCCAGCCCCTCGCACACCGGTCCTGGTCGCCCTGCCCTGCCGATCTCATCCCTTCGGGCGGGACCGCTGACGCAGTTATCCACAATTTTCGTGGATCGTTCTGGGGATAACAATAAAGGAAGAGGTGGCGGTTGGCTGAGGCGTCCCGTTCCCTTATGGGCTCTCCTTCGGGCAGCTGTCTTGCTACAGCATTAGAAGCTTGGTGATCAGGTCTTCATCCGTTTCGCGCGGCTTGTGCGACGGTTGGTCAACAACTGTGATCTGCTCTTGAGTGGCAGGCGCTCCCGGGACGGGCCGTCTGGCGCTGCGCAGGTTGATGATGGCCCGGTCTGCCATGTCGTTGGCCGCCGTCGCCGTGAGACCAAGCTCATCGCAGGTGTGGGAAATCCTCTTTCTGATCTTTGTTTCGGTTGTCGTTTCGTCAGGCAGTTTGTGCGTCACGAAGGTGCTCCCCATGCCACGTGGTGACTTAAGCATTGATCGCAGGGACAGCACAGCGCAAAGGGTCGCGGCTCACGTTCCTTCGCGTCTCGTGATGGCGCGCGCGCCGTTCGCTACCGTGCAAGGCCCGCCGCTCGAAGAGGCGGCACGCGGGATAGCGTCTCACCTGAGGAGGCTTTGAGATCCCGGCTCCTCGCCGGGATCGCGCCAGACACCATGGCCAGCCCAGGGGATCAACGCGGCCTGCGGGCCGCGCTCACCCCTGCGCTGACGATCCTTTCCTTTGCGAGTTCCGCCCAACAGACCTGAGCGGCCTTGTCAAAGGACAAGCGCCGCGGTGCCCGCGGCGTCTCCGGCAGGGGCCGTGTCCTCGCCTGCGGCTCCGGGCCGCTCCACCCCCTGCCTGCGATCCATGACAAGCCCGCCCAGGCCCGTGGTCGGGGCTTCGCCCTCTCCCACTCTGTTCCGCCGAATACATGCGTATTCGGTCAGACCAGATCGGCCGAGGCGCAGCCCATCGGCGGAAGGGGACAAGGGAGCCCCGACGCCTTCACTGGAAGGAGGCCACAGATGGCTGACAAGTTCGATCTCTACGCCCACGTCACCGACAGCATCATTGCCAGCCTCAAAGCGGGCACCCCGGCATGGCGCAAGCCATGGACGGGCGAGAAGGGCGGCGCCCCCTTCCCGCTGCGGAGCAACGGCGAAGCCTATTCTGGCATCAACGTGCTGATGTTGTGGCTTGCCGCCGACGCGAAAGGCTACCACGCCGCCCGTTGGTTTACCTACAAGCAGGCGCAGGAGGCAGGCGGACAGGTCCGCAAGGGCGAGAAATCGTCCACCGTTGTCAAATACGGGACCTTTGAGCGCGAGGACGCGGAGACGGGCGAGGAACGCCGCCTGCCCTACCTGAAAGCCTATCGCGTGTTTAACGCCGAGCAGATTGACGGCTTGCCCGCTGAGTACTACGGCACGCCCGCTGACCCCGCCTGCAACCTTGGCACGGAAGCCGACCCTGCCCTTGACGCATTCTTTGCCGGGATCGGTGTCGAGATCCGCACCAGCGACGACCCGCGCGCCTACTATGACCCGGCGGCCGACTTCATCCACATGCCGCCGATCAGCACCTTTTACGATGCAGCCGGATTTTACGGCACCCTTGCCCATGAGGCCGTCCATGCCAGTGGTCACAAGAGCCGCCTTGACCGATTTTCGCGCTTCAACGACCGAAAGGCCTATGCCTTTGAGGAACTCATTGCCTTATCTGGACAGTGTGCGCCACTCGCCGCTTTGCAGTAGGATCGGGCGATGAACGCCCGTGGTAGACAGTGATCAGGCCGGCCGTAGCGCTGACCTAAGAGCTGGCGGAGGCCGGCCTGATCACTGCCGGGCCATAGAGCGTATCGGGTGTGAGGTCTGCGTTCGGGTGGGGAGTCGGGGGAGGGCTTCGCGCTGATGTCGATCATTACTGTCTGCGAGCATCGTGAGGCCAAGGGTCTTGATGCGCATGTACCGCTGATCCTGCGCGGTGACGCGCTTTATGATCCCGAGCTGGATCGCTTCTTTCTCGACCTGCCGCTGTCAGGTGTCCGCTCGCGGCACTCGCTTCGCGCCTACGCCTATGATGTCGCGGTCTGGCTTCGCTTTCTCGATGCCTGCGGCAAGACTGTGTGGGGTGCGACCCGGAACGATGTGGTGGCTTATCACCGTGAGCGCCGCAGAGACCAAGCTGATCACCGGATCACGGCAGCAAGCTGGAACCGGGCTGTCGCCAGTCTTGATCGCCTCTACCGCTGGGGCGAGCACCAAGGGTTGATGGCCGATGCGCCGTTCAGCCGGGGCGCCGTGTGGCGTCCGGCACAGGGTGGTCGCCGAGGCATGATCGTAGCGCGCAACGACGCTTATGAACGTGTTGCCAAGCGATCGGATGTGCGGTTCGTCACAATGGACGACTACCACCTTTTCCGCGAGGTCGGTCTGCGCAGCCTCACATCTGAGGGCATGGAGCGCCCCGGCGCTCGCGATCGGAACGGGCTGCGCAACGCGCTGTTCGCCGACCTTCTCGTCACCACCGGCCTGCGCCTCGAAGAGGCGTCAGGCCTGCTGGCTGCCGAACTCGCGGCGATCGACCGTGACGGCGACCAGGCCCAACAGCTTTGGCTGCCTCTCCCACCGCCGCTCACCAAGGGCGACCGAGGACGCAGTGTTCTGGTCCCACGCCGCCTGCTTCGCCAGATCGCTGCCTATGTCGCTGTCGAGCGCGCTGCGGGTGTGGTCAAGTTCGCAACGCGCGGCGGCGCGGCCAAGCTCGAACAACCGATCCTTGTTACCTGCGCAGGTCTCAACCGCATGCGCGAGGTCTGCACCCCGGAGGAACGATGCCGCCTGATCGTGTGCGACGAGGATGGAACGCCGCGCGAACCGGCGGCGCTTTGGCTGACCGAAGTCGGGCAGCCGGTCCGTCCCAACTCGTGGGAGGTGATCTTCACTCGGGCCTGCAGCCGGTGTGCGGAGAACGGCTTCTCTCTGTCGATCAGCCCGCACCAGCTTCGCCACACCTTTGCAGTCCATATGCTCGCCTTGCTGATCCAGCAGCGGCTGCGCGAAGCTGCATCTCCGGCGGGTCCGGTGGAGAGCTACCGGCTGATCCTGGGCGACCCGCTGCAACAGGTGCAACGGCTTCTCGGCCATGCGAGCCTCACCACCACCTATATTTACCTCGACCATATCGCGACCCGCGCCGATACGGTGGACGCAGCGGTCGAGGAGCTGCTGGCGCTGCTGCCGGGGCCGCAGGGCACATGAGCAAGCGTCCCCGCAAGGGCCGGCCTGTCGCCTTTGCGCCGATCACCCCGGAGCGACCGCAGCCCGATCCGGTGCATGGCCTCAAGTTCACCATTGAGGCGCGGCATGGCGGGACGGTCCTGGTCGATATGACGGGGTTCGATCCTCGCCCGCTCGCCATTGCCTTCGCCGGTGCACTGCGTCGGATGTCGGCACTTGGCGGATCGATCGGTGCGGCCAGCGTCATCAGGCAGTATGTCCAAGTCTATCGTCATTTCTTCGCCTGGCTTGGCAATGACGCTCCGATGGTAGCCGGCGTCAGCGACCTGCGCGCGGTCCATGTCGATGGTTTTGCATCCGCGCTCGAGCGGCGCGGGATGGGCTCGATCCACCGGCACATAACGCTTGGCAAAATCGTCAATACATTGCGCACGATCGAGGAAGACCGGCCGGATCGGATCGCGCCTGACTTGCACGAGCGGCTGCGCTACACGCTGGCCACACCGGCGGGCCGCTCGACCCCGCGCGATGCTTATAGCCCCTTCGTCGCGCGGGCGTTGCGCGACGCGGCGCGAGCCGATGTCGAGGCGATGTTCCGCCGTATCGCCGCTGACGATCGGACCGACAAAGGGGATCCGGCCATCACCGCCGCTCGTGCCGCTGTCGAAGCAATCATCGCGCAACAGGGCTTTATCGTCGCAGATCAGCCCGAGCTGCAGAGGCTCTATTTGATGCGCATGCGGCGCAAACTGCCAACCGCGACGCTCATCAGCGACCTTCATGGCCAGTATCACATGCTCGCGCACGACCTGCCGGCACTGCTTGTACTGCTCACGCTTGAGACTGGACTCGAGCCCGAGTGCCTGAAGACGCTGGCCATGGACTGTCTCACCAGCACCCATGTCGGCACGGTGGAGCTGCGTTACCTGAAGCGCCGCGCCCGCGGCACCGAGCACAAGAGCATGCGGGTTCGCGATGGTGGAAGTGGCACGCCTGGTGGGCTGATCCGTCGCCTGATCGACATCACCGCCGCCGCCCGCCAGCATCTACCCGGCAATTGTCTCTGGGCCTACCACAACAATGGTGGCCTTCGCGCCGGCGTCGCCGACTTCACGTATCAACTTTCTGCCTGGGCTCGCCGTCACGGCATTGTCGATGACGACGGCAAGGCGTTGCATCTGCTGCTTTCCCGGCTCCGCAAGACCCACAAGGCGCTATGGTACATCAAGACCAACGGGCACATGGTGCGTTTCGCGGTTGGTCACACCCACGAGGTCGCGGCCCGCCACTATGCCGATCTGCCATCGCTCCGGCCCTTGCACGAGGCAGCCATCGCTGATGCTTTTCGCGACGCGGTCGCGGCCTCAATGCCAACCGTGCTCCCGCCTGCGGTCGAGCAGGCCCTGCGCGAAGCACCCGAACAGGGGACGCCGGTGATGCCGCCAGAGACGGTGGGTCCGTTGCTCGACGGCAAACAAGATGTCTGGCTCGCCGCCTGCGCGGGTTTCCATAGCAGTCCCTTCGCCAAGGCCGGCTCGCCCTGCGCGCAGCCCTTCTGGGGCTGTCTCGATTGCCCCAATGCAGTCATTACCGCGCGCAAGCTCCCTGCAATCCTCGCCTTCCTCACGTTTACCGAAGCGCAGCGACGGAGCCTGCCAGCGAACGACTGGGCGGCCAAATTTGGCCGCGTTCACGCTCGCATCACCGCCCAGATCCTGCCGGCGTTCTCCGATGCCGTTATCGCTGATGCGCGCCGGCAGATGGAAAGCGAACGGCTTTATCTGCCGCCGGAGGCATATGCATGATTACCCTTGCCCAGGCTCAGGTAACGGCATTCGACGAGCGCCCCGTGTTGGCGACTGCGGCGCTGAAGGCAGGCTATGCCCGCGAACAGTTGTCGCGCGTTGGCGACCCGATCTGGGATCTTGGTCCCGCCGTATTTCGCGAGAACGCCCGGCGTTGCCACGTCACCGTGCATTTCGACGTGCTTGAACATGCCGATGTGCAGGTGGCGATGCGCGCCTATCTTTATGCCCGGCTCAACGTCGATCTTCCCGGCTACCGCCAGAAGCTGGCGCCTGCGAGCATCCGTCAGGCATTCAACCACGCACGCCGGTTCTTTGCCTTTGCGCGCCTGGCGCTCGGACGACTCGACCTTGGCAGCATCGATCAGGTGTTGGCCGATGCTTATGCCCGGCATCTCCGTGCCGATCCGACCCGGCGACCCGTCATCGTCGGCCACCTCCTCGAAGTGGTCTCTGATCTCTATCACTATCGTGACCATTTCCCTGGTGGTGGCCTTGTATTCGAACCCTGGGCTGGACAGGCGCCCGCCCGCGTCGCTGGCTATCGGTATATCGTGGAGAACCGGACCCCGCGGTTTCCGGAGGATGTCATTGCCGCACTGCTCGCCTGGTCATTGCGATACGTCACCATCTTCGCCAGCGATATTCTGGGGGCTCGCCGCGAGCTCGAACGGCTCGAAGCACGCCGTGATTGCCTTGTCGCCGCCGACTCCGGCTTCTCGGATACTGATCGCCGTCAGCGGCGCTGCACCCGCCTCAAGGCTTTTTTCGATCGCCGGCGTCGTGAGGGGCGTGGCGTGCCGATCTGGGGCACCGCTCATAATGGCAAGGTGCGCGTCGATCCCAATACCGGCATCGTGACCCCACCGATCAACGCCCACCTTCTGCATCTTCATGCCGGGATTGACGCGCAGGCGGAACCGCGCGCGCATCTCATGTTGACCAGCGGCGCGTCCGAACTGATCGAAGCAGCCGCAGCCGAATTGGGCGTCGAAGCGGGCGGAATGGACACGCCGATCTCGATCAATCCCGATAGCGGTCGGCCATGGCGCACACGCTTCGACGCGAAGACACTCGCGTACGAGGAGCGGATGCTTCAAGCCGCCGCCTATATAGTGTGCGCCTATCTGACCGGCATGCGGGATTGCGAGGTGCAAGCAATGCGGCGCGGCTGCCTCTCGATCACGCGCAGCGAGGATGGCCTGATTGAGCGGCATCGTATTCGATCGACTATCTACAAGCGCCGGTCCGCTATGGGCGAGGCAGCAAGCTGGGTGACGGTCGAGCCAGTCGCTTATGCGGTCGCGGTGCTCGAACGCCTGTCAGAAAGACCGGCACGCACAACCGGTAGCGATACGCTCTGGCCCGTGCTACGCCCTGGCGCCCTCACCAAAACGCATCTTTCCAGTGAGGTGGTCCGCCAGCTCAACGCCTTCCGCGACCACCTCAACGCCACCTTCGGCAGCCCCGATGCGCCGGTCATCCCTCCCGGTCCCGATGGCAAGCCGTGGCGCATCACGACGCGGCAGTTCCGCCGCACGATTGCATGGCACATCGCCAACCGTCCGTTCGGCACCATTGCCGGCATGATCCAGTACAAGCATGCCTCGGTGGCCGCGTTTGAGGGCTATGCCGGAACCAGTGCATCGGGCTTTCGCGCCGAGGTCGAGGCGCAGCGGCGACTTGGGCAGAGTGACGACTTGCTGGACTATTTCGACCGGCGGCAGGGCGGCGCATCGCTTGGCGGCCCGGCGGGGCCGCGCATCGCACGGATGCTCGACGATGCCGCTGTTCAGCTTGGGCCTTTGCCCGCGATGGTCGCCGATCGGGCCCGCCTGCGCGTCATGCTCGCCAGCGTTGCGCGCACCTTCCATGTCGGCCCACTCGCAGATTGTTTCTTCGATCCCGCGACCGCGCTTTGCCTCAAGCGTGTGACGACCGCCAATCCCGCGCAACCGCTCACCACTCTGTGCGAGCCGACCCGTTGTCCCAATGCCTGCATCACTGCCCGCCACAGGCCTGCGTGGGAGCGTGCGGCCGCTGATGCCAAGACGCATTTACGCGAACGGCGCATCTCCGATCTCCAGCGCCATGCGCTCCAACGTGAGCTCGATCGCCTAACCGCAGTGATTGCCGGGATCGATCCTCCTGCGCCGTAGACCGCCCCGGCTGTGGGCGGATCCTGCGCAGGTTGGCGCGCCGCAAGCCACGTTTCGCCAAGCTGCTCCGTATCATTTCACCCCCAAGGGGCGGCCGCCGCTTGAGCGGACTCCTCCCGTCGGTCTTGCCGCCGACTTCAGCCTCGAGGGAGCCATGGGGTCTTGGCAGTGCTTAAGGAACCGATGGCTTTTACCTTACAGCCGACATTTTCCTCTGGACTGTCAGGATATATTGCCGAGATCGGCAACTGCATGGTTTGCGCCCACCTTGGCTGGACCCCCGATTTCGGACAGTCCGGCGCTTACATCCAAAGCTGGTTGCGCGCCCTGAAGGACGACAAACGTCTCATCTTCAAGGCCGCGAGCGAGGCGCAGAAGGCCGCCGAATGGATGATGAAAGGCCAGTTCGCCGAAGGTAAAGAAAAGGCCGCCGCGTGAGCAGGGCCCACCTCCTGCCGGAGTTGTCCTGCCGCACATGCGGCAGGCTCAACCCTTGGGTTTATCTCGCGCCGGTGGTGGTCGCGGGATCTGGCACCTGCATCTGCATGGACTGCGCGGCCGCGCGTGGCTGGCTGGATGCCGCCGGAAACCTCAAGCCGGGGATCGCGCTATGACCACCTACGAGCTCCGCGACGATCCCGACGACCTGCCCATCATCTGCGCCACCCTGGCCAAGGCGGAACGACGCAGCCGACGCCGCGCCGCCCGCCTCGGCATTGAGGTTCTGATCTACAAAATGGACCCGAGACGCGGAGAGCGGTTTATCGGCGCAATCTGACACCCGGCCCTCGCACCTGCGGGGGCCCTTTCCTGCCGATCAGGTTGACCAGGTGGGGCGAGACCGCCGAGCCGGCCCCGCGCCACCTAGCCCTGCGCTACCGCGGGGGAGCCGCGAACGCGGCGAGGTGGAGACGGCTGCGCCGTCGCCCGATGCAGGATGGCAAGAGCCCCGCCCAAAAAAGGGCGGGGCTCGGATCCAATAGGAGGGAGTGTAGTTCAACTCAGAGTTGCGAAGAATGTTCCGTGAGCTTTGGTCGGGTAACGAACGGTCTGCTTGCTGTCGGGTCAGCTCATATCTTCTGGGTGGTCGCAGCCCATACTTCGGCCAGCCAGAGTCAAAGATGGTGCGGAGCTACCGAACCTTAAGGCTGCCGCGCCAGCATGATGGGGCCGTCATTCCCCGCCATGCCGTCCAGTTCTCTTGCGTGATCCGACCGATGGCCGGTTCATCGACCTTGAGAACCTGCAGCAGACTGTCGGAGTTCGCGGTCGCCAGTTCCACGTCCTCGGCTGTTAGGCCGCGCGTGTCCGCAGGGTTTTCGGCCGGGGCCATGACCACATTGCGGCGCACGCTGACCGAGGTCTTGCAGGGCCTCCGGCTGCCCTTGATCTTTTCCACCAGCAAGGCCCGTCAGAACTGTTGCCAAGAATGGGAAGGAAGGCAGAGTTGTCGATGAACATCAGCGTTTGCCCTTCGGGGGAACAATCCGCGTGGACTTGAAGCCGTAATCCTTCACCTTCTCCTGCAAGGCGGCAATCTGACCATCGATGGTCGGCGCGGACCGCTGGCGCTCGATCTCGTTCTGGATGGCCTGGCGCACGGCTTCCGTTTTGGTGACGCCCATTATCTCTGCCAGCGCTTCCGCCAGATCGTTCAGGCTATCATCGTGGGCCGAGAGTTCGCCCATGTGCGTTCCGCCTTGTATGCGCAGTATTTGCCGCCCAGGCTATACACACGCATATTGGTCCGGCAAGTCGATGCACGGTGAAGCCATGCCACCCGAGACCTTTACCGGACGCATTCGCTTCCTGCTGCTTCAGCCGGTTGATGCCCTACGCTATGCGCACGGCACGCCCGCCGCCACGTTGGGCGGGTTGAAGGCTGCGGCTATGACGCTGCTGCTGGTCAACTTCGCCTTTGGCCTGACGCTGTATCATCACGGCGCCATGCTGGATGCCGTGCTTGGCATCAGCTCGGGCCTGCACACCATCCTGGTCTATGCGCAGCGTGTGTTCGACCTCTTTGCCAGGGCATGTTCCTCTATCTGGTCATCCTGCGCCGAAGAGCCTGATATTTTCATCTATTTCGCAAGAAGAACAGGAACCTGCGCGGTAAAGGCTGGTTGCTACAACCATGAGCGATAAGCCACACCCGCCGACGAGGCGACCCGACCTGCCGCCGCGCCTCAAGGAACTGGCTCGAAGGCTGGTCGAGACGCTGCGCCAGGCTCGGCTGGAAACAAGGCATGCCACATTGCGTTCATCCTTTGTGGTGGTAGAGGAAACGATGAGTAAGGAACAGACAAGCCGGGGCCGTGCCCAGGATCGACTTTTGGTCGCCGGCAAACAGGATCACGAAGTCCGCTACGAGGCCAAGAAGATGGACCTGTCCAAGGAGGAGGTGCGCAACGCCGTAAAATCCGAAGGCTACAGTCGCGCCAAGGTCGAGCGCAAGCTGTCCGAGGATTGAGGTCATGGCAGACGGCGCAGACGGGCCGCGGCGGATCCGGCCAGTGGCCTACCAGGAGACGAACAGCCGCTTTCGCATCGTCAACGATCTCACCAGCATGGGCAAGGCCCTCATGGAGTACTGTGATTTCTTCGATACTGACTATCTGCGGGCCGCAAAGTCCTGCATCGCCTTTGCTGAAGGTAAGGCATCGCCTGAACAGGTCAGGGCCGATTTCATCCGGGCTATGACTTCATCCGGGGTGTTTGTCCGGGATCACTAGGCGGTCACTTTTCCAGCGCAGGAACCAGTTCACCGGCCGATGGCGCATTGCACATGCGAAGCGCAAAACGCAGTTCGAAGAGAATGCCGTCCCGATCGTTCTTGACTCCCAATGTCTCGGCCTGGCGTAGGGACCTAAACACCTTGCGGATCACGTCATCGGCCTTGGTCCATTCCATTCCGGTACCAGGTCGGGCACCATGAACCTCATCCAACACGAGCAGGCAATGACGGACAATCTGGCAATGATCGCCTCGGCAATTGTACTGGCTGCACGCGACGCTGCGGCCGACATCGAGCACGCATCGACCGAACTCAGTATTACACCCGAACGGGCGCGCATCCTCAAATCCCTGGCAGACAATTTCTATGCCGTCGCCCATCAGGCAGAAGACAATGACCCTGAAGCGGTCAGGTTTCTGTGCGACATGCTGGGCTTGGACAGGATGCTCGCAGAGTATGATGCGGAATGCAGTCAGCAGTAGGACAGTAGCCCTGCTCCGTGAGGACTGGGCTATACCCCGGATCAGCGAACTGCGGTCATACAGGTCTAAGGTGTGGACGTGACCCTGCCCTTGCCGCTCTGGCATCAGAGGACGAGGGTACGGGCTTGAACAGTTTTCTATTGAACACGCGCACCGCAGTCCGCGCGGCCTCATGATCATTCGAACCAGGCGTCCAGCGGGCCAGATCGCCAAGCATCATCTTGGTGATGACGCCATAAAGATAGGTATGGCTGATCGCTCGCAGCATGATCAGGTCTTCATCGGGATCCAGATAGCCTTCCTCCTGGGCACGCTGCAGCATCTTTAGAACAAGATCATGGATCGACTGCTCATATTGCAGAAGACGCGGATGGGCCTCGAACACGGTGGCAGGCATTTCCCCGACAAGCCGGAACTCCTGGGGATAGAGCCGCGCCCAATCGACATAGGCGACAGCAATCGCCTCCAACTGCTCGACCGGGGACGAGCAGGCGGCAATTTCCCGGGTGATCGTGTGCAGCAGACGTTGCAAAGCCACGTCGGCCATGACCGCAAGCAAATGATCCCTGTCGAAAATGACCGCCTTCAGCGCCTCCTTCTCCACGCCGAGCGCCTTGGCCACGACTTTCAAACGCGGCAGCTCGCCCGTCTCGGCTGCGATGCGGCTGGCTGTGGTGATGGCGGCTGAGAGCAGATGTTGGCCGGGCTGAAGGGTGACACTCATAAGATTCAACGGGTGATTGCGGGCGAGGTTTCTTAGTTTCGCATAAGGCATTGCCGGGAAAAGCGAAAGGAAATGAAAGGTTGCTCCAGAACTTTGGATTAAGTGTGGCAAAATCCTCGCTCCGTGCCGCATCTCGGCTGTGCCGGGACCGCGTTTCAGGCTACGGCCGGCAGGCGCCGGCCTTCGCCCCGAGCCTGGACCCTGCCCCTCTATTGCGCTTTGTCCCGCGCCGCCTGTCTCGTCCCGAGCCAGGGCCTGCGGACGACCGGGCGGGCTGTAGTGTCAACCGGTCCCATGCTCCCTGGCCTGCGCTGTTCGCGCGAGTTCCGCCTTTGCGGAAACAAGGAGGCGATGACGCCGTTAGCTGAGGAGACGTGCTGGCATAGCAAAGCAACGCAAGACAGTAAAGATCGATGTCGGTCCTGTCATTGTTGATCCTGACAAGGGTGCTCCTGAGGATGGCGCTTGATTTGAACCTTGCAGCCGTGGCAGTTCCAAGACCACTGATCCTCACCCGACCGCCGCGAGGCGGTCGCCCCTGTGTTGTCTGTATTCGGAATGGCCATGAAGAAGACCGCCAAGGTTCCCGTGGAGAAAGCTGCAAAGGCCTTGCTTGTGAAGCACGCCTGCCCGGTGCCGTTTCACGAAGTGCGCACCCGCTTTCTCGGCAACATCGCCACCCCTGAGATGTCGGTATCGCCCTTGCAGGTCATCAAGGGTCTGTGGGGCGGCGAACTTCCCGTCGTCGACAGCATGGATGAGCTCAACAACCTCCTGGAGGTCCTCGTGCAGGGTTTGTGGAACGAGCTGACCCAGCACCAGAAGCGCAGCCAGCCGTTTCGGCTGACCCGCATGTCAATGGCCGCCACGGCTGCAAACCTTGGCCGATATGCCCGCGTTCGCCGCGAGGAACTCGACGGCTTTGTCGAAGGGCTCTTTCACGGTGAGGATGCCATCGATCTGCCCGAGCGAGCGCATGAGGCAGTGGGTCACCTGGGCCAGTTGCGGGCTATGATGGCGGGCATCTGTGACCTTGTGGCGCGTGATCCCCAGGCCGATGACCGCACCAAGCTGGAAACCACCTTCAAGCATGTGCGCGAGCTGAGCCGGATCATGGAGACCGAGATCAACGCGGTTGTGCTGTCCTGCACCCGGGCTCGGCGCCAGATGCTCGAGGGCACTCCCACCGCCAGACCGACGATCCACTGAGCGCCATGTCCTCCGAGGAACGTCTTCGCGAGAAGCTGCGCAAGATCGAAGCGCTTTATGCGGGCGCTGCAACGGCCGGGGAAAAATCAGCGGCAGGCGCTGCAGCAGAGCGCATTCGACGGCGGTTCGAGACGGCCAGCCGAAAGGAGCAGGCCGAGGAGTTCAAGTTCTCGATCCCCGACCCCTGGTCACGTCAGCTCTTTATCGCCCTGTGCCGGCGCTACGGCCTCAAGCCATTTCGCTATGCGCGCATGCACCGCCAGACCGTTATGGTTCGTGCCCCGGCCAGTTTCGTCAACGTGACGCTCTGGCCGGAGTTCGAAGAGCTCAGCCGCGCCCTGACGACCCACCTCAACGACATCACCAGCAAGATCATTCGCGAAGAAGTGCATGAAGCGACCCAAGACGCGGACGAGATCAGCGAACCGCGTCAGCTGCGCTGACAAGTCTTCGGTAGGATCGTAGGCCTGAGGCTTGGCCTCACCGTGCCGCGCGGGAAGCCGGGCGATGCGATCTTTTGTGTGGCGATGCAGAAACTGCCCTTGGCCGGTCAAGGTGACGGTTGCGCCACCGCGACTTGCTGGTCTTATCAGCTCTCTATGTCCTTGCCGGAATTGACGACAGCTTTCTCCCAGATCCATCCGGGCTGTGGAGGGCGTGTTCCGTTCGTGGGCTGCAAGCCCGGGGCGAATGATTTGCCTCAGAAGGATAATTCCGGCTCAAAACCACCCGAGAAGCATGAACTTCGAAAGGCGGAGTTGCTTGCGCGCCCAATGATCGTTTTAGGCGTCGGCATCACAGTCGACCGGGAACGGGGAACCCGTGTCCAACCGGAAGGTCTTGCCGTTGGCCGTCAGCTCGATCTGCGACCCGCTGCGCAGAACGCTGATAAGGCCCGTCCAGTCTTGGCCATCGCGACTGACGGCGGAACCGGAGATCATCTTGCCCTGATGCGTCTCTGTCGAAGACCTGATCAGGTATTCCCCATCCAGCGGATCGCCGTCGAGCGTGATGCTCAGGTGGTTCGTCGGAGGAATGAAGGCGCCATCGGGATCACACACCGCGGTGGCAGAGATCCCGTCACCGGAGGCGGTGTAGATATGCAGACCTCGGAAATCGGTTTCTTCGTCCCAAGCCAAAGCAGGAGACGCAAGCAGACCCAGGATGGCGACAAGTGCGAAACGCTTCATTCTGACAGTTCCTTCATTGTGTCTTCCAGGCTGGCAAACCAGGTCCGCTCGATCTGGCCGAGCAGCAGGTGAGACCGCGGTGCGCTTGCCCCATCGCGAACCTGGGCCTCGATGGCCTGAAGAGTCTCTTTTTTCACGGCAACGGTAAGACGATGGTTCCAGCCGACAGGACCGCTCGGCTCTTCCACGCGTGGGACATAACGAGGTTCAAACCGTATCGTACCGAGGCGGCGGTAAGCCTTGCGCAATACCTTGTCCGGCTTGATGCCTTTTTCAGCCAGGGCGTTCATTGCTGGAACATGCCGGTTCAGGACGCGCAAACGAAGGGTGAGTTGTAGCGTGTCGGCAGACCTGGTGCGCGGCGGCACCACCAAATCGGAGAGGCCGCTGGCGAGCGCTCCATCCTTTGGTTCCGGCCGCGAGCCTGCTTCATCAGCACCAGGCGGCACACCTGAACCTTGTGCACCCCTGGCCTCCCCGTCAGCGTCATTGCCCGCATGATCACCCGGGGGTTGTGACTGGTCCGTTGGCGCGACTGGTGGCTCTTGAGCAGCCTCGGCCACGCGCTTGCGCTTCGCGAAAGTGGCCAGGGCACTCTGATCGAGCGGCTTGAGGATCGGCTCCTTTCGACGGCCCTTCACCCCGTCCTCGAAGCCGGTGGCATCCTCGCGGGTGGTCCGGATCCGATCACGCGGCATCGGACGCCTCCATCTTTCTGTTGTCGAAGATGTTGTTCACGAGGGTTATGGCGTGGGCCAACGCAACCTCGAAGTGGTAGGCCTTGAGCTTCTCGTTGTTGTCATCGCTTTCGCGGTATCGTTTGAGAATGGCGCCCAACGGTCCTAACTCGTCCATTTCCCGGTACTGGGACTTTTCGGGCACCATCGTCACTAGGGGATTGAACTGGTCGATGATCTCGTAGTGCCGCTCGAACTCGCGGGCGGCCAGGTCCTTTGGCTTTGGCGTGCCGCGGACATGGCTCAGCAGATTGGGTTTTACCCTGGACAACACGACATGGAGGGGCGGGATCCTTTCCCCGTTCTCGGCCCGAGATTTCAGATCCTCATACCAATCTATCGTTTCCTGGGTGCGTTCACGGTCACCCTTGGCATTCATGCAAGGGACAACCAGGACGTCTGACACACTTGCGAGATCGACGGCCCAGGAACTGGCTTCACCCTTGGTGTCGATCAGGATGAACTTGACGTCACTTTCATACCGGCCAACTAGGTCGAACAGATCGTCGCCATTGGTCGCCGGCCTGACGATGATCTTGTCATCGACATAGCCTGTTTGCGTCGCTGTTGACCACCAATTGACGATGTCCTTGTTAGGGTCGAGGTCGATGATGAGGCACGTGTTTCCGGTAAAGGCAAAGGCAGATGAAATAAGCTTCGTGATGGTCGACTTTCCGGCCCCGCCCTTGCTGCTCATGATCCCAAGCACAATTGCCATGTGGTTTTCTCCGTTCTCAATTCTTGGCCAAGGTTTCCCTAAAGCCGTCTCAATCAAAATCGCTGGTTGATGAAATGACTGTTCTCCAATGTGCCCATACTGTCATGGCCAAGCGTCATGAACTTACGTCATAAACTAACGTCATAGAACAGCGTCATGCCCTTACGTGATGATTTCGCGTCATTATATTACGTCATCTAGTAACGTCATGTCATGATGTCATGTGATTACGTCATGCTTTTGCGTCATGCTTTTGCGTCATGCTACAGCGTCATGACTGTCCGTCATGATCATGCGTCATGGTGTTTCGTCAGGTCCCATCGTCATGTTTGAGCGTTATGATCGGGTAAGTTGCTTTTCTGGTACGCGGGAGATCGATTTCCGCTGGATGAATAGCCACCCCTCTCCTTGAGGCGGCGGGAAGATCCTGACACTTCTGCCCCCTCCTGCGCCGTCGGAGATGTCTCGCGGTTTCCGCTCGGCCGCTCCGATGTTCTGTGGAAGCAGGTTCGGACAGTCGCGCACGGCCCAACTCGGGCCTGAAACGGAAACCTAGCGTCGACCCAGTCTGACGTCATTGACATTCCCTCAGTCTTGCTCAACGCTAGGTTGTAGATTGGCAAGAAATACAAATCTAATTTTTTACATTTTGATCATGACCGGACGAAGCCTCAAGCTCAGCCCCTCTGACGTGAAAAAGATCGCCGCCTCGGTTCGCTCGGGCGTGCCTGTGACGGTGCTGGCCAAGGCCCATGGTGTCACGCGACCGACGATCTACCGGGCCCTGCGCGCCTTTCACGAGCAGGAGGCTGTGGTGGATACCGGCACCGCGCCTGTGTCCTTCACCGTCGATCGCAACAGCCTTGCGGCCTTTGACGCCCTCACGGGACGGCTTGGTCTTTCCAGCAGAGCCGATGCCCTGCGCCGCGTGTGTCGCGTACCCGCCGGCTTTCTGGAGCCCGATCCCGACCTCGCCGACGCGTTGCGTAATGTTGCCGGCGAGTTGGCGGCCATCGGACGGAACGTGAACCAGCTGGTTGCCACCAAGAACTACGAGGTCCGGCGCGGCCAGCAGCTGAAGTTGTCCAGGCCGCAACAGCAGCTCCTGTCCGATCTTCTGGAGCATCTCGACGGCGTGTCGATAGCAATTCGGGAGATTGAAGGGAAAAGAGCCTCAAAGACCATTCGCCGGTTTGTTTCCGGAATGACGGAGGCTGGCGATGAGCCGGGTTAATGCCGTCACCGCTGTTACCGGCAAGTTGTTTGAAGAAGATTGGGGCAAGGTCGGCCGGGGCCGGAATATCGGACATGCCCGGCATATGGCGCGTGCGGCTCAAGGCGCCTCCCCTACCGTCTTCAAGATGATCCGCACCGGCGGATGTTCGTCACCCGGTCAGCTTTCCGCCCAGTTCACTTACCTCTTCAGCAAGAGCGTGGATATCCACGACTCCCGGGGATTGCTTGATGGTGCAAAGACATTGAGCCCGGAGCAGATCGAGGCTGCCGTGTCGCGGTGGTCTGATCATTGGAAAGGACAGATGAATGCGGCCCGGACCAGCCATTTGCTGATGTCCTTTCCGCGCGGGACAAAGCCGAACCATGTCAGCCTGATTGCAGGCGAAATCTGCCGGGAAAAGCTCGGTGGTCGGTTCGACTACATGATTGCGGTTCACACCGACAGTCCGAACAAGAACCCCCATGCCCATATCATCGTCAACCGGCGCGGCGAGGATGGGGAGTATTTCATCCTGCGGCGGGGCACGGATTACAGCTATGAGGCCTTCAAGGAGGCCATGGTCGATCATGCCGATCGCTATGGCATTCGTCTTGAGGCCACCTCTCGTTTGCAGCGGGGACATCTCCATTATCCGCCCACCGATGGCGACTGGCGGCGGGCTCAGGAAAGGGCGGCTCAAACAGGCAGAGCTTTTGAGGCTCCTGAAGGAAAGCCGCGCATTGGTGAGGATTTGAGCCGCGCCACGCAGGAAGTTCGCGACTGGTCCCTGCGCTATCGCGAGCTGGCGAGCTTTGCCTCGCAACAGAACCTGCAGGATCTGGCAACCGCATTTGAGAAGGCCTCCTCGGTCCTGGCCGGGGGTGGCGCCATTGTAGCCAAAGGAGAACCTTACATGTCCTTGGTCGAGGATTTTGACACAGCCGCAGCCAACCTCAGGAAGGCCGTCGATGGCACTGAGCAGCGCATTGCCGATGCAGCCCCGAACCAGCGTCCGGCCATGGAGCGCAAGCTGGCCGAGGCACTGACATCGGTGGAGCATCTGCAGCCCCTGGGCACCCGGTCGCGCGATCTGCGCGAGACCGCCAGTGAGCAGGGCATCTATTCGGCCCAGAACCTTGCGATGGTGAACACCCGCTTTGCCTTGGAAGGTCGAGACAAGCTGACAACCGCCCTGGACGGAACCGGGATCGATCCGGTCGAGGTTGAGGCGCGGATGCGCGTGGGCGCCAACTCCGCGGCCCTGGAGACCCGGTGGGTGCAGCAGGATCTGCAAAGCGTGGCCGATCTGCGCGGGCTTGATCTGCGAGACGGGGCGCAGTTGCAGCAGGCCATCGCCGTGGTGGATGCCGCCTATGATCGCGTGGCAGACGCCTATGGTGTGGACGATGCCATTCACCAGCGGGTAGCCAGCCAGCACGGTGAACGGGCTGCGGCGCAGGACCAGGGTCCGGATGGGACGCGTGAGCTGACGCGCGAGGAGGCTGACGCTGAGGACATCGAGGTCAGGATCTACGCGCAAGGCGAATGGTCCTCACGGGACGGGATCGAGGAAACCCGGCCGGTCGTGATCGAGGATGAAGGCCGGTTCTATCCCGGCGTTGAGACTGCCACCCGAGGTGGCGGGTCGACCTATACCTATGATGACAGGGTCTCCTACGGCACCTTGCGGGAAGCGGCGGACAGGAGCGCTGAGGCTTACCGCTTCCGAAATACCCTCGATACGGCTGACCAGATGGAGCGGTCGCGCGACGCGGATGCGCTCGATCATGCGCCAACGACCTCGATTGGGTCGCGGGATGGCACAGCAGCGGACGACGCTGAGCTCGCCAGGTATGCGCGCCCGGTCGGAGCCGAGGATGAGCGGCGGTTGCGCGAGGCCATCGAGCGGACGCTTTCCGGTGACGAGTTGGAGCGGCTGAAGAGCGGAGACGCGGACGTCCTGCGCGGTATTGGGGATCGTGACGATCAGTTGACCATGGCCCGGGATTACCTGCGCGTCTCTCATGACCCGGCAGCCCGGCAGGGACTTGAACGGGTCAGCGAACAGTTGAGCCAGGAACGCGAACGGCAACGCCAGGAACGTGGCCATGAGGGAGGCGGCCATGAATAAGCTGCACATCCTGGGTGGAGCCTTGCTCTTTGCCGTTCTGGGCACCGGCTTTGCTTATATCGTCGGAACCGGCTTTCTGTCGTTCTGGCGCGGCTACAACGGCCAGTATCTCGACTGGCTGGCAATCGTGCGGGAGTACCCATCTCTTCGGTCCACTGATCAAAGGGCGTTTCAGATCCTGAATGTGATCTGGGGCAGCTTTGTCGTTCTGTCGCTTGTGCTGGCGGCCAATATCTTGACCGAGAAGCTGACGACCTTTGGCAAGGCACATTGGCAAAGCCGGCGTGAGCTGAAGAAGAACGGCTTTCTTGAGAAACCTGGGCGCGGCTTTGTGGTGGGCAAGACGGGATCACCAAAGGGCCGAGGGCGGTTTCTTTGCTCGGCAGCCTTTCCCCATTGCCTGCTTGTCGCACCGACAGGCGCCGGGAAAGGGATCAGCTTCGTTATCCCCAACCTGCTCTTGTTTCAGGGTAGCGCTGTTGTTCTCGATGTGAAGGGTGAGAACTTCGAGCTGACCAGCCGTCATCGTCAATCCATGGGCGACAAGATCTGGCGGTTCGCGCCGCTCGATTGGGACAATCCCGGCCACCGCTACAATCCCCTCGACCGGATCAATGCGCTGCCGAACCCTGATCAGCGCCAGATGGAAATCCGGATGCTGGCCGAGCTGTTCCTGCAAACCGAGGATGATGGTGCCAAGGGGCTGCTGGACGGCGGCATTGATCTGTTCGTGGCCTGCGGCATCTATGCAATCGAACGCGGCACCCCGACCCTGGGCGAGATTTATCGGCTGGCTTCGGCCGGCGGCGACAAGCAGAAGCAGTACATGACGTACGCTGATGCTGTGAAAAGTCCGGCGGTCCGTCTTCTCTTCGAGCGTCTGGCCTCGACCAATGACCGGACCCTGACCTCCTATCTGTCGCTCCTGATGACCTCGGGCCTGTCGCTCTGGTCAAACCCCGCCATCGACCGCGCCACGGAAACCAGCGACTTCTCCTTCCGAGATTTTCGCCGCTTCCCGCAGTCCGCCTATTTCGTGGCACCGCCGCACGACAAGATCCGGGCGATCGCGCCCCTCGTCCGGCTGTTTTTCTCGGACCTGCTGTCGAGCCTGCACGACCATCTCCCTGGCGAGGACGAGCCATGGCGTGTGATGATCATGCTGGACGAGTTTGACATGCTTGGCCGCATGCCGAGCGTGACAGACAGCATCAAGACGCTGCGGGCCTATGGCGGCCACCTGGCTGTCGTGACCCAGACCATCCCTGCCCTCGACAAGATCTATGGCGAAGACACCCGGCTTTCGCTGCAAGGGGGCGCAGGCGTCAAGATCTACCTCGCTCCCTCCGAGCAGCGCACCAAGTCGGAGCTTTCTGCGGCGGTTGGCAAGACCACCGTCCGGGTCACCTCCAAGTCCAGGACCGTCGGAAAGGGACCCTTTAACGGGATCAATGTCTCGGAGCGGAACGAAGAGCGTGACCTGCTGACCGAAGACGAGGCCGGGCGGCTGAAGGAGGATGAGATGATCATCCTGGCCAACGGGCAGCATCCCATCAAGGCATGGCGGATCAAGTATTTCGACGACAGGATGCTGAAGCCGATCTTCAAGGCACAGAAGGGCCCCCTGCCCGGGCCTGATCCCAAGGACAAGGAACTGCGCGCGATGCGCGGCGAGCTGATCCTTGCCAGCAGCAAGATCACGGCACTGGCCGAGAAGGTGGAAGCCGTTGCCACGAAGCGGAGCCGGGTGAAGGCCGCCCTACCCCGTGTCGTCCTGGACCAAGTTGGTAAAAAGTCGTTTGATACTCAGGCGCTAGCAAAGTCCGTTGATCCGAACGCAGCATCAAAGGCCGACAACGCGGAACCAGTTGTTCTGAGGCGGAGGCGAGACCTCACTCCTATTCTGGGATCAGGCTTGGCAATCTCTACGAACGACACCGCCGTCAGGGTGATGGTCGAGGCAACGGAAAAGGTGCAGGGGATTTCACCCGATGATGACGGTTGTGCCTTGGAGGCAGGTTAAATGGACGATTAGGTGATCCTGTCAGGGTTCGTCTAGAAAGCCGGAACTAGATTGTCAGGGCGAGTAATGCTGCACAACGTCCTGACAATCATGCAGCACGCGGAAGACTTTCAGCAGTTATCGTTATGATCAAGAGGATGGGCGACTGAAATTTTCTTGGACAGTTTGGCGAGGAAATTTCAATGAGGAAAGGCCGCGGGAGAACATAGAAAAGCAAGAGCCGGCACTCAGGCCGGCTGCATGCTATTCTATATGGTTGCGAAGTATATAGTATGGATTAGCGCGTAAGACTTCTACGTAGTTCCTCTCGCTCCGCGTCTGTCATCATCTCAACACGAGCGTTAAAGCCGTGGCGCTCGCAGAAGTTCATCATAGCTTCAAGCATCTGATAGTATTTGATGTCACGGCCGTTGTTAGTCTTTTGCTTAAAGCGATCAATGATACGAGCGGGACCTTTAATCGACAGCGCGCCTTCGGCTTCGCGGGTGTTTTCAGGTCGAGGTTCTCGGCTAGGCCAGCGATCATCCGGTGCCACCGCACGTTCGACCACCCTGCCCTGCACCTTCTGGACTGGTTCGAAATCGTCAAGGGCATCCAGGCCTGCAATCTTCCTGCTCATTGCTGATCTCCCCGCAGTTTGGATACGACTTCGGCTGCAAACGCCTCCGCGTTGTCTATAGCTTTCTCAACGCCCCCAACTGCAGAGCGATCAAGATCATAGAGAGAGCCCCCGTAACTGTGGAGCGACGAGAACGCAGTTCTGTCGTTCAACTCAGTTTTAAAGGCTGCGACAGCTCCTCGCATCTCTGCGTTGATCTCCTTGGCATTCCGCGCCTTCACGGCGGCTTTCGTGCGAGCAAAGAGCAGTGCCGAAGGAATTTCGCGTCTGGCAAAGCGAGCTTCCTGACGGATTTGCTTCAACGCCTCGACCGCAGCATCTGCATCTTGCTGTTCGTCTCCAAGAGGAACAATCACTAGGTCGCTCTCGCCCATGGCAAAGGCGTTCAGCCTCGATGCCAACCCTTCTAAGTCGATGATCACGAAGGCTGCCCGTCTAGTTGCAGTTTCTATCTCATCTTGGATAGCTTTTTCCCCAGCAGACTGGGTAACCGTAAGTTTCTCGGGCACAGACCCACGCTTTGCCCACGCGATTGTTCGTGCAGCCGGGTCGGCATCAATGAGTTCGACGCTGACGCGTTGTGCAAGCGTTGTTGCTAAGACAATGGCAGACGTGGTCTTACCAGCTCCACCTTTCGGTGTAGCGAATGATATGACTGGCATCTATGTGTTCCTGCTCTGCATTATAGTTGAGTTCAATGTAGCGCCGCGTGGTACGCTAGGAAAGGAGGTAGTTCGGTCCCTAGTAGTACTAAACCATATCATATGGTCTCCAACTATATAGCATGGAACCGCTTGGAACTTGGCTGCTGATCTATTCTTGACCTTCGATTACATAGTGCTTTTGCCCTACTCCAGGACGGTGAGGCAGGACGGAGGCTGCCATCATCGGGAGGGAACAGGCAAGCGGCCATGATGTTGTTCAGCGCAAAACCATTTAGTTCTATACCAAAGTATATAGTAGAGCGCTGCTCGGAACTGATTTCACGCGGTGCCCGTAACTAATGGTCATCTTCTGGAGCAGCAAGCGGCGGTCGAGTTCGCCTGGATCTCTTTCGAAGTGTTCTTGGGTGCCACACTGTAGCGCGGTCAGATCGGTCGACCTGTTCCGCCAGATCTTAGAAGCGCTGAAGGCGGCAATGTCCGAGCACCCAGACGGCCGACCCTAGACCATAGACCGCCTTCGCCGATGCTGAATCGCCGAGAAGGCCCCGGCGGTCGCGGGCTCCGCGTGCGGGTGGGCCGTGGCGTCGAGCACGAGTGCAGATCGCCGTGACCGATAGGGACAATAGCGACAGCACAGGCGCGGTGGCAGGCAACCTCTAACGACTGCTTCAAACGGTCGAGATGCTGATCCACGGGTGGCGCAGCGACATTAAATATTCCCACATGATCGACTGCATTGCACGTGACCTTGCAGCGGCGCGAGAGCCCGGCAATGCCGCCGCAGAGGATTACTGGGACCAGTAATACGGCTTTTAATGACCAGTGCATGATCACGGTCATTCCCGAAATCCATATCAACATGCAACGGCTGGAGGCCACCTCGCGGCGACAGACGGCGCGCTGGCTTTCGTTAGCGGCTTCATCGAAGGAGGGCAGGGGACTTGCGACCGCACGGTCCTGACCGAGGTGCTGCCTGATCAATGCTGGTACCGTCACTGTCATTGGCAATCATGAACTGAACGCGATCCTGTTCCATCGCGGGCTAGGGGGCCGACGGCGAGAAAAACCGCAAGTAGGTAGAGAACTCATTCAGGCCCAAGCAATCACAATAGAGACCAGCGCCAGACTGGCCAGGTAGTTACGGGCCAGGCGGTCGTATCGGGTGGCGATACGGCGCCAGTTCTTGAGCCTTCCCCACATCCGCTCAACGACGTTGCGCCGCTTGTATGCTTTCCGATCGAGCGGAAAGGGAAAGGTGCGCGTGGCCAGGGAGGGGATCACCGCCTTGATGCGCCGGCGCTTGAGCCAGCGACGCAGGCTCATGGCATCATAGGCCTTGTCGGCAATCAGTCTTTTGGGACGGGAAAGTCCCTCCAGAAGCGGAACAGCCATATCAATGTCCGGGATGTTTCCGGGTGTCACGGCAAAGGCGACCGGTCGGCCCGTGACGCATCGGCCAGTGCATGGACTTGAGCTATGGCTGAATTTGGGTGACGCGGCTTGATCAGGCGGCGCGGCTTTGGCTGGCCTCGTCAGCGACGATGCCATCGGTGAATCTGACGCCTTCGATGACGCGTGGCAACTGGTTTGTGCCGTTAAGCTTACGCCACTTCTTCGATGCGGCCCGGACCAGGGTGAAGACCATGGTCGTGTCTTGGAAGTGGTGGAAATTGGACGGTGGCGTAATCTCCGGGTGAACTGACACCCACCCAACCGGCGGCGGCAACCGCCAGGGAGATCACGCCATGAAGCAGAATACCGACAGCTCATCCTTTTCGCTACTGCCCGACGCAGGGGCGTATGATCCGATCGAGGATCGCCTGCGGGCGAATGTCCGTGCCACCATTGAGGCCATGTTCGAAGAGGAACTGGCCGACTTTCTGGGTCGGCTTCGTTACGGCCGCGGCAATGAGCGGGCCAAGGGCTACCGCCACGGGCATCGCGATCGGCAGCTGACCGGCACATTCGGCACCGAGACAGTGCGGGTTCCTCGTGCCCGGATCGAGAACGAAGCCGGCAAGATCACCGAATGGCGCTCGAAGGCACTGCCCCGCTACAGGCGGCTGACAAAGAAGGCCGAGGCCCTGATCGCAGCAGTCTATCTGGCCGGCACCAATACCCGGCGTGTCAAGCGGGCGCTCTTTGGGCTGTTTGAAGGCGCCGTGAGCAAGGATGTGGTCAGCCGCGCCTGGCGCAAGGTGAAGGTCGACTGGGACGCATGGTCTGCCCGCGATCTGGCCGACGAAGAGATCGTGCGGCTCATTCTCGATGGCACCGTCATCAAGACCCGGCTGGACCGCAAGGCCACCAACATCTCGGTGCTGGCCGCGATTGGCGTGCGGCGCGATGGACAAAAGGTGCTGGTCTCGATCAGGAACATGGGCGGCGAAAGCACGGCTGCCTGGGGCAGCTTCCTCGCCGATCTGGACGCGCGAGGCCTAAGGCGCCCGGAGTTCGTGATCGTTGATGGTGCCCCTGGCCTTGAGGCTGCGCTTGTGGCGCTCTGGGGCGAGGAGCTGCCCATCCAGCGCTGCACGGTTCACAAGCACCGCAATCTGCTCGGCCATGCCCCCAAGCGCCTGCATGACGAGCTGACCGAAGATTACCGCGACATGATCTATGCCGACACTGCCGCCGAGATCGAGAAGCGTCGCAAGGCTTTCCTCCGCAAATGGAAGCTGAAGTGCCGGGCCGTGGCCGATAGCCT
>NZ_JAPTYD010000029.1 GCF_026913015.1 Paracoccus benzoatiresistens
AGAATGTCGAGGCCCTTGATCGCGGCGGCCCGGCCTGTTCCCTCCTCGACCACGGCGCGCAACAGATCGAGCATGGGCTCCTGCGTCCGGCTGAGGCTGGTCTGCTCGTCCTCGCCAACCCTGACGACACTCAGGGCATCGCCGCTTTCCGTCAGTCGCAGGGCTTCGATACCGGTCGCCCGGACGGGAGCGCGGCCCCGGGCCACCCCCGCAAAGGCCTCGGTCATGTCGAGCAGGGTCACCTCGGAAGTGCCCAGGGCCAGCGAGGGAGTCGCCTGGAGAGGGGCCTCGATCCCGAAGCAGCGCGCGATCTCGATGATCTGCTCGATCCCTATCGTCTGGGCAAGGCGGACGGTGGCGAGATTGTAGGACGAGGCAAAGGCTTCCCGCAGGGTGACGGTGCCATGGCTTCTTCGATCGAAGTTCTCGGGCTTCCAGTCGCCGATGGCGATCGGGCCATCCGAGATGCGGGTATCGGGATCCGCCCCCAGGGCAAGCGCCGTCAGGTAGACGAAGAGCTTGAAGGTGGAGCCCGGCTGGCGTTTGGCGTCCGTTACCCGGTTGAACTGACTGGACTTGTAGTCGAGCCCGCCCACCATGGCGCGCACCCGCCCGTCAGGCGTCATGACCACAAGGGCCGCCTGCGTTGCACCGGCTGCGGCCCCTTGTTCTGCCATGACGTTCCGGACAATCCGTTCCGCCTTGGCCTGAAGCTCTGGATCGAGTGTCGCGGTGGCCGACAGCCCCCCCGACGAAGGACCCTTGATGGTCTTCATCTCATCCAGCACCCAGTCGGCAAAGTAGCTGCCGGCGCGCGTGGGGGGCGGCTCGGGTGCAAGCGTGGCCAGCTCTGCCAGCGCCTGATCGCGTGTCGCGTCATCGATGTGGCCCTGCTCGGCCATCAGCGCCAGCACCAGTCCCGCCCGATCTCGGGCAGCCTCCAGATCAGAAACCGGATTGACCAGCGAAGGCAGCTGGATCGAGGCAGCCAGCAAAGCCGCCTCGGGCAGGCTCAATGCCTCCACATCCTTGTCGAAGTAGGTATGCGCCGCCGCCGGCATGCCGTGGGACCCCGAGCCGAGATAGACCGCGTTGAGGTACAGCTCCAGGATGCGATCCTTGCCAAGCTGACGTTCCAGCATGCCCGCCAGCACAGCCTCCTGAAGCTTGCGCCGCAGGGTGCGTTCCGGCTTGAGATAGAGGATCTTCACCAGCTGCTGGGTGATGGTGCTGCCGCCTTGCACGACACCTCCTGCCTGGGCGTTGCGCAGCATGGCGCGTGTCGTTCCCCGCAGATCGATCCCGCCGTGCTCGTAAAAGCGCCGATCCTCGATGGCGAGCACGGCCTGGCCCAGATGGGGCGGCATCTCGTCAAGCGCGATGTAGGGCGCCCGGTATGCCCCTTGCGCGGTCAGCGTTTCCCCGGTCGCAAGCTGCACGGCAATCGCAGGCTCGGGGAGGGGCGGCAGAACTTCGGCCAGGGGCAGATCCCGCATGGTCACCCAGAGGACAAGGACGGTCGTTGCCGCGCCGGCCGCCAGCAGTGCGACCGACCAGACAGCGACGCGCCGCCCTTGACGGACCAATCCCGAGCCAAGCCCGCCCGGAACTCTCCTGCGCGGCCATCGAAACCGGAGGGACGGCCAGGAGACCCGCGACAGCCTCTCAGCCGCAGACCCCGAGATGGCCACGGAATGGTCCCGCACTCGGGCCCAGGCAGTTGATCTCATGCCCGCGAGCCCTGGCCTGAACGTGCCGTCGATCCAGGCCCAGACCTGTTGCGCCTTCCTCTTGCCTGCGCGCCGAACAGCCCGCCATAGCGCTTGCAAGGCATCCAGCACGGCACCGTCTGAAGGCTCAGCGTCGGGTAAGGGCGACCTCATGCCGCCGGTCCGGCCTGCGCCAGGCGGAACTGATCCGTCGCTTGCACCAAGGCTGGCAGGGGTCTTCATCGATGCGGCCGAGGGCGTGGAAGCACCGGAAGCTCGCATCTCGGGCTCTGGAGGGCGTTCGGACAGTTTTCAAGCCTTGGGACAAGTGCGGGCAGACGATGATGAACGACGATCCGGCAGGCAAGTTCCTGGAGTTTCAATCCTGTGGTGCCAGGTGCATGTCGGAGGGAAAGAGGGTTGTCCGCTGCCGCATTGCAGAAATCACCGTGCAAGATCCTCGGCCATCAATACGCCCGAAGGGTTTCGCAGGCCCGTGCCTCATCTGGTCACCGATGAGGCCACGCGCGCCCAGCCGTTTCCTCGGGAACAGGATCGGTCAATGATGGACCCATGGCCATGGCGCCCGCCGGCGTTTCCACTGCCTAAATTCCCGCGAGGTCGCAGGGCCAGCAGTGTCCTGAACGAGCGGCTGAGAAAGGCCGCCAGTTCCTCGGGTGACAGGAATCGCCAGCTGTGTGCCGCAGCGTTTGCGTATGACGGTGACGTGACGGTTATATCCGGGGAGCGGATCGATTGTCCTTCAAGCCATCCTCCTTGCGGCGCCAATGATGCCAAGCGCAGCCTGTCAGAGCCACGGATCCCATGACCGCGTTGCGCATGTATAATGTAAAGAGGCTGACTTGCGAATATTCTACCTGAAGGTGCATAATTAATCCGGAATTATCTCAAATGGTAATAAGACCATGCCTCCAAGACCGGAGTTTGATCAGCAAAAACCCTTACGTGCCGATGATCACAATACACACTATAGACAACCACTTAACTTTTAACTAACCATTGTTTCCAGCTTCGTCTTCACTCGAAGGAGCACCTGAGTGAAATCATGAAGGCATCCTGTTGTTTAGCGGAAATCGCGCTTGCAGCCGCTCCTCCGAGTTTCAGATCAGGCATGTGCGCCGCTCTGGATGTCGTCACCTGACTTTTGATCGGCAGATCACCCGTTTCAAACGGAACTGACGCGGTGATTTGTACAATAAGCAGTATAGGCCGGACCCATGACAGGCGGGCCATGAACCGCATGGCATCATCATGAACTCCAAGGGAGGGACAGGTGAAGACCACAATAGCCACGGTCATGGCAGCCACGATCCTTGCCACCCCCGTCGCGGCCGAAACCGGAAACCTCTGGGTCAATGGTCATCGCACCCAACTGCGCACCGTTGCCGAAGATTTCTGGGACGGCGGCTATCATGGTGTGACCTTCGAGATCATGTCGGGGAAAAATGAACTCAGCGTCAGCTATACGGCGCCACATGGCGTAAACGGCATGTGCGTCGTGGTGGCCGAGTAGGAAGGTGATACGGCCTCCCGGCCGGGCGGTTCAATTGAGCAGGAGCAAAGTCATGATGCGAACGGCCCTTGCCATGACGGCGGCATTCCTTGTCGCGCTGACGATACCCTCGTCCATGCTTGCCCAGGATCCGGTGCGCAGGGAAGCCGTGCAGTTTGCAGCCGGAACGACCGGAACCAGGATCAAGGCCAATGTCGCCGGGCGCGAAACTGTCCTTTATACGCTGGCGGCCGAAGCCGGGCAAAGGATGCAGATCAGCCTCTCCTCGGGCAATACGGCGACCTACTTCAACGTCTACGAACCAGGTCGCGGCTTGGGGGATGAGGCGCTGGCTGGCGGCAACCTGACCGGTCCTTACATGCCCGATATCAACCGCTTCGACGGTGTGCTGCCCACGTCGGGAACGTACACGATCTCGGTCTATCTTTATCGGAATGCCGCACGACGCGGTGAAGCCGCGGAATACACTTTGGACATATCGATCGAGGGGGACAGGGCCGAAGTCGTCAAGGGCGATTTCGCAGACGGGCTGCAGGGCGGGCCGGACTACTGGCGGGTTAGGGCGGGCCAAGGCTTGAAATTGCGCGCCGATCCCTCGACCGGTGCCGCCGTGCTGATGACGTTGCCCGATGGGATCGAGGTGCGCAACCTTGGGTGCCGGACAGCCGAGGCGCGCCGCTGGTGCCGCGTGGCCACGCTGGCCGATCCAGGCGTCGAAGGATGGGCGGCCGGCGACTTTCTTGTGGAAGGGACCGGACAGGCAGCCACACGGCTGCCTGAAATGGGCCCCGTGCGGGCCGGGGAAGCAGATGCGCTGGTTCCGGGTACCGGGTTCAACGCCACCGGCCAGGTCGAATGCTATGCCGGCCCCGGAGCCGAGCCCCAGATGTGCGATTTCGGCGTGATCCGCGAAGGCAACGGCACCGGAACGGTGTCGGTGACGCTGCCGGGCGGCCCTACGCGCGTCATCGTCTACGATGGCGGGATGCCGACGTCCTTCATCGCTTCGCAAGCCGATGCCAATGCTGCCTTCAAGGCCTCGAAGGTAGCCGATGGCTACATGGTTTCAGTCGGATCGGCGAGTTTCGTCATCCCCGACGCAGTCATCTATGGCGGATGACGCCAGCATTCTTCAAGCAAGCCAGTAAGAGAACGAAGATGGCGCATTTCGGCAAGACCGTTCTTTTCGGCCTCGCGGGCCTTTCCCCTTCGGCCTGCGTCGAGGATACCGCCGTAGAGACGGTCGGCGCAACGCCCACCCCTGCCGAGCCAGTCTGCTTTGCCGAGGTTTCGCGTACCGCGAACAATGGCGATGTCGTTCTGCTCGGCTCGGGATTTTCCGAAGCCGGAACCCTGGTCCGCGTCGGTGTCGGCGAACAGCGCGCACCATGGAAATGCATCGCCTACAGCGACGGAACCACTGGCGGCATCGAGTTCATGGGCAGCGAGGGATAGGCTTTCCCTTGCCCAGGCCGCGGTGATTGCCAGCAGCCCCTGAAAGGCGCCGCAGATGAAACTCTGCCGGACTTTGATCAACATGGTCTTCGTGCTTTACGTGATCGCGTTGGCGCTGTTCCTGATCGCAGCGTTTGACCTTTTGGACAGCAGGGCGATGCAATGTCGTCGGTATTTCTGATCTTCCTGGGAATGCCATGGATCAGGTTTGCCGACCCGATGCCAAAAGCGGCCTGGCCTTGGCTTGTCGCCTTGGCACCGCTGGTCAACCTTATGGTGTAGCGCCTGCTGTGCGGCATTTTCGGGAAGAGGCAAGCAAGGAACCGGCCATAGACCCGAGATGACTTGATGCGTCCAACTCTCGGGGTCTGACAGCCCGCCGGATCAGTCAGAACCAGGGAATGTTCATCCTGGTCTGGCTTGGATGTGGACTGAACAGGCGCTGTTCGGACGCAAACAGCGGAACGGTGCGTCAATCATTGGGGTCGGCGATCCGCGCCAGGCCCTCGGCATCAATCACGGTCAGCTTCTGGCGCCCGCCCACGACAAGGCCCTGGCCCTCCCAGGCCGACAGGAGGCGCGACACGGTGTGCAGCGTGGTGCCGGTCATCTCGGCGATGTCCTGTCGGGTGATGGGGAAATCGATGCGGGTGCCGCCCCCTTCGGCGCGGCCCGCCTTTTCGGCCAGGCGCAGCACGGCATGGGCCACTCGCCGCTCGACCTCTTGCGTGGACATTTCGCGCAGGCGGGTATGGGCCTCGTCCAGGCGCTGGCCAATGGTCTGCATGGCGTTGATGGCCAGGCGGGGGTTGTTTTCCACTACGGCGTCCCAATCGGCCATGGGCCAGCTGACCACGATGGATTCGACCGCCGCCCGCGCGGTGCCGGGATAATCGGGGCGCGCAAGGGCACGGGCAAAGCCGAACAGGTCACCCGGATGAACCACGCGGACGATGACCTGCTGGCCGTCGGGCGTGACCTGGCTGACCTTCAGCCGCCCATGCAGCAGCAGGTAGAAGGCCACGGCCTCGGCCCCCTGTTCGAAGACCATCTCGCCAGGCAGCACCCGGCGCGAAGTGGCGCGGGTCATCAGACGCGCGAGCGCCGCAGGCTCCATCTGCCGGAACAGGTGCAGGTTGCGCGCCAGGGAAATGTCGATTGCCACGTTCTGCGCCTTCATCATGGGTTGTCCCCTAGGTGACGCAGAATCATACAAAAGCAAAGCACTCCGTAGTGCTTCATGCAGGCCTTGCCATTGGTCCCGTGCATCGGAGTCAGGGCGCACCGATGGCAGCGCCTGCCAGGATGGTGCGGCGGCAGCCGCGCGGGTTGCGCCTGAGCCCGGCCAACAGGCACGACAGCCTCATGCTGGCCGAGGCGCTCGACCCCATGCCGCGCCCGCTCCGTCGCGCCCCGGATTGCCCGTCATGGCGTGCAAACCGGTGGAGGACTGTGCTGGCACCGCTGGATGGTCGAACGCAGGCTCGCTTGGCCCGACCGGATCAGAAGGTCTTGCCAGGTCCTTTCAGGCCATCAGCGCGGCTTCGATCCTGGCGGCCGGGAATGCTGCCATCAGCCCGTCCAGTTCGGCCTCATCCCGGGTCAGGCAAGCCGCCGTTGACAGCGCATCGGCAAGCGCTGCGCTTGGCCCCGAGATCGAGACCGTCCTCCAGGGCGAGGCAACGGGGCCGCCGGTACGGGGATCGAGGATATGCCCGTCCTGTCCGCCCGCGTCGAAGCACGTCCCGCGCGGGGCCGAGGTCGCCAGCGCCCGCGCCGACAGGGGAACGCTGCCGCCGCCGTCGAGGCGCACCGGCCAGCGGCGGGGGCCCAGGGCGCGCATCTCGCCCGTGTCGATCAGGATGTCGGTCAAGCCCCGGGCTTCCAGCAGCGCCGCAAGGCGGTCGGCGACATAGCCTTGGCCGATGCCGTTGAGGGTCAGCGCCATGCCGGGCCGCAGGGTGATCGCCTGGGACGACAGGACCACATCGTCCCAACTGCCCTGCCGCAGCGCGGCAGCGCTCTCGGCGGGCGAGGGGCGGCGGCCCTGAACCGCGGCTTCGGCCCACAGCGCCCACAGCGGTTGCACCGTCACATCGAAGGCTCCGCCGCTGGCGCGATGCACCGCCCCGGCCAGGGACAGGCATTCCAGCAGCTCGAACGGCGGGGCATCCAGCCGTCCGGTGCGGTTCAGCTGCGACAGGGCGCTGTCCGTGCGATAAAGGGACAGGATGCCTTCCAGCCGGTCGATTTCGGCCAGGCAGCGGGCGGTGATCGCGGGGGCGTCGGGATGGTCCAGCCGGATCGAGGCGCGGGCGCCAAGCGCCTGGCCCGTCCAATGGCGGGGGGCCGCCGCAAGCGCGCCGGGCAGGCAGGCGGCAACGGCGGAAATGGTCAGGAAGCGGCGGCGGGTCAGGGTCATGGCGTCAGCCCTCGGGGCGCGACAGGGCGCGCAGGCGGTTTTCGAAATCGGCATCCTCGGCAGGATCGGGCGCCGCGTCCCTGGGCGTCAGGACCAGGTCGTCGGGGATCTGGGACAGGCGCATGACGGTGCCGCCCTCCTGCGCGGCAAAGGCCCGGGCGGGGCCTTCGGTGCCGAAGGGCACGGCCTCGGGCGCGCCCATGCCGCCTTCGCGCGCTGAACCCAGGACGAAGAAGGCGTCATCCGCGTCGATCCAGTTGCCCCGGCCCGGGTCCTCCCATGTGGCGCCCGGCGCGCCCATGTCGTTGACCTGCATGGCCAGGATGGGGTGGCTTTGTTCGGGCAGGCGCGCATAGGCGATGGCGTCGCGCACCTGGCTGAAGAACAGCGGCGTGCCGGGCATCCCCTCAAGATGGATCTGGGCCTTTGGGCCGGGATGTTCCAGCAGGTTCATCTGGCAGAAATGGCCCAGCGTCTCGGCGGTCAGTTCGACCGGGGTCGTGTCCTGTGCCAGGTCCTGCTTGCAGGCGGCAAGGCCCAGGATCATGGCCAGGACAAGCGCGCGTTTCATGGTGTGACCTTTCGGAAGGCGGCAACGGCAAGCGCCAGGGCCAGGACCGGCCACAAGGCGACCGACAGCGCCGATTGCCACAGGGGAATGGCCGCGGCCGCCCCGCCCATGCCCCCCGCGGCGGCACTGGCCTGGGCGGCAGCCAGGTTGAACAGGCGGAAGGCATCGGCGGGGTTCGCCAGCAGCGCGAAGGGCAGCGCCTGCGTCGTCAGCGCCCCGCCGCCATCCGACACGACCAGGGCCAGCAGCACCAGGTCGTAAAGGACGACCGCCCCCAGCCACAGCCCGACCGCCAGCCCCGCCGCGCCCGAGGGCCTGCGCGCCAGCGCCGACAGCCCATAGCCCATTCCCAGGAAGGTCGCGCCCAGCAGGACCGAGCTTGCGACCAGCCGCAGCAGCGCGGGCAGCCCGGCGGCGGATGCCGGGTCCATCCAGAACGCCGCCACCGCCGCCGCGCCATAGCCTGCGGCGACCGCCAGGGTCAGGATCGCCAGATGGGCCAGCAGCTTGCCCGCCAGAACCTCGGCGCGGCTGACGGGATAGGTCAGCAGCAGGGGCAGGGTGCCTCGCTCGACCTCGCCGGCGATGGCGTCGAAGCTCATCAGAAGGGCGATCAGCGGGACCAGATAGACTGCCAGCGAGGTCAGCGAGGCCACGATCACCGACAGCCGGTCGGCGCCGACATCGCCGGTGGGCGCGGCCCCGGCGGCGGCCAGGACCAGGGCGAAGACCACCATCAGCGCGACGGCGATGGCGACCCAGCGGTTGCGCAGAGCGATGCGGAACTCGACGGCGGCGGTGGACAGGATCCGGCTCATTGCCCGTCCCTCTGGCTGAAATGGGAATAGATGTCTTCCAGGCTGGGCGGGATCACCTCCAGATCCGCGACCTGCGGCAGGCCGGTGATGCGCGCCAGCACGGCCAGCTTGTCGCCCTGGGCGCAGTCCAGGTGCAGCCGCCCGTCGCCATTGGCCCGCGCCATCGGCAGGGCCGTCGCCAGGACCTCCTTCTGCCCCGGCGCGGGGGCCACGCTGATCGCCACCGGCAGGGCCGCGGCCCGGCGCAGGTCGGCCAGGGTGCCCTGCGCGCGCAGCCGCCCGTCCGACAGGATCAGGATCCGGTCGGTGCGCGCCTCGACCTCGGTCAGGGCGTGGCTGGACAGCAGGATCGCCGTGCCCCCCGCCGCCAGCCCGTCCAGCAGCGCGTAGAAATCGCGCCGCGACACCGGGTCAAGCCCCGAGGTCGGCTCGTCCAGGACCAGCAGGCGCGGCTTGCCGATCAGCGCCTGCGCCAGGCCCACCCGCTGCCGCATCCCCTTGGAATAGGTGCCGATGCGCCGTTTCGCGGCATGGTCCAGGCCCACGCGCGCCAGCAGTTCCAGCGCCTGCGCGGGCTTTTCGCCCCGCAAGGACAGGTAATGGCGGATCTGCTCCTCGCCCGTCAGGGCCGGGTGGAAGGCGGCATTCTCGGGCAGATAGGCGACCTGGGCGCGGGCCGCAGCGGAACCGGGGGCCGCGCCGCAGACCGTGACCTCGCCACTGTCGAAGGGGATCAGGCCCAGGATGATCTTCATCATCGTGGATTTGCCCGCGCCGTTATGGCCCAGCAGCGCCACGCGCTGACCGGGCTCGACCGTCAGGGACACGTCGCACAGAGCCTCAACACCCGTGAAGCGTTTAGTGAGACGCGATATCGTCAGGGTCGATGTCATCATAACTTCCTTTGGCCCAGCGTCCGGCGACCTCGGCCTCATGGGCTTCGATGTCGGCGGGAACGGGGATGGTCAGGGGGCGCATCAGCGGGTGGCTGTCAGCGACGCCGCCGGGCAGGGTTGCGGGAAAGCTCGACTGGCTCCAGCGGACAAGCTGCACGGCGGGCGATCCGGTCAAAAGGGCGGCTGCGGGCTGCGACCACAGGATATGGTCGATCAGATCGTTGGGCCGATAGGTGCCGTCGGCCACCCCGTCGCCGTTCAGGTCATAGGCCGGGTGGTCCGACCAGAAATTGCCGCGCCCGTCGTGGCTCCATTCCATGAAGCGGGTGCCCACGTATTTCACCTGCTCGCGGTTGCCCACGAAGGCGTTTCCGGTCAGGACGTTCCGTTCCGACCCGGCGGTGAAATGGATGCCGATGCCGCAGTTCTGGAAGCGGTTGTCCCAGATCAGGTTCTTGTGGGCATTATAGATGAACAGGCACTTCTTGGTGCCGCCCCGGATCAGGTTCCCGGTCACGTCGGCATTGTTGGCATAGTTCAGCATCAGCCCGTGTTCCCGGTCCCCCAGGCTGAGGTTGCGCAGGATCTTCGCCCGGTCGGAAAACATGATGGCAAAGCCCAGGTGGTTGCCGATGCTGATGTTGTCCGACACCACGGTGTTGCGGGTGTACATGAAATGCACGGCGAAGCGCAGGTCGCGCATGATGTTGTTGCGATAGATGCTGCTGGCGCTGGCGTTGGAAAAGATGCCGTCGCGGCCGTACCGGATGATGTTGCCGTCCAGCAGGGTGCCGGGGCTGTTCCAGACATAGATGCCGTTGCCCCGCTGGTTCATGTGCGGTTCCTGCCGCCCGGTGATGCGGTTGCGGATCACCTGGGCGTCGCGCCCGCCATGCACGTCGATGCCGTGCATGTTGTCGGTAAGGGTCAGGCCTTCGATACGCGCCCGGTCCGCGCCTTTCAGGATCTTCACGCCCGCGTCCAGATCCTCGTTCTTTGTCCCGGACCCGGTGACGGTGAAGCCCCGCAGCGCCACGTCGGGGGCATCGACGGCAATGACGGTACCCTGGCCTCCGCCGTCCACCACCGCCCCTTCCGGGCCGGTGATCGTCAGGGGACGGTCGATGGTGACGGGGCCGGGATAGGCCCCGTCCTGCAGCATCAGCACATCGCCGGGGGCGGACCCGGCGATGGCTTGCGCCAGACTGCCCGGACCGGGCGCAACCCGATGCTCTGCCGCAAGCGCGGGCAGGGCGGCAAGCAGGCCAAGGATCAGGACAAGCCGGCGCATGGTCAGGCGGCCTTCGGTTCGACGAACATGCGGCCGCGCATCTCCATGTGCAGGGCGTGGCAGAACCACTGGCAGTAATACCAGTAGACGCCCGGTTCGCTTGCGACGAATGTGACCGAACTGGTCTGCAGCGGCCCGATCTCCATCGCGACGCCATAGTTGCCGATGGTGAAGCCGTGGGTCAGGTCGTCGATCTCGTCCAGGTTGGTGACGATCACCGTCACCTCGTCGCCCTGCTGCACCGTGAAGTCTTCCAGGCTGTAGTTCGGCGCCACGCTGCTCATGTAGACACGGACCTTGTTGCCGTCGCGGATCACCTCGCCGACGAAGTCGTCGATGTTGATGCCGTCGGCCTCGGCCTGCTTGCGGGTCTCGGCCCACATGGGATCCTGGCGGTCCCAGACCGACTTGATGCCCGACATGATCGAGGGATGGACCGCGATCGCGTCGTGCGGTTCGGCAAAGTTCGGGCCGTCATGGACCAGCACCATCTTGTCGCCCGAAATGTCGATCAACTGGTCGTTTTCAGGTTTCAGGGGGCCCACGTTCAGGAAGCGGTCCTTCGAGAACTTGCACAAGACCACCAGCCAGTCGCTTGTGGCGTCCAGCGTTTCGCCCATCACGGTCTTGAGGTGACCGGGCTGGTATTGCACGTCGATCTTGTCCTTGATCGGATCGACCTGATCGCCCGCATAGGCGCGGATTGCGTCCTCGATGTTCCACTTGACGACCTGGCTGTCCAGGAACAGCGAGGTATAGGCGTTGCCGCGCCCGTCAAAGGCGGTGTGAAGGGGCCCGAGGCCCAGTTCCGGTTCGGCCACGACCGCGCTGCGCGGATCGGCGTTTTCCGTGAACAGGGCGTCGAACTTCGTTACGTCCAGAACGGTCACGGTTGGCGACAGCTTGCCCGCGATGCACAGGTGCTTGCGGTCCGGCGCCATGTTGCAGCCGTGGGGGTTGTTGGCGATGGGGATATAGCGGGTCAGCTGGCTGTTCGCCTCTTTGCGCCCGTCCAGAACCTTGACGCCGTTCAGTTCCTGGTAATCGCCCGCCTCGACGGCCTTGTCGATCTCGGCGATGTTGAAGACGACGACATGGTCCATCTCGGCCTCGGTCATCTCGGCCAGCGTCATGCCCATTTCCGAGTTGTACGAGGTCGAGAAGGCCCATTTGCCTTCGTAGTCGGCATCGACGTTGTCCAGGTTGCCCGACACGATGACCTGCCATGCGACCTGCATCTCGTCGGCGTTGACCGCCGTGAAGATGTTCACATAGGTCTTCGGGTCGTCCATCGTCTTGCCGTCGTTGACCAGCGGCGCTTCTTCCTCGCCATTGGCGAACAGATAGTTGGTGCGCGGGAACTTCTGCGGCCGGAACCCGTGCATGGCCTTGGCATTGGGGATTTCCAGGATCGAGTCGCATTTCATCACGTCGCAGCGCACGCGGGCGACGCGGCTGTTGGCCTTGTCCTGCATGTAAAGATAGCGGCCGTCATACTTGCCCTCGGTGAAGGACATGTGGACATGGTGCAGGTCGCCGTTGTCGTGGATCTTCTTGCCGTTGGCGGCCAGAAGGTTCTTCGTCTTGTCCGACATCGTCCGCTGGTGGATGCGGACCGATTCATTGGTCTGGCCCCAGCCGGTCGCCGAGCAGCGGTTGAACACCGGCACCCGCATCAGTTCGCGCATCGACGGCACGCCCAGGATGCGCATCTCGCCCGTCTGGCCCGAGGACCAGAAGCCGTAATAGGCGTCCAGCTGCCCTGGCGCCACCGCGCCGGTGCCCTCGGCCGCCATCGCCGCGCCCGCCGTCGCGGCGGTAACGCCCGCCGCCCCGCCCAGGCCAAGCGCCAGCCGCCCGCCAAAGGCTGTGGCGGCCGCCGCGCCCCCTGCCGTCGCGCCCAGCAGCATCCGCCTGCTGACGCCCTTCTTGTCTGTTCTGTCCATCATCATCTCCTGTTTTTGTCAGATGGAGGGTTTGGTGACGCGCGCCGCATTGGGATGGCCCGCAGGGGGCCTTCCCAGGTCCGGGACCGCGCTTGCCGCCAGCTTGTCGCGCCGCTTCACCTTCTTGATGACGACGGGGCAAACCTTGGGCGAGTGATAGAGCACTTGGCAATGCAGGCAGTTGATGCATTCGTTCGGATTGATCTCTCCGGTCGGATGGATCGACTGCACGGGGCATTCATGGGCGCAGATCTGGCAGGGATTGCCGCATTCGTGATAGCGTTTCAGCCAGTCGAACATCCGGATCCGGGCCGGGATCGCCAGTGCCGCGCCCAGCGGGCACAGGTAACGGCAATAAAAGCGTTCCACGAACAGCCCCGCGACCAGCAGCGCCACCGCATAGGCGACAAAGGGCCAGGCGCGCACGAATTTCAGGATGATCGCGGTCTTGAAGGGCTCGACCTCGGCCAGGCGTTCGGCCTGTTCCACGCTCATCAGGCTGGCGCCGAACAGGCCCAGGAAGATCATGTATTTCAGCGGCCACAGCCGTTCGTGCAGGCCCCAGGGCAGGGTCCATTGCGGGATGCGCAGCTTGCGCGCGACCTGGTTGGTCAGTTCCTGCAGCGCCCCAAAGGGGCACAGCCAGCCGCAATAGGCCCCCCGTCCCCAGAACAGCAGCGCGGCGGCGACCGCGAACCACAGGATGAAGGTCAGCGGATCCAGCAGGAAGGCCTGCCAGCTGAAGCCCGTGACCAGCGCGCCGAACAGCGCCATCAGGTTCACGACCGACAGTTGCGCGTTGAACATCCAGCCCAGCACCACAAGCGTGGCCGCCAGATAGACCATGCGGAAGATGTAAAAGCGCCGCTCGTTCCTGACCGCGAAGTGCTGGAAGAAGAACACCCCCGTCAGCACCAGCAGCATGACGCCCAGCACCGCGATCCTTGCTTGCGAATCCAGCCAGATGCGCTTCCACAGCTCGGCCTGGGCCTGGCTTTCCTCGGACGCGACGGGCGTGGCGGCGGCAGGTGCGGCCTGGGGCTCGGGGGCGGGGGCGGTGACCTGACGCAGGTAGTGCGGCGGCAATTCATAGGCCAGTTCGAAGGTCTGGAAGACCTTCTCGATGGGCCCGACCTCGCGCTGCACCAGCAACTGGATGCGGAAGGGCTTGGCCGGGTCGAAACCGGTGCCCGCCGGAATGCGGAACAGGTCCATTTCCGTGAAACCGGGCGCGCCCTCGGCGGCGATGCCGTTGAGGCGGCGGTGATCGCGGTCTCGGAACCGCACCGACACGTCGTCCTGGATCAGCACGATCCGGTCGAAGATGCCCCCGCGCACATAGCCCGACCCCTTGAAGCTGTAGAGGCCCTGCCCGAAGACCGCGATGGCCTGGTCGCCCTCGGCCAGCCAGCCGCGCAGGTTCGCATCCGCCGCATCGCCTAGGATCGCCTTGCCGATGCCGGGCACCGAGACAAGCGCCACCTGCATGTCGATGAAGGTCGTCTCGGGTGCTTCGGTCAGGGCGCGCTGTGCGGCGCGAATGTCGGGACTGGCGGCGAAGGCCTCGTTGACCTGGCCGACGTCCAGCGACAGGCGGCGCAGCGTGCCATCGCCTTCCATCGTGGCCCAGTCGGCGGGGGCCGCCGCTGCGGGGTCGATCTCGAATCGCGGCCCAGCGGCGGCGGCCACGGGGGCGAGGCCGCCAAGGCCAAGCGCGCGCGCGACCTTGAGGCCGGACCGGATGATGGAATCGTCGATCACCATCACCGTGACCGTCGCGCCCGAGATGATGTCCACGTCATGCGTGGTGCCGCCCGACTGCGCCTCGGCGACCAGATCCAGGCCCTTGTAGCCCTCGACAAGGGCGCGGACCTTGGCTTCGGGGATGCCGATGAGGACGATGGGCTCGGAATGCTTGACCAGCCGGACGCCCGCGATCCTGGCATCCGGGTCCACGGCGATCAAGGTATGGATGGGCTTGCCGGAATAGCCCGTGGTCCCAACGAAGTCCGAGGTGACGAAGGCCCAGGCCACCGTCTTGCCGCCCTTCAGCACGGGGGCCGCGGCCAGGTCCTCGCGGATGGGGCCAAAGCCCTCGGCACCGGGAACAAGGTCGGATGCCGTCTGGTCGGGAAGAAGATCCTGCAGAACTGTCCGGGCATCCGCCGACATGGGCGCCAGCGCCGACAGGCAGGCCAGCAAAAGGCAAAGGAATAGATGTTTGGTCAAGGTCATGCTTGCTGCCGGAAGGTTTGGATGGGGGGACCGCGCGGCTGGAAAGCGGCACTGCGGCAAGCCGCAAGCGCTCGTGCGATCGGCTGCGGATGAATGGCGGCACGCCAGTCGGCCGGGCGGACAAGGTTTGCATCCGGCGCAAGGTCCGCCGGAACTGGCAAGAGGCAGCTCAGGCAGTCGCTGCAATCATGGGACGCAGGTGCGGGCGCCCCCGGAGCCTCGATCTGCACGGTTTTCATCACCCCGTCGCTGCAGATCTCGACCGTCATCGGACCGGCCACGGGCAGTGATGCCTGCGCCCAGCTGCCCGCAAGCAGCATCAGCACCGGCAGGATCGCCAGGCAGAGCCGGAGTCGCAAAAGGCATGGGGCGCGTGTCATGGGCATGGGATAGGTCGCGGGACAGGGCGCGTCTTTGCGCTGCCGCAAAAAGGAACAGTGAATCCGTCTCATTCAACTCAATTGCACGAAGAACAGGCAGTCAAGGAATTTCAGCCTCATCCGGCAGATGCGGTATGACCCGTGCAGGCAAGCACCTGCGGGAAACCCATGCCTGCGCCGAATGCCGTCCTTGTCCGGGGCCAAGGTGCCATTTCGCCAAGAATTCAGGACGCTTCCTCAAGGCGCGGACGATCCCGGGCGGCTTCCTGCACCTGCGCGCGGCGCCGGACTGGCTGGCCGCGCCGGCGGTGCCGCTGGCTCTGGCCGGCGGGCTTCATCCCCACCCTGCCGGCGATCAGCGCTTTGTCGTGGGGCAGGATCACGGTGGCGCTTTCGCCATGCTGGCACAGCACCTGAAGCCCGAGTGGCAGGCAATCTGGCGGTACGCGGCAGAGAACCTGACGGGCATGGGGCCGGCCTTTCGGTTCGCGGGGCGGGCGATCCCGCCCCGTCGCGGCCAGGATCACCGGACCTGGGCGATCTCCGCGTCCATGCGCTCGCGCGCCTTCTTGGACATCTTCGCGGACTTGGCGGCGTCCAGGTTCGCGGGCGCATCGCCCACCTGGATCAGGCCCACCATGCCCATGGCGAAATGCGGCGTGCACTTGACGCCGTAAAGGCCGGGCTCGGTCATGGTCAGCGTGTATTCCTCGTTGATCTTGCTTTTGAAGGGCTCGACGCCTTCGGGCAGGATCTCCTTGATCGCCTCGACATTGTGGCTCTTGTCGGTGGGGATGAAGTGGATCACGTCGCCCGGCGCGGCCTTCACGAATGCGGGCTCGAACACCATCATCCCGGCCTCGCCCATGTTCAGCAAGTGAACCTCGTGCTCAGCGGCCAGGACGGTGCCTGCCATGGCAAGAAGAAGGACGGGGGCTGCAAGGAATGAACTGCGTGTCATCTGTAGGTCTCCTGGATTGGCGGACCGGTCCCGGCCCGTTGCCCAAGGGTCTAGGCCTGTTCGGGGGCCTCGACTTTGACGAAACGCAAACAGCGGAACGGTGCGCCAGTCCTCGGGGCCGGCGAACCGCATGATCAGAAAGCCCGCGCCTCGATCCTGTCGGGCGTCCAGGGCGGATCCCAGGTCAGCGCCACGTCGGCCTCGGTCACGCCCGGCACGGCCAGCACCGCCGCCTCTGCCCCCATGCGCAGCATCTCGGACAGGGGGCAGCCGCGCGTGGTGGTGGTCATGATGACGCTTGCCCGGCCGTCCCGGACCGCCACGTCATAGACCAGCCCCATCGAGACCAGGTCCTGCCCGGCTTCCGGGTCCATCACCTGGCGCAGGGCGGCAAGCACCGCCGTCCGCGGATCGTCAGCCATGATCCACCCCCCGGTCCGGCCCGCCAGACCGGACCAGCAGACGATAAGACGCCCCGTCGGGGGCGAAATTGCCTGCCCATTCGTGCCCGCGCGTCGTCAGTTCGGGGAACAGGAACATCGGCTCGCGGTCCAGCAGCGCGAACAGGACTTCACCCGCCGGAAGAGCGGCCAGCGCCTCCAGGATGCGCACCATGGGTTCGGGCGGCGCCAGTCCGGCCAGGTCCAGCGTCATCGACGGGTCGGGCCAGAGCGCCGCGCCGGGGGCGGACCCGGGCGCCAGGCCCGCGTCAGGCGCGGCGCCTTCCAGCGGGGCAAACTGAACCTCCCACGCACCGTCGGGACGGCGGCGGTCACTGACGGCAAAGCCCCGGTTGGCCATGACAGCAAACAGCGGCGCGGGCCGGAAAGGCGCGACCAGCCGCAGCGCCTGGCCGGGCTGCAACCGTTCGGTGGCGCTCATGATGGCGGCAAAGGGCTCCTCGCCGCGTTGAAGCTGCGGGCGGACATCAAGCTCGAGCGGATCGGGTGTGGTCATGGTCTGGTCCTTGAGGAGGGGCGGGAAGCACAAGAGGAGGCAGGCGGCCGGGCCGCCGGGCGGGGTCGAGATGGCGCAGGCGGCGGATTGCCCAGGCCTCGCGCACAAGGCCCAGGGCAGCGGCCAGCATGGCAAGCGCCGCCAGCTGGAACCCGGACGCCTGGGCTGCGGCGAGGGCCAGCGTTCCGCCTGCCGCCCCCGCCACCCATAGTCCAAGCCAGCGCCCGGTCGCGCGGGCATCCACCAGGTCGGAGACCAGCGGCACCGGGCAGCGCCCGATCCGGGGGGCGAAGACCTGGATCCAGGTCAGGAACGAGACGATCTTGACCATCTGCGCCAAGGTCAGCGTGGACAGCCAGCCCGCCAGGGCCGCGAAGGCCGCAGCCTCGGCCCAGCGGCCGCCCCACAGGATCGCGGGCGGCAACAGGGCGGCGGACAGACCAAGGAAGCCCAGGGCCGCGCAGCTCCAGCGCATGTTCACCTCGGTCTTTGGACGGTGGCGGCTGCGCCACAGGCGGCGGATCTCGGCCAGATACAAGGCGACGGCTGCGGCATCGGCAAACGCAGCCAGAAGGGAAAGGGGAATGGAGCCACGCCCGGCAAGCGCCAGTCCCGTCAGGCCAAGCGTCAGTCCCAGGGCAAGCGATGCAGTCCCGAAGACCGCCTGACGAAGGGCGCCGTTCCCTTCGGGCGCCAACAGGAACATCGCAAACAGCTTGTAGCTGACCCCAAAGGCCGCCAGCGTCAGAAAGCCCCCCGCACCCAGCAGGATGTGCAGGGGCAGGGCCTCGAAAAGGGCAACGGGCAGCAGGTCATATCCCCCAAGCGCCCAACCCATCGCCGCTCCGGTAGCCCACAGCCCGCCAAGCGCCACCAGCGCCAGGGCGACCATGCGCCCCTCGGCCCCGCCCAGGCCTCTTGTGCCCACCAGCGTCGGCGCCAGCATCGCGCCGGTCATCGCGAAGGCGACTGCAAGGACAACCGGCGCCAGCGCAAGCAGCCCTTGTCCCGGTGCCCAGCCGTCCAGCGACAGAAACCCTGCCGCCAGCATCGCCGTCCCGCCGCCTGTCAGCAGCAGCGCGGGCAGCGCCAGCCCGGGCACAGCCACGGGCCGCGCGCAGAGCACCGGCGTGAACTGGATCAACGATCCCAGCATCATCTGGCACAGCCAGCCAAGGGCGAACAGATGCACCACCGCCAGCGCAGCCCCGCCCGACCAGTGGCCCGGCCCGCCCGCCCCGGCCACTGCGGCGCAAAGCGATGCGACCAGAAACGCCAGGGCCGAGGCGAACCAGGCCATGGTCCAGCGCGACAACTGCCTGCCGATCATGAGCAACCCCCCGAAGCATAGACCGGCATCATCCCCCCACCCGCCCACGCTGTCTTTGCGACCCGTCAAAGAGGAGGGCCGGAAAGGTCGCCGACCCGATCTTCATCCGCCAGCCGAGTGCATCACGCTGCGGCTCTGATCCTGCAGACGCCCCCTTCGCTCTGGTGGCGGGATGACCGGCTTGCGATGCAGGCTGACAGCCTCCTGCTGCAGGGCCGCAATGGCAAAGACCCGCCTGTCGGGAAAGCGGCAGGCGGGGGCATCGGCGGACTGATCCTGGCCTGGATACTTCAGTGCATGACGGTGTGGAGTGTGATGAGGACGGGTGAGCCGCCCTCGAGTTGCGCGCTGCCTCGGGCAAGCAGCCAGCCATCCGGGCGCTGCAACCGTGCAACGATCTGCTGTGGCGACGAAGTGTTCATGCCAGGGGGCAGCGAGAGCGAGACGCTTATCTTTCTCGACCCGCCGTCGCTTTCGGTGGTCGTCCCTGCAGCCAGAGATCTCCTGTCGCCCCGCGCATCAGGGCCATCGAGATAGACAGCCAGCTGACCCTTCGGGATGATTTCGCCACCCTCGAACCCGATCGTGACGTCAACATCAGCCGGTTGCCCGGTGTCGCCGCGTGAGGCCACTCCAACCGCCACGGTGGCGATGGCCAGCAATACCCTGCGGCGACCTGCAAGCCGTTCCATCCTGTCCCTCCTCGTGCTTCAGCCGTTCCGGACTGCCGCGGCCTACGCGTTGCCGAACTCTGCGGGAGGATGGGGCGCAGGACAGCGCCCCATCCCTTGTCGCATCAGACGACGTAGAAGTCTTCGGCCGAGAGGCTGAGGTCCGTGTTCAGCCGCGCGAACCTTATCGCTTCCTCCTGACCCGAGCCGTCGGCATCGTAGGACAGGATGCCGTTGGCGCTGTTATACACGATGCGATCACTTGCGTCATGCGCAGCACCGGTCGAGCTGCTGTGGAATGCCCCGAAGGCGAGTGCGCCGACTGCGCCGATCCCGTCGAAAATGTCCTCGGCCAGGAGGATCAGGTCGTCAGCGATGTCGAAATCCCTGATCCGGTCGACATTGTCGTCGCCAAGCGCTGTCGAGAAGCGGAAGCTGTCCTCGCCCTCGCCGCCGATCAGCGTGTCAGCGGCCAGCCCGCCATCCAGCAGGTCGCTGCCGCCCCCTCCGCGAAGGGTATCCTGGCCAGAAACGCCCGGCTCGACGGGCTCGGGCGGGAACTCCACCGACACGTTCAGCTCGTATGTCGAGCCTTCGGGCACGGAATCGGACCAGCCATCCCCCGGCACCTCGGGCGACCAGCTTCCTTCGAGGATGTAGTAGGTGCCAGTCTCCTTGATGGTGAAGACGGTGGAGGAGTCGCGGCTGCTGGTCGAGCCGGGATCGCCGCCGCCATCGTCGTTCTCGGCAATGATATTGCCGTCGCCGTCCAGCAGCCTGACCCAGCTGTCATGGACATCGGGATCGGCGATGCCATCGATGTCGATCGTGATGACCGTGCCGGCCGCAAGATCGATCCTGTAGTAGCCGCCTGCGCCGGTCCCGGTGGCATTGACGGTCGTGTGAAGGACCGTCGTCGAGTCGAAGATGTCCGGGTCGGCAACCAGCGAGAAATTGTCAGAGATGTCGAACGCCGTTGCGATCGAGTTGTTGGTCGCATCCGGTCCCAGGGTGGCATAGCCGCTGCCGATGCCCGGGCGCGGCACGGCCTCGCCCCGATCGCCGAAATCGCCGAACAGGGTGTCGTCACCGCGCCCGCCCCTGAGATCGTCGTCGCCGCCCTGTCCGGTCAGCACGTTGGCCGCGCCATTCCCGTCCAGCCGGTCCTTGAACCCCGAGCCTGCGGCATTCTCGATCGAGACATAGATGTCGCGGGCGGACCGACCGCCCGCCAGGTCGATGCGTACCCCGCCCGTGGCATAGGCATAATCCGCCGTGTCGCGCCCCGCGCCGCCCGTCAGCGTGTCGGCGCCGAAGCCGCCTGACAGCGTGTCGTCGCCCGAGCCGCCGAACAGTGCGTTCGCCGCATCGCTGCCGGAAATGTGGTCGTCGAAATACGAGCCGACCGCGTTCTCGAAGCCGGCAAGGATGTCGTGGCGGATGACTGTGCCGCGCCCCACGATCTGCACGGGTCCGTCGGCATCCCCGCCGCTGGCGGAACCACCGGCAAGGTCGATCCTGACGGCGGCTGAACTGCCCGTATAGACGACCGTGTCGGTTCCGTGGCCGCCGTCGAGATAATCCTGACCTGCGCCGCCGATGATCGTGTCGTGTCCGCCTTCGCCATACAGGATGTCGCCATCATTGCCGCCATCCAGAACATCGTTGCCGCTGCGGCCGTTGAAATAGTCACCGCCCCCCTGGCCACGGAAATGGTTTGCCGCCGAGGTGCCGATGAAGCGGTCGATCCGGTCATCGGACCCGATCAGGTTTTCGATGCTGTCAAATGTATCGCCCGAGGCCGTGCCGCCGCTGGCGACATTGGTCTCGAGATTGACCAGCAGCTGGAAGGGGCTTTCCATGCTGAAATCGACCGTGTCTCTGCCCGCGCCGCCCCGGAAGACGTCGATGCCGTCCTGGCCCCGGAGCAGGTCGTCGCCATTGCCGCCATCCAGCGTGTCAGCGCCCGCGCCGCCAATGATGGTGTCGTCGCCGCGGCCCCCGTACAGCGCGTCGTCGCCATCGTCGCTTTCTGTCTGATCGTCGAGATCCTCGACCGCGATCGTGTTGTTGATGTCGCGGCTGGCAAGAGAGTCACGCCCGCCGGTGATCAGATCATCGCCTCCCAGACCGAAGATCGTGTTGCCGCCGGCGCCACCGTCCAGCGTGTCGTTCCCCTGATCCCCCACAAGAATGTCGGCAAGAGGCAGGCCATCATCGCCCGCGGGGTCGTCGTCGCCGTCATCCTGCGGGTCGGGAACGGTTCCGCCGGAATAGATGATGTTCTCGACATTCGCGACAGTGCCGATGTCCAGTCCTTCCGTCATCACGATGATCGTATCGTTTCCGCCGTCGCTTTCCTCGCGGACGATGTCCTCGGCGGAGTCGACGAAATAAACGTCATCGCCGCCGTTGCCGGCCATGCGGTCTGCGCCGCCGCGGCCGTCGAGGACATTGGCCCCGTCATTGCCGATCATGATGTCGGCAAAGCGGCTGCCGATGCCTTTCTCGATATGATATTCAGTCTGATCGGCATTGTGACCGGCGAAGATCGAGACGTTGTTGCTGTGTCCGTTCACGCTGGAAAACTGGCCCGCGCGCAAGTCGAGGATCGTGCCCGCGGTCGAGCCGGAAAAGTCGATCGTATCGTCGCCGCCGGTGTCGTGGATGACAAAGCCGATATCGTGCTGCATTCCCGACGAGGTCAGTTCATAGCCGTATTCGGTGCTGTTGAAGCCATAGTTGTTGTCGCCGGTGTTCAGGTTGATCGTCTGGTAGGTGCGCTGTCCGTTCGCATCGACCGTTGAGAAGAAACGGCGGATCACGGCCTCGATGTCCGCCATCAGCGGCGTCGATGGCGACCAGCGGGTGGTCTCGCCTACGTCAATCCCGTCGAAATAGGACATGACGCTGTATTGCTGACGATCATAAATCCAGGTTGCGTTGTTCAGATAGTTGATCTGCACGCCGCCGGGGCCGCTGTAGTTGTAAAGGCCGGGATGGTTCAGGCCGAATTCGTGGCCGAATTCGTGAACGAACGAGTCGAACACATAGCCGCCGATGTCGGTCTTGTTGGGTTCGGTATCGTGGAAGCGCTGGCCGATGCTGACGTAGCGGTCGGCCGAATAGGCGCTGCCGTCGTCCAGTTCGCCCAGTTCGGGGCTGACGACCTCCATCCAGTCGGTGGTGCTGTCAAACGGCGCGTCGTCGACGATCTCGAATTTCAGCGGCGTGACCGAAGACCAGAGTGCCAGGGCGCCAATGGCCGCAGCCTTGTAATCGGGATGGTCGTTCAGCTCGTGGACGTTGATCCGCAGCGGTTCGGCCGCGATTGCGGGCGTCAGGCTGCGGTTCAACGCGCCGAGATAATCCAGAAAGGCGTCGTAATCCTCGCTTTTTCCATACGGGTTGTCGGGCGTCTGGTCGTTGATCCACCAGTCTTCGCTGTTCTGGATAGAGGTCGGCATATCTGGATCTCCCTGTTCAGCAACTTTGGACGGTTGATGCTGCATGGCGTAATGCCATAGGTTTTGGCACGCATCGCGTGTGTTGCTTTGAAAACCTATCACCAGAGTTGATAATGGGCCGGGTTCTGAAACCTGTCCACAAATCCGGAAAAAACCGCGCTGGTGTTTTTTCCCAAAAGGAATTAAAGCGTTAACCAGTAAGGGTTATTCCGTAGGCTGATTTTCGCCTGTTGGCCTGATCGGATGGGCAGACTTACGCCTGCGGCAATTTCACCGGGAACCGAGCCGGAGTAATGTTGCAGATCGTGCAGTGGACAGGAGGATGCATGACCGCCAGCACCACGCCCGCCGCGCAACCCGATCTTGACCGCGCCCTGGCATCCTTTCACCCGGTGTTCGCCGCACCTATCGACATCGCAGCGTATCAGGCGCGGCTGTCCGCCCTCCAGATCCATATTCGGGCGGCGGAGCTGGCGGCGGTATGGCTGGACGGATCCACGTCGCTGACCTATTTCACCGGTCTGCAGCTGGGCCAGTCCGAACGGATCCATGGCGTCCTGATCCCTGCCGAAGGACCGCCCGCCTATCTGACGCCATCCTTCGAGGCCCCGAAGCTGGACCGCCTGCGGCAAATCCCGGGTCCGATGCTGATGTGGGAAGAAGACGAAGACCCCTTTGCGCTTGTCGCACGGCATCTCGGCGGGCTGCCGGGGCGCGGCCTGGGGCTGGACCCGGCGACGCCGTTCCGGTTTGCATCGGAAATGATTGCGGCGATGGAAGGGCGCGTGGTTTCGGCGGCGGGGATGATCGCCGAGTTGCGGCAGATCAAGTCTGCCGAGGAAATCGCCATCATCCAGGCGGCGATGGATGCCAGCTGGAAAGTCCAGCGCGCGGTCAACGGCGGGCTGCGCGCCGGGATCACGACGACCGAGGTCGGCCAGTTCATCGACGCGGCTCATCGGGCATCGGGGATGGCGCCCTTGTTCCACGCTGTCCAGTTTGGCGAGGCGACGGCCTATCCGCATGGCGTGCCCGATCCGCAGACCCTGCGTGACGGCGACATGGTGCTGGTGGACATGGGCGGCACGCTGCACGGTTACCGATCCGACATCACCCGCAGTTATGTCTTTGGCGCGCCCACCGCGCGGCAAAGACAGTTGTGGCAGATCGAACATGCCGCCCATGCCGCGGCCTTTGCCGCTACCCGCAACGGCGCGCCCTGCGGGGCAGTGGACGCCGCCGCTCGCGCGGTGATCGTCGCCGCCGGGTTCGGTCCGGGTCATGCGGTGCCCGGCCTGCCGCATCGCACGGGCCACGGCCTTGGCCTGGACATCCATGAGGAGCCGTGGATCGTGAAGGGCAACCGGACGCCCCTGCAGCCGGGCATGTGCTTCTCGATCGAGCCGATGCTGTGTCTTTATGGGGAATGCGGCATCCGGCTGGAGGATATAGTGCATATGACCGCCGACGGGCCACGCTGGTTCACCCCGCCCGCCCTGGATCTGGACCGCCCGTTTGGGTAAGCAAGATTGACCTTGAATCCGGCTTGTGGTTGACACAGGGAACGTATCGTCACTCGCGTTGCTGGTGGAACAATCATCTCGACCGGGTATATGCCTGAACAATATGCACCGCGAATCCTCTTGGACGACAACGCGGTCACAAGTTCAACAGAGAGCGAAAAGGACTATTCCGCATGAAATATCTGTCGCGCAGCCTTCTGGCCGTATCGGCGCTGGCCTTGACCACCGCCGTGGCCGAAGCCAAGACCTTCGTCTACTGCTCGGAAGCCTCGCCCGAGGGTTTCGATCCCTCGCCCTATACCGCGGGCACCACCTTCGACGCCTCGGCCCACCCGGTCTACAACCGCCTGACCGAGTTCAAGAAGGGCACGACCGAGGTCGAGCCGGGCCTGGCCGAAAGCTGGGAAGTGTCCGAGGACGGGACGGTCTACACCTTCAAGCTGCGCCAAGGCGTCAAATGGCAGTCGAACGACCGCTTCACGCCCACCCGCGACTTCAACGCCGATGACGTGATCTTCTCGTTCCAGCGCCAGGGCGATCCCAATCATCCGTGGCACCAGTACATCCCGGGCATCACCTACGAATACTACACCTCGATGGACATGCCGAACCTGGTGAAATCCATCGAGAAGGTCGATGATTATACCGTCAAGTTCACCTTGAACCAGCCCGAGGCGCCATTCTTGGCCAACATCGCCATGCCCTTCGCGTCGATCGTGTCCAAGGAATACGCCGACGCGCTGGACCAGGCGGGCACCCGGGAAGACCTGAACAACATGCCGATCGGCACAGGTCCGTTCAAGTTCGTGGCCTATCAGAAGGATGCCGTGATCCGGTATCAGAAGAACGCCGACTATTGGGGCGAGGCGCCCAAGATCGACGACCTGATCTTCGCGATCACGCCCGATTCCTCGGTGCGCCTGCAAAAGCTGAAGGCCGGCGAATGCCACCTGATGCCCTATCCCGCGCCCGCCGATCTGGAGGCGATCAAGGCCGACACCAGCCTGAAGCTGGACGAGCAGCCGGGCCTGAACGTCGGCTATCTGGCCTACAACACCACGATGGCGCCCTTCGACAACCCCAAGGTCCGCAAGGCGCTGAACATGGCCATCAACAAGCAGGCCATCATCGACGGGGTCTTCCAGGGCGCCGCCGAGCCCGCCAAGAACCCGATCCCGCCGACCATGTGGTCCTATAACGACAGCATCCAGGACGATTCCTACGACCCCCAGGCCGCCAAGGCGATGCTGGAGGCAGAGGGCGTCACCGGCCTGTCGATGAACATCTGGGCGATGCCCGTTCAGCGGCCCTATATGCCCAATGCCCGCCGCACGGCCGAACTGATGCAGGAAGATCTGTCCAAGGTCGGCGTGAATGCACAGATCGTATCCTACGAATGGGGCGAATACCTGTCCAAGTCGATGGAAGCCGGGCGCGACGGCGCGGTGATCCTGGGCTGGACCGGCGACAACGGCGACCCCGATAACTTCCTGTCGGTGCTGCTGTCCTGCGATTCCGCCAAGGAAGGGGGCGCCAACCGCGCGTTCTGGTGCAACGAGGAGTTTTCCGACCTGCTGCAAAAGGCCAAGGCGACGGCCGACCAGGCGGAACGCACGAAGCTTTACGAGCAGGCGCAGGTCATCTTCAAGGACCAGGCGCCGTGGCTGACCATCGCGCATTCGACCCAGTATGTGCCGATGCGGTCCGAGGTGTCCGGCTTTGTCATGAGCCCGCTTGGCGACTTTACCTTCGAGACGGTGGACCTGGCCGAATAAGCCTCGCCCGCGTCACAGTGTCTGACAAACGAACGCGCGGGCACAAACCCCGCGCGTTCTTCAAGGAACAAGGCAGATGGTCCGCTTCCTCCTTTCGAAATTGCTTTACCTGGTCCCGACATTCCTCGGGATCACCATTGTGGCCTTTGGCTTTGTCCGCATCCTGCCGGGCGATCCGGTGCTGCTGATGGCGGGCGAACGCGGCGTATCGCCCGAACGCCATGCCGAACTCAGCGCGCAGCTGGGCTTCGACAAGCCGATCGTGATGCAGTATCTCGACTTCCTGGGACGCCTGCTGCAAGGCGACCTTGGCAATTCGCTGGTCACGAAGAAGCCCGTCCTGACGGAATTCCTGGCCCTGTTCCCGGCAACAGTCGAACTGGGCCTTTGCGCGATCGTCATCGCGACGCTGGTGGGCGTGCCGGTGGGCGTGCTGGCGGCGATCAAGCGCGGCAGCTGGTTTGACCAGGTGTCCATGACCTCGGCCCTGGTCGGCTTCTCGATGCCGATCTTCTGGTGGGGCCTGCTGCTGATCATCTTCTTTTCCGGCTATCTGGGCTGGACGCCGGTGTCGGGCCGCATCAGCCTCATGTATTTCTTCCCGCAGGGCACCGGCTTCATGCTGATCGACAGCCTGATGTCAGGGCAGGACGGCGCCTTCGCGTCAGCCGTCAGCCACCTGATCCTGCCGTCCATCGTGCTGGCCACGATCCCGCTGGCGGTGATCGCGCGGCAGACGCGTTCCGCCATGCTGGAGGTGATGGGCGAGGATTATGTCCGCACCGCCCGCGCCAAGGGGATGCCCCGACGCCGGGTGATCGGCGTCCATGCGCTGCGCAATGCGATGATCCCGGTCGTCACCACCATCGGCCTTCAGATCGGCGTGCTGATCGCCGGGGCGATCCTGACCGAGACGATCTTTTCCTGGCCGGGCATCGGCAAGTGGATGATCGATTCCATCTCGCGCCGGGATTATCCGGTCGTGCAGTCCGGGCTGCTGCTGATCGCCGGGATGGTGATGGTGGTGAACCTGCTGGTCGACCTGACCTATGGCCTGATCAACCCGAGGATCCGCGCGACATGAGCAACACCGAATATCTTTCGACCGCCGCGATCCGCCGCCAGATGCTGGCCGAGTTCTGGTTCTATTTTCGCCAGAACCGGGGCGCCGTGGCTGGGCTGGTCGTCTTCATCCTGCTGGTGCTGACGGCGGTCTTCGCGCTACTTCTGGCCCCGCACGATCCGACGACCCAATACCGTGACGCCTTCCTTCTCCCGCCCGTCTGGCAGGACGGCGGCCGGGCCGAGTTCCTGCTGGGCACCGATGCGGTGGGCCGGGACATGCTGTCGCGGCTGATCTTCGGGGCGCAGTATTCCCTGTTCATCGGCATCGTCGTGGTGGCGATCGCCCTGGTGGGCGGGGTCATCATCGGTCTGATCGCGGGGTTCTTCCGGGGCTGGGTCGATGCCGTGATCATGCGCGTGATGGACGTGATCCTGGCCTTTCCGTCGCTGCTGCTGGCCCTGGTCCTGGTGGCCGTGCTGGGGCCGGGGCTGACCAATGCGATGATCGCCATCGCCATCGTCTATCAGCCGCATTTCGCCCGCCTGACCCGCGCCGCCGTAATGGGAGAGATGCGGCGCGAATATGTCACCGCCGCGCGCGTGGCGGGGGCGGGCAACCTGCGCCTGATGTTCAAGACCATCCTGCCCAACTGCCTGGGCCCGCTGATCGTGCAGGCCACGCTGTCGTTTTCCTCGGCGGTGCTGGATTCGGCCGCGCTTGGGTTCCTGGGCATGGGCGCGCAGCCGCCCTCGCCCGAATGGGGCACCATGCTGGCCGAGGCGCGCGAGTTCATACTGCGCGCCTGGTGGGTCGTCACCCTGCCGGGGCTTGCCATCCTGGTCTCGGTCCTGGCGATCAACATGATGGGCGACGGCCTGCGCGACGCGCTTGACCCGAAACTGAAGCGGAGCTGATGCCGATGTCCCTGCTGACCATCCGCAACCTGACCGTCAGGTTCGCCACCGCGACCGGCAGCTTCACCGCCGTGGACGGGGTAGACCTGTTCGTGGACCGGGCCGAGGTTCTGGCCATCGTTGGCGAATCCGGGTCCGGCAAGTCGGTGTCGATGCTGGCGGTGATGGGCCTTCTGCCCGACACCGCCACCGTCACCGCCGATGAAATGACCTATGACGGCCAGGACATGCTGGCCATGACCGACGCGCAGCGGCGCAAGCTGATCGGCCGGGAGATCACGATGATCTTCCAGGAGCCGGTCGCGTCGCTGAACCCGTCCTTCACGGTCGGCTTCCAGATCGAGGAGGTCCTGCGCTTCAACCTGGGCCTGTCGGGCAAGGCCGCCCGGCAGCGCGCGCTGGAACTGTTCCGCGCCGTGGGCATCCCGCAGCCGGAAGAAAAGCTGAAATCCTATCCGCACCAGTTGTCGGGCGGGCAGTGCCAGCGCGTGATGATCGCCATCGCCATCGCCTCGAACCCGAGGCTGCTGATCGCGGACGAGCCGACGACCGCCCTGGACGTGACCATCCAGAAGCAGATCCTGGATCTGCTGATGTCGTTGCAGGAAGACTATGGCATGGGCCTGATCCTGATCACGCATGACATGGGCGTAGTGGCCGAAACCGCCGACCGCGTGGTGGTCCAGTACAAGGGCCGCAAGATGGAGGAAGCCGATGTGCTGAGCCTGTTCGAAAACCCGCAAAGCCCCTATACCCGCGCGCTGCTGTCGGCCCTGCCGGAACATGCGACCGGCGACCGCCTGCCGACCGTGTCCGACTTTTTCATCGAGGAGGCGGTGCGATGACCCCCGTCGTCGAAGGGCGCGCCATCGTCCGTGACTATCACGTTCCGGGCAGCATGTTCCGCCGCGCCAAGACCGTCCGCGCGGTCAAGGGCATCGACTTCAGCGTGCAGAAGGGCAAGACGCTGGCCATCGTCGGCGAATCCGGGTCGGGCAAGTCCACCTTGGCCCGCATCATCGCGCTGATCGACGCGCCCACCGGGGGCGAATTGCTGATCGACGGGCAGCGCGTGGACATCAACGCCAGCCGCCCCGGCCCCGACCTGCGGTCCAAGGTGCAGATGGTGTTCCAGAACCCTTATGGCAGCCTGAACCCGCGCCAGAAGATCGGCGACGTGCTGACCGAACCGCTGGTCATCAACACCGACATCCCTGCCGCCGAACGCCGCGACCGGGCAAGGGCGATGCTGCAAAAGGTCGGCCTGATGCCGGAGCATTACAACCGCTATCCGCACATGTTTTCGGGCGGCCAGCGGCAGCGGATCGCGATTGCGCGGGCGCTGATGCTGAACCCGTCGCTGCTGGTCCTGGACGAGCCGGTCTCGGCCCTGGATTTGTCGGTGCAGGCGCAGGTCCTGAACCTGCTGGCCGACCTGCAGGAGGAGATGGGCCTGACCTATGTCTTTGTCAGCCACGACCTGTCGGTCGTCCGCTATATCGCCGACGAGGTGATGGTGATTTCCGAAGGCGAGGCGGTCGAGCAAGGGTCGCGCGAGGCGATCTTTGCCAACCCGACGCATCCCTATACCCGCCAGTTGTTCGCCGCGACCCCCGTCACCGACACCCAGGCGATCCGGGCGCGGGTGGCCCGCCGCAAGGCTGCGCGCCAAGGCGCGGGGGTCTGAGGCCATCTGGACGCTCTACCTCAGATGCGAGTTTGGTCGCCGGAGAGTTTCTCGCGCCTGCAGCCGCGTCCGGGCAGGTTGGCCTTGGACACCCTTGCAGGCGTCCGGAAGCCCGGGCATTTGCGCGGCGTGGCGTTCTGGCCTGCGCAGGGGGTGCGCAGTTCCTCTTGGCGGAGTGAGTTCGGATCGGTGTCGCGGGATGGCCAGCGTCTGAGCCGCTTGCTGGCATTCTGGATCGCGCACCAACTTGCGCGGCCGCGTCCGCCGTCCGTCCGAGCAGCCTTGCGCCACGCCAACCCCGCCTTTGCGCCGCTTCTGGAAGCACTGCGCTGCAAGGGCTGGCCGTCAGGCGGAGTAATCCTCGTCCGCCACCTTCTCCAGCCATATGACGGTTGATCCGTCGATGGCTTCCTGGATGGCGATGTGGCTCATGGCGTTGTCGGGGCCAGCGCCGTGCCAGTGCTTCTCGCCTGCCGGGAACCAGACGACGTCGCCCGCACGGATTTCTTCGACCGGACCTCCTTCGCGCTGCGCAAGGCCGCGCCCGAAGGTCACGATCAGCGTCTGTCCGGCGGGGTGGGTGTGCCAGGCGGTGCGGGCGCCCGGCTCGAAGGTGACATGGGCGCCGGCGGTCCGGCCCGGCGCCTCGGCCGCAAACATCGGGTCGATGCGGACGGTGCCGGTGAACCAATCGGCGGGCCCGACGGCCGAGGGGTTCTGACCCGCGAGGATGATCTTCATGGTGCGTCTCCTTTGGTGAAAGCGGCGGTGACTGCGGCTCTCAGCGAAGCTCATCCTGTCATGGTCGCGATGTCCATGACGAACCGATACTTCACGTCGCCCTTCAGCCTCCGCTCGTAGGCTTCTTCGATCTCGTGGGCGGGGATCATCTCGATCTCCAGCGTCCGCACCGTCGCTGAGATCAATCTGGTCATCCTTGCCCGGCAGGTGGGCGCAGACCTGGCGCCCATCGCCACCGCCGGCGGCAAGTCGATGGAGGTTCAGGTGCTGCGCCGCGAAACCTGCCTCGGCGATGCGGCCACGCTGGAGCGGGTCTTGTTGAACCTTCCGCACAACGCCCTCCACCATGGGGGCGCCATGTCGTCCTTCGCGTCATCGGCGGAACCATCGTGCAGGTGGATTTGCACCTCGCGGCACGCGCGCCATCCGGGACAGCCGCACAGGACGGGTTCCGCCGGGACCGACCAAGCCCGGCTTTTTTCTTGCCGACCGGCGGGCGGCTCCATGTCCACGCAATCTTCGGGGTGAGAATGGCCCGCGACGCAGGCAGCCACGGCGCGGTTCAACCGCGACGCCGCCAGACGCGTCAGAAGGCGGCAGAACGAAGGTAATCGAAATGCGTGTACGTCTTTCCCTCTCGCCCCATCGCACCCTGAAGGGCCTTGGCCTTGCGCTGGCCACAAGCAGCCTTCTGGCCGGGTGCATGTCCGAGACCGGCTTGCTCGAAAGCGCTTGTGCCGCGAACCTGGTCAGCGAAACCGCGCTGACCGCGCAGATCATGGGCGACCGCGCACGGGACCAGCTCTGCGACCGCGATCCAGGCCGCCGGGAATGCGGGCGCCGCTGACGCGTCGGCGCACGGTCATCGACGACGGCCCCTGCGCGCACCCGAGGTCCGCGCCCTTGCAGAACGGGCGCCCCAAGACCTCGGCTGGCCAGGGGCCGGTGCAAGTCCTGCGCTTGTGCGCAAGGGCAGTTCAGGAACACATGAAGGAGCGAGAGTGTGAGACCCGACGAAGCATGGGGTCGCGCGGGCCGAACCCCATGGGCGGGCGGCACCTTGTCGCCGTTCAGCCCGGATCGCCTGGCACGACATCTGCCCTTGCTGCGCCGCGCGACGCTTGTGCTGCTGATTTTGACCGGCGCGGCGCATGCCGCCGAGGAGTTGCCGATGACCTACCCCGAGACGCGCAAGACCGACACGGTGGACACCATGTCCGGAGTCAGCGTGGCGGATCCGTTTCGCTGGCTAGAGGCGGACCCGCGTAAGGATACCGAGCTTGCCGACTAGATCGCTGCCCAGAATGCCGTGACGATCCCCTATCTTGAGGGCCTTCCGGGTCATGCGGTCTTCCGGGAACGGTTGACGGCCCTGAACGAGCACGACACGACGCTTCCCCCGGAAAGGCGCGACGATCGATACTTCTTCCCCCGGCAAGGGGGGCGGGACGATCAGCCGCAACTGATGGTGCGGGAAGGGCCCGAGGGCGACCACCAGGTGCTTCTGGACCCAAACGGATGGTCGCAGGACGGCCCGGTCGCGTTGGCCGAGTGGGATGTTTCGCGAGATGGGGCTTATCTGGCCTATGCCGTGCAGGTCGGCGGGACCGACTGGCGGACCATCCGGGTCATGGACAGCCGGACGGGCGATGTGCTGGACGATACGGTCGAATGGGCCCGGTTCACGTCCATCGCATGGGCCGGGGAGGGCACGGGCTTCTACTACTCGCGCTATCCCGAGCCCGAGGAAGGGGCATCCTTCAACGCCCCGATCAGCGGTCACGCAGTCTATTTCCACAGGCTCGGCACGGCGCAATCCGACGACCGGCTGGCTCACACCGGGGCCTCCGACGCGCCGCTGCTCCATACCGCGACCGTCACGCGGGACGGGCGTTTCCTCGTGATCTGCACGTCGGCGCTGACCGGCGGGGTGGCGGTGACGGTCACGGACCTTTCGGCCAAGAACCCCAAGCCCTTGGCACTGGTCGAAAGCCATGCCGACACCTGGGCCTTGCTGGGAACATCGGATCAAGGCTGATCTTCCCGACCCGGAAGGACGCCCCGCGCGGCCGGGTCATGAGCATCGACATGGCCAATCTTGAGCCGGCCTTTTCCGAGTTGATCTCTGAACGGGATGACGCGGTTCTGCGCGAAGGCACGGCAGGTGTGCTGGGCGACCGGATCATCCTGGCCTACATGGTCGATGCCACAACGCAGATCGAGCGCTACCGGCTTGATGGCACGCCTGACGGGACGGTCGCGCTTCCCTGCCCGGGAACGACCGGCGCGTTTCGCGGCAGGCCGGGCGGCGACGAGGCCTATTTCGCTTTCACGAGCTTCGACACGCCGTTGACGGTCCTTCGCCTCGATGTTGCAGAGAACCGGACCGCGGTCTGGGCCGAGCCCCGGGTGGCGCCGGACCGCGACAAGCTCGCCGTCGAGCAGCGCTTCTACGCGTCGCCGGATGGAACCCGCATTCCCCTGTTCGTCATGCGGCGCAAGGATGTCACCGGACCGGTTCCGACCATGCTCCACGGCTATGGCGGCTTTGCCATCAGCATCTTGCCCTATTACATTCCGGCCGCGATGGCCTGGGTCGAACAGGGCGGCGTCTATGCGGTGGCCAACATCCGGGGGGGCGGTGAATACGGCAGCGCTTGGCACCGCGCCGGACGCCGGGCTGCTGGTGGGGGCCGTGGTGAACCAGCGGCCCGACCTGTTCGCGGCCGCCCTGCCGTCGAGGATGAGTCCCGTACCCTGCTTGCCTATTCGCCTCTGCACAACGTCCGGGACGGGTCCGGTATCCTGCCATCCTGGTGACCACGGCCGACACCGACAACCGTGTCGTCCCCGCGCATTCGTTCAAATACGCCGCCACCTTGCAGGCCACCGAGATCGGGCCGCGTCTCCAGCTGCTGCGCGTCGCGACGGGGGCCGGCCACGGGTCGGGCAAGCCGACGGGCATGCTGATCGCGGAAACGGCCGGACAATGGGCCTTTGCCGCCCATTGGACCGGGCTGGACGACGACCCGTGCTCCGACACAGCTCTGCGGCGTCGCTGACGATAGAGGCGCATCCCGCAAGAATAATCCCGCCGATGATGATGGCCTCGCCGACCAGTTCCAGACCTTCGATCAGCATATCGGCAATGGCATGTGCGCCTTGGGTCAAACGTCACCTCCTGGCCGCCTATCTGGCATCCGATGAAACCGCCCCGTAGGACTGAGTGCCAGTCTGGCACTGTCCGCCTGGTCGCGCACCTTGCTCACCCGCAGAGTGGGAATGGTCCGTCTTGGAGCCGTCATTGCCTTGTCAGATGAAGCCGGCACTGTTGGAATCGGCCGAGCTACAGACCCTCGCCCAAGGTATAATTCTGCAATGCAGAAATATTTCTGCGGAGCAGAACAAATTATCTCTTTGAAATTTCAAAGAAATAGGTTTCAGCTGAATCGGACGAGATTGTAGACAGATAATTCTATCTATCCGTATAGTAATCAAAGTTGCTCATAAGATTGCAACGTCACCAGCAGGGTTTTCCATGATCGATCGTCGTCGCTTCTTAACCACATCCGCACTTGCCGCCACCGCGCTGGCCGTGCCGGGTCTGTTGACCCGCGCCCATGCCGCAGGTGAGGCGCTGAAAATCGGTATTCCGGTTCCGATCTCGGGTGCCTTTGCCGCCAACGGCAAGTTCGCCACGATGGGCGCGTTGATGGCCGCCGAAGAGGTTGCCGCCGCGCATGGTGTGCAAGCCTCTACCCTGGATCTCGATACCGAGGGCAAGCCCGCGACTGCCGTGCGCAAGGTGCAAGACGCGATGGCGCAGGACGGCGTCAAGCTTTTCGCGGGCGGGATCCTGTCGTCCGAGTCGCTGGCCATGGGCAAGGAGATCGAGCGTGGTGGCGGTGCGTTCATGACCACTGCAGGTGCTGACGAAATCACCGGCGTTGATTGCAACAAGGCTACCTTCCGCTGGTCGGTTCCGACCTATGGCGCGATCAACGAGACGGTGCGACCGATCATCGACGCACTGCCTGACGCGAAAAAGTGGTACACGATCACGCCGCAATACGTCTTTGGCGACGGTCTGCTGAATGCCGCCAAGGATGTCTTTGCCGAAAAGGGTATCGAGCATGTCGGCAACAGCTATCACTCGCTGACCGACAAGGAGTTCTCGGGCTACCTGACCAATGCCATCGCGGCGCAGCCCGACGTGCTGCTGCTGCTGAACTTCGGCGCGCAAAGCTCGGACACGCTGCGGCAGGCGGTCAGCTTCGGCCTCAAGCAGCGAATGACCATCGTCGTCGCATGGGCTTCCGGGTTGGAGCAGTTCGAGGCACTGGGGCCGGACATCTGCGAGGGCGTCTATTTTGGCGCGCAGTACTGGCATGGCGCGGATACGGCCCTGAACCGGGAACTGGTCGCGAAGGTGCAGGAAAAGCATGGCTCGAACCCCAACTATTCCTTCGCGGGCAGCTATATCTGCGCGAAGCTGCTGCTGGAGGCGGCGGTCAAGGCCGGTTCGCCCGAGGGCGCGGGTGTCGCGGCCGCGCTGCGGGGGCTGAAGTACGAGGGCCTGACGGGCGCGGAAGAAATCCGCGCCGCCGACCATCAGGTCATCAAGGATTACTACCTGCTCAAGGGCAAGGCCAAGGCCGACATGGCCAACAAGGACGACTATGCCGAGATCATCAGTTCGGGCAAATCCTTCCTCTCGCCCGAGGATGCCGGCTGCGCCATGCCCGCCTGAGATCCGCTGTCCCGCGCGCCCGACATCATTCAGGTCGGGCGCGCAGGACTTCTTGTCCGGTTTCAGGAGAGAAGCCAGTGATCTATCTTTTTCAGGTCTTGAACGGCATCGGTCTGGGGATGCTGTACTTCCTGCTTGCGGTCGGCCTCAGCGTCGTTTTCGGGCTTTTGCAGTTCGTCAACTTCGCCCATGGTGCCTTTTATCTACTGGGCGCCTACCTGACCTATGACCTGACCACCCGAGGCTTCAGCTTCTGGCTGGCCATGCCAATGGCGACACTGATCGTGGCCTGTATCGCTGCCGTGATCGAGGCGCTGCTGCTGCATCGCATCTACAAGCTGCCGCATACGTTCCACATCCTTGTGACGGTCGGCCTTGCGCTGGTGATCCAGGAGATGGTGATCATTGCCTGGGGGCCGCTCGGTGGTTCCGTGCCCGCGCCCGACGGGTTGCAGGGGGTCGTGATCTGGGGCGATTTCATCTATCCGCAGTACCGCCTGTTCACCATCGGCCTGACCGCCGTCCTGGCCGGACTGCTGTGGTGGCTGCTCGAAGGCACGAGGCTGGGTGCCATTGTGCGCGGAGGCTCCGAATCTCCGTCGAACATGGCGCTGCTTGGCTACAACACGCTGCGCATCAACACGGCCGTCTTCGGCTTCGGCGCCGGGCTTGCGGGACTTGCCGGGGCACTGGCCGCGCCGATCCGGGGCGTCGAGCCGTTCATGGGCATCGAGGCCCTGTCGGTCGCCTTCGTCGTCGTGGTGATTGGCGGCATGGGCAGCTATACCGGCGCGCTGGTCGCGGGCCTGCTGGTCGGCGTGGTCCAAAGCGTCATGACCACGCTGTGGCCCGAAGGCGCGCGGCTGATGATCTATATCGGCATGGCATTGGTGATCGCGCTTATGCCGCGTGGCCTTCTGGGGAGGGCATAGGCGATGAACCCGCTCGACAAACCTTTCGCGCAGCTTGCACTGGTCCTGGTGACCGTTCTGGCGCTGCCGCTATTCCTGAAATCCGGCATCCTTGCGACCGAGATCCTGATCTTCGCCATGGTGGTCGCGGCCTGCAACCTGCTGCTGGGCTATACCGGCCTTCTGTCCTTTGGGCAGGGCATCTTCTTCGGCATCGGCACCTATGTCGCGGGCATCTTCCTGACCCGCTGGTCGGTTCCGGTGCCGCTGGTCCTTGCGGGTGCCGCGATCCTTGGCGCGGCTACGGCGACGCTGGTTGGCTGGCTGTCGATCCGCCGGCAGGGGGTCTATTTCGTCATGCTGACGTTGGCCTTCTCGCAGCTTTTCTACTTCATGGCCTATACGTTCAGCGGCGTGACCGGCGGGGACAACGGGTTGCTGGGTGTTCCGCGCCCGGCCATCGGCGGCAACGCGCTGGATGGGCCCTGGTCCTATTACACCTATGTCGCGGTCTGTTTCGTCGTCATCTTCGCGCTTCTGGTGATGGTCACGCAATCGACCTTCGGCCGCACCCTGCTGGCGATCCGTGAGAACGAGGGACGCGCGGCCGCCATCGGTTTTCCCACGAAGCTGTTCAAGATCGAGGCTTTCGCCATCTCGGGCGCTGTTACGGCACTCGGCGGTGCGCTGCATGCGATGCTGATCGGCGTCGCGCCACTGTCGAACATCGAATACCACACCAGCGAACTGATCCTGATCATGACCATCATCGGCGGCAGCTCCAGCCTGTTCGGGTCGGTCCTGGGAGCAGGGTTCTATCTGCTGCTGGCAGATGCCCTGTCCACGATCTGGCCGCGCTGGCTCTTGCTGCTGGGCCTCGTGCTGGTCGCGGTGGCGTTGTTCCTGCAGGGCGGGTTATGGGGCCTGGTCGTGCGTGGCTATGACCTGATCTTCCGCCGCGACCGCGCACCAAACACTTCGGCCGAGGAGCATTGAGATGACCGACATCGCGTTGCAAACCCGTGGCCTTGGCGTCAAATACGGCAACTTCCATGCCCTGTCCGAGGTGGACCTGCAAATCCGCCGCAATTCGGTCCATTCGATCATCGGGCCTAACGGGGCTGGCAAGACCACCTTGTTCCACGCGCTGACCGGACGGGTGCGGCCATCCTCGGGGCGGATCGAACTGGATGGGCGCGACATCACCGACACCTCGGACGACGACCGGGTGCGGCTGGGAATCGCGCGGTCGTTCCAGGTCACAAGCCTGTTTCCGAACCTGACCCTGCGAGAAAACCTGCGCCTTGCCGCGCAGGGCCGCACCCCCTGGCAGGCGCTGGCGCCCTGGCGGCGGGCCGAGGCGAATGCCGAGGCATTGGACATCGCCGATGGCGTCATCGACCGGCTGGCGCTTGGCAAGGTCACGGGGCGGCTGGCGGGAGAGTTGTCGCACGGCCAGCAGCGCCGGCTGGAAGTCGGGATGGCGATGGCCGCGCGGCCGCGGGTGATCCTGCTGGATGAGCCGACATCCGGCATGGGGATCGACGATATCGAGGTGATGAAGGACCTGATCCGCGATCTGGGTCACGACCACACAGTGCTGTTCATCGAACACAACATGAGCATCGTCATGAACATCTCGGACGTGGTGACGGTGATGCGCCTTGGCCGCAAGCTGGTCGAGGGGCCGCCCGCGCAGGTCCGCGACGACCCCGAGGTGCAGCGTGCCTATCTGGGCAACATGATCACGGGGGATATCGCATGACACCCGCTTTGCGACTGACCGATCTGCACAGCTATTATGGCAAGAGCCACATCCTTCAGGGCGTCAACCTCGAGGTCGGGCAGGGCGAGATCGTCACCCTGCTGGGCCGAAACGGGGCGGGAAAAAGCACCACCCTGAAAACCGCGGTCGGCCTGATCATGCCCCGGCAGGGCCGCGTGGAACTGGCGGGCCGAGACGTGACCGGACAACCCGCGCATCGCATCGCCTCGGCCGGGCTGTCGCTGGTGCCCGAGGATCGCGGCATCTTCCAGCTTCTGTCCGTCGAAGAAAACCTGCGCATTGCCGAGCGTCGCGGATCGCCTTGGGCCATTGGCGACATCTATCGCATCTTCCCGCGCCTGGAAGAGCGGCGCAAGAACGGCGGCGGCCAATTGTCAGGGGGGGAACAGCAGATGCTGTCCATCGCCCGTGCGCTGCTGAACGGCCCCAAGGTGCTGATGCTGGACGAGCCAGTCGAGGGCCTGGCCCCGATCATCGTCGAGGAGATCGTGGCCCAGATCCGCCTGATCCGCGATGCCGGCGTGCCGATCCTGCTGGTGGAACAGAACCTTGCCGTGTGCAGCCAACTTGCCGACCGTCACTATATCCTCGAACTCGGTCGCATCGTGCTCTGCGCCAGCGCTCAGGAATTCCGGGGGGATCCCGGCGCAATTGACCGTTATCTGGGGGTCAAGGCATGAAGGAAGCTGCCATGTCCAATCTGAAGATCGACGCGGAACGGCTGTGGGGCGACCTGATGCGGACGGCAGAGATCGGCGGCACGTCCGATGGGGGCATTGCCCGGCTGACGCTGTCCGATGATGACCGCCGCATGCGCGACTGGCTTCGGGCGCAATGCGATACCCTGGGCCTGGCCACGACCGTGGACGAGGCGGGCAACATGTTCGCCACCCGCGCCGGTGCGCGGCCGGATCTGCCCGCCATCGCCATGGGCAGCCATTTGGACACCCAGCCGACGGGCGGCAAGTTCGATGGCGTCCTGGGAGTACTGGCCGGGCTCGAGGTTCTACGCACGCTCGATGCTGCCGGTTACCAGACCGAGGCGCCCTTGATGCTGGTCAACTGGACCAATGAGGAAGGCTCGCGCTTTTCGCCCGCCATGCTGGGTTCGGGCATTTGGGCCGGTGTCTATGGTCGCGAATACGGCGATGCGCGGACAGATGTGACCGGCGATACCTTCGGGGCCAGCCTCGACCGCATCGGCTATCGCGGCGAAGCGAAGGCAGGCGCGATACGTTTTGGCGCCATGTTCGAACTGCATATCGAACAGGGTCCGATCCTCGAAGCCGAAGGCAAGCAGATCGGTGTTGTTCAAGGTATTCAGGGAATGCGCTGGTTCGACCTGACAATGACGGGGGTTGCGGCGCATACCGGATCGACACCCATGGGAATGCGGCGCAACGCGCTCTTGGCCATGGCGCGGGTGATCGATGGGATCGACCGTATCGCCAAATCCCATTCCGACGCAGTTGGTACCATCGGCTTTCTCGACGTCAGCCCGAATTCGCATAACGTGATCCCTGGAAAGGTGCGCGCCACCATCGACCTGCGGCACCCCTCCGACGCCGTGCTGGACCAGATGGAGGCCGAAACCGCCACACTGGTGCGCGAGGTGGCAGAGACGGTGGGGCTGGAATACAGCTTCGAGCCGATCTCACGCACGGCGGCGGTCGCCTTCAATCCAGACTGCATCGCTTCGGTCCGGGCCGGAGCGAAGGCAGCAGGCTATACGACCCGCGACATCATCTCTGGTGCGGGGCATGATGCAGCCCATGCGGCGGCAGTGGCGCCGACAACCATGATCTTCGTGCCCTCCGCCGGCGGTCTCAGCCACAACCCCGCTGAATCCACCGAAAGTCATGAATGCGCCGCCGGGGCGCAGGTGCTGCTGGAGGCCGTGCTGGATTATGACCGTTGCATGGCCGAAGCACGGAAAGAGATTGCCTGATGACCCGTCTTGTTCTTGCCCGGCTGAACCACGAGACCAACACCTTCTCGCCTTTGCCGACGCCGCTGGCTGCATTTGCACCCAGATGGGGCGCCGACGCGCTGGCTGCCGCCGACGGCTATCCTGCCGCGATCGGGGCGTTTCATGCATTCGGCCGCCGCATCGGTGCCGAAATCGAGGTTCCGCTGATCGCCCATGCCATGCCCTCGGGCCCAGTGGAGGACAATGCGTTCGAGACCATGGCGCAGGCCATCCTTGCTGCCGTGGAAATGGGCTGCGACGGCATCCTGTTGGACCTGCATGGGGCCATGGTGACGCGCAGCCATGACGACGGCGAAGGCGAGCTGCTGCGCCGCGTCCGCGCCGCCGCGCCCGATGTCCTCATCGGCGTGGCGCTGGACCTGCATGGCAACATCACCCAGGCCATGCTTGACAGTTGCGACGTGATTGTCGGCTTCAAGACCTATCCGCATATCGACATGGTAGAGACCGGCGAGCACGTCGCCCGCCTGTTTCAGCCGCTGCTGGCGGGCGGGCCGCGTCCGGCCATGGCGCTGTGCCATCCGCCGATGCTGGCGTCGACGCTCTGCATGAACACCACGACCGACTGCGCCATGACCGACCTGATCGCGCTGGCGCGGCAGGCCGAGACCCGGCCCGGCGTGCAGGCCGTCACCGTCTTCGGAGGTTTTCCGATCGCCGATCTGGCCGAAACCGGGCTTTCCATTGTCGCGGTGGCCGATACGCCGGAACGCGCGGCCTCGGTCGCGCAGGAACTGGGCCGAGAAGGATGGCGCCGCCGCGAGGAATACGTCTATCACGAAGCTCCGCTTCCGGATTCCATCGCCCGCGCGGCGACCTTGGCCAATGGCTCGGCGCCGGTGCTGCTGCTGGATCACGGCGACAACTGCATGTCGGGTGGAAGCTGCGACGTGATGGACGTGTTGGAGGAACTGCTGGCGGGCGGCCATGACGGGATCATGGTCGGTCCCGTCGCCGACCCGGAGACCGTCGGGCAGCTTTTCACGGCGGGCAAAGGTGCCGAAATAGAGATCGCGCTTGGCAACAAGACCCCGGCCGCGGGCCTGCCGCCGCCGCGTTCACCGCTGCGACTGAAAGGCCGCGTAACGGCACTGTCGGACGGGCGGTATCGTGTCGCCGGACCCATCTACAATGGCCAGGAACTTTGCATGGGCCGCGCTGCAGCCTTCGACACTGGCGCCGCACGGATCGTTATCTGCGAACAGCCGCACGAGCCGCTGGATCTGGGCGTGTTCAGCAGTCTGGGCCTGGACCCTGCCGACGCGCGCTTCCTGCACCTGAAATCGCGCATGTATTGCCGGCCGGTTTTCGAAGCGCTTGCGGCCGCCGTGGTGGAATGCGCCAGTTCGGGGGTAACCGCCTCGAATTACGATCTCTTCGCTTTCCGAAAACTGCCTCGACCCATATATCCACTTGACCCGGATTGCGAATGGCAAGGCTGAAGAACCCTGATGAGGCACGAGGCGCTGACAGACAAGAAACGCAGGTTGGACCGCATCAAGCTGTCTGACCAGATCGCCGAAGACATCCGTCGTCGCATCGCTCGGGATGCCATGCGACCCGGCGATCGCCTGCCGCATGAGCGCGCCTTGATGGAGCATTACGGCTGTTCGAAAGGCACAATGCGTGAGGCGCTGAAAGCCTTGGAGGTCGAGGGACTGGTCCGAATGCTGTCGGGGCCCAATGGCGGGCCCGAGATCCAGCATGCCTCGATCGACATCGCCACTCAGCAATTGCGGCAGTTTCTGCACTTCCAGAAGCTGGACTTTGCGCATGTCTACGAGTTGCGCAAATCCCTGGAGGAAAGCCTTGCCCGCAACGTCACCGGCAGGCTAACCCCCGATCATCTGCGACGCCTTGAAGACAATATCCGTGTCTGCGAGGCGGCGAACAATGACCAGGATCGCATCCTCGTGCGCCAGGCTGAGACCGAATTCCATGACATTCTCTGTGAAGCCTCGGACAATGTGCTTCTGGTGTTCATGTGTCGTTTCCTGAACAGCATGCTGCGCGACCTGGTCAGCTACCGCAGCCAGAGCATGCGGGAGCATGAGAACTTCGGCGAGGCCAATATCGAAAGCCACAAGGAACTGCTGTCGGCTTTTCGCGCCGGTGACGCAGAACGGGCCGCCCGTGCCATGCACCAGCACATGTGCTGCGCTGAAAGCTACATGCGGCGGCTGGACGCCTCATTTCGTTCGGACCTGCTGAGCCGGTTCTAGAGCCGAAAACGCGAATACTCATCCCACAAACGAAAGTTGCATTTGAAATAGCAACTCGATGCAATCAGAAGCTGGGAGGCGTACAGGCGCTGACAACCTCGCAGACCGTGGTTCCGGTGTTGCGGAACCGGTGGGGGAGCGAGCTGCTGAAATAATAGCCGTCTCCGGCGTTCAGGACATGAACCTCGTCGCCGATCGTCACCTCGAGCGTTCCGCTTATGACAATGCCGCATTCCTCTCCGTTGTGGGACAGGACATGTCGCCCGGAACTGGTGGTCGGCTCGTAATATTCATGCAGCATCTGGATGTTCCGTCCGGGGCGCTGCGCCGCAAGCAGAAGATACTTGATGCCTGGCGCACCGATGTTCACGTGCTCGTTGCGGCGAAACACCCGGTCCTGATCCAAGGACAGTTCGAAGCTGAAGAACGTGGCGAGATCCATGGGCACGCCATCCAGGATCCGCTTGAGAACGGATACGGAGGGCTTCAGCGACATCGACTCGATCTGCGATATGGTGCCGCTGCCGACACCGGCGCGCCTTGCAAGTTCACGTTGCGACAGCCCTTTCGACTTTCGCACCACACGCAACCGCATCGCAACCAGCCGGTCTTCCTTGTCGTCGTGCTGTCTCGCCATTGCTTTCGTGCTTCGTATTCAAAGCGGAGTTTGGCAGATGGCAATGAAAACAACAATCTGGTTTGCGCAAGAAATCACCGTTGCTTGGCTGGTGCTGTGTCGCGACAATCCGGCAAATGCCCCCCAACTCTTACGTCGCCCAGCATCTGCGCCACCCATCCGGAGCCCCGCCATGTCCCTTGACCTCAACCAGAACGACCTGTCCCATGTCGTTGCCGCCGACCGGGCGCATGT
>NZ_JAPTYD010000002.1 GCF_026913015.1 Paracoccus benzoatiresistens
CCCATCGAGACGATGTAGTTGCCGTGATTGTTCATCAGCCGCGGCATCGGCCAGTTCGGCACCCGCACCTGCCCCGCAGCGCCCAGCACGTAGAAGTTGTCCTCCGCGACCGCGGTCCGGACCGGCGCGCCGCGCTCCTTCCAGTCGGGGATCAGCCGGTTCAGCCCGATCGGGTCCAGCACCGCCCCCGACAGGATATGCGCGCCCACCTCCGAGCCCTTTTCCAGCACCACCACCGACAGATCCGGGTCCACCTGCTTCAGCCGGATCGCCGCCGACAACCCCGAAGGACCCGCCCCCACGATCACAACGTCATACTCCATCGACTCGCGTTCGATCTGCGTCGCGTCGGTCATGGCTCGGCTTCCCCCTGCTTGGCTGCTGCCCGATGTAATCTCTTTGCCGCATCGCGGCAATGCTGACGCGACGGCCAAAAACTGCCAGCAAGACCGCGCGCGGGCTTGCAAAGACGCGGCAGTTCGGGGCACGTTGCCGACAACAAGGTTTGCGCCCCTGCCATCCGAATGGCGGGGGCGTTGCCTTAGCACTTGGACGGCAACCGCATCCCGGAAGGACAGGGCAGCGATGGACAAGATTCCGATGACCCGCAGCGGCTATGCCGCGCTTGAACGCGAACTGGGCGACCTGAAATCCAAGGAGCGCCCCGCCATCATCCGGCAGATCGCCGAGGCGCGCGAACATGGCGACCTGTCCGAGAACGCCGAATACCATGCCGCCCGCGAAAAGCAGGGCTTCATCGAGGGCCGCATCAAGGAACTGGAGTCGATCCTGTCGCGCGCCGAGGTGATCGATACCTCCAAGCTGAACGGATCGGTCAAGTTCGGCGCCGTCGTCAACCTGGTGGACGAGGATACCGACGAGGAGCGCACCTACCAGATCGTGGGCGAGGCCGAGGCCGACATCGAACGCGGGCTTCTGAACATCCGCTCGCCCCTGGCCAAGGCCCTGATCGGCAAGGATGTCGGCGACAGTGTCGAGGTCACGACGCCGGGCGGCCAGCGCAGCTACGAGATCCTCGCGATCCGCTACGAGTAGGAACGATGTCATTGGTTGCACGGATCACTACGCTGGCGCAGCGGGACGCGATCACCGCCACGGGCATCGCGCTCAGCGGTGTCTGGCTTTTCCTGGTGGCGCTGTTCTGGCTGCTGGCCCCGGGGGGCGAGGGTGCGCCGGGCGGCCTTGCGCGCCTTGCGGTCGTCATGGGAACGATCCTGCCCCTGGTGCTGATCTGGCTGGCGGTCCGGACGGCCCGCGCCATCGCCCTGCTGCGGGCCGAGGCCGACGAGTTGCGCCAGCGCCTGAGCCAGTTGCGGCAGGTGACCGCGACCCGCGGCGTGCCCCCGCCCCGCCCGGTTCCCGAGATCCTCGACGATGCGGACCTGCAACCGCGCGCGCCCGCGCCCGTCCCTGCACCTGCCCCCGCGGCGCCCCGCCCCGCCCCGCGCCCCGCGACGGATGCCCGCCCGCAACCGGCGCGAGCCGAGAGCCCGGCCCCGGTCCACGTGGATGCCGATACGCTGATCCGGGCGCTGAACTTTCCCGACGGCCCTGATGATTCGCTGGCCATTGCCGCGCTGCGCCATGCGTTGCAGGACGGGGACCACGCCCGTGTGCTGCGCGCGGCGCAGGATGTGGTGACGCTGCTGGCAGGCCAGGATCTTTACATGGACGACCTGCCGCCCGAGCCCGTGCCCCCTGCCCTCTGGCGCCGCTTTGCCGAAGGCGCGCGCGGCAGCGCGGTGGCGGCGCTTGGCGGCATCCGCGACCAGGAGGCCCTGGACATCGCCGCCGCGCTGCTGGACCGGGACGAGATCTTCCGCGACACCGCACACCATTTCCTGCGCCATTTCGACGCGATGCTGACGCGGCAGGTACCGCAGATGGACGACGCACAGATCGCGGTCCTGGCCGAGACGCGATCTGCCCGCGCCTTCATGCTGCTGGGCCGGCTGGCCGGGGTCTTCGGCTGATCAGACAGCCCGCCGCAGGATCACGACCGGCCCCGACCAGGGCCAGCCAAAGCGGCCCCGGCCGGTTTCGGTGAACCCGGTCGCGGCATAGAAGGCCATCGCCCGGCGGTTCCTCAGTTCCACTTCCGCCCGCAACCCGGGGTGGCCGGTCCGGCGCGCGATGTCGGACGCCGCGTCCAGAAGCGCCCGGCCGGCGCCATGGCGAAGGCGGTCCACGACGATCCCGTCGATCACCAGATCAAGGGTCGCCGGCGCGGCCCGGAACATCAGCCGGGCCAGCATCGGCTGATCCGCCAGAAAGCCGCCGTCATGGTCGCGAAAGCCCGCCACGCCGTCCAGGCCGCCCGCCGGCCCGATGGCGGCAATGCCGTGGCAGGCACGGATCGGTGGCGCCCGGCCCGCGGCGGGGGGCGCGAAGGCGCTCCACCACAGCCGGGCGGCGTCGCGCAGGTGCCGGTCGGGAATGGGACTCGTGATCTGCACCCAGCCTTGCCTTATGCTTGCGCGTCGTGCAACGAAGGTGCCGCATTCCGATCCGAAGCGAAAGCCATCTCGCCCATGCCCCAACCCCGCACCGCCGGCCGGCAGTCCCTTGCCGATGATGGCGCCCCCTTCACGGCAGGCCAGGCGTTCCGGCGCGGCGCCATCAAGTCGCTGCCCTTCCTGGTCGTCATGATCCCCTTCGCGCTGCTGTTCGGCGTCGTGGCCCTGGAGGCAGGGATGGACGTGGCCCAGGTGCTGGGCTTCTCGGTCCTGGTGCTGGCGGGGGCGTCGCAGTTCACGGCGGTCCAGCTTCTGTCCGACAACGCGCCGGTGATCATCGTGATCCTGTCCTGCCTGGCGGTGAACCTGCGCATGGCGATGTATTCGGCCTCGCTGGTGCCCTGGCTGCGCGATGCGACAGCGCAGCAGAAGGCCTGGGTGGCCTATGCCCTCGTGGACCAGAGCTATGCCCTGGCGATCCAGGAATACGAGGCGAACCCCCGGATGGACCTGCGCCACAGGCTTGCCTTCTTCGCGGGCGTGGTGTCGGTGGTGTGCCTGCCCTGGATGGTCTTTTCCTGGCTCGGGGCGACGGTCGGGCGGGCGATCCCCCAGGACATCGCGCTGGATTTCGCCATGCCGATCACCTTTCTGGCGATGATCGCGCCCATGCTGCGCACGCCCGCGCATCTGGCCGCCTGCTTTGTCGCCGTTGCGGGATCGCTGGCCTTCGCGGGGCTGCCCTCGGGGCTGGGGCTGCTGATCGCCTCGCCCCTGGGAATGGCGACCGGTGCGCTGGTCGAGGTCTGGTCGCAGCGGAGAGCACAGGCATGACGAACGGCATCTCGGACCTGACGATCTGGGTGGTGATCGTGGTTCTTGGGATCGGCACCTTCCTGATCCGCTGGTCCTTCCTGGGCACGCTGGGCAATCGCAAGCTGCCGGACTGGGTTCTGCGGATGCTGCGCTATACGCCGGTAGCTGTGCTGCCCGCGCTGGTCGCGCCGCTGGTGGTCTGGCCCGCCGCGACGGGCGGGCAGCCCGATCCGGCGCGGATGGCCGCCGCCACCGCGACGGTGGCAGTCGGCCTTTGGACGAAGAACATGATCCTGGCGATCCTTGCGGGCGCCATCACGCTGTTCGGCCTGCTTTACCTGTTGTAGCCGACGATCTGCCCGTCCTTCTGGCGCAGCAGCACATCGTGGTTGTTGGCCGGATCGCCGTCCATGTGGCGCTTGGACTGCACGTTCGGCAGCGTCAGGAACCAGCGGCGCAGCCTCAGCGGGCTGAAGCCGGTCGGCGCGCCCTCGAACCCCGGCACCTTGCGCAGCGCCTGTCCGCTGTTCACCGCGCAATAGCTTTTCGGCGATGCGCCCTGCGCCTCGACCGCGCGGATGGCGGCATCGGCGACCTCGCGGCTGACGAAGACGGTGTCCTCGGCCACCCAGTAGGTCTTGCGGGCGTGGTAGTCGAGGTAGAAGCGCTTGAAGTTGTCGTTGATGCCGTACAGCACGTCGTTGCGTTCGGGGATGCGCGGATGCTGCCAGCTTCCCGCGGGGTCATAGATCACCCGCTGGCTGCCGTTGATCATCAGCCCCGAATGCCCGCCTTCGCCGCGCGGAATGCCGATCACCGTCAGCAGCGTGACCGAGGGAGGCTCGTTCGACACGAAATACGCGGCGCGCAGTTCCTCGTCCGAATCCCAGACACTTTTTGCGCCGCAAGCCGCAAGGGCAGCGGGCAGGGCCGCCGCCACGAAAACTCGTCTTTTCATTGTAACCTTGCCCGCCGGATCAGCTGTTGGACAGCGCCAGGAAGATCAGCACCAGGATCGACAGGATCGCGGTCCAGGTGGCGAACTTGATGAAGCCCGCAAAGGTCCGCTGCTGTTCGGTGATGTCCATGGTGCCGACCTTGTGTTCGGTGCTCTCGTGATGATGCGTGGCCATTCGCCTGCCTCCTGTCCGCTTTGTCATTGCGATAGCCGAAAGCGCCTGCCCTGTCACGCCCCCCACAGCACGGCGTCGCCCTGGTGTCCCGCAACCGACACGATGCCTTTCCCGCGCAGGTGGTTCACATGGGCGACCGCCTCGACCAGGGCCAGGCCGAATTCGCCCGCGCCGATGCGGCGCTTGAACAGGATGTCGAAACAGTCGACAGCGGTGCGCGGGCCTTCCCGCAGCGCGGCGACCATCCGGTCCAGCGCGTTGCCGTGATTGTCGATCAGCTGGCGCAACCGGGTAGGCAGGCCCGTGAAGGGCAGCTTGTGGCCGGGCAGGACCAGATGCCGCGCTTCGGCCAGTTCCGCCATCCGCTTGCAGCTGTCCAGCCATTCGCCGACCGGATCGGCCTCGGGTTCGGTGGGATAGACCCCCAGGTTCGGCGAGATCGAGGGCAGCAGCTGGTCGCCCCCGATCACCAGATCGTCATCCAGGGACCAGAAGGTCGCGTGGCAGGGCGCATGGCCATGGCCCATGGCGACGCGCCAGCGGCGGCTGCCGAAGCTGACCTGCTGGCCATCGATCAGCCGCGTGAACCCAAGCGGCAGGGGATGAACCACATCGGCAAAGTTGAAGGGCCGTTCCGTCGCGCGCTGTTCCAGCAGGTCGGCGGGCATCCCGGCGCGGCGCCAGAAGGCCAGCGCCTCGGGGGATGCGCGGTCCTGCCGGTCCAGCACCAGCATCCGCGCGGTCAGCCAGGCCGTGCGGCTCATCAGCAGCTCGGCCCCGTCACGCGCCATGAACCAGCCCGCCAGCCCGATATGGTCGGGGTGGTGATGGGTGCCGATCACGCGCCGGACCGGCCGCCCCGCCAGGGGTCCGGCCAGCAGCGCATCCCATGCCCCGCGCGAGGCCGGCGTGTCGAAGCCGGTATCGACCAGCGTCCAGCCCTCGCCATCCTCCAGCGCGTAGACATTGACGTGATCCAGCGCCATCGGCAGGGGCAGCCGCATCCACAGCACGCCGGGCGCGACCGCTGTCGCCTGCCCCGCCTCGGGCGGGGCTGCGAACGGATAGGCGATCACGCGGCGAAATCCCCGGCAAGGGCCGCGTCGCTGACGCCCGTCAGATCGTCCAGACCCGCCACGGCCTCGACCAGGTCGGCGGCATGGCGCGGCAGCACGCGGGCATTGAAGACGCGGGCCAAGGCCAGATGCGATTCGCCCCCGGCCTGAGCGGCGCGCAGGTGATAAAGCCCCCCCAGCACCCGCGCGAAGCCGGTCAGATAGGGCACCGCGCCCGCGAAGCGCAGGGGCAGATCGCGCTCCAGCAGCGTTTGGGTCGCCTCGCGCAGCGTTTCGGACGCCTGCCACAGCTGGTTCGCCAACTGCGGATGATCGGCCTGCGCGACCTTGGCGCCGTCCGCGATCTCGTCCAGCAGGCGCAGGGCGGCGTCGCCCCCGTCCGACAGCTTGCGCCCGACCAGATCCATCGCCTGGATGCCGTTGGTGCCTTCATAGATGGGGGTGATGCGCACGTCGCGCAGATACTGGGCGGCGCCCGTTTCCTCGATATAGCCCATGCCGCCATGGACCTGCACGCCGATATCGGCCACGCGGCAACCGACATCCGTGCCATAGGTCTTGGCGATCGGCGTCAGGAAGGCCGCGCGCGCCGCATGGACGGGATCGTTCGTCGCCCGTTCCAGGTCGATGGCCGTGGCGCAGGCCAGCCCGATGGCGCGGGCGGCAAAGACCTCGGCCCGGGCGGTGGCCAGCATCCGGCGCACGTCGGGGTGCTGGATGATCGGTCCCATCTGGTTGCGATCCCGGGCATAGGCGACGGCCTGCTGCAGCGCCGCCTCGGCCACGCCGACACCCTGCATCCCGACGCCCAGCCTGGCGCAGTTCATCATGGTGAACATCGCGGCCATGCCCTTGTGCTGCTCGCCGATCAGCCAGCCGGTCGCGCCCTCGAAGCTGAGAACGCAGGTGGGGCTGCCGTGGATGCCCATCTTTTCTTCCAGGCTGACGACCTTGAGGCTGTTGGCCACCCCCGGCCTGCCATCGGCGTCGGGGATGAGCTTCGGGACCATGAACAGGCTGATGCCCCGGGTGCCCTTGGCGCCATCCGGCAGGCGGGCCAGCACGGCATGGCAGACGTTTTCGGTCACGTCGCTGTCGCCCCAGGTGATGAAGATCTTCTGACCCGTGATCCGATAGGTGCCGTCGCCGTTCGGCTCGGCCCTGGTGACCAGCGCGCCGACGTCGCTGCCCGCGCCCGGTTCGGTCAGGTTCATCGTCCCCGACCATTCGCCGGAAACCAGCTTCGGCAGATAAAGCGCCTTCAGATCGTCGCTGGCGTGATGCTCCAGCGCCTCGATCTGGCCCTGGGTCAGCAGCGGGTTCAGTTGCAAGGCCAGGCAGGCGCCCGACATCATCTCGGCCACGGCCATGTTCAGCGCCTGCGGCAGGCCCATGCCGCCGTGCTCGGGGTCGGCCGAAAGACCGATCCAGCCGCCCTCGGCGATGGCGCGGAAGCCTTGGGCAAAGCCGGGCGAGGTCCGCACTCGGCCATTCTCAAGAACCGCCGGGCTTTCGTCGCCATTGCGGTTCAGGGGCGCCAGAACGTTGGTCGCCAGCTTGCCGGCCTCGGCCAGGATCGCGGATGCGGTCTCGGGCGTCGCCTCGGCAAAGCGGTCGGTCCGGGCCAGATCGGAAAACGGCACGACATGGTTCAGGATGAAGTCGATCTGCGCGACCGGCGCCTTGTAGCTCATCTGGTCCCCCCTCCGCTGGCGCCTTGGCAATCGGGCCGGGCGCGACTATCAGAACTGCTGTTCCGGACCATCTTAGGGGGCCGGGGACAAGGCTCAACCGAAACCCGGCGTCACGGATGCAGACCGAAAGACTGTTGCCAGACCAGATGGGCATGGCCCGCGCGGCGATCCTGCTGGCGGGCGGCCACGTGGTGGCGATCCCGACCGAGACGGTCTATGGCCTGGCGGGCGACGCGCGCAACGGCCAGGCCGTCGCGCGGATCTACGAGGCAAAGGGCCGCCCGTCCTTCAACCCGCTGATCGTGCATGTCCCCGATCTGGAGGCCGCCCGCGCAATTGCCGACGTCACGGCCGAGGCCGAGACGCTGGCCAAGGCCTTCTGGCCGGGCGCCCTGACCCTGGTGCTGCCGCTGCGCGCGGATGCCGGCATCGCGTCCCTTGTCACGGCGGGGCTTTCGACGGTCGCCATCCGCGTGCCAGGCCATCCGGTCGCGCAGGCCCTGCTGCGGCTGACCGGCCCGCTTGCCGCGCCCTCGGCCAATGCCTCGGGGCGGATCAGCCCGACCAGCGCGGATCACGTCCTCGACCCCGACGGCGGGCTGGACGGCCGCATCGCCGCCGTGCTGGACGCAGGCCCCTGCCCCGTCGGCCTCGAATCCACCATCATCGGCTGGCCGCAGGGCCGCGCCACCCTGCTGCGCCCCGGCGGCATCCCGACCGAAGCGATCGCCAGATGCCTTGGACACCCGCTGGCGGACCATCAGGCCGACCCCGCCGCCCCGAACGCGCCGGGGCAGCTTACCAGCCACTATGCCCCGAAGGCCGCGCTGCGCCTGAACGTGTCCGATCCCGGTCCCGGCGAAACCCATATCGCCTTTGCTGCCCCCGGCCCCTTCACGCTGTCCGAAACCGGCGACCTGGCGCAGGCCGCGGCGCGCCTGTTCGACACCCTGCGCCGCGCCGACCGCGAGGGGCGCCCGATCTCGGTCGCGCCGATTCCCGACCACGGTCTTGGCGCCGCCATCAACGACCGATTGCGCCGCGCCGCCGCACCCCGGGGCTGATTGCCTCTTCGCCTTGGCGAAAATATCCCGGGGGGAGGCGCGGGGACGGCGACGGGGGGCAGCGCCCCCCAGCCACATCACAACCCCAGCGACCCATAGACATTGGCAATCCGCCGGATCGCCACGACATATCCCGCGGTCCGCATGTCATCGACCTTCGGATTGGACATCCAGACATCCTTCATCTTCTTGAATGCCTCGCGCATGGTGTCGTCCAGGCCGGACCGCACCAGATCCAGTTCGTCCGCGCCATGCAGGAACGCGTCCTTGAAACCCGTCGCCAGCTTGAAGTTCGTGCCCGTATCGGCCGAAATCCGCTCCAGCTCCTCGACCAGCATCCGGGACCGGGCTTCCTCGTGGCGGCGCTCCAGGCGGCCCAGACTGATCTGCGAAAGGTTCTTGACCCATTCGAAATAGCTGACCGTGACGCCGCCCGCGTTGGCATACATGTCGGGAATGATGACCACGCCCTTACGCTTCAGCACCTCGTCGGCGTCAGCGGTGACGGGACCGTTCGCGGCCTCGATGATCAGCCTGGCGCGGATGCGGTCGGCATTTCCGGCATGGATCACGCTTTCGATGGCTGCCGGAACCAGGATGTCGCAGTCATCCTCCAGCGCGGCCAGCCCGTTTTCCTGGTAATCGCCGCCGGCGAAGCCCTTGATGCCGCCGGTCGCGCGGATATGGCCGCGCAGCGCGTCGATGTTGATGCCCTGCGGGTTGCGGATCGCCCCGTCGCGTTCGATCACGCAGGTGACCAGGGCCTTGTCCTCGACCGACAGGAACTGCGCCGCGTGATAGCCCACGTTGCCCAGGCCCTGCACGACCACCCGCTTGCCCGCCAGCCCCCCTTCCAGCCCGGCCCTCTTCATCATGTCCGCGTGCCGGAAGAACTCGCGCAGCGCATATTGCACGCCGCGGCCCGTCGCCTCGACCCGGCCCTCGATGCCGCCCGCGTGGCGCGGCTTTCCGGTGACGCAGGCCTTGGCGTTGATGTCGTCGGGATGCAGCCGCTTGTAGGCATCGGCCATCCAGGCCATCTCGCGTTCGCCCGTGCCCATGTCAGGCGCGGGCACGTTCTGGCTGGGCGAGATCAGGTTCCGGCGCGAAAGCTCATAGGTGAAGCGGCGGGTGACGCGCTCCAGCTCGTCCTCGTCCCAAGCGCGCGGGTCGATGCAAAGACCGCCCTTCGAGCCGCCGAAGGGAACCTCGACCAGGGCGCATTTGTAGGTCATCAGCGCGGCCAGCGCCTCGACCTCGTCCTGGGTCACGTCCAGGGAATAGCGGATGCCGCCCTTCACAGGCTCCATGTGTTCCGAATGGACCGAGCGATAGCCAGTAAAGGTATGGATCTGCCCGCGCAGACGCACCCCGAAGCGCACCACATAGGTCGAGTTGCAGACCCGGATCTTTTCCTCGAGCCCGGGCCGCAGCTCCATGAGGCTGGCCGCATGGCTGAACATGCGTTCAACCGAGTCGCGAAAGGACATCTGATGGATCGTCATCGGCAGCTCCTGAACATGATCGCAGGTTGGTGACGACAGCGACGCTATGCCAGCCGGGCGGCAGGTGCCAAGGCCGATCTGAACAAAAACAAGGCAACCCGCCTGGCCCCACGGCAGACGCACCCTGAAACCTGCGCGCCGGACGGCAACCTGCGGGTGCAATAAAGCATTGAAGTCGCGGATCAGGATGTTACCAACGATCAGATCGGAAATTTATCGTGACGAAAACTCAGTCGGTTACCCCAGGACGCAAATTCGGACAGGTGGTCAGGGGTGCCGCCGACATTTTCCTGCGCGACGGCTTTGTCGGGGCCAGCGTCGATGACATCGCATCGGCCGCGCAAGTGTCGAAGGCGACGATCTACAGCTATTTCCCCGACAAGACGCTGATGTTCCGCGAGGCCATGCGGGTCGAGCTTGAACGCCTTGAAGGCAGCTTCACCCTGGACATCGACCCGGGCCTGCCGCCGGAGCGCGCCATTCCGCAGATCGCGGCGCGGATCGCGGAATGGCTGGCCAATCCGCACAGGATCAGCCTGTGCCGCGTCCTTCTGGCCGAAACGCCGCGCCTTGCCGAACTTGCCGACGATCTCCAGGCCAGCCTGACGCGGATGCTGCGCGACCCCGTGCGGGCGCACCTGGACCGGTGGGCCGATGCCGGGCTTCTGGCGATCGAGGACACGGATGCCGCCGCCAGGCAGCTGATCGGCCTGTCGGCGGCGAATGGCCCCTTCTGGCTGCTGGGCAAGCCGGAAGCCTCCGGTGCGACCATCCAGGCCAACGCGTCCGAAGCCGCTGCCCTGTTCCTGCGGGCCTTCGCTCCGGCCCAGCGCCATGGCCTGCGGCGCAGCGCCGGCAGGCGCTGATGCAAACGTGAAAATCGCCGCGCCTTCTCAAGACCCGGCGCGGCCTGTATCATCCGCATCCGAGCCCGCGACAGACGGGCGCCGACGAGGGAAAGACCGACGATCATGACGACCACCAAGCTTCTGCTGCCCTTGCTGGCGGCCTCTGCCCTGGTTTCGGGCTGCATGGCGCCAGCCCCCGCGCCCGCACCGGTACCGCAACCCGCCCCCGTGGCGGTCATGCCTCCCGCCCCGGAACCCGCGCTTGGCGTGTCCGGCCTGACCGAGCGCAAGCCCGACCTGTGCGGTGCCAGCAAGAACTATGCATCGAGCGTCGGCCAGCCCGGCAGCGTGATCCCGACCCTGGGCATCACCAAGGACTACCGGGTCGTCGAATATCGCGGGATCGAGCCGCAGGACTATGACCCCAACCGGATCGTCTTCCGCCTGGACGCGGCAGGCACCATCACCAACGTCGATTGCGGATGATCGCCATGAACGCCAGAACGCTTTTCATTGGACTGGCCGCCACGGCCGTTCTTGCCGCCTGCGAGCCGATGCCGGCCGAACCCCTGCCCGATGCGGCGCCGGATACCTGCCGCGCCTCGGCCTATCAGGGGCTGGTCGGCCAGCCGATCGAGGTCCTGGCGGCCATGACCTTCCCCATCGGCACCCGCCGGATTGGCCCGGACGACGCCGTCACCTCGGACTTCCGGCCCGAACGGCTGAACATCGAATACGGCAGCACGGGCCGGATCGAGAAGGTCAGCTGCTACTAGGCCAACAACGGCGGGCCGCCCGTTTTCGGCATTGCCTTGCAGGCGGCGGACTGTCACCATCCTGACATGATGGATGCCGGCCCGCCGTTTCACGCCCACCCCGATCGCGTCGTTTTTGACCGAACCGAATTGTCGCTGATCCTGTCCGTTTACGGCCGCTTCGTCGCAGCCGGGGAATGGCGCGACTACGCCATGTCCTTTCTGCGCGACGCCGCCGTCTTCAGCGTCTTTCGCCGCGCGACCGAACATCCGCTCTACCGCATCGAGAAACGCCCCCGGCTGCGCACGGCCCAGGGGGCCTATTCCGTAATCGCCATGGACGGGCGGATCCTGAAGCGCGGGCATGACCTGGCGCAGGTGCTGCGCGTCCTGGACAAGGCGCTGATCCGCGCCATCGACTAGGTGCCGCGTGGCTTGGCCCGGGTGGTGGGATCGGCCTCGCGCGGGTCCTCGGGCCAGGGGTGGCGGGGATAACGGCCGCGCATGTCCTTCCTGACATCGGCATAGGATGACGCCCAGAACCCCGGCAGGTCCGTCGTCACCTGCACGGGCTTGCCGCCGGGCGACAGCAGGCTGATCCGCAGCGGCCGCCCGCCCACGACCGGATGGCGCGTCACGCCGAACAGTTCCTGTAACCGGACCTCGATCGAGGGCTGCTCGTGGTCATAGTCGATCGGCACCTTGCGGCCCAGGGGCGTGACGAAATGCGGCGGAGCCTCCCGGTCCAGCCGCTGCTGGCCGTCCCAGCCGATCCGGGCCTTCAGCGGCTCGGACAGATCCAGCCCGCGCAGGTCGGCCAGCGTCCGGGCGCGGCCCAGCCAGGGCAGCAGCCAATCTGCATCCTCCAGCAGGCTTGCGTCATCCACCGGCCCCAGGTCCGGCAACAGCGCGATCCGCGCCCGCAGCCGGGCCGCCGCCGGCGTCCAGGTCAGCCCGTCCAGTCGCAGGCCCTCCAGCGCGGCACGCGCAATGGCCTCGGCGGGCACATCCGGCCAGGGGCGATCCGACAGGACCAGCGCGCCCAGCCGTTCCTGCACGCGCGCCAGCACCCGCCCCTCGCGCCTGGACCATTCGCAGATCTCGACCGCCTCGATCCGGCTGCCGTGGAGCGCACGCAGATCGGCCTCGTCCAGGCGGGCGGCCATGCGGATTCGCGCCTCGCGCCCGTCACCGTCCAGATCGACCGCGACGACCAGCCGCTGCCCGGCCATGGGGTCGCCTGCCTCCATCGCCGCGCCATTCCCGCCCGACAGCACGAAGCGCGGCTCATCGCCCTTCCGCCGCAAGCCGATCCGGTCGGGATAGGCCAGCGAGACCATGCCGCCGATTTCTTCTTCACCCAAATATCCCGTGGGGCCCGGGGGGCTGGCCCCCCGGCCGTCGCGGGACGCAACCAGCCGCCGCAGCCGCGCGGCCTCATCGCGGATCTGCTGCACGACCGCCCGGTTCGCCTCGAAGGGATGTCGCGCCGCAAACCCCTTCGGATCGCGCACCGCCGCAAGCCGCAGCGCCAGATCCACCGGCGCGCCGCGCAGCGGATCGCGGTTGGACAGCAGCGCCGCGACATCGGCAGCCCCGGCGCCCGTCACCATCACCATATGCGCCAGCCGGGGGTGCAGCGGCAGGCGCGCCAGGGCCCGGCCGTGATCGGTGATGCGGCCGGCAGCGTCCATCGCCTCCAGGCCCCGCAGCAGGACGCGCGCCTCGGCCAGGGCACCCTCGGGCGGGGGCGTCAGGAAGGCCAGCTCGCCCGGATCCGACCCCCAGGCCGCCAGTTCCAGCGCCAGTCCGGCCAGATCGGCCACGGCGATCTCGGGCGGGGCAAAGGAGGGCAGCGCGCCCTCCTCGGCCCGCGCCCACATGCGATAGCAGATGCCCGGCGCCACACGGCCCGCGCGGCCGCGGCGCTGGTCGGCCTCGGCCCGGCTGACACGCTCGGTGACCAGCCGCGACATGCCGGACCCCGGATCGAACCGCGCCCGCCGCGCCCGGCCCGCATCGACTACCACCCGCACCGCCGGAATGGTCAAGGAGGTCTCGGCAATCGCCGTCGCCAGCACGATCCGCCGCCGCGCGCCCGGCGGCGCCAGCGCCGCGCGCTGCTCGGCAGGTTTCAAGGCCCCATAGAGCGGCAGCACCTCGCACCCGTCGCCAAGCCGGGCCATGACCCGCCGGATCTCGCCCTCGCCCGGCAGGAAGGCCAGGATCGTGCCGCCGCTGTCGCGCGTCTCCGCCTCGGCGGTTGCGATCAGGCGGGCGGCCTCGTCCACCAGACGCGCGCTGGCGGGCAGCGGGCGGGGCAGCCAGCGGGTCTCGACCGGAAAGGCGCGGCCTTCGGACCGGATCACCGGCGCGTCGTCCAGCAGCGCCGCCACGGGTCCGGCCTCCAGCGTGGCCGACATCACCAGCACCGCCATATCCTCGCGCAGCGCCCCCCTGGCCTCCCACACCAGGGCCAGACCCAGATCGGCATTCAGGCTGCGTTCGTGGAATTCGTCGAAGATCACGCAGCCGATCCCCTCCAGCGAGGGATCGGACTGGATCATCCGCGTCAGGATGCCCTCGGTCACGACCTCGATCCGGCTGCCCGGCACCGATTCGCCGCGCATCCGGTATCCGACGCGCCCGCCCACGGCCTCGCCCAACTGCTCGGCCAGACGCTCGGCGGCCGCGCGGGCGGCAAGGCGCCGGGGCTCCAGCATCACGATCCGGCCCCCGACCCGGTCCAGCAGCGCCAGGGGCACGCGGGTCGTCTTGCCTGCCCCCGGCGGGGCGACAAGCACGGCGCGGCCATGCGCGGCCAGGGCATCGCACAGGGCGGGCAGAACATCGTCGATAGGCAACCGATCGGGCATGGCCGCGTTATGTCGCAACGGCGGGCCAAGCGGAACCCCGGCCCGCCGCCCTATTCAAACCCATACCCGGAGCCTATCTTCCGGCAAAGACACTGGAAAAACGGCAGGCGGAATGGGTATCGGCAGCAATCTTCTGGCAGGCATCGGCTTGGGCGATCCGGTGATCCGGCTGGGCGTCACGGGCCTGTCGCGGGCCGGCAAGACGGTGTTCATCACCTCGCTGGTGGCGAACCTGATGGACCGGGGGCGGATGCACGCCTTGCGCGCCGCCGCCGATGGCAGCCTGAAGGCCGCCTGGCTGCAACCCCAGCCCGACGATACCGTCCCCCGCTTCGACTTCGAACGGCACCTGGCCGCCCTGACCGGCCCCTCGCCGCACTGGCCCGAAGGGACGCGCCATGTCAGTCAGTTGCGCCTGTCCCTGCGCCTGGACGGCAAGGGCCTGTTCGGGGGCCTGACCGGGCCGCGCACCCTGCACCTGGACATCGTCGACTATCCCGGCGAATGGCTGCTGGACCTGCGGCTGATGGAAAAGGATTTTTCCGAGTGGTCGGCCGAGGTCCTGGACCGGATGCAAGGCCGCCCCGGCGCCGACGAATACCAGGCCGCCCTGAACGGCCTGAACGGCGACCGCTTCGACGAGCCGACCGCGCAATCCTTGGCGCAGGTCTATACCGCCCACCTGCACGCCGCGCGCGAGGCCGGCTGGTCCGACTGCACCCCCGGCCGCTTCCTGATCCCCGGAGAGATGGAGGGTTCGCCCGCCCTGACCTTTGCCCCCCTGCCCGCCTCGCTGGCCGGAGGGCGGCTGCACAAGGAACTCCGCCGCCGCTTCGACGCCTACAAGTCGCGCGTGGTCAAGCCGTTCTTCCGCGACCACTTCGCCCGCATCGACCGGCAGGTGGTGCTGGTCGACGTGCTGGGCGCGATCCACCAGGGCCCCCGCGCGGTCGAGGACATGCGCCGCGCCATGGCCGACGTGCTGACCGCCTTCCGCCCCGGTCGCGCGGGCTGGCTGGCGCAGTTGCTGGGCACGCGGCGCGTGGAACGCATCCTGTTCGCCGCGACCAAGGCCGACCACCTGCACCATGTCCAGCACAACCGCCTGACCGCGATCCTGTCCGCCATGCTGCGAGAGGCGCGCGACCGCGCCGATTTCTCGGGCGCCCGGACCGAGGCCATGTCCATCGCAGCCCTGCGCGCCACGACCGAGGATGTGATCCGCCAGGACGACCAGGAACTGCCCGCCGTGCGCGGCCGGCTGCTGGACGGGCGTCAGGCGGCCTTCTATCCGGGCGAACTGCCCGCCGATCCCGCAGCCCTGCTGCATCCGGCGCGAGACGGAGCGCAGGACTGGCTGGAGGCCGATTACGCCATCATGAACTTCGCCCCCGCCCCCATGACCGCCCGCCCCGGCGACGGCCCGCCGCATATCCGGCTGGACCGCGCCGCCGAATTCCTGATCGGAGACCGGCTGTGAGCGACACACCCCCCCGGCGCGGCCCGGTGCTGATCGAACTCGACCCGCCTGAAGCCGCCGATCCCGGCCCCGCCCCCGCCGAGGAGGCGCGGACCGACGCACCGAACCCCGCCGACGCACCCCCCATCGACGAGGCCAGCCCCCTGCTGCCCCGCCCCCGCACGATGGAGATGGTGACGCGGCTTGTCGGGCGCCCGCCTTCCAGGCTGACGCGCTTCTTCATCAATTCGGGGGTGGCGCTGTTCACCTTCCTGTTGTCCATCGCCGCGCTGAACTTCATCAACGACCTGCTAACCCGCTATCCGGTGCTGGGCTGGATCGGGGTCGCGCTGTTCGCGCTGTTCACGCTGGCGGCGCTTGGCATGGCCTGGCGCGAATACCGGGCCTGGGCGCGGTTTGCGCGCATTGACGCGATCCAGCGGCGGGCGGGCGCGGCGCTGGCCGATGACAGCATGGACGGCGCGCGGGCGGTCACCGACCAGCTTCTGGCGATCTATGCCAAGCGGCCGGAACTGGACTGGCACCGCAAGCGGCTGGCCGACAATCGCGGTGACGTCTTTGACGCCCGCACGCTGCTGACCATGGCCGAAACGGAATTGCTGGCGCAGCTTGACCAGGACGCCCGGCGCGAGATCGAGGCCGCCGCCCGCACCGTCGCCGCCGCCACCGCGCTGATCCCGCTGGCGCTGGCCGATGTCGCCGCTGCCCTCGCCGCAAACCTGCGGATGATCCGGCGGATGGCCGAGATCTATGGCGGCCGCGCAGGCGCCGTGGGCGGCTGGCGGCTGGCGCGCACGGTGATGACGCATCTGGTGGCGACTGGGGCGGTCGCGGCGGGCGACGACCTGATCCACACCGTGGCGGGCGGCGGCGTTCTGGCCAGGGTCAGCAAGCGGTTCGGCGAGGGCGTGGTGAACGGCGCCCTGACCGCCCGCGTCGGCATCGCCGCGATGGAGGTCTGCCGCCCCTTGCCCTTCATCGCCCAGCCCCGCCCCAAGGTCGGCAACCTGGTCACGCGCGGGCTTCGCGGGCTGTTCGGCAGCGACGAACGCGGCTAGACCTTTCCCTGAAAAGGGGGACGGCGGATGGCATTCTTTCTGGGAATAGACGGCGGCGGCACCGGATGCCGGGCGGCATTGGCGGATGCGGATGGCCGGATCATCGGCCAGGGCCAGGGCGGGCCTGCCAACATCAACACCGATGTCGAGGGCGCGGCGGCCAATATCCTGGCCGCCACCGCCCAGGCGCTCGAGGGCACCGGCGCCGATCCCCACGATCTGATCGCCACCCTGGGCCTTGCCGGTGGCACGATCACCGCCGCGTCCGAACGGCTGGCGGGACTGCTGCCCTTTGCCCGGATGCAGATCGTCAATGACGGCGTGACGGCGGCACGGGGTGCCCTGGGCACCCAGGACGGCATCCTGGCCGCACTGGGCACGGGTTCGGTCTTTGCCGTGCAGCGCGGCGGCGACCTGCGCCAGGTCGGCGGACGGGGCTTCCTGATGGGCGACGAAGGATCGGGCGCGGTGCTGGGCCGGGCGCTTCTGTCGCTGGCCATGCGCGCGGCCGATGGCTTTGCAGACCTAACCCCCCTGCTGCAGCAGCTTCTGGAGGAGTTCGGCGGGATCGAGGGCATCATCCGTTTCGGCAACCATGCCCGTCCCGCCGACTTTGCCGAACTGGCCCGGCGCATCGTCAGGTCGGACGATCCGGCGGCGCGGCAGGTCTTCGACGCGGCGGTGGCCGACGTGCGCCATATCCTGGCGGTGCTGCAGGGCGATGCGCCGCTGCCGGTGGTCTTCGTGGGCGGGCTTGGCCCCGCCTATGCGGCGCGGCTGACGGACTGGCCGCAGCGCCCGGCGCTCGGGTCCGGCGTCGATGGCGCGCTGCTGATGGCGCGGCAGATGGGCGGTGCGGCATGACCGTCATCGCGGCGAGCCGCATCTTCGACGGCCAGCGCTTCCTGACCGGCCATGCCGTGGTGATCGAGGGCGACCGCATTGCCGCCATCCTTCCCGAGGGCGGGGCCGGCCCGGTCACGCGGCTGGACGGCACGCTTGCCCCCGCCTTCCTGGACCTGCAGGTGAATGGCGGCGGCGGGCTGATGGTGGGCGGCGATACCGACCTTGCGGCGCTGCGCCATATCTGCGCCACGCATCAGGCCCTCGGCTGCGCGGGGGTTCTGCCGACGCTCATCACCGACACGCCCCAGGCGACCGCCGCCGTGATCGCGGCGGGCATCGAGGCCGCGCGCGCGCAGGTGCCGGGCTTCCTGGGCCTGCATCTGGAAGGCCCGCATCTGGACCCCCTCCGCCACGGCGCCCATGATCCGGCCCTGATCCGGCCCATGACCCCCGAGGATCTGGCGCGGCTTTGCGATGCCGCCCGCGCCCTGCCGGTGCTGATGGTGACGCTGGCGCCCGAATCCGCAACGCCGGACCAGATCGCCACGCTATCGTGCGCGGGCGCCATCGTCAGCCTGGGCCACACCGATTGCGATTACGACACCGCCCGCGCCGCCTTTGCCGCAGGGGCGCGTTGCGTCACGCATCTGTTCAACGCCATGAGCCAGATGGGCCACCGCACACCGGGGCTGGTCGGCGCGGTGCTGTCGGGCGACACGCCTGCCGGGCTGATCGCGGACGCCGTCCACGTCCACCCCGCAGCCATGCGCGCGGCCCTTGCGGCGCGGCCCCAAGGAATCTTCCTGGTCACGGACTGCATGGCCTTCGCAGGCACCGGTCTGAGCCAGATGGACTTGCAGGGCCGCAGGATCCTGCGCCGCGAGGGGCGGCTGACGCTGGCGGACGGCACGCTGGCCGGGGCGGACCTGCGCATGGACCGGGCGATCCGGGTGCTGGTCGATCAGGTCGGCATCGCGCCCGAACGTGCCCTGGCGATGGCTTCGTCGGAACCGGCCCGCGTTGCCGGGCTGTCGGATGAATACGGCGCGCTGCGGGCAGGCAGGCGCGCCGATCTGGTGCTTCTGAACGATGACTGGGCCCTGCAATCCGCCTGGATCGCGGGCCAGCCGGTCACTCGGGGATGACGCGGACCGCGCCGCGCGCGGCGCTGGTGGTCAGCGCGGCATAGGCCCGCAGCGCGGTCGAAACCTTGCGCTGGCGGGGCTTGGCGGGCTTCCAGCCCTCGGCCTCGCGCGCGGCGCGGCGCGCGGCCAGCGTGGCGTCGTCCACCTCTAGGTGGATCACCCGATTCGGGATGTCGATGCGGATCGTGTCGCCCTGCTCGACAAGGCCGATGGTGCCGCCCTCGGCGGCCTCGGGCGAGACATGGCCGATCGACAGCCCCGACGAGCCGCCCGAGAAGCGCCCGTCCGTGACCAGCGCGCAGGCCTTCCCCAGGCCCTTCGATTTCAGGTAGCTGGTCGGATACAGCATTTCCTGCATTCCCGGACCCCCGCGCGGACCTTCGTAGCGGATCAGCACGATTTCTCCGGGAACGACCTTGCCGGTCAGGATGCCGGACACTGCGTCGTCCTGGCTTTCGAAGATATGCGCGGTGCCGGTGAAGGTCAGGATAGATTCGTCCACGCCCGCGGTCTTCACGATGCAGCCGTCCTCGGCCAGGTTGCCGTAAAGCACCGCCAACCCGCCATCCTGCGAGAAGGCATGCTCGGCCGTGCGGATCACCCCCGCCTCGCGGTCCGTATCCACCGTATCATAGCGGCGATCCTGAGAGAACGCGACCTGCGTGGGCACGCCCCCCGGCGCGGCGCGGTAGAAATCGTGGACGGAGGCCGCGTCGGTGCGCATCACGTCCCAGCGGTCCAGCGCCTCGGCCAGCGACCCGGCATGGACGCTGCCGACATCGGTGTGCAGCAGGCCCGCGCGGTCCAGTTCGCCCAGGATGCCCATGATGCCGCCCGCGCGGTGGACATCCTCCATGTGGACGTCGTCCTTGGCGGGTGCCACCTTGCACAGCACCGGCACGCGGCGCGACAGGCGGTCGATGTCGGACATGGTGAAGTCGATGCCGCCCTCATGCGCGGCGGCCAGCAGGTGCAGCACCGTGTTGGTGGACCCGCCCATCGCGATGTCCAGCGTCATCGCATTCTCGAAGGCCTCGAAGCTGGCGATGGAGCGCGGCAGGACCGAGGCATCGTCGCCTTCGTAGTAACGCCGCGCCAGGTCGACGATCAGGTGGCCCGCCTCGACGAACAGGCGCTTGCGGTCGGCATGGGTCGCCAGCGTCGATCCGTTGCCCGGCAGCGCGAGGCCAAGCGCCTCGGTCAGGCAGTTCATCGAGTTGGCCGTGAACATGCCCGAGCACGACCCGCAGGTCGGGCAGGCCGAGCGTTCGATCACCTCGACATCGGCGTCCGACACGGTGTCGTCGGCGGCGGCGACCATGGCATCGACCAGATCCAGCGCCTTGACCTTGCCGTCCTGCAGCACGACCTTGCCGGCCTCCATCGGGCCGCCGGACACGAAGACCACCGGGATGTTCAGCCGCAGCGCGGCCATCAGCATCCCCGGCGTGATCTTGTCGCAGTTGGAAATGCAGACCATCGCATCGGCGCAATGGGCGTTGACCATGTATTCGACCGAATCCGCGATGATCTCGCGCGAGGGCAGGGAATAGAGCATCCCGTCATGGCCCATGGCGATGCCGTCATCGACGGCGATGGTGTTGAATTCCTTGGCAATGCCGCCGGCGGCTTCGACTTCGCGCGCGACAAGCTGGCCCAGATCCTTGAGGTGGACATGACCGGGCACGAACTGGGTGAAGCTGTTGACGATGGCGATGATTGGCTTGCCGAAGTCGCTGTCCTTCACCCCGGTCGCCCGCCACAGGCCGCGCGCGCCCGCCATGTTGCGGCCGTGGGTGGTGGTGCGGGAACGATAGGCGGGCATGGCGTGTACTCCTGTGGCTGCCGGGTGGTTTACCACCCTTGGCAGCGGAAGGAAATTGCCGAATTCGTGGGTTTTCGGATCGTTTCGGCCATCACGAAGCCAGTTTCATCGTGATGATGCCCGCCACGATCAGCCCCGCCGCGATCAGGCGGGTGGCGGTCACCGGTTCCCCGAACATCACGATGCCCAGAAGGAAGGCGCCGACGGCGCCGATGCCCACCCAGACCGTATAGGCGGTGCCCAGGGGCAGCGTCCGCATCGCCACGGCCAGCAGCCAGAACGAGGCCAGCATCCCGACCACCATCACCCCGGTGGGCAGGATGCGGGTAAAGCCCTGCGACTGCTTCATCGCCGTTGCCCAGACGATTTCCAGAAGACCGGCGAGAATGAGATAGAACCAGGCCATGACGAACCTCATCGAGGCCGGGTCGTCCCGGCGCATCCGCCCATGATGGGGAGGTCGTCCTCTGGCCCCCTAGATACGGGCGCCAGCTGCGTCATTCAAGCCGGTCGACCTTGGCATTCTCGACCAGTTCGGTCTTGGCGCCCAGCAGGCGCTCGGCCAGCATCTTCGCGCCGCTGATCAGCATGTTGCTGCCGTCCCACAGTTCGGCCGAGACGGGGCGGACGGTGATCACCCGCAGGTCGGGGTTGTCGGGGGACTTGAAGAAGGTTTCGTCCGTCAGGCGCCAGACCTCGCGCGCCTTTGCGGGATCATGACTCACCTGCGCGGTGCCGTTGATCACGACATAGTCGTTCGCGCGTTCGTCCGAAAAGGCCAGTGAGACATGGGGGTTCGTTTCGATCTGGTCCAGCTTGCAGCCTTGGGTGTCGGACAGGACATAGATGGCGCCTTCGTCCCGGCGGACGCGGGCATAAACGGGGCGGACCCGCTGCCCCTCGCCGTCGCAGGTGACGAACATGCAGGGGTCCAGCCTGTCGGCAATGGTCCAGATGCGGTCGATTACGTCTGGATCGGGCACGTCGGGGTCGGACATGGCTTCCTCCGGCTCTGGAATGACGGAAGAACGCGTGGGGACTGGGCGATGTTCCCGGTCAGCGCATTCCCAACCCCGCGCGCATCATCAGCCGGCGCACGGGGGCGATGCCATACAGCCCGCCAAGCGCCGCCGCCCGCAGGTCGCGCAGGGGACGGGCGCCGGCCTGGCTGGCGCGGTTCAGCGCGTCGATGCCCAGCAGCCGGGCATAAGCCTCGGGGCGGCGGGCGCGGTTATAGGCATCAAGGCTGGCGGCATCGCCCGGATTGTCGCGGGACAGGTCCAGCAGGGCCGACAGGTCGGCCAGGCTCATGTTCAGCCCCTGGGCGCCGATGGGAGGAACGACATGCGCCGCCTCGGCGATGAGCGCCGTGCGGGGGCCGGAAAAGCGGTCGGCGATCTGGCTGATGATCGGCCATTGGGTCAGCCGCGTGACCAGCGACAGCTGGCCCAGCACCCCGGCCGAGCGGGCGTTCAGCTCCGCCTCGAAGGCATCCAGCGGCAGGGTGGCCAGGCGCGCGACCTCGGGCCCGCTTTCCATCCAGACCACGGCGGAACAGGCCTTGCCGTCGCGGTCCGGCAAGGGCACCAGCGTGAAGGGCCCGCCCGAACGGTGGATTTCGGTCGAGACATTCCTGTGCGGCTGTTCATGCGTGACGGCAAAGGCCAGCGCCTTCTGGCCATAGCGGAAGGTACGCACCCCGATGCCAAGCGCCTGACGCACGGGCGAATCGCGCCCGTCGGCGCCGACCAGCAGCCGCGCCTGGACGCGGCCGCCATCGGTCAGCGTGACAATGGCCCCCGTGTCGCGGGGCAGGACGCCCGCCGTGCCGGTGCCGGGCTGGAAGCGGACATTCTCCATTCCCGCCAGCCGGGCCGAGATCTCGCGCCGCAAAAGCCAGTTGGGCAGGTTCCAGCCAAAGGGCTGGTCGCCGATCTCGGCCGCGTCGAAGTCGCGGATCAGGCGCGCGGCGGGCGTGGCCCCGCCCGCATCGACGATGCGCATGACCTGCAGGGGCGTGGCATAGGGCAGCAGGCGGTCCCACAGCCCGATCCGCGCCAGCCGCGCGACCGAAGGCGTCAGAAAGGCGGTGGTGCGCAGATCCGCGCCCGTCGCCGCCTCGTCGGTCACCGGCGGCGCCGGATCGACGCAAAGGACCGAAAAGCCCTCGGCCCCGAAAGCCGCCGCCGCGATCAGCCCGGCGATGCCGCCGCCCGAGACCAGGATGTCGATGCGTTGGATGTCGCCTGCGCCCATATGCCGCGGCCTAGTTCCCGGCCGCGAACAGCAGCATGACCGCAAAAACGACCAGGGTCAGAACCAGGCCCAGCAGGCCAAGGGCGGGCAGGCCGAACTGAACGACGGCCAGAATGGCGATGGCAACGACGACCAGCAGCAGGGCAAGGATGCGGAAAGTAAGGCGATTTCCGCTTTTGTCGGCATTATGGGTCATGGGAAACCTATGGGATGGGCGCGCGTCCGCCCATATTGTGGCGCAATCAGCCAGCAAGGGCAATCTGGCGCAGGAATGCGGTCAGGTCGTGGATGTGGTGATCGACGTGGGCGGGCACGGCGCCCGCCATCGCATCCGGCCCGTGCCGCCCCGGCCCGACCAGGATCGTGCGCATCCCCAGGTCGTGGGGAACGGCCAGGTTGCGCGGATCATCCTCGAAGAAGGCGGCGCGCGCCGGGTCGATGCCGGCATGGCCGATGACGGCCTCGAAGGCCTCTCGCGCAGGCTTGGGATGGAAATGCGTCTCGGCGATGCCATAGATCGCCTCGAAGACCGGGGCGGGCACATCGTCATCCACCAGCCCCAGGCCGCGCGCCCGCAGCACCTTCGCCGCATAACCGGCATCGGCATTCGTGTGGACCAGCTTGCGCCCCGGCAGGGCGGCGATGGCCTGGGCCAGATCGGGCGCGGGCAGCAGGGGCGCGAAGTCGATGTTGTGGACTTCCTCGAGATAGGCGATCGGGTCGACGGCATGTTCCGCCATCAGCCCCGCCAGCGTGGTCCCGTGCCGCATCCACCAGTCGCGCCGCATCTGGTCTGCGGCATCCCGTTCGACCGCCAGCATGCGCATGACATAGTCCGTCATCCGCGCTTCGATCTGCGGGAACAGCGCCATTTCCGGCGGATAGAGCGTGTTGTCCAGATCGAAGATCCAGGTATCGACATGCGCGAAATCCATGCCCGCCTGCCTAGCCCTTCAACAGCATGCTTGCAATCGCGCGAAGCCCGGCCAATCGTGCCCGCCATGAAGGACGCATATTCCCTGATCCTGGCCGCGATCGAATCCGGCACCTATCGCCCCGGCGACCGGCTGGTCGAATCGGAACTGGCCGAGCGTTTCGGCGTATCCCGCACCCCCGTGCGCGAGGCCCTGCAACGGCTGGAAACCCAGGCGATGCTGGTCCGCGACGGGCGCAGCCTGATCGTGGCCTCGCTGGACCACAACCAGTTGGCCGAGCTTTACACCGTCCGGGCCGAGCTTGAGGCCCTGGCCGCCCGCCTTGCCGCCCGCCACGCCACCCCCGAGGAGGTGCGCGTCCTGGCCCAGATGGTCGCCGACGACCAGCGCGCGGTGCGCGACCCCGAGGCGCTGGCCCGCGCCAACCGGCGCTTCCATCACCAGATCCACCTGGCGTCCCACAACCGCTACCTGGTCCAGCAGCTTGACCTGGTCCACCGGACGATGGCGCTGATGGCCAAGACCTCGCTTGCCGCCGAAGGGCGGGGCGAAACGGCGCTTGCCGAACACAAGCGCATCGTCGACGCGATTGCCGCGGGCGACGGGGCGGCGGCGGACAAGGCGCTGCGGCAGCATATCTCGATGGCTTGGGAAACGCGGCTGAAGCTGGAGGCCGCGGTGGATCGTGACTGACGATCCCCGCCCCGGGCCGCGCCTGATCCGGACCGAGGCCGACCTGGCCGAGGGCATGGCGCATCTGGTTGCGGTCTGCCCGGTCTGGGCCCGCGTCGCGCCGCAGATCGGCCCCCTGCCCCTGCGGCGGCGGGCGGACGGGTTCGAAGCCATCGCCAGCGCCATCGTCGCGCAACAGATTTCGGTCGCGGCGGCGGATTCGATCTGGGCGCGGATGGCGGCGGCGGGTCTGGTGACGGAAGCCGCCATCGCGGCGGCGGAGGAGGATGCCTTGCGCGCGGCGGGCTTGTCGCGGCCCAAGGCGCGCTATCTGAAGGGGATCGCGGCGGCGGGGCTGGACTGGCAGGGTTTGCGCGCCCTGCCCGACGCGGATGTGATCGCGGCCCTGGTGGCGCTGCCCGGCATCGGCCTGTGGACTGCCGAGATCTATCTGAAATTTGCGCTTGGCCGGGCGGATGTCCTTGCCGCCGGCGACCTGGCCCTGCAGGAGGCGGCGCGGATCATGTATGGGCTGGACGCCCGCCCCGGCCCCGCCGCCCTGCGCGAGATGGCCGAGCCCTGGCGGCCCTGGCGCGCGGTTGCGGCGCGGGGGCTGTGGGCCTATTACCGCCTGGCCAAAGGCCGCGAGGGAGTGACATGAGCGTTCTGAAATCCGCCCGCAAGGGTCCCGCTAAGGCCGATGCGGTCGTGGTCTTCCTGCACGGCTATGGCGCGGACGGGGCCGACCTGCTGGGCTTGGCCGATCCCCTGGCGCCGCATCTGCCGGGCGTGGCCTTCCATGCCCCCGACGCGCCGGAACGCAGCATCAACAATCCCTTCGGATACCAGTGGTTTCCGATCCCCTGGCTGGACGGCTCGACCGAGGCGCAGGCGAAGGAGGCCATGGGCCGCTCTATCGGCCTGCTGAATGCCTGGCTGGACCAGGTGCTGGCGGACGAGGGGCTGACGGCGGACCGGATGCTGGTCGTGGGCTTTTCCCAGGGCACGATGATGGCGCTGCATGTCCTGCCCCGCCGCAATGAACCGGTCGCCGGGATCGTCGGCTTTTCGGGCCGCTTGCTGGCGCCGGACCTGCTTGCGGCCGAGGCGAGGGTCAAGCCTCCGGTCTTGCTTCTGCATGGCGACCAGGACCCGATGGTGCCGTTCCAGGACATGACCCTGGCGGGCGAGGCGCTGGAGCGCGCGGGCTTCACCGTCTATGGCCATGTGATGAAGGGCACCGGGCACGGGATCTCGCCCGACGGGCTGTCCGTCGCGCTGAGCTTTGCCAAGGACCGCCTGGGGAAATAGTCAGCCCCAAATCGCGGGGTCGGCCAGTTCGATCGAATTGCCCGCCGGATCGCGGACATAGACCGAGCGGGCGCCGTTCGGCCAATGGAAATCCGCCTCGATGGCGATGCCTTGGGCGGTCAGGTGGTCGCGCCAGGCATCCAGCCGGTCGGCGGCCACGGCCAGGCAGAAATGGCCGGGGCCGCGCGCGCCATGCGGGGGCACGGGCAGCCTTGCATCCGGCCGGGGCGGCTGTTCGGTAGCGGCGGGGTTGAAGACCAGCAGCACCTGCGAAGGCGTCACGCGAAAGAACACATGCCGGCCCGGCACGCTCTGGAATGGCTGCAATCCCATCACGTCGCGCCAGAAGATCGTGGCCGCGTCAAGATCATCCGCGTAAAGCGCGGATTCCAGCGTGCCAAGCACAGGGGGCGTATGGCCGGTCATCAGCCCAGCTTGCCACCGCCAGGGTCCAGGCGCAATCGTCACGCCAAAGTCACGGTCACGGGTTATCCATGGGTTATCGGACAGATTGGGGGCTTGCCAGATCCCCGACGCGATATATAGTCGCAGTCATGGATCTGACGGGCGCCCCCGACCACCCCATGGGGGCAGACGGGAAGGCTGCATGCTTGACAACCGACATCAGACGGACTTTCGGACCCAGTTCGTGCGCGAGCCTGCAAGCCTGCGACACTATCCCGCGCTGGTGCTGAACGCGGATTACCGGCCCTTGTCCTACTACCCGCTGTCGCTCTGGCCCTGGCAAGAGGCGATAAAGGCGGCCTTCCTGGCCCGGGTGGACATCATCGCCGAATACGACGAGGTCGTCCGAAGTCAGCGACAGGCGTTCAAGCTGCCCTCGGTCGTCGTTCTGAAAGATTATGTCAAACCCCAGAAGCGCGTGGCATTCACGCGCTTCAATCTTTTTCTGCGGGACGAATTCTGCTGCCAGTATTGCGGGGCCAAGGGCGACCTGACCTTTGACCATGTGGTGCCCCGGTCGCGCGGCGGCGTCACCAGCTGGGACAATGTCGTGGCCGCCTGTTCGCCCTGCAACCTGCGCAAGGCCAACCGCAGCCTGCGCCATTCCGGCATGAGCCTGCGCCGCAAGCCGCGCCAGCCCAGTCCCGAGGAAATGCACGCGGCGGGGCGGCGCTTCCCCCCGAATCACCTGCACGACAGCTGGATGGATTTCCTTTACTGGGATGCCGAACTGGAAAGCTGAGCGTCAGACAAGGCTGACCGTCAGGTGTCGTGGTCGTGCCGGTCGCCCTGGGACAGGTGCAGGGCAGCGGCGGCCGACAGCGCGACCATCGCCAGGATCACCATCGGCGCAGTGGCCGAAAAGGCCGCCCACAGCGTCAGGGCGGCGACAAGGATGACTGCGACGATCAGGACCAGGAAGTGCGGCAGGGGCATGGCATGGCGTCTCCTCGACTTCAATATGGGACGAAGAAGCCGCTTTGAAAAGACAATGCGGAAAATGCGCGCGAAATTGCCGCGCGGTCACGTCACGGCCGGCGGAAAGCCCTCAGATCAGGCCCGCATGTTCCAGCGCGGCGTCGATCAGGCGGCGGGTCGGATCGGTCAGCGGCACCAGCGGCAGGCGGACGCGTTCGTCGCACAGGCCAAGGCGCGACATGGCGTATTTGGCGCCGACCAGGCCCGGTTCGCAGAAGATCGCGACATGCAGGGGCATCAGCCGGTCCTGGTATTCCAGCGCCTTGGCATAATCGCCGGCCAGCGTCGCCTCCTGGAACTCGGCGCAGAGCTTCGGCGCGACATTGGCCGTGACGCTGATGCAGCCCACGCCGCCATGCGCGTTGAAGCCAAGGGCGGTCGCGTCCTCGCCCGACAGCTGCACGAAATCCGTCCCGCAGGTGATGCGCTGCTGGCTGACGCGCTCCAGCTTGCCGGTCGCGTCCTTGACGCCGATGATCGTGGGCAGCTTGGCCAGTTCGCCCATCGTTTCCGGCGTCATGTCGATGACCGACCGGCCCGGAATGTTGTAGATGATGATCGGCAGGTCCGAGGCCTCGGCCAGGGCCGTGTAATGGGCGATCAGACCCGCCTGCGTCGGCTTGTTGTAATAGGGCGTGACGACCAGCGCGGCGTCGGCGCCGACCTCGGCCGCGTGGCGGATCAGGCCGATCCCTTCGCGGGTCGAGTTCGACCCCGCCCCCGCGATGACCGGAATGCGGCCTGCGACGGCCTTGACGACCTCCTCGATCACCATGCGGTGCTCGTCATGGGTGAGCGTCGGGCTTTCGCCGGTGGTGCCCACCGGCACCAGCCCGTGGCTGCCCTGGTCGATATGCCAGTCGACCAGTTTCTTCAGCGTGTCCAGATCCAGTTCGCCGTCCGACGTGAACGGCGTGACCAGTGCGGGCAGGGATCCCTTGAACATGACACGCTTCCTTGCAGGTGATATGGATTGCGCGCCTGATTAGCGGGGCAAGCGGAACTTGCCAAGGTTGTGAATTGCGTCATCGGTGCATGGCGGCGACACAGGGTGGTGATGCGACTTCTGCGCGACATGCTGACCGTTGGGCTTCTGGTGCTTGCCCCTCTTGCCCCCGCCCGGGCCGAGGATGCGGGCGCGATGGCGCTGGCCTTGTCGGCGGCGGATGCGCGCGATTGGGTCACCGCGCGCGATGCCGCCCGCCGGTCGGGCCCCATGGCCGAGGCCCTGGTCGGCTGGCAGGCGCTGCGCGCCGGTCACGGCGCCATTGGCGATTACATCGACTTTGCGCGGGCCTATGGCGACTGGCCGGGGCTGGCCCTGCTGCGCGAACGGGGCGACGCGAAGCTGCGCCCCGACCTGCCCGCGCAGGACATCCGCGACTGGTTCGGCGACCGTTTGCCCGAGACCTTGGTGGCCGAGCGCGCCTTTCTGGCGACGCTGGATGCCAAGGCGGCGCAGGCCGAACGCGCGCGGTTCTGGACCGAGACGCCCCTGACGGCGCCCGAGGAAGCGGCCTTCCTGGCAGAGCACGGCGCCGAACTGGCACCCCTGATGACCACGCGCGCCGTGGCGATGCTGGACCGGCAGGAATGGGCACAGGCCGAACGCCTGCTGCCCCGGCTGCCCGAACCCGACCGCCCCCTGCTGGCCGCGCGCATCGCGCTGCAGGCCGGGCGGGCCGGCGTGGATGACCTGATCCTGGCCCTGCCCGCTGCCCTCCGCAACGATCCGGGCCTGGCCATGGACCGCTTCCTGTGGCGGGTCCGCGCCAAGCAGCACGAGGGCGCGCAGGCGCTGATGCTGGAGGTCTCGACCACCGCAAAGGCGTTGCGCGATCCGGCAACTTGGGCCTCGATGCGCGTGGACTACGCCCGCATGGCGATGCGCAACGGCGACTGGCAGCGGGCCGAGGCCCTGGCCCGGTCGCATTTCCTGCCGCCCGACAACCGCCACTACGCGGACCTGGAATGGCTGGCGGGCTTTGCCGCGCTGAAGCAGGGGGCGGCGGATCGGGCACTGGCGCATTTCCGGCATCTGGAAACGGTGGTCGGCAGCCAGATCAGCAAGTCGCGCGCCTTCTACTGGCAGGGCCGCGCCCATCAGGCGCTTGGCGACGGGCGGGCGGCGGATGCGGCCCATGCGCAGGCGGCGCTGATGCCCGGCACCTATTACGGCCAGCTTGCCGCCGAACGGATCGGCGCGACGATGCCCGCCGATTATGCCACCCCTGCCCCCCTGCCCGACTGGCGCCGCTCGCCCATAAGCGAAAGCAGCGTCTTCCAGGCCGGCCTGTGGCTTCTGGCCACCGGCCGTCCGGACGAGGCGCAGCGGTTCCTGCTGCACCTGTCGGAAACCGCCCACCCGCAGGACACGCTGCGCATGGCCCGCCTGATGGCCGAGGCGGAGATGCCTTGGCACTCGCTGCGGCTGTCCAAGCGCGCCGCCGACAAGGGGCTCATCCACCCCGGCGCGCATTTCCCGCTGAACGGGCTTCAGGATGCCGACCTTGTGGTGCCGCCGGAACTGGCGCTGTCGATCGCCCGGCAGGAATCCGAATTCAACCCTGCCGCCCGCAGCCCCGTGGGCGCGCGCGGGCTGATGCAGGTGATGCCAGAAACGGCCAGGCAGATGGCGCGCGAGATCCGCGAGCCTTTCGATGTCGCCCGGCTGACGACCGACGGGGCCTATAACGCCCGGCTCGGCGCGGCCTATCTGGCGGGACTGCGCAACCGCTTCGGGGCGTCCACGGCGCTGACGGCGTCAGGCTATAACGCGGGACCGGGGCGTCCGGCGCGCTGGCTGCGCGATTTCGGCGACCTGCGCCGCGGTGCCGACCCGGTGGAATGGGTCGAGCTGATCCCCTTCGACGAAACCCGCAACTATGTCATGCGCGTCACCGAGGCGATGCCGGTCTATCGCGCCCGCATCCTGGGCCGTCCCGCCCCCATCGTCCCCACCTGGGACCTGACCGGAGGCGGGCTGATGCCGCCCCCCGTGGCGCGGCTGACGCTGGCGCTGTCGGCCCGGCCCCTGGCAAAGCCCTTCATCGGGCCGATGCTGCCCGAAGGCTGGAAGCCGGTGGCGGTGGAAGCGTCGGCCATCCGGTAGGGTGCGTGCTGGCACGCACCGAAGGCGTGCGGCCCTTGGTGCCTGCCCGCAGGCACCCTACGTGCCCTTCACCCGAGCCCGCCACAACGTGAACAGTCCAGCCGCCACGACGATGGCCGTGCCGAGGACCACGTTCATGTGCAGCGCCTCGCCGAAGACCATCACGCCGATGAGGCTGACCCAGACCAGTTGCGTATAGGCGAAGGGTTGCAGGGCGGATGCCTCGGCCAGTTCATAGGCGCGGATCAGCAGGTAATGCGACACCAGCCCGCAGACGCAGAGCAGCCCCATCCAGATCCAGTCGGCCGGGGCCAGCCATTCCCACTGGCCGATGCCCAGCACGGTTACGGTGGCCGCGCCCGCAATGCCTGTCCAGAAAAAGCTGACCTGCGCCGGATCGTCGCGCGCCACATGCCGCGTCAACAGGCCATAAAGCGCGAACAGCAGGGCCGAGGCAAAGGCCAGGACCGAGCCGAGGTTCAGCACCGCGCTGCCGGGCTGCAGGATGATCACGATGCCGACAAAGCCCACGCCGATCGCCGTCCAGCGCCGCCAGCCGACCCTTTCGCCCAGGATCGGGCCGGACAGGGCCGCTATCAGCAGCGGATAGGCGGTGAAGATCGCATGGGTGCCGACCAGGCCAAGGCGCACGAAGGCCTCGACCATCAGCGTCGTCTCGAGGACCAGGATCGCGCCGCGCAGGATCTGCGTCTTGGGCCGCCTGGTGCGAATGGCGCGCCGCAGCCCGCCCGGCTGGCGCGAGACCATGGCGATCACGAACAGCGCAAAGAACCAGTACCGCAGCATGACAACCAGCACCGGCGGGTATTCCGATCCCAGCATCCGCGAAAACGCGTCCTGCATCGCGAAGATGAAGCTGGTCGCGCACATCAGCGCGATGGCAAGCCCGGTCCGGTCCGTCCTGCCGCCGAAGGACCTGGGCGCAGCGGCGGGCGGCGCCGGGGCGGCATAAGGCTGGCTGTTCTGGTCGTTCGGCATGGCGGCTCCGTGGATGGTTCCGCCATGCGCCTGTTTCTGCCGCAAGGTCAAGGCAAGCCCGCCTTGCACGGCCTGCAAATCAGTCCCGCGTGCGGATGACCTTGGCCAGGGGCTCGAACACCTGGGTATTGGCGGCGATCAGGCGCCCCGATTCCAGCGGGTCGTCGCCGTCGCGGATGCCTTCGACAAAGCCGCCGGCCTCGCGCACCATCAGGATGCCCGCCGCCACGTCCCAGGGCTTGTTGCCCCGCTCCCAATAGCCGTCGTATCGCCCTGCGGCGACATAGGCGAGGTCCAGCGCCGCCGAACCCAGCCTGCGAACGCCGGCCGTCAGCGGCATCAGCCGCGCCAGATCCTGCAGGGCGGCAGGCAGCGGGCCGCGTCCCGCGAAGGGAATGCCCGTGGCAAACAGCGATTCGTCCAGCCGGCGCCGCCCCGAAACACGCAGCCGCTGGTCGTTCATGAAGGCCCCGGCCCCCTTCTCGGCCACGAAAAGCTCGTCCTTGGCGGCGTCGAAGATGACGGCGGCGACGATTTCCTTCTTGTGCTCCAGCGCGATGCTGACCGCCCAGTGCGGCAGGCCATGGAGAAAGTTGGTGGTGCCGTCCAGGGGATCGACGATCCAGCGACGGGTCGGATCCTCGCCCGCATCCTCGCCGGTTTCCTCGCCCAGCCAGCCATAGTTCGGACGCGCGCCGCGCAGTTCCTCCTTGATGATCCGCTCGGCTTCCTGGTCGGCGCGGCTGACGAAATCGCCCGCGCCCTTGACGCTGACCTGAAGGTTCTCGACCTCGCGGAAATCCTTGACGAGGCTGCGCCCGGCCTTGCGGGCGGCCTTGATCATGACGTTCAGGTTGGCGCTTGCCATCGAATACTCCGGGAAACAGGGGATGGAGGCGTCATAGGGGCAAGCGGGGGGAATGTGAAGCGAAAGGGGCGTTACGCTGCTGCGCCCCGCAACATCCGCAAGGGCTCGGTCCGCGACAAGCGCAGGACATGGGCCATGTAGGGCTGGTTCAGATCCTCGGCCCGCACGGCGGCGTAAAGGCGCCGGATGATGCCGCCGCGCGTCAGGGGAAGCATGGCGATTTCCGCATTGGCCGATTCCCGGCGCAGCACCCAGTCGGGCATCACCGCCACGCCCCGCCCGGATGCGACCAGCATCAGCGACACGGCGGTCAGTTCCACGGTTCGCTGCTGGGCGGGTTCGATCCCCGCAGGCGTCAGGAACTGGCTGAAGACATCCAGCCGCGCCCGGTCCATCGGATAGGTGATCAGTGTTTCCCCCGCCAGGTCGGTCGGATCGGCATAGCCCTTGGCGACCAGGGGGTGATCCGCCGGCACCACCAGCGTCGGGGAATAGTCGAACAGCGGCTGATAGGTCACGCCCGCCATCTCCTCGGGGTCGGACGAGATGACCAGGTCGACCTCTTGCCGCGCCAGCGCAGGCAACGCGCCGAAGGCAAGGCGCTGGCGGATGTCCAGGTCCACCTCGGGCCAGGAGCGGCGGAAGAGGTCGAGGACCGGCAAAAGCCAGTCGAAGCAGGCGTGGCATTCCATGGCGATATGCAGCCGCCCGATGCGGCCCGCCTCGACGCCCTTGAACTCGGCCTCGGTGGCGGCGACCAGCGGCAGCACCTGCTCGGCCAGCCGCAGCAGGCGCATCCCCGCGGGCGACAGGCGCATGGGCTTGGCGCGGCGGACGAACAGATCCACCCCGGCCTGCTCCTCCAGCGCCTTGACCTGATGGGACAGGGCCGACTGGGTGATGTTCAGAACCTCGGCCGCGCGGGCGAGGCCGCCTTGTTCGTGGATGGCGCGGACGGTGCGCAGGTGGCGCAGTTCCAGATGCATGGTGAGCGTGACTCATGTTGATCTTGAAGATTATGAATTTGTCTCACGGCCGACCCTATGGCACAAGCGCCGAAAGTCAAAGGAATCGCCATGTCCCGCCCCAAGATCAGCTTCGAGTTCTTTCCGCCGAAGACGCTGGATGCGTCCTTCCGGCTGTGGGAAACCGCGCGGGCGCTGGCGCCGCTGGCGCCCGACTTCGTGTCCGTCACCTATGGCGCGGGCGGCACGACCCGCAAGCTGACGCACGAGGCGGTGACGACCATCAACCGCCATTACGGCATCCCTGTCGCCGCCCACCTGACCTGCGTCGAGGCCACGCGCGGTGAGACGATGGAGATCGTGCAGTCCTATGCCGATGCAGGGATTCGGGAAATCGTGGCCCTGCGCGGCGACGCGCCCAAGGGCCAGGACCGCTTCACCCCCCATCCCGAGGGCTTTGCCAATTCCGTTGAGCTGATCGAGGCGATCGCCGCGCGGGGCGACATGACCATCCGCGTCGGCGCCTATCCCGAACCGCACCCGGACAGCAGCAGCCCGGATGCGGATGTCTACTGGCTGAAGCGCAAGATCGACGCGGGCGCGACCAGTGCGATGACGCAGTTCTTCTTCGATGCGGACACCTTCTTCCGCTTCCGCGACAAATGCGCGGTGGCCGGCATCGACGCGCCGATCATCCCCGGCATCCTGCCGATCCAGGGTTGGGCCGGGGCCAAGCGCTTTGCCGCGACCTGCGGCACCAGCGTGCCGGCCTGGGCCGAGGAGGCCTTTTCCAAGGCCGCAGCCGAAGGCCCCGCGGCGGAACGCGCGCTGGCCGAAGAGGTCTGCGTCGCCCTGTGCCGCAAGCTGCTGGACGGCGGCGCGGACCGGCTGCATTTCTATACGCTGAACCGGCCCGAACTGACGCTGGCGGTGTGTTCGGCGCTTGGGGTCGAGCCGGTGCGCGACCTGGGCGCGGTGGCATAAAAGGGGCTGTTGCCCCTTTTTTTACTCGAAGCCCATTACCGTGGCGCGGGTCATGGCGCCAAAGCCGTTGAAGCGGGTATTGGTCACGACCGAATAGGCGCCCGCGCCGTGGAAGACGACGTAATCATCCTCGGCCACGTCATCGGGCAGGGCCATTTCGCCCGGCAGGCGGTCCACCGAATCGCAGGTCGGCCCGAAGATGACGCGGCCATTGCGCTCGCCGGTGCGGGGCTTGCCCTGCGGCGTCAGAACCTCGATCCGGTCGATATTGCCGATGATCGGCAGTTCGGCCAGCGCGCCATAGACGCCGTCATTCAGGAACACGCTGGCCCCGTCGCGCACGCCCTTGACGCGGGTGATCAGCGCATAGGCATCGGCGCAAAGGCCCCGGCCCGGCTCGCAGACAAGCGCGGGGGCGTCGGCGCCGAAGCACTCCGTCACCGTCTCGCCGATCTCGGTGAAGATCGACTGCAGGTCGGGCTCGACGCCCACGGCCCTGTGCGAGGGGAAGCCGCCGCCGACGTTCAGCCGCTGCGCCCTGACGCCCGCCATGTCGCAGATCTCCTTCGCCACGCGGATATAGCTTTCCCAGGCAATCGGGTCGGTGCATTGCGTCCCGGGATGGAAGGTCAGCGAGGGGACATAGCCCCGCTCCGCCACCAGGCGCAGCAGGTCGGCCGCCAGTTCGGGCGTCGCCCCGAATTTCGATCCGAAGTCATAGACCGCGCCCAGCACCGGCAGCTTGAAGCGTGGCGAAATCTCGACCCCCTTGCCGGCGACTTCGGTCGGCACCTGTTCGAACAGCTTGTCCAGTTCGCTGCGGCTGTCCACCGACCAGGCAAGGATCCCTTCGCGCACGCCATGCGCGATCTCTCGGCGCGACCGCACGGGGTTGTGGTAATGGCGGGCGGCGCGGGGGGCCAGTCGGCCGATCAGGTCGATCTCGAACGGAGATGCCACGTCGAAGCCCTGGATGCCGGCGGTCACCAGGTTCTGGATCACGGCCTCGTCCGGGTTCGACTTCACCGCATAGGTGACAAGGCCCGGAAAGCCGTCAAGAAACTGCCGCGCCCGGTCCTGCAACACTGTGGGCGCGAAGGCCATCACCGGATGGTCGGGCTGAAGATGGCGGATGATCTCGGCCGGATTGTCCCAGACGGTCTTCTGTGTCCCCATTGTGCGGGATCCTTTCGCGCGTTTGATGCAAGCGGGCGCAGGGCATGAAGCCCCGCAACCCAGAATGGCGCTTTTGGGTTCCAGTTTCACCGATGAAAAGGGTAGATTCGCGCCCCTTGCCAGTTATTATGACGAACTTCATGTCAGTTTGACGAAACCGCAGGACAGGGCCGATGGACGAACTGGATCGCAACATCGTGGCCCTGCTGTCGCAGGATGCGCGCAGTTCCATCGCGGTTCTGGCGCGGCGGCTGAAGGTGGCGCGGTCCACGCTGCAGGCGCGGCTGGAAAGGCTGGAAAGCTCGGGCGCGATCGCGGGCTATACGCTGCGCCTGGGCGAGGCGGCAAAGCTGGGCCGCATCCGCGCCACCGTCATGCTGGCGATCGAGCCGCGCAGCCAGCCCGCCATCCTGTCGCGCCTGAAGGCCATGCCGCAGGTCGAACGCATCCACACGACCAGCGGGCGTGTCGACCTGCTGGTGCAGATCGTCAGCGGATCGACCGCCGAACTGGACGAAACCCTGGACCGCATCGGCGCCATCGACGGCATCCGGTCCCATGAAAGCCTGATCCACCTGACGACCAAGCTGGACCGGGCGGTCTAGCGCAGCCGGAACAGGTCCACGAAATCCTGCGCCGCGCGGGCATCGCCCGACAGACCGATCAGGTCGTCCCCTGCCAGCCGGGCCAGCGGCACAGGGCCATAGACCGCCCGCGCCAGGCTGTTGCCGCTGCCCGACAGCACGAAATCCGCCCCCGGATCCATCCCCGCCCCGGGCCGCAGGATGCCGTCGCCCGACAGCCGCAGCACGAAGCTCTCCCGGCCCATCTGCATGACGGCGGTTGCCCGATGCCCCTCGGCCGGACCGATCATCGCCGTCATCGACAGGATCAGCGCGGTCGGGCTGATGAAGCGGCGCGGATCGTGACCCGGATGCAGCGCCCCCCAGCGGCACATCGCCTGAAGGACCGGCAGCAGGCCGCGTCCCGAAGGGGTCAGGTCATACAGCCCCGCCTCGGAATGCGTCACGACCCCTGCCCCGATCAACTGCGTCAGCCGCTGCGTCAGCACCGCCGCCGTGACGCCCGGCAGGCCGTGCCGGATCATCTGGAACCGCTTGGGCGCCAGCATCAGCTCTCGCACGATCAGCAGCGCCCAGCGGTCGCCCATGATGTTCAAGGCATGGGCGGCGAGGCACCCTTCGTCATAGCGGATGCGCGGAGGCTGGCGTGCTTCGTTCATGGCCCGACAGTATCAGTTGCTTTTTCATACTGCAACTGCCACGCTGGTCTCAGTCCGGGCCACGATGCCCCCAACGGGAGGAAGGATCATGACCTATATCTCGGGTTTCGTTTGCGCCGTTCCGACTGCCAGGAAGGACGCCTATGTCGCCCATGCGAGGGCGGGCTGGCCGTTCTTCCAGAAGCGGGGCGCGCTGCGGATGGTCGAATGCTGGGGCGAGGACGTGCCCCACGGCAAGCAGACCGACTTCTATCGTGCGACCCAGGCCAGGGAGGATGAAACGCCGCTGTTTTCCTGGGTCGAATGGCCCGACAAGGCCACATGCGATGCGGCCTGGTCCACCATGGACGGCGATTCGGGCCAGCAGGACATGCCGGAAATGCCCTTTGACGGGACGCGCATGTTCTGGGGCGGCTTCACGCCGATCGTCGAGGAAGGCGAAAGCCGGCCTGGCAAATACGTCCAGGGTTTCGTGCTGGCCGCGCCCGCCGACAAGAAGCAGGCCTATATCGACCTGGCCAACAGCGCGGCCGACATGTTCCAGCGTTACGGCGCCACCTATCAGGCCGAATGCTGGGGCGAGGACGTGCCACATGGCAAGCAGACCGACTTTTACCGCGCCGCCGATGCCCGGGATGGCGAGGTGCCGGTTTTTGCCTGGATCGAATGGCCCGACCGCGCCACCTGCGATCAGGCCGGCAGGAAGATGGAGGCCGAGATGAACGGACAGGACATGCCGGAGATGCCCTTCGACGGGATGCGCATGTTCTGGGGCGGCTTCACGCCGATCTTCGACAGCAAGACGGCGTAGGGTGCGACCATGGCCAGGATTCACGGACATCCCGTCTGGTTCGAGCTTGCGACGGGTCAGGGTGACCTGGAAGCGGCGGGCGATTTCTATCGCCAGGTTCTCGGCTGGCAGATAGGCGACAGCGGGATGGCGGGGTTCGCCTATCACCTTGCCACTGCCGATGGCGACATGGTGGCCGGCCTGATGGAGATGCCGGGCGACGTGGCCGGGATGCCGCCCGCATGGATGGTCTATTTCGGCGTCCAAGACGCCGACAGGGCCGCCGCCGACATCCGCCAGGAGGGCGGCCGGGTGTTCCGGGAACCGGCCGACATCCCCGGCACCGGGCGATTCGCCATCGTCACCGACCCGCAGGGTGCCCCCTTCGGCATCCTGCGCCCCGACCCGATGGAGGGGGGCGGCGAAACCCGGGCCTTCGACCAGCAGAAGGCCGCGCATGGCAACTGGCTGGAACTGATGTCCCCGGACCCGGCGGCGGGCTTCGATTTCTACGCGCGCCTGTTCGGTTGGCGGAAATCGACGGCCATCGACATGGGAAAGATGGGCAGCTACCAGATCTTCGGCCATGACGGCGCCGATATCGGCGGCATGATGGGTTTGGGCAACGCGCCGCACCCCTGCTGGCTGCCCTATTTCGGAACCAACGGCGTGAACCCCGCCGTCGGCCGCATCAGGGATGCGGGCGGCACCGTCCAGCATGGCCCGCAAGAGGTTCCGGGCGGCGCCCATGTCGCGGTCGCCGCCGATCCCCAGGGCGCCCGCTTCGCCGTGGTCGGCCCGCTGGAGATGACGCCATGACCCTGGTCCTGACCACCTATGACTGGGTGCCCGAGTTCCCGCGCGGCTTCGTGCGCGACATCCGCGTCCGCTGGCTGCTGGAAGAACTCGGCCGGCCCTACCAGGTCGAGACGGTGCCGGTGCGCGAGAAATCCCCCGACCACATCGCGAACCAGCCCTTCGCGCAGGTGCCCTTTATCCGCGACGGCGACCTGACCCTGTTCGAATCGGGCGCGATCCTGCTGCATCTGGCCGAGGGCACGGACCTGATGCCCGAGGATCTGCGCCCCCAGGTCCAGCAATGGCTGATCGCGGCGCTCAACAGCGTCGAGCCGTTCATCATGGCCTGGGCCATCAACAAGTTCTTCGACAAGGACGAGGCGGGCGCCGCCCGCCGCGAGCCCCTGCTGCATCAGCGGCTGGCGCAGTTGCAGGCCGCTTTGGGCAACCGCGACTGGCTGACGGGCGACAGCTTCACGGTGGCCGACCTGCTGATGGCCGACATCCTGCGGATCCCGGCGCAGAACGGCTTTCTGGACGACCTGCACGGGCTTGCGGCCTATACGGAACGCGCCACGGCCCGTCCGGGCTTCAGGAAGGCCCTGGCCGACCAGATGGCGCATTGGCGCGCGGCGGATGAAAGACAGGCCACTGCATAGGCTGCACGCTGTCTCTCTTGGCCTTTGCCCCTGCATTCGCTAATCCCCTTTCCAAGCGAAGGGGATCTGCCGAGATGAGCATGGACAAAAGCTTTGACGCCAAGGCCGCCGAAGCGCGGATCAGCGCTGAATGGGAACGGGCGAACGCCTTTGCCGCGGGGGCCAATGCCTCGCGGTCCGAAACATTCACCGTGATGATCCCGCCCCCGAACGTCACCGGCAGCCTGCATATCGGCCATGCCTTCAACAACACCCTGCAGGACATCCTGGTCCGCTGGCACCGGATGCGCGGCTTCGACACGCTGTGGCAGCCCGGCCAGGACCACGCGGGCATCGCCACGCAGATGGTCGTGGAACGCCGCATGGCCGAACGCCAGGAACCGAACCGCCGCGCCATCGGGCGGGACGCCTTCCTGCAGAAGGTCTGGGCCTGGAAGCAGGAATCCGGCGACACGATCATCAACCAGCTGAAGCGGCTCGGCGCCTCCTGCGACTGGTCGCGCAACGCCTTCACCATGTCGGGCGCGCCGGGCGCCCCTGCGGGCGAGGAAGGGAATTTCCACGACGCCGTGATCCGGGTCTTCCTGGACCTTTACAACAAGGGCATCATCTATCGCGGCAAGCGGCTGGTGAACTGGGATCCGCATTTCGAGACCGCCATCAGCGACCTCGAGGTCGAGAACCGCGAGGTTTCCGGCCACATGTGGCATTTCAAGTACCCGCTGGCCGGCGGCGAGACCTATGAATATGTCGAACGCGACGCCGACGGGAACGTCACGCTGCGCGAGACCCGCGATTACATCAGCATCGCCACGACACGCCCCGAGACCATGCTGGGCGACGGCGCGGTGGCGGTCCATCCGGATGACGCGCGCTATGCCCCCATCGTCGGCAAGCTGTGCGAGATCCCCGTGGGTCCCAGGGAACACCGCCGGCTGATCCCGATCATCACCGATGAATACCCCGACCCGAACTTCGGATCCGGCGCGGTCAAGATCACCGGGGCGCATGACTTCAACGACTATGCGGTGGCGATCCGCAACGACATCCCGCTTTACGCGCTGATGGACACAAAGGGCGCGATGCGCGCGGATGGCCTTTCCTATGCCGAAAGCGCCGCCATCGCGACCCGCGCCGCGCGGGGCGAGGATGTGGGCGACGTGTCCAACGTCAACCTGGTGCCCGAGGATCTGCGCGGCCTGGACCGCCTCGAGGCGCGCAAGCGGGTCATCGACCAGATCAATGCCGAGCGTCTGGCCGTCACCTATCTGCACAAGGAAATAGACCGCGACACGGGGGCCGAGCATCTGGAGCGCCGCCCGCTGGTGGACAGCAAGCCCATCATGCAGCCCTTCGGCGACCGCTCGGGCGTGGTGATCGAGCCCATGCTGACCGACCAGTGGTTCGTGGACACCCAGCAAATCGTCGGCCCTGCGCTGGATGCCGTGCGAGACGGCCGCACCGAGATCCTGCCCGAGCAGCACAAGAAGGTTTATTTCAACTGGCTGGAGAATATCGAGCCCTGGACGATTTCCCGCCAGCTTTGGTGGGGTCACCAGATCCCGGTCTGGTATGGCCTCGACCTGTCGCCGGAAGGGCAGGTCGATGACGACGGCGATGGCGCGCTGGACGACGTGGAAATCTTCGCGCTGCTGGAGGAAGGCCTGGTCCATCGCGACGAGATCCACCATGCCGCCGCGAATTTCGACCAGGTGGCCGAACAGTTCCGCGATTCCATCGCGGGCCTGCCCCCGCCCCTGGAGATCGCCCGCATTGTCGAGGTCGCGGAGCGCAACGCCGCCATCGACGCCTTTGCCCGAGGCTTGGCGGATTACAACCTGACCGAGGATCCGACCCGGCTGGTTTATCCCGTCTGGCGCGATCCCGATGTGCTGGACACCTGGTTCAGCAGCGGGCTGTGGCCGCTGGGGACACTGGGCTGGCCCTATGACACGCCGGAAATGCGCAAGTATTTCCCGACCGACGTGCTGGTCACGGGCTTCGACATCATCTTCTTCTGGGTCGCCCGGATGATGATGATGCAGCTGGAGGTCGCGGGCGACGTGCCCTTCCGCACGGTTTATGTCCACGGCCTCGTGCGCGACGAAAAGGGCGCCAAGATGTCGAAGTCGAAGGGCAACGTCATCGACCCGCTGACGCTGATCGACGATTTCGGGGCCGATGCGCTGCGCATGACGCTGACCGGCATGGCCGCCATGGGCCGCGATCCGAAGCTGGGGCCCAAGCATGTCGAGGGCGCCCGCAACTTCGTGACCAAGATCTGGAACGCCACCCGCTTTGCCGAGATGAACGGCGTTCGCGGCGGCGGGACGCTGCCGCAGCCGCGGCATACCGTGAACCGCTGGATCATCGGCGAGGTCGCGCGGATCCGGCTGGCCACGGACGAGGCGCTGGCGACATACCGCTTCAACGATGCCGCGAATGGGCTTTACGCCTTTGTCTGGGGCAAGGTCTGCGACTGGTATGTCGAATTCGCCAAGCCCCTGTTTGATGGCGAGTTCGCGGATGAAACCCGCGCGACGATGGGCTGGGTTCTGGACCAGTGCTATCTGCTGCTGCACCCGATCATGCCCTTCGTGACCGAAGAGCTGTGGCGGCTTACCGGCGACCGCCCGAAGATGCTGGTCCACGGCGACTGGCCGACCTATGGGGCGGAACTGATCGACGCCGAGGCGGATCGCCAGATGAACTGGGTGATCGCCCTGATCGAGGCGGTCCGCTCGGCCCGCGCCCAGATGGGTGTGCCTGCGGGCGCGAAGCTGGACCTGATCGTGACCGAGGCGGACGGGACCGCGCGCGCCACGCTGGCCGCCAATGCCCCGCTTGTCGAGCGGTTGGCGCGCGTGAATGCGCCCGTGGACGGCGTCGCGGGCAAGGGCATGATCGCGGTCGCGGCGCAGGGGGCCAGCTTCGCCCTGCCCATTGGCGACGTGATCGACGTGGCGGCGGAAACGGCGCGGCTGCAGAAATCCGCCGCGAAGTCCGAGAAGGACGCGGACGGGTTGCGCAAGCGGCTTGGCAATCCGAAGTTCGTCGAGAACGCCGAAGCCGAGGTGATCGAGGAAACCCGCGAGAAGCTGGCGGCCCTTGATGACGACATCGCACGCCTGAAGGCGGCGCTGGCGCAGCTGGCGGCGATGTAAGCCTTCGCTGCCCGGGGCGCCTGCGGCGAGAGCAGGTGCCTCCGGCGGGGATATTTAAGTGAAGAAGAACCGTCAGAGCGCGGAAAGCGCGCGCGGCAGCGCCTCGGCCAGGATGTCGAGTTCGGCACCGGGCGCGCAGCTGACGCGGATGCAGCGGTTGAGCGGCGCCACGCCGGGCATGCGGACAAAGACGCCCTGTCCCGCCAGCGCATCGACAAGGCGACGCGCGAAGGCGCCGTCGCGATGCGTATCCAAGGCCACGAAGTTGGTGGCCGATGGCAGGGCGGTCAGCTGGTTTTCCGCGCCAAGGGCGGCGATGCGGTCACGGGCGGCGGCAACCCTGGCTACGATCTGAGCCAGCCAGTCCCGGTCGGCCAGCGCGGCCAGCGCGCCGATCTGGCTGATGCGGTTCATGCCGAAATGGTTGCGCACCCGGTCGAAGGCCGCGATCAGGTCCGGGTGACCGATGGCATAGCCCACGCGTGCGCCCGCCATGCCATAGGCCTTGGAGAAGGTCCGCATCCGGATCACGCGGGGATCATCGGGGGCGATGGTCGGGATGGCGCCCGCCGGGGCGAATTCGGCATAAGCCTCGTCCAGGACCAGAAGGCAGTCTGCGGGCATCCGGTCCAGCATCGCCTCGATCACCGCGCCCTCGTGCCAGCTGCCCATCGGGTTGTCGGGATTGGCCAGATAGACCAGTCGCGCCCCGGTTTTCCTTGCGCGGTCCAGCAGGGCCTGCGGATCCTCGGCATCCTTGTGGTAGGGCACCTTGTCCAGCGCCCCGCCGAAGCCGGTCACATGGAAGTTGAACGTGGGATAGGCCCCGTCCGAGGTCACGACCACGTCCCCTGGCGCGACCGTCAGCCGCACGAGCAGGCCCAGAAGACCATCGATGCCCTCGCCCACGATGATGTTCTCGGGCCGCACACCGTGATGGGCGGCCAGGGCTTGCGTCAGGTCGAAACTGGTCGGGTCGCCGTATTTCCAGACCTCGCCCACCGCCGCCTGCATCGCGGCAACCGCGCGCGGACTTGGGCCGAAGCCGTTTTCGTTGGCGCCGAGCCGGGCGGCGAAGGGGCGGCCCGACTGGCGTTCCAGCGTTTCGGGTCCGACAAAGGGGACGGTGGCGGGCAGGCCCGCCGGGATCGGGGCAAGGCGGATCATCAGAAGGCGCGGAAGGTCATGGTGGTCAGCGTGCGGCTGATATGGGGAATGTCGAACAGGCGTTCGGACAGGAAGCGGCCGACATCCTCGTCCTCGGGGATATACACCTTGGCAATCAGGTCGAAGTCGCCGGAGGTGGAGTAAAGCTCGCTGACGACCTCGCGGTCATAGATGGCCTCGGCGACCTGATAGGTCTTGCCGGGCTCGCAGCGGAACTGGACGAAGACAGGTCGCATGAAACCTCCGTTGATCGTGTCGCGGCCACGTTAGACCGCCGGCGCGGCGCGGGTCCAGACCCCCTGCGCATGGCCGCGCCAGAAGCGGGACATCAGCAGCCATGCTGCCACCGTCAGCCCGACGCAAAGCCCCAGCCACAGCCCGGCGGGGCCGAAGCCCAGCGGGAAGGCCAGCCCCCAGGCGACGGGCATCCCCACCACCCAATAGCTGAAGGCCGCGATCCACATCGGCATGCGCGTGTCATGGACCCCGCGCAGGAAGCCGAGCGCGATCACCTGGAAGGCATCGGTCAGCTGGAACAGCGCGGCATAGACCAGCAGCGCCGCGCCAAGCGCCACGATGGCAGGCCCGCGCGGATCGGCGGGGTCGAGATAGAGCCTGACCAGCCAGTCGCCCGCCAGCAGATAGACGCTGATCGCAAGCGTGGCAAAGACCAGCGACATGCCGATGACCGTGACGGCGGCGTCGCGCATCCATCCGGCATCGCCGTGGCCCTTGGCCTGGCCCACGCGGACCGTCGCGGCATTCGACAGGCCCAGATGCACCATGAAGGTGATCGAGGTGATCTGCAGCGCGATGCCATGCGCGGCCAGTTCCTGCGTGCCGATCCAGCCCATCATGATGTTGGAGCCGACGAACAGTCCGCCCTCGGCCACCAGGGTCAGGCCGATGGGCCAACCCAGGCGGAACACCTGCCGCATGGCGGGACCGTCGGGCCGCCAGAACCGCTGGAACAGGTGATACTTGCGCGTCGCCGGCAGCCAGCGGGCATAGGCCACCAGCACGACAAGCTGCGCTGTCTGCACGATCACGCTGGAGATGGCGGCACCCCGCACGCCCAGTTCGGGAAAGCCGAGATTGCCGAAGGTCAGGACCCAGATCAGCGCGATGTTCAGGGGCAATCCCGCCAGCGTCACCCACATGACGACCTGCGCCCGTTCCAGCGCCGCCAGATAGGAATTCAATGCCAGCGCGCAGAGCATCGGCAGAAGGCCCCAACCGGCGATGCGCAGGAAATCCTGCGCCAGCGTGGCCACCTGCTCCGTCTGGCCAAGCGCCAGCAGGATCGGGCCGGAAAACCAGAACAGCGGCAGGCACAGGGCCGAGTGGATCGCCGACAGCCACAGCGCCATGCGCGCGGCGCGGCGGACCTGGGCCTCGTCCCCCCGCGTCACGGCGGTGGCGATCAGACCCATGACGCCGGTGCCGTATCCCATGCCCAGGAAATACAGGATTTGGATCATCGAGGTCGCGATGACCAGCGCCGCCAGCGCATCGACCCCATACCACCCCAGCATCACCGTATCGCTGACATGGATGCCCATGCGCGCCAGATGGCTGCCGATCAGCGGCAGGCCAAGCGACAGGGTCGCGGCGATATGGGGACCATAGCGGGACATGCGGCTGCCATAGCGCGGCGCGAGGGACTTCACAATCTGCAAGTCCGGAAGGCAGTCTCTCGGCCGCGTTGAAAGCGTCCGGAGCGGATCGGCCTTCGGGAATGTCGATCCGCCCTAGGCCTTGCCCAGGGTGACGATGCGCAACCGGCGAACCGATTTCTGGATGCGGCCGCGCACCTCGTCGGGTTCGCTGGCCACGGCCTTGATCAGGGCCCGCATGTCGCCGCGTGCCGTGTTCAGCTGGTCGATCAGCGACATCACCATGTGCAACGCATCCGGGGGCAGGTCGTAGAAGTCCGACAGGTCGCAGAGCAGTTGCAGCCGCGCCACGTCGGCCTCGGTAAAGGCATGGCCGCCGGGCGTGACGACGGGCGTCACCACATGGGCCGCGATGAAGGAGTGCAGGCGCGCGGGATCCAGATCCTCCAGGATCGCCACGACCTCGGCTTCGGAATAATGACGGGCCATCGCCTATCCCCCCGCTTTCAGCCCGGCGCGGGGATCATAGCCGTGATCCTTGCGCCATTCCTCGAAAAACCGGGCCAGATCGTCGTCCACCTTCGGCGGCATGACGATCTTCAGTTCGACCTGCTGGTCGCCCCCGTTGATGCCGCGCCCGCGCAGGCGCAGCTTTTGCCCCGTGGTCGCGCCCTTGGGGATCGTCAGGTTGACAGGACCGTCGATGGTCGGGGCCGCGACCTTGCCGCCCAGAACGGCCTCGGGCAGGCTGATCGGCAGGGTCAGCAGGATGTCGTCGCCCTCGCGCCGGAAATCGGGATGGGGCGTGATGCCGATGGTCAGATAGGCATCGCCCGCGCCGCCCTGGCCCAGGCCCTGCCCGCCCTTGCCCTTCAGCCGGATGGTCTGGCCCTCGCGCACGCCCTTGGGGATCGTGACTTCCAGGTCGCCCCCCTCGGGCAGGGTGATGCGGGTCTTGCCGCCCCTGGCGGCGGTCAGGAAATCGACCTGCAGCGAGAAGCGGTAATCCTGCCCGCGCGCATGGAAATCGCGCTGGTCCTCGTGGCCGCCGCGCCCGAAGCCGCCGCCAAAGCCGCCGCGCCGCCCGAACAGATCCGAGAAGACATCCGACAGGTCGGGATCGCCGTCGAAGCCATAGCTGCGGGCATAGGGGTTGCCCGCCGCCTCGGCATGGTCGCGCCAGGCGCGGCGCTGCGGGCGTTCCTGGCCTTGGGCGTCGATCTCGCCCGCGTCGAAGCGGCGGCGCTGTTCGGGATCCTTCAGCAGGTCATAGGCGGCCGAAGCCGCCTTGAAGCGCGCCATGGCCGCCGGATCGGGGTTCAGGTCGGGATGGTCGGCCTTGGCGATCCTGCGATAGGCCTTCTTGATTTCGGCATCGGTTGCCGATTTTGTCAGCCCCAAGGCTGCATACGGATCGCCTGCCATGACCGATTCCCCATCATTGCTTTCGGATCAAGAAGATAGGAAAGGCATGGGTTTCATCAATAGGGCAGCGGATACTGCTTGTGCAGCCGGTCGATGGCGCGGCGCAGATCGTCGGGCAGCGCCTTGCCAAGTCCGGCGATCAGGTGGTCAAGCTGGTCCAGCCGCGTCGCGCCGATGATTGGGATGACCTTGAAGGGCCGGGTCTGCTGCCAGGCGATGGCCATGTGGACCCTGTCCCAGCCGTGTTCCGCCGCCAGCCGGCCATAAGCCTCGGTCGCGGCAAGGCCCGCCGGGGTCTTGCGCCCGCCCAGGTTTCCGGGTCCGCCCGTCGTCTTGTCGACCGCGGCGCGGCTGCCCTCGGGCATGGCGTCGTCTGCATATTTGCCTGTCAGCAGCCCCGCCGCCAGTGGGGAATAGGAGAGCAGCGTCACGTCCTCGTTCACCGCGACCTCGGCCAGGTCGGTATCGTAAAGGCGGTACAGCAGCGAGTATTCGTTCTGGATCGCCGCCATGCGCGGGGCGCCGGTCCGCTCCGCGACATCGCACCAGCGGGCCAGGCCCCAGGCGGATTCGTTCGACAGGCCGACGGCGCGGATCTTGCCCGCCTTTTGCGCATCGGCCAGCCCGTCCAGCACATCGGCCATGTGGTCCAGCGTCTGCTGCCTCGACTGCCGGGAGGGGTCATAGTTCCAGTTCTGGCGGAAGGCATAGCTGCCCCGCACCGGCCAGTGGAGCTGGTAAAGATCGATCCGGTCCGTCTGCAACCGCTTCAGCGATCCGTCGATGGCGGCCCGGACGATGGCGCCGTCATAGGGGGCGCCGTCGCGGACCATCTGGCTGGGGCCGGTGATCTTGGTCGCGATCTCGACCCGGTCGCGGTTGCCGGCGCGCGCCAGCCAGTTGCCGACGAGGGTTTCGGTCAGGCCGATCGTCTCGCGCCGGACGGGGTTCACGGGATACATCTCGGCCGTGTCGATGAAGGTGATGCCGGCGTCCAGGGCGCGGTCGATCTGGGCATGGGCCTCGGCTTCGGCTGTCTGGTTGCCGAAGGTCATGGTGCCGAGGCAGATCTCGCTGACCTCGACAGGGCTGCCGCCCAGTGTCACGCGCTTCATGCTGTTTCCTTTCGTCCTGTCGCGCGCAGGTTAGCGATAGCCGTTGGGGACGCAAGCCGGTCAGGCGCGGGCATAGCCTTCGGAGGCCGCGATGAGCTGGCGGGTATAATCCTGCCGTGCGTTGCCCTGGCGCAGGGCCTGCACGTCCATCACCTCGACGATGCGGCCGCCCTGCATGACGGCCAGCCGGTCGCACATGTGGCCCACCACCGCCAGGTCGTGGCTGACCATCACATAGGTCAGCCCATGTTCGGCACGCAGGTCCGAGAGCAGGTTCAGGATTTCCGCCTGCACGCTGACATCCAGGGCGCTGGTCGGCTCGTCCAGCAGCAGCAGGCGCGGTTCCGCCGCAAGCGCGCGGGCGATGGCCACCCGCTGGCGCTGCCCGCCCGAAAGCTGGTGCGGATAGCGGAAGCGGAAGCCGCGGCCCAGACCCACGTCCGAAAGCAGGCTGGTGATGCGGCGATCGATATCGCCCATGCCCTGCAGGCGCAGGGTTTCCGACAGGACCGCATCGACCGAATGGCGCGGATGAAGGCTTGCGTAAGGGTCCTGGAAGACCATCTGCACGGTCTTGTAGAAGGCGCGGTCGCGGCGGCGCGCAGCCAGCGGCTGGCCCGCGACGGCGATGGTGCCGGACCATGTGTCGATCAGCCCGGCGATGGCGCGCAGGATGGTGGACTTGCCCGACCCGGATTCGCCCACAAGGCCGAAGCTTTCGCCCTGCGCGACGGTGAAGCTGGCGTCCTTCACGGCGTCCACGCGGTCGGGATCGAAGCCGAACCAGACGTTCAGATGCTCGACCGTCAGCATGGGCGGCACCGTGGCAGCGGGGGTTTCACACCCCCGCGCCCCCGTGGGATATTTGGGTGAAGAAGAAGCATCACAAGCCTCCGGGAAATTCGGTTTCGAGGCTCTGGGTGATCGTGTCGCCCTCGCGCCAGCTGTCCTGGCGTTGCAGGACCGGCAGCCGGTCCACCGGCGCGTCGAGGCGCGGCAGGCTGTTCAGCAGCCCCTGCGTGTAAGGATGACGGGCCTGGTGCAGATCCTTGGCCGCCAGCGTTTCCACGATCCGGCCCGCATACATGATCAGCACACGGTCGCAGAATTGCGCCACCAGGTTCAGGTCGTGGCTGATGAAGATCAGCCCCATGCCCCGGTCGCGGACCAGGCGGTCCATGATGTTCAGCACCTCGGTGCGGACGGATACGTCCAGGGCCGAGGTCGGTTCATCCGCGATCAGGATCTCGGGGTCGGGGGCCAGCATCATGGCGATCATGATCCGCTGGCCCATCCCGCCCGAGACCTCGTGCGGATAGGCGCCCATCACCCGTTCGGGGTCGCGGATCTGGACCGCGCGCAGCATCTCCAGCGCCTTCTGGCGGGCGGCGGGCTTCGCGCCGCCGGCATGGAGGCGATAGGCCTCGACGATCTGGTCGCCGATGGTCATGACCGGGTTCAGGCTGAACTTCGGATCCTGCATGACCATGCTGATCCGCCGGCCGCGTATCCTGCGCATCCGGCCTTCGGGCAGGTTCAGGATCGGCTGGCCCTCAAGCTCCATCCGGTCGGCGGTCACGATGCCGGGCGGACGGACAAGTCCCAGGATCGCGCGGCCGGTCATCGACTTGCCCGACCCGGATTCGCCCACCACGCCCAGCCGTTCGCGGCCCAGGTCGAAGCTGATGCCGCGCACGGCCTCGAAAGTGCCCTGGCGCGTGGGAAAGCTGACACGCAGGTTCCGGACCGACAGCAGCGTCATTCCTTGGCCCCCTTCGGATCCAGCACGTCGCGCAAGCCGTCGCCCAGCAGGTTGAAGGCCATCGAGACGATGAAGATCGCGATCCCCGGCATGGCGGCGACCCACCAGAAATCGAGGATATAGGTCCGCCCGTCCGAGATCATCGCCCCCCATTCCGGCATCGGCGGCTGCGCGCCGAGCCCCAGGAAGCCCAGACCCGCCGCCGACAGGATGATCCCCGCCATGTCCAGCGCGACCCGCACGATCAGCGAGGAAATGCACAGCGGCCAGATATGCTTGATCAGCAGCCGCAGCGGCCCCGCCCCCTGCAGGCGCGCGGCGGCGATGAAGTCGGCGTTGCGGATGGTCAGCGTCTCGGCCCGGGCAAGGCGGGCATAGGGCGGCCAGGCGGTCAGGGCCAGGGCCAGGACCGCGTTGGTGATGCTGGCGCCAAGGGCCGCCACGAAGGCCAGGGCCAGGATCAGCTTGGGGAAGGCCAGGAAGATGTCGGTGATCCGCATCAGCACCTGGTCCACCCAGCCACCGGCAAAGCCCGCCACCGTGCCGATGAACAGCCCGATGACGGGCGCGATCAGCGCCACGGTGCCGACGATGAACAGCGTGATGCGCGAGCCATGGATCAGCCGTGACAGGATGTCCCGCCCAAGCGCGTCGGTGCCCAGCCAGTGTTCGGCCGACGGCGGCTGCAGCCGGTTCGGCAGGTTTTGCGTGAAGGGGCTTTGCGGTGCGATCCAGGGTGCCAGGATCGCCATGCCGATCAGCAGGACCAGCACGATCAGCCCCAGCATCGCCAGCTTGTTGCCCCGAAAGGTCAGCCAGCCCTGGTAGAACGCGCCAAGCCGCGCCTGCCTGCGGGTCTGGGGGGCGTCGGACAGCAGCCATTCGCGCCGTGACAGTTGGCGGGACTGGTTCATTTCGACCTCGGGTCCAAGACGCGATACAGGATGTCGCTGAGAAGGTTCAAAGCCACGAAGCAGGTGCCGACGACCACGGTGCCGCCAAGAACGGCGTTCATGTCGCCTGCCAGCAGCGACTTGGTGATGTATTGGCCAAGGCCGGGCCAGCTGAAGATGATCTCGGTCAGGACGGATCCTTCCAGCAGCGATCCGAAGGACAGCGCGATCACGGTGATCAGCGGGATTCGGATGTTGCGGAAGGCATGGCGCCAGATCACCGCGCGTTCGGACAGGCCCTTCACGCGGGCGGTGGTGATGTATTCCGCCGACAGCTGTTCCAGCATGAAGCTGCGCGTCATGCGGCTGATATAGGCCAGGCTGAAATAGCCCAGCAGCGATGCGGGCAGGATGATGTGGGAAAACGCGTCCTTGAACGCGCCCCAGTCCCCCGCGATCAGCGAATCCACCAGGATCAGCCCGGTGACGGTCGGGATCATGCCGTCATAGATGATCCCCTGCCGCCCCGGCCCGCCGACCCAGCCCAGGATGCCGTAGAAGACCAGAAGCCCCATCAACCCCAGCCAGAAGATCGGCATGGAATATCCCACAAGCGCCACGACACGGGCCACCTGATCGACCACCCCGCCCCGGCGCGCGGCGGCGATCACGCCCAGGGGCACGCCGATCAGCACGCCGATCAGGGTGCCCAGGGTCGCAAGCTCGACCGTGGCGGGGAAGACGCGCTTGATGTCATCGACCACAAGCTGCCCGGTGGAAATGGAACGGCCGAAATCGCCCGTTACCACGTCGCCCAGATAGCGGGCAAACTGGATGTACAGCGGCTGGTCCAGACCCATTGCCTGATAAGCCGCGTCGTATTGCGCCTGCGTGGCACGGTCGCCCACCACCTTCAGCACCGGGTCGATCGGCATGACCCGGCCGATGATGAAGGTCACCAGAAGCAGGCCCAGCAGCGTCAGGACCAGCGACAGGACCGTGCCGCCAATGCTGCGGGCGCGGCGGCGTCGGGCGGCAGCGCGGCCATTCGGCGCGGGGGGCATGGCCCCCCGTCCACCTGCCCCGCTGTCGGTCGCGGTCACGCCTATTCGCCCTTCGTCACCTGCCGATACATGACCGAAGTCACCGCCCGGCCAGAGTTCCAGTTCTGCACGTTGTTGCGCAGGCCCGTCGGCTCGATCCGCTGGAACAGCGGCACGATCGGCGCCTCGGCCTGGTACTGCTTCTGAAGGTCGATATACATCTGGGCCCGCTTCTCGCCGTCCTGCTCGAGGGTCGCGGCCAGCGTCGCCTCGTTCATCTCCTGCGGGACGGCATAGGCGTTGCGCCAGGCCAGAAGGCCGGTCGCCTGCGCCTCGTCGCTGTTGTCGGGGTTATAGGCGAAGGTCGCGGCATTGGTGTTCGGATCGGAATAATCCGGCCCCCATTCGCCCAGGAAGATCGGCACCTCGCGCGCGCGATAGGCGTCCAGAACCTGCGCCCCCGTCATCTGCTCGATCTCCAGGGTCAGCCCGGCCTCGGCCATCGAGGCCTGCAGGGCCTGCGCCACGTCCACGTATTCGCGCAGGTCGCGGACCTTGGTGGTGATGGTCTTGCCGGACATGCCGGCCTCTTCGATCAGGGCCTTGGCCTTGGCCACGTCATAGGTCCAGGGCTTGTCCTCCAGCGCGCCAAGATAGCCCTGGGGCAGGAAGGCCTGATGGGGCACGAACGCGCCCTTCAGGAAGCTGTTCGCGATGCCGTCGTAATCGACCAGATGCTTCATCGCCTCGATCACCTTGGGGTCCGACAGCACGGGGTCCTTCTGGTTCAGGCCCATGTAGAGGATCCGGCCGCGCGGTTCATCCTGCACCGTGATGCCGTCGACTTTGCGGATCGAATCCACGTCCGTCGGCGTCAGGTTGCGGGCCACGTCGATGTCGCCCTGTTCCAGCAGCAGGCGCTGCGCGCTGGATTCCGCGACGTTGCGCACGATGACGCGCTTCATCGCGGGCGCGCCCTGCCAGTATTTCTCGAAGGCGGCCAGTTGCACGGCCTCGTTCGGGCGCCAGGCCGCCAGCGTATAGGGGCCCGATCCCGCGGCGTTGGTGTTCAACCAGGTGTTGCCCAGATCCTCGCCCTGGACATTGGCCATGACGGTTTCCTTGTCCACCACGCTGGCCACGTTGGCCGTCAGGCAGTTCAGCACAAAGGTCGGCGCATAGGGCTTGTCCATGTGCAGGGTCAGGGTCTTGTCGTCGAAGGTGATCTTTTCCTCGACGTTTTCGGGCGTGAAGCCGAACTGGGTCAGGATGAAGGCCGGGGTCTTGTTCAGGATCACCGCGCGTTGCAGCGACCAGGCCGCATCCTCGGCGCGGACGGGGTTGCCGGAATGGAAGGTCACGCCGTCGCGGATGGTGAAGGTGATGGACATGCCGTCCTCGCTCACCTCCCAGCTTTCGGCCAGCGAGGGCTTGAAGCCCGCGTCCATGTCCATCGGGTCGAAATCGACCAGCCGGTCATAGGTGTTCTGGTTCACGTCATTGCCCGAGAACTCGAAGCTTTGCGCCGGGTCCAGGCTGATGATGTCGTCGATCGTATGGGCCACCACCAGCGTGTCCGCGGGGGTTTCGGCCCAGGCCGCGGGCGCGATGGCAAGGGCGGATGCCAGCAGGATCGCGCGCGGGGTCAGAAGATGTTTCATGATGCTTCCCTGTTCTTTCGTCCCCGCGCCCTGGCGGGGTTGGATGAGGAAAGGTGGCCCAAGGCAGGACGGCTTGCAAGCCTTTGATGATCAAGCCTGCCGCAACGTCCGCTTGAACGCGGCCAGCCAGCGGGGCGCGTCGAATCCGGCGGGGGGCGCGGGGGCGTAAAGCTGGCGGTCCAGATCGGCCAGCAGGGCCGGAGCGGGCTGGCCGCGCCAGCGCAGGTGCAGGTCAACGGCGGCGCGCAGGGCGGCCAGGTCGCCGGCGTCGGCGGCGCGACGCATGGCCCGCGCATGGGGTCCGGGCCACAGGCGGCGCATCCGCCGCCGCATCGCGGCCCCGGGCAGCAGCCCCTGCCCGCGCAGCATCAATGCCAGCGAAACCGCCATGCCTGCGCCCAGGGCCCCGGCGGCAAGGGGCCAGTTGCGCCAGGCCACCTGTTCGGACGCGCCGAAGTTCGACCCGAAGCCTGCAAAGCCAAAGGGGATCGGCTTCAGCGGCGCGACCTCGATCTGGCGGCTGTCGGTATCGAACCAGGGGAAGGCCTCGGCATGAAGGATCGCGGGTTCGCCAGTCTTGGGGCGCAACTGCCATTCCCACACCACGCGCGCCACGGGCCCCTGTTCGGTCAGCAGGTTTTCGCGCCGTTCGGGCTGCGTGAAGCTGATCAGCCAGGGCTCGGACAGGTCGGGGCGGGCGGGCAGCTGGTGGGCCAGGGTGCCAAGCGCCTCGACCGTGACGCGGCGGGTCAGGATCTCGTCCTTTTTCAGCTTGCCCGGATCGGTCGACAATTCGTCCGTCAGGGTCAGTTGGCGGGCCGACAGCGGCGGCGCGTCAGCCGGGAAGGGCCGCACCCCCAGGGTGATGGGGGCGGCGGTCACCACGGTTTCGGCGCGCTGCCCGTCGTCCTGCACATGGGTCAGCCTGTGGCTGATCGGGCCGACGGTCACTGCCCCCTCCCGCCGGGGAAACAGCGCGACCTTGCGTTCGAAGATCTGCAGAAGCCGGCCCTGCACGCGCTCCTTGTGCCAGTCGTCGCGGGCGATCTGGATCCAGTCGTAGTCGGCCGAGCTCGGGAACTCCATCTCCTCCAGCGACACGGTCAGGTCGTATTCGCCGCGGATCGTCAGCTCGACCATTTCCGACACGACCGGGTTGCCGTGGTCATGCAGCACCATCAGCCGGGTGTCGCCCTGCGCCAGGGCCGCGCCCGCAAGCCACAGCCAGATCAGAAGGGCGCGGATCACCATGGGTCGCCCTCCTCGGGGCGGATCAGGCCCAACCGGGCGCGGCGGTCGAATTCGGCGCGGATGCGCAGCTTCAGGAATTCGCCCGGATCGTCGCTGATCGTGTCCAGCCACTGGTCGGTTGCCGCCAGCCCCTTGGCCTCCAGCCGCCGTTCCCATTCCGGACCGGAAAGATTGGCCAGCAGATCGGCGATCGGCACCTCGTCCGCGGGCAGGCCCCCTGCCCCGCTGATCCGGCCGGGCACGGTGGAAACCCCGCGTTCGGGCGGATACATCGCGACGACCAGATCGCGGTTGCGCCGCGCCTGCTCGTCCGCGGGATTGGCGAACAGCATGGCGTCGAAATAGGCGACCGACAGCGGATAATCCCCCGTCGCGGCCAGCGACAGGCCGCGGTTGTAGGTCTGCGACCGACCCGCCTTGGCAAAGGCCGCGTCGGCCGCCGGATAGTCGCCCAGGCGATAGAACGCCACGCCCCGCGCCGCCGGATCGTCCAGCAGGGCGGCGGCGGGGCGGTCCAGCCCGGCGCGCAGGGCCAGGCGGCCAAGCGCCTCGGGACCCGCCGCGGCCAGCGCCGCCACACCGGCCAGGGCAAGCAGCGCGGGCTTCATTCCTGCCTCCGCAGCATGACCAACAGCGGCGGCAGGGCCAGCATCGCCAGCCAGGGACCAAGGTCGCGATAGTGCAGCGCCTGCAGCACGGGATCGCGGACCGATCCCCCGCTGCGCGCCAGCCGGGAGGCCAGCGCATCCGTGTCGTCCCACCCCATCACCGTTCCGCCGCGCGCCAGCCGGTCCAGCGCATCGTCGTCCGCGGCCGGGGCACCGGGGGCCCGCCCGTCCAGCCGCAGCGCCCAGAGCCGCACGCCCTGCCCCGCCAGCCGGTCCGCCTCGGCCAGGGCCTGCCGGTCCACCCCGCCCCCGTCCGAGATCAGCACAAGATCGGCCCGTGGCAGCCCGGCCAGCATCTGCCCCGCCATGCCGATGGCCGCGGCGGGGCGCGAGCCCTTGCCCGGCATCGTCTCGCCGTCCAGGACGCCGATCTGCGTCTGCAACGTTCCCACGTCCAGCGTCGGCGCGGATGCGGTGAAGGCCTCGCCTCCATACAGGATCAGCCCGACCGGGCGCCCCGACAGCGCCTGCGCCAGCCCCGCCGCCGCAAGCTTGGCCTGATCCAGACCCGCCCCCTTCGCGACCGAAGGCGAGAGATCCACCGCCAGCACCACCGCATCGGCCTGCGCCAGCACCGGCGCGTCCGTGCGGGGCAGCGCCGGCCCCGCCATGCCGCAGACCAGCAGCGCCAGCGCGGCAGGCGCCAGCAGCCGCATCCACAGGGGCTGCCGCCCGCCCAAGGCCCCAAGCGCCTGCATCGCGCGCAGCATGTCGCGCCCCATCACCCGTTCCCAGCCCCCGGCATCAGGCAGGCGCCTCAGGCGCAGCAGGACCAGCGCCGCCAACGGCAGCAGCGCCAGCAGCCACCAGGGGCGCAGCAGGGTCAGCCCGTCCATCCGCGCCTCCGGGCCGTGATCCCGAACAGGCACAGCATGGCCAGCCCTGCAGGCCAGATCCACAAGGGCTGCCACAGCCGCATGGGCGGACGCTCCGAAGGGTTCGGCTCCAGCGTATCAAGGCTTTGCGCCACCGCCTGCAGATCCGCGGTATCGCGGACGCGGAAGCTTTCGCCCTCCGCCGCCTGCGCCACTGCGCGCAGGGTCGCCACATCCACCGCGTCGCGGGACCGGGGCTGGTTTTCCAGATCCTCGGGACCAAGGGCGATGGAGTGGACGCGGATGCCGTGGTCATGGGCCAGACGCGCGGCATCGACCGCAGGCACGGTGCCCGAGGTATCGACGCCGTCCGACATCAGCACGATCACCCGCGTGGGCGCATCGCTGCGCGACAGGCGCTTGGCCGCAAGGCCCAGCCCGTCCGAGATGGCGGTGCCGCGCCCGGAGATGCCGATCTGCGCCTCGTCTATGGCGCGGGCGACGGCGTCCACGTCGAAGGTCAGGGGGGCCGCGAAATAGGCGCGCTCGCCAAAGATCACCAGTCCGATCCGGTCGCCCCGCCGCGCCGCGACAAAGGCCGAGGCCGTCCGCTTCACCGCATCCAGCCGCGTGACGGGCTGGTCGTCCAGGTAGAAATCCTCCTTCAGCATGCTGCCCGACAGGTCCATCACCAGCACGATGTCGCGCCCCGAGGCGGGGATCACGTCGCTTGCAACCTCGACCCGCGGCCCGGCCAGCGCCACGACCAGCGCGGTCCAGGCCAGGGCGGCCAGCCACGGCCCGCGCAGGCGCGCGCCGCTGGCCGGGCTGGCCCCGCGCAGCAGATGCGCGGGCAGGATCAGCGCGGGTCGGGGCACCGCCAGGTGCGGCAGCAGGCGCCGCAGCAGAAGCGGAAGGGGCAGAAGCAGCAGAATCCAGGGCCAGGCGAGGCTCATCCCCGGCGGCCCCTGCGCAGGGCGATGCGTTCCAGCGTCGCATCGTCGGGGGCGGGCGCGGCGCCATAGGCGGCGGGCCGCAGCGGTTCCGGAAGGCGGCCGAGGATGCGCGCGATGGCCAGGATGCGCATCTCGGGCGGAAGCCCGCGCGTGGCCCGGACCAGCGCGCGGCGCGAGGGCCTGCGGCTCATCAGCGGGCGCAGGACCAGCGCGGCCAGCAGCCCCGCCAGCAGGCCGATGGCCGCCAGGGCCAGGATTTCGCGCCAGCCGAGGGTGGCGATCTCCAGCGGCAGGCGGGGCGGGGAGAGTTGCGCCAGAAGCTCGTCCCGCGTCACGGCCGCACCTCGGTCACGGTGGCGCCAAGCGCGCGAAGCCGGGCCAGATCGGCGCCGGTGTCGGGGGCCGACAGCCGGACGAGGCGGCTGTGCTGCCCGTCGCTGACCGCCAGCGGCCCGCGCGGGGGCTGCAGTTCCGCGTCGTCCAGCATCAAGGCCAGCGTGACCGACCGGCGCCGGGCCAGGGTGGCCAGCGCGGCCTCGGACCCGTGCAGACCGTCCAGACAGGTCGCGACCAGCACCCGACCGCCCCCGGGCGAAAGCCGCATGGCCCGCACCAGCGCCTCGGCCAGGGGCGCATGGCCGGGCGCCTGCAGGGCGTGATCGTGCTGGCGGGCCATGGCGTTGCAGACAGCGGCCATTTGCCCGTCGCCGCTGCCGCCCGCAAGCTCGGCCAGCCGGGGACCGTCCGCCATCAGCAGGGCGACCGAACCGCCGCGTCCCGCCACGCGCCAGCCGGCCTGCGCCAGATGCCGCGCGGCCCGGACCGACCGCAGGGCAACGCCCGTCCCCCACAGCATCGGCGCGCGGAAATCGGCAACCAGCAGGATCGTGTCGTCGCGATCCTCGTGCAGGCTGCGGATATGGGGATGGCCGGTGCGCGCCGTCGCCGCCGGGTCCAGCCGTCGCGGGTCGTCGCCCGCGACATAGGCGCGGATTTCCCGCAGGTCCATGCCCGCGCCCTGCGTCCGCGCGGGAACCGCCCCCGCGCGCCGGGTCAGCGGCCGGTGCCGGACCTTTCCGCCTGCCCCCTCGCGCAGGGCCAGAAGTTCGGCGGCACCCAGGCGGATGCCGGGCGCGTCGGGCAGGCCGGCGGGCCAGGCTACCACGGGCGCACCTGCCGCAGGATATCGGCCACAAGGCTGCGGCCGGTGCGGCCCTCGCCGCTGGCCGACCAGGCGGGGATCAGACGGTGGGACAGGGCGTCGGCGGCCAGCGCCTCGGCATCCTCGGGCAGGCCGTGGTCGCGGCCATGCAGCCAGGACCGCGCCCGGACGCCCGCCGCCAGGGCCAGCGTGCCGCGAGGGGACACGGGATGTTCCACCCATTCCGCCACCGCGCCGCCGGGCCGTGTCGCCATGACCAGCCGGACGATGAAGTCCTTGAGCGCGGGGGCCAGATGGACGCGCGCCACCTCGGCCCGGGCGCGGGCCAGGTCGGCTGCGGAAACCACCGTGCCGCGCAGGGGCGCGGGCGCCACCGTTTCGGCCTCGACCAGGTCAAGGATCGCGCGTTCGGCCTCGGCCCCCGGCAGGTCCAGGCGCAGGTGCAGAAGGAAGCGGTCAAGCTGCGCCTCGGGCAGCGGGAAGGTGCCTTCGTGTTCGATAGGGTTCTGGGTCGCCACCACCATGAAGGGATCCGGCAAGGGACGCGTGGTCCCGCCCGAGGTCACCTGCCCCTCGGCCATGGCCTCCAGCAGCGCGGACTGCACCTTGGGAGGCGCGCGGTTGATCTCGTCCACCAGCACAAGGCTGTGGAAGATCGGGCCGGGGATGAAGTCGAAGCCGCCGGTTTCGGGGCGGAACACCTGCGTGCCGGTCAGGTCCGAGGGCAGCAGGTCCGGCGTGCACTGGATGCGGGCATGGCTGCCCGGCAGATGCGCCGCAAGCGCCTTGACGGCGCGGGTCTTGGCAATGCCGGGCGGGCCTTCGATCAGGACGTGGCCGCCCGCCAGCAGGGCGATCAGCAGCCGTTCGACCAGCAGGTCATGGCCGATCAGCGTGGCGCCGATTTCCGTTCCCAAGCGCCTGACGGCATGGGCCTTGTCGCTGTGATCGTCCATCGCTTCCTCCCCTCGCGTTGAACGTGTGCAGTCTGCTGCCGCAGGGGGCGGGAATCCAGCGCGAATAGGGAATATTTCCTGCCACTTTGGTCTGAACGTCCCCCTCCACCGGGCGACAAGGGTTCAGCGGCGCAGCGCGTAGCCCGTCAGGAGCACCAGCCCGGCCGCCATGGCAAACCAGGTCAGGGCGTAGGACAGGTGGTGGTTGCGGAACGAGATCACGGTCAGGCCCCCGACCGGTTGTTCCTCGCCCGCCCGGTCGGCATCGATGAAATAGGGCGCGGCGCCGGACAGGCCCAGCGTTGCCGCGATGGCCTGCGTATCGCGCGAATACCAGCGGCCCGCGGCAGGATCGTTGGCGCGCAGGAAGGCGCCGTCCGGCTGGGTCATGCGCAGCAGACCCGTCACGGACTGGTCCCCCGCGGGCAAGGGTCGGTCCTCGCGGCGGTCCGCCGCCACAAAGCCGCGGTTGACCAGCACGGTCCAGCCGCCATCGGTTTCAAGGGGCGTCATCACCCAGAAGCCCGACCCGCGTTCCGTCACCGCCTGCACCAGAACGTCGCTGTCCGGCGCATAGCGGCCCGAAACCGTAACGCGGCGGTATTCGGCTACATCCCTTGTCAGCCCCGCCCATTCGGCGGGCGGCGGCGCGGGCACGGGTTCGGCTGCCACGCGGGCATCGACGCGGGCGATCAGGTCGTTCTTCCAGGCCAGCCGCTGCATCTGCCAGACGCCAAGCCCCATCAGGACCAGAAAGACGATTCCGGCCGCCACCAGCATGGCAATGGGGCGGCGGCGAGGTGTCAAGAGCCGAGGCCCAGAGCCTCGTGGTTCATCTGAGGCATCATGTTGGTGTTCATGTGGTACATGACCCACAGCGACCCGGCCAGCACGATGACCAGGATGACGACCGTGAAGATCAGGGCCATCATGGTCCAGCCCTCGTCGCTGCGGGTGTTCATGTGCAGGAAATAGACCATGTGGACCAGGATCTGCACGATTGCCATGCCCACCACCACCGCGGCGGTCAGGAAGCGGCTTTCGAAGCCTCCTCCCATGACGATGGCGAAGGGGATCGCGGTCAGGATGACCGACAGGATGAAGCCGGTCATGTAGGACCGGAAGCTGCCGTGGTCGTGGCCGTCGTCATGGTGGTCGCCATGCGCCTCGGCGCGGCGTTGGGCATGGTGCTTGTCGCCCTGGGCTTCAATCGAAGTCATCAGATCATCCCCAGCAGATAGACAAAGGTGAAGACGCCGATCCAGATCACGTCCAGAAAGTGCCAGAACATCGACAGGCAGGACAGGCGGCGGCGGTTCGCGGGGATCAGCCCCCGCTGGCTGACCTGGATCATCAGCGTGACCAGCCACAGGCAGCCAAAGGCCACGTGCAGCCCGTGGGTGCCCACAAGCGCGAAGAACGAGGACAGGAAGGCCGACCGCTGCGGCCCGGCGCCCAGGTGGATCAGGTGGTTGAACTCGTAAAGCTCGACCCCCAGGAAGGCCAGGCCGAAGACCAGCGTGACGGCCAGCCAGCCCAGCGTGCCGTTCTTGTTGTTCTTGACCATGGCCAGCATGGCAAAGCCGTAGGTGATCGAGGACAGCAGCAGGAAGGCCGTGTTCAGCGCGACCAGTTCAAGGTCGAACAGATCCTTCGGCCCCGGCCCGGCGGCATAGCTGGCGCCCAGCACCCCGAAGGTCGCGAAAAGGATCGCGAACATCAGGCAGTCGCTCATCAGGTAGACCCAGAAGCCGATGCTGGTCGAGGCGCCCTCGTGATGGTGGTGCGGCTCGACTTCCCAGAAATCGCCGGGGGCCTGTTGGGTGACGGTGCTCATGGATCAGGCTCCTGCGCTTGCCAGCTGGCGGTCGCGGGCCTCCTCGGTCGCGCGGACCTCGGCGGCCGGGATGTGGTAGTCGCGGGCATAGTTGAAGGTATGGAGAATCGAGGCGATCACCACACCCGCGAAGGACAGGGCGGCCAGCCACCAGATGTACCAGACCAGCGCAAAGCCGCAGACCGTCGCGAAACCGGCGATGATCACCCCTGCCCCGGTGTTCTTCGGCATGTGGATCGGCACATAGGCCGCGCGCGGCCGGGTCTGGCCAAAGCGCTTCATGTCCCACCAGGTATCCAGGCCGTGGCTCACCGGCGTGAAGGCGAAGTTGTAGGCCGGGGGCGGCGAGGAGGTCGCCCATTCCAGCGTGCGACCGTTCCAGGGATCGCCGGTCTCGTCGCGCAACTGGTCGCGGCGCATGATCGACACGCCGAACTGGATGAACATCGCGGCGATGCCGATGGCGATCAGGACGGCGCCGAAGGCCGCGATGATGAACCAGATCTGCAGGCTGGGATCGTCGAAGACCCGCATCCGCCGCGTCACGCCCATCAGGCCCAGCACATAGAGCGGCGCGAAGGCGACCCAGAAGCCGACGACCCAGAACCAGAAGCTGACCTTGCCCCACCACGGGTCCAGCCGGAAGCCGAAGGCCTTGGGCCACCAGTAATAGACCGCCGCGAACAGGCCGAACAGCACGCCGCCGATGATGACGTTGTGGAAATGCGCGATCAGGAACAGCGAGTTGTGCAGCACGAAGTCGGCGGGCGGCACGGCCAGCAGCACGCCCGTCATGCCGCCGATCACGAAGGTCAGCATGAAGGCCACCGTCCACATCATCGGCAGTTCGAACCGGATGCGGCTGCGATACATGGTGAACAGCCAGTTGAAGATCTTGGCGCCCGTGGGCACCGAGATGATCATGGTGGTGATCCCGAAGAACGAGTTCACCGAGGCGCCCGAGCCCATCGTGAAGAAGTGGTGCAGCCAGACCAGATAGGACAGGATGGTGATGCAGACGGTCGCATAGACCATCGAGGTATAGCCGAACAGCCGCTTGCCGGTGAAGGTCGCCACGACCTCGGAATAGACGCCGAACAGCGGCAGGATCAGGATGTAGACCTCGGGGTGGCCCCAGATCCAGATCAGGTTCACATACATCATGGCGTTGCCGCCAAGATCGTTGGTGAAGAAGTTGGTGCCGACATAGCGGTCAAGCGTCAGCAGGACCAGGGTCGCGGTCAGGACCGGGAACGAGGCCACGATCAGGATGTTCGTGCACAGCGAGGTCCAGGTGAAGATCGGCATCCGCATCATGGTCATGCCGGGCGCGCGCATCTTGATGATCGTCACCAGAAGGTTGATGCCCGACAGCGTGGTCCCCACCCCCGCGACCTGAAGGCCCCAGATGTAGTAATCCACGCCCACATAGGGGCTGTAGCCCAGGCCCGACAGCGGCGGGAAGGCCAGCCAGCCGGTCTGCGCGAACTCGCCCACGAACAGCGACATCATGGTCAGCACGGCGCCGCCGACCGTCATCCAGAAGCTGAAGTTGTTCAGGAACGGGAAGGACACGTCCCGCGCGCCGATCTGCAAGGGCACGACATAGTTCATCAGGCCCGTGACGAAGGGCATCGCCACGAAGAAGATCATGATGACCCCGTGGGCCGAGAAGATCTGGTCGTAGTGGTGGGCGTTCAGATAGCCCTCGGACCCGTTGAAGGCGATGGCCTGCTGAAGCCGCATCATGATGGCATCGGCAAAGCCGCGCACGAACATGATCAGTGCCAGCACGATATACATGATGCCGATCTTCTTGTGATCGACCGAGGTGAACCATTCGTTCCACAGGTAGGACCACAGCCGGTACTTGTGCAGTATCCACAACAGGCCGGCGCCGCCGATGGCGACGACAACGCCGGTGGCCCAGACGATCGGGTCCTGGGGGATTGCATGCCAGTCCAGGCGGCCCAGCAGGAAGGTGGTCGGAATTTCGGAGGGAATAGCCATCGTCGGATCCGCTTACAAATTCTGTTCCGCGCCGTCCTGCGGCAGGGATTGGGTCAGGCGGTTGGGGTTCAGGTGCGGGCTGAAGAAGCCCTGCGGCGCTGCAAGGCCCCGACCGCGCATGGGCGACAGGTCGCGGGGTTCTTCCACCCCCGAGGGCGCGGAAGCGGCAAGCATCTGGTTCAGTTCCTCGACGCTGCAGATGCCGCTGACCTGGAAGGGCGGCAGGCCCAGGACCGGGCGCGCGGTGCCGGGGGCGTCGTCATCGGCCAGGGCCGCCACGTTGGCGATGCCCGGCAGGCCAAGCCCGCCCTGCGCGTCATAGGCCATCATCTCGGCCATGCACATGCGGTTTTCCTCGACGCACATGTTCACGACCCGGCTGAACAACTGGGGATCGACCTCGGCGAAGGTCATGGGCGCGACGTTCTCGCTGGGCTTTTCCAGTTCCAGGTAGCGGCCACGGTCCAGCGTCTCGCCGCCGGCCGCGGCCTGCGCGATCCAGTCGTCGAAACCGGCATCGTCAAGCGCCACCGCCTTGAAGCGCATCCCCGAGAAGCCGGCCCCCGAGTAATGCGAGGCAAGCCCCTGGTATTCGCCGGGATGGTTGAAGACGCCGTGCAGCGTGGTCTGCATCCCCGGCATGGCATAGATCATGCCCGCCATCGCCGGGATGTAGAACGCGTTCATCACCGAGGTGGAGGTCAGCGTGAATTCGACCGGGCGGTCCACCGGCACGGCCATCTGGTTCACGGTCGCCACACCCTGTTCGGGATAGATGAACAGCCATTTCCAGTCCATCGCCACCACCTGCACCTGCAGGGGCTCGGCGGCCTCGATCGGTTTCTCGGCGCTGATGCGGTCCAGGGGCCGATAGGGATCCAACAGATGCGTGCCGACCCAGGTCAGCGCGCCAAGCGAGACGATGATCAGAAGCGGGATCGCCCAGATCACCAGTTCCAGCTTGGTCGAGTGATCCCAGTCGGGGTCATAGCTGGCCTTGCTGTTGTTCGCGCGGTAGCGCCAGGCGAACCATACGGTCAGGGCCATGACCGGGATGATGATGATCAGCATCAGCAGCGTCGATTGCACCAGCAGGTCCGCCTGCCGCGCGGCGATGTCGCCCGACGGCGACAGCACGACGGGTTTGCACCCCGGCAGGGCCAGGAATGGCAGAAGCCACAAAAGACGTTTGCGAAGATATGTCATGTCCGGTGATAACCCCGCTGGCAGGACGGAACGCCCAGAAGTTCAGACGACAGCGCCGTTGAGAATGTGGCGCAGATAGCCCTCTCGGCCGCGCCCCGACAGACGACAATTTGTCGCGTGTCCATTCGGCGTGGAATGGTCCATTCCTGCCGGAAACACGCGAATCCCCAAGGGGTCGCCTTTCTGCCCTTCCTATCTTCTGCCCTAACCGGAGTGGTTCACGCAATGGTGACATCTGCCGAAACCCCAGTCCGTCGCAGCCCCGGCAAGGATGCCGACGATATCCATGTCTCGCCTTCGGACATCGCAGTCGGCGTGGTGATCGGGCGCACGTCGGAATTCTTCGACTTCTTCGTCTTTGCCATCGCCTCGGTCATCGTCTTCCCGGCGCGCTTGTTTCCCTTCGTGGACCCGCTGCAGGGCACGCTTCTGTCCTTCCTGCTGGTGCTGCTGGCCTTTGTCGCGCGTCCCGTAGGCACCGCGATCTTCATGCGCATCGACCGCAAGCATGGCCGCGTGGCCAAGCTGACGCTGGCGCTGTTCCTGCTGGGAACCTCGACCGTGGCCATGGGCTTGGTGCCTTCTTATGCCGTGCTGGGCGAATGGGCGATCATCATCATGGCGGCCCTGCGCATCGGCCAGGGTCTGGCCATCGGCGGCAGCTGGGACGGGCTTGCATCCTTGCTGGCGCTGAGCGCGCCCAAGGAAAAGCGCGGCTTCTATGCGATGGTGCCGCAGCTTGGCGCGCCCATCGGGCTGATCGTCGCGGCCATGCTGTTTTCCTATCTGGTGTCGAACCTGTCCGAACAGGACTTCCTGGACTGGGGCTGGCGCTATCCGTTCTTTGTCGCCTTCTCGGTCAACGTGGTGGCGCTGTTCGCCCGCCTGCGCATCGTCGCCTCGCCCGAGTTCGAGGAAGCGTTCAAGTCGCGCGAGCTGCAGCCCACCCGCATCCGGGCAGCCTTCCGCTCCGACTGGCGCGCCATCTGGCTTGCCTCGTTCGTGCCGCTGGCCAGCTTCGCGATGTTCCACATGGTGACGGTGTTCCCGCTGTCGTGGGTTTATCTCTATACCGATGAAACCCTGACCTTCTTCCTGAACCTGACGGCGGTCAGCGCGGCTTTCGGGCTGGGTTCGGTCCTGCTGTCCGGATACCTGTCGGACTGGTTCGGACGGCGGCGCGTGCTGCTGTGGGGGGCGCTTGCCATCGGCGCCTTCAGCCTTCTGGCGCCCCTGCTGCTGCAGGGCGGCAAGACCGGCGTGTCCACCTACATGATCGTGGGCTTCCTGATCCTGGGCATCAGCTTCGGCCTGTCGTCGGGCGCGGTCGCGTCCATGTTCAACAGCCGTAACCGGTACACCGATTCGGCCTTCGCCTCGGCCCTTGGCTGGCTGTTCGGCGCGGGGCTGGCCCCGCTGACCGCGCTGTTCCTGTCCACGACGCTGGGCCTGTTCGCGGCCGGGCTGTATCTGCTGTCGGGGGCGGTTGCGACGGCGATCGCGCTGTGGTTCGTGCGGCAGTTCGAGTTCCAGAAGCAGGGATAAAAACACCCCGCCAACACGAAAAAGCCGCCGGTGCGAAGGCACCGGCGGCTTTTTCCTTTGCCTTGCCTCACGCGCGCCGCAGCGCCTTGGCCTCTCTGCGCCGGGCGTGCAGCACGGGTTCGGTATAGCCCGAGGGCTGCGTGGTGCCGGTCAGGACCAGATCGCGGGCAGCCTCGAAGGCCGGGCCATCGAAGCCCGGGGCCATCGGGGTGTAGTTCGGATCGCCCGCGTTCTGTTCGTCCACCTTCAGCGCCATGCGGCGCAGGGCGTCCTCGACCTGGTCGCGGGTGATCAGGCGCCGATCCAGCCAGTTCGCCAGCAGTTGCGCGCTGATGCGGCAGGTGGCGCGATCCTCCATCATCGGCACGTCGTCGATGTCGGGCACCTTGGAGCAGCCGACCCCCTGGTCCACCCAGCGGACCACATAGCCCAGGATCCCCTGCGCGCTGTTGTCCACCTCTCGCAGGATCTCGTCCTGCGGCAAGGGCGTGGCGCCCATCAGCGCCGGGGTCAGCAGCCCGTCCAGGTCGGGGACCGGCTTGCCTTCCAGTTCGTCCTGGCGCGCGGCGACATCGACCATGTGGTAATGCAGCGCGTGGAGCGTCGCCGCCGTGGGGCTGGGCACCCATGCGGTATTCGCGCCGGATTGCGGGTGCGCGATCTTGGCCTGCAGCATTTCCGCCAGCGCATCGGGCTTGGCCCACATGCCCTTGCCGATCTGCGCCTTGCCGCGCAGCCCCGCGGCCAGGCCGATCAGCACGTTGCGGTCCTCGTAGGCCTTCAGCCAGCCGGACTTGCGCGTCGCATCGCGCCCGGCAAAGGCGCCCGCCTGCATGGAGGTGTGGATCTCGTCCCCGGTGCGATCCAGGAAGCCGGTATTGATGAAGAACACCCGGTTGCGCAGCGCATGGATGGTCGCGGCAAGGTTGGCGCTGGTGCGGCGTTCCTCGTCCATCAGGCCCAGCTTGACGGTGTTGGCGGGCAGGCCCAGGATCTGTTCGACGCGGGCGAAGGTCCGGTCGGCGAAGGCGGCTTCGTCGGGACCATGCATCTTGGGCTTCACGACATAGATCGCGCCCACGCGGCTGTTGCGGGGGCCTTCGGTCTTCTTCAGGTCGTGGATCGCGCAGGCAACCGTAACCATCGCGTCCATCAGCCCCTCGGGCGTGTCCTGCCCGTTCAGGCGGACGGCATCGGTGGTCATCAGCAGGCCGACGTTGCGCACCAGCAGCAGCGCGCGGCCCGGCAGGGTGATGGTGCTGCCCTCGGGGCTCGTGATGTTCCGGTCGGCGGCCAGGCGGCGGGTCATGGCCCTGCCGTTCTTCTCGAAGGTGTCCGCCAGATCGCCCTTCATCAGGCCCAGCCAGTTGGCATAAACGCCGACCTTGTCCTCGGCATCCACGGCCGCGACGCTGTCCTCGCAATCCTGGATGGCCGTCAGCGCGGCCTCCAGGACCACGTCGCGCAGGCCCGACGGCGAGGCCGCGCCGATCGGGTGGTCGGGGTTGATGACCAGTTCGACATGCAGCCCGTTGTGGCGCAGGACCAGGGCCGTATCCCCGCCCTCGACGCGGCGGCCGACAAAGGCGGAGGGATCGCGCAGCGTCACCTCGGACCCTTCGATGGTGGCCGTCAGCCCCTCGGCATCGGCGCGATAGCCCGAGACATCGGCATGGCTGCCGGCGGTTAGGGGGAAGGTTTCATCCAGGAACTGCGCGGCGCGCGCCACCACGGCGTCGCGGCGCGCCGGGTCGATGCCGCCGCCGGAAGGGGGCGGCCCCATCACGTCGGATCCATAGAGCGCGTCGTAAAGCGACCCCCAGCGGGCATTCGCGGCATTCAGCGCAAAGCGGGCGTTGCTGACCGGCACGACCAGCTGAGGCCCGGCAATCCGGGCAATTTCAGGGTCGATCCGGCCGTTATCGATGGCAAAGGGCGCGGGTTCGGGGACAAGATAGCCGATCTCGGACAAGAAGGCGCGATAGGCGGCCACGTCCCAGGGCTGGTTGCCGCGCGCCTTGTGCCAGGCGTCGATCCGGGCCTGCAATTCGGCCCGCCGTTCCAGCAGGGCGCGGTTCTCGGTCGCGAATTCGGCCAGCAGTTCGGCGTAGCCCGACCAGAAGCGGTCCGCATCGACCCCGGTGCCGGGCAGGACGCTGCCTTCAACGAAGGCCGCCAGTTCCTCGGCCACGTCAAGGCCATGCCTCTGGGTGTAACGGGTCTGGGTCATCGTGCTGCTCCTTGTGCTGACCAGGCAACGGTATACCGTTGCGCACTTTCGCCACCCTTACGTCACGGGCCGCGTCTTTCCAAGGAGACGTGAAAAATTTTTCTGCCTTCTGGAAAAGGTGTCATGTCTTGACCTTTTCCGAAGTCCCCACCGTCGCCGTCGCCTGTCGGGCAGCCCCTTCGTCCTGGGCCTCGTCCCCGGCCTCGACGATCTCGCGGGCTTCCTCCTCGTCCTCGTCCTCGATGGCGGGGGGGTCCTCTCCGGCCAGGAAGTTGCCGAACTTTTCCCAGCCGGGCACATAATCGGCCAGCACCCGCAGCACGACCAGCACCGGCACGGCGATGATCATGCCGATCACCGACCACAGCCAGGCCCAGAGCGCGACGGCCAGGAACACGACAACGGTGTTCATCTGCAATCGGCGCGACACGAAATAGGGGGTGATGACCTGCCCCTCCAGGGCGGTCAGCAGCATATAGGTGCCCGCGACCATCATCGGCCAGAACAGGCCCGGCATGATGACCAGGGCCACCACCCCGGACAGGATGATCCCGGTGATCGCGCCCAGATAGGGGATGTAGTTCAGCACAAAGGCGCCCAGGCCGAACAGCAGCGCACCCGGCATCCCCCAGGCGAACATCGCCAGCCCGATGGCCAGGCCAAGTCCCGCGTTGATGATGGTGATCGCGCCCAGGTAATTGCCCAGCGAATCCTCGATCTGGCGCAGGGCCAGATAGGCGCTTCGCTTGTCGCTGAGCAAATCGAAGCTTTGCACGATCTTGAGATACAGAAGATCGCCCGAGGCCAGCATGAAGAACAACAGGAACAGCGTGAAGATCACCTGCCCGGCAATGGCGGGCGTGAACCTGATCAGCGATTCCAGGGGGCTGTCACCTGCTTCCTCGACCTTGATGGGGGGCGCCGCGGCGCCGTCGGGACCGCCCTCCTGCACCTCCTCGATCTTTTCGGCGGCCTCCTGGAACTGCTGGATCGACTGGCGCACCTCGTGGAGCTTCTGTTCAAGCTTCACGCTGATGGTGGGCAGGTTGTTGGCCGCCTGGTGGATCGGACCGCTGGCGGCAAAGGCGATCAGGGCAACGGCAACCACCAGGCCCAGGGTCACGATCGCGGCGGTCAGGGCGTCGGGAATGCCGCTTCGCCGGGCCAGGCGGCGCAGCGGCGTGAAGACAAAGAACAGCAGTCCCGCCAGCGTCACCGGCATCAGGAAATCGCGCCCGGCGGCGATGGCCGCAAAGGCCAGGATCAGGAAGATGCCGATGACGGCCCAGTTGGCGGCCCGCCCGCTGGCACCGCTGCCTTCGGATCTGAAACGTGGAAAGCTGAACTGCTTGGCGGCCACGGCCCTTGCGCCCCTCTTGCGTCAATGCCACGGCCCGAACGCAAACGGCGACCCGGACGTTCCGGATCGCCGCCAGATGCCATCCGGCAGGGCCGGATCAGATCGGGTGGTCGCCCGTCGCGTCGATCACGCGGGTCGGCAGGCCCAGATCGCCCAGCAGTTCCAGGAAGGGACGGGCGGGAAGCTCCTCGACATTGACCATCTTCTTCACGTCCCAAACCCCGCGCGCGACCAGGATCGCCGCCGCGACCGGAGGCACGCCCGCCGTGTAGCTGATGCCCTGGCTGCCGACTTCGTTGAAGGCTTCCTTGTGGTCGGCGACGTTGTAGATGAAGACCTCGCCGGGCTTGCCGTTCAAGCTGCCCTTGACCAGGTCGCCGATGCAGGTCTTGCCCTCGTAATCGGGCGCAAGGCTGGCCGGGTCGGGCAGCACCGCCTTGACCACCTTCAAGGGCACGACCTCCTGCCCCTCGGCGGTCCTGACCGGCTGTTCGGACAGCAGGCCCAGGTTCTTCAGCACCGTGAAGACGTTGATGTAGTGGTCGCCGAAGCCCATCCAGAAGCGCACGTCGGCGTCCTTGTAGCGGGCGGACAGGCTGTGGACCTCGTCATGGCCCGACAGATACGCCTTGCGCTTGCCGACGACGGGCAGGTCCCATTCGCGGCCCACCTCGAACATCTTGTTGGTCCGCCACTCGCCGCCCTGCCAGGAATAGACCACGCCGGTGAATTCGCGGAAGTTGATCTCGGGGTCGAAGTTCGTGGCGAACCAGCGGCCGTGGGAACCGGCATTGATGTCCACGATGTCGATGCTGTCGATCTTGTCGAAGTACTCGTCCTCGGCCAAGCGGGCATAGGCGTTGACCACGCCCGGATCGAAGCCCGCGCCCAGGATCGCGGTGATCCCCGCGGCCGCCACATCCTCGCGCCGCTTCCATTCGTAGTTGCCGTACCAGGGCGGCGTTTCGCAGATCTTGGTCGGATCCTCGTGGATGGCCGTGTCGATATAGGCGGCGCCCGCGCGGATGCAGCCTTCCAGCACGGTCATGTTGATGAAGGCCGTGCCCACGTTGATCACGATGCCCGCGTCCACTTGGCGGATCAGCGCTTCGACCGCGCCCGCATCCATCGCGTCCAGCGCATGGCTGGTGAAGGGCATCTGGTGGCCCTTGTCGCGCAGGGTCTGGATGATCGCGTCAGCCCGTGCCTGGGTGCGGTTGGCGATGTGCAAATCGCCGAATTCCGCAGCCTGTTGCGCCACCTTGTGCGCCACGACCTGCGCGACGCCACCCGCGCCGATGATGAGGACATTCTTCTTGGCCAATTACGGATCCTTTCCGGGGTTGCAGAGAGGGTGCCTTACGAAAGGCTGGACTTGTAGTCTTCATAAGGGAAGTCGCGGACGGTGCGAATGGTCCCGTCGTCTTCCCGGATGGCGATGGCGGGCATGGCGACGCCGTTGAACCAGTTCTTCTTGACCATGGTATAGCCCGCGGCATCCGCGATGCTGACCCGGTCGCCGACCTGCAGGGGCCGGGGGAAGCGCCCGTCGCCGAAGATGTCGCCCGCAAGGCAGGTCTTGCCCGCGATCTGGTATTCGTGGTCGCCGTCCTGCGGCAGCTTGGCCGTTTCGCGATAGATCAGCAGGTCCAGCATATGGGCCTCGATGCTGCTGTCCACGATGGCGACCTTCTTGCCGTTGTCGATGATGTCCAGCACGCTCACCTCCAGCGAGGTGGTGCGGGTGATGCTGGCCTCGCCCGGTTCCAGATAGGCCTGGACGCCGAAACGGTCCTGGAAGGACTTCAGCCGGTCGGCCAGCCGGTCCAGCGGATAGCCCTCGCCCGTGAAATGGATGCCGCCGCCCAGGCTGACCCAGTCCAGACGCTTCAGGACCTCGCCGAACTCGGCCTCGATGCGGGTCAGTTGCTGGTCGAACAGGTCGAAGTCGCGGTTTTCGCAATTGTAGTGGATCATCACCCCGCTGATCCGGTCCATCGCCGCCTCGAGGCGCGACAGGTCCCATTCGCCCAGGCGGCTGAAGGGGCGGGCCGGGTCGGCCAGGTCGAAGCCGCTGGTCGAAAAGCGCGGGTTCAGCCGCAATCCGGTGGTGACGCCACGGGCCTTGTCGGCAAAGCGGTCCAGCTGCGACAGGCTGTTGAAGATGATCTTGTCGGCATAGGACACCGCCTCGTCGATCTCGTGATCGGCCCAGGCAACGGAATAGGCGTGGGTTTCCTTGCCGAATTCCTCGTGCCCCAGCCGCAGCTCGAACAGCGAGGACGAGGTGGTGCCGTCCATGTAGTCGCGCATGAAGTCGAAGACCGACCAGGTGGCAAAGCATTTCAGCGCCAGCAGGGCCTTGGCGCCCGATGCCTCGCGCAGTTGCGCCACCTTTTCCATGTTGCGGCGCAGGGCGGCTTTGTCGATCAGGTAGAAGGGCGTCTGCAGTCCGGCCATGCGAAACCTTTGGGGGGCTTGAAGCGAAAGCGCCGATATAGCCACGGGCAAGGCTTTTCGCAAGAAAGCGCGACAGGCGGATGACAGCGGGTCAGATACCCGAGGCGAAGCGGCGGAATTCGCGTTTCAGCAGATCCAGTTCGGCGCGAAGCTGCGCGACCTCGGCCAGCAGGTCGCCGCTTGCGACCGCGCCCGCAATCAGGACCAGGTTGCCCAGGACCTGCGAAGCGGGGCTTTCGGGGTCGCCCGCCACCAGCAGCAGGCTGTGCACCCCGCCGTCGATGACCATGGCCGGAAGATCGGCCGCGACCGACCAGATGCCGGGACCTGCATCGCGCAAGGCGGCCTCGGCCACGACCTGGCCGCGATGGACCACGGACAGGCGGGCGGGCGGGCTGTCCGCCTGCAAGGCGCCGTGCCAGCAGCCGGCCGAAACACCGTGGCTTTCGAACTTCATCGCCCCTCCTCAGGTCTGGGCGCGCGGACGGTGCGACACCACCGCGTCGTTGATGCTGACCGCGTTCATCTGCGGCTGCTCGAAGATCAGGTCCAGCCAGGCCTTCTCGATGGAGCGGTTGGCCAGGCCGGCATAGGCCAGGTCGAATTCGGCCCGCCGCACCGCGCCCTGCCCTTCGACCGGATGGCCAAGCTGGCGCAGCATGGTTTCGGTATTCGGCCCCTGCACCAGGTTGAGGCGCGCATAGATGGTGATCGGGCATTCCGCATCCATCACCGTGTCAAGCTGCAGGATCCGGTCGGCACCCAGGCCTTCCAGCGCATCCTGCGGCAGGTCCAGCGCAAGGGACAGGAAGCTGCCGGAAAAGCCCAGAACCTCGATCTGCATCGCATAGCTTGCGCCCTGCCCCGGCTTCGGACGGGCCAGCTGGCGCAGGATCAGCGCGGCGTGCCGGCAATCGTGCCACAGGGCCGCGTCCTCGCCCAGGCGTTGGCCGCTGTCTGGCGCGACGACGGCCTGCGGGCTGATCCCGCCCCGCAGCAGGCGCGGGCGCCAATGCCAGTCCGTGCCGGGGGGAAGGTCATCGTCGGACAGCCCGTCCTTGCGCAGCATCCACGGGTCCGAAGCCTGCAGGAACCGCGACAGTTGGCGATGCAGGACCCGCGCCCGGTCCCGCAGTTCGGGATCGACGGGACGGGGCCTGCGGTCCTGCCTGTCCGCCAGAAGCGCCCAGTCCACATGATCCCGACCCAGCCCCAGGATGTGCAGCAACTGCTTGACCATTCAGGACCCCTTGCCCTTCCCCTATCCGGGATAGACCACAACCCTGAGGCGAGCAAGCATCACGCAACCAATTCGTTCAACCGGGCGGCCGAGACGAAATCTGCCTCGGTCAGCCCGCCCGCGTCATGGGTGGTGAAGGCCACCTCGCAGTAACCCCATCCGAACCGCACATCGGGATGGTGGTTCCGCTTGTTCCCCAGCCAGGCCGCCAGATTCGCCATCTCGACCGCCTTGGCAAATCCCTTGAATTCGAACCGCCGCGCGATGGCCTTGCCGTCCGGCGACAACTGCCAGCCGTCCAGTTCCGCAAGCCGCGCCGCAATCTCCCTTTCCTCCATGTCGGCTCCCTTCCTCACAACAGCGGCGAGGCCAGCGCCAGCAGGTTGTTGCGCAGCCTGCGCAGGACACCCCAGGCCCGGACCTCATGCAGGGTGATCTCTCGTGCGCGCTCGGCATAGCTTTCCTGCCGCGCGTCCAGTTCGGCCACGAATTCGCGGTCGAAGACGGCCATGTTGACCTCGTAGTTCAGCTCGAAGCTGCGGCGGTCAAGGTTGGCGCTGCCAACCATGCCCATGCGCCCGTCCACCGTCATGATCTTGGAGTGCAGCAAGCCGCCCTCGAACAGCAGGATCCGCGCGCCCGCCGACAGCAGGCCGTAATAGAACCCCTGGCTGGTCGCGCTGACGACAATGGAATCGTTGCGGGCGGGCAGGATCATCGTCACCTCGACCCCCCGGCGGGCGGCGGCGCAGACGGCGCCGTCCAGCGCCACGTCGGGCACGTAATAGGGCGTGGTGATCACCACCCGGTCGCGCGCCGCGTGCAGCATCCCCGCCAGGCAGTCGGAAATCGAGCCCTGCCGCCGGTCCGGCCCGCTGGGAATGACCTGCGCGACCTCGCCCGGATCGGCCACGGGGCCCACGGGCTGCAGCATGTCGCCCAGGTCCTTGCCAGTATAGCTCATCCAGTCGCCCAGGAAGACCGACTGGAACTGCCGCACGATCGGGCCCTCGGCCGACATCACGATATCGACCCAGGGGGCGAAGCGCGGCTTGATGGCGAAGGCCATGTCGGCGCAGTTGCGGCTGCCCGAAAAGGCGATGCGGTTGTCCACCACCAGGATCTTGCGGTGATTGCGCAGATCCAGCCGCCGGAACAGCACGCTGATGAAGGGCAGGCCCCAGGGAAAGGCCGTGACGCATTCGGCCCCCGCCTCCTGCATCAGGGTCCACAGCGCCGACCGCACCAGCCCGCGCGATCCCAGGGCATCGACGATGACCCGGCATTCGACGCCGCGCTGCGCCGCGCGGGCCACGGCATCGGCCACCTTCTGGCCGGAATGATCGGGCAACCAGATGTAGAACAGGATATGGACGTGATCGACGGCCCGGTCGATGGCGTCGATCAGGCGGTCCATGGCCTCGTCGCTTTCCTCAAGCAGGCGGATGCGGTTGCCCGACACGGCCGACATGCCGCCAACGGCCGCATTGGCCGCGACCACGGGCTGCGCGTAATTCGGCGGTTCCGCGATCACGGCGGGGTTCGGGATGCGCAGTCCGGTCAGGCGGTCGCGCACATCGGCCATGCGCTGGACCTCGGCCTGGTTCATGCGGACCTCTCCGAACAGAAAATAGGCCAGGATGCCGACCAGGGGCAGCGCCTCGATCACCATGATCCAGGCCAGTCGGACCGAGGGGTCCAGCCGCGGCCGGATCAGGACGCGCGCGATCAGGGCCAGCGTGACCGTCGTATGAAGCATGACGAAGAAAGAGGCCCACATGCCGCGCATCATTCCCGCCCGGCGCGGCAATTGCAATTCCCCCCGTCGCGGCCTATTTCGGGGGCTTGATAACAGCATGGGTCGCCCGCGAATGAACTGGATCACCAACTACGTCCGCCCGCGCATCAATTCGCTGTTCTCGCGCCGCGAGGTGCCCGAGAACCTGTGGACCAAATGCCCCGAATGCGGAACGATGCTGTTTCACCGCGAGCTGTCGGACAACCTGAACGTCTGCACGAATTGCGACCACCACCTGGCGATCAGCCCGCGCGACCGCTTCAAGTCGCTGTTCGACGGCGGCGCCTTTGTCGAGGTGAAGGTCCCCGAGCCGATCGCCGACCCGCTGCAGTTCCGCGACCAGAAGAAATATCCCGACCGGATGAAGGCCGCGCAAAAGGCCACCGGAGAGAAAGAGGCGATGCTGGTCGCCGAGGGAGAGATCGGCCGCACCCCCATCGTCGCCGCGGCCCAGGATTTCAGCTTCATGGGCGGGTCCATGGGCATGTATGTCGGCAACGCCATCGTCGCCGCCGCCGAGCGGGCGGTGAAGACCAGGCGGCCCCTGGTGCTGTTTTCCGCCGCCGGCGGGGCACGGATGCAGGAAGGCATCCTGTCGCTGATGCAGATGCCCCGCACCACCGTCGCGGTCGAGATGCTGCGCGAGGCGGGCCTGCCCTATATCGTCGTGCTGACCCATCCGACCACGGGCGGCGTCACCGCCAGCTATGCCATGCTGGGCGACATCCAGATCGCCGAGCCGAACGCCCTGATCTGCTTTGCCGGTCCCCGCGTAATCGAACAGACGATCCGTGAAAAGCTGCCCGAAGGCTTCCAGCGCGCCGAATACCTGCTGGAACACGGGATGCTGGACCGGGTGACGCATCGCAGGCAGATGCGGGACGAACTGATCTCGATCCTGCGCCTGCTGGGCGGCCTGCCCGCCCCCACCCGGGCCGACCTGCCCGCGCCCGTCGCCGAGCCGGTCCAGCCCGAACCCGCACCGGCCGAATAGGCTTCTTCTTCACGCAAATATCCCGGGGTCCGGGGGCTGGCCCCCGGCTTGTGCCGCAATGAGCCAATCCGACGCCATCCTTGACCGCCTGATGTCCCTGCACCCCAAGGTCATCGACCTGTCGCTGGACCGGATGCACCGCCTGCTGGCGGCGCTCGGGCACCCCGAACGCCGCGTCCCGCCGGTGATCCACATCGCGGGCACCAACGGCAAGGGCAGCACCCAGGCAATGATCCGGGCCGGGCTGCAGGCCGGGGGCGCGCGCGTCCATGCCTATACCTCGCCCCATCTGGCGCGCTTCCACGAACGCATCCGGCTGGCGGGCGAGCTGATCGCGGAAGCCGACCTTGCCGCCGCGCTGGAGGAATGCGAGGCCGCGAATGACGGCCAGCCGATCACCTTCTTCGAGATCACGACGGCGGCGGCCTTCCTGGCCTTCTCCCGCACGCCGGCCGACTACACGCTGCTGGAGGTCGGCCTTGGCGGCAGGCTGGATGCGACCAACGTGATCGACGCCCCCTGCCTGACCGTTATCACCCCGGTCAGCATCGACCACACGCAATACCTGGGCGAGACGCTGCCGCTGATCGCCGGCGAAAAGGCCGGCATCATCAAGCGCGGCGTGCCGGTGATCGTCGGCCCGCAACAGGACGAGGCGCTGCGCGTGATCGAGGCCCGCGCCTCGGGCCTGACGGCCCCGGTCTTCGCCCATGGCCAGCACTGGATGATCGCGCGCGATCGCGACGGCATGGTCTATCAGGACGACCATGGGCTGTGGGATCTGCCGCTGCCGAACCTGATCGGCCCGCACCAGATCCAGAACGCGGGGACCGCCCTTGCCGCGCTGCGCCATCTGGGCGCCACGGATGTCCAGGCCCAGGCGGCGGTGACGCAGGCCGAATGGCCCGCCCGGATGCAGCGCCTGAAGCATGGCCCCCTTGTCGATCTGGCGGGCCCGCAGGCGGAACTATGGCTGGATGGCGGCCACAATCCTGCTGGTGGCGAGGCCTTGGCCGCGACCCTGTCCGCCCTGCCGCCGCGGCCCACGCACCTGGTCTGCGGGATGCTGAACACCAAGGACATAGCAGGCTACCTGCGGCCCCTGGCCGCTCATGCCTGCTGGCTGACCGCCATCGACATCCCCGGAGAGCCGAACACCCTGCCTGCCGAGACGACGGCAGGGGTGGCCAGCAGCGTCGGCATGACCGCGACCACCGCAACCGACGCGGCAGCAGCCATCGGGGGGATCGTCAGCCGCGATCCCAAGGCACGGATCCTGATCTGCGGGTCGCTGTATCTGGCGGGGCGGATCTTGCGCGAGAACGGGTAACCGGGCCGCAGGCGCAGGTCGCAAGAGCAATGCGCGCGCCCCTGAACCGAACCTCTGCAATCCCGCCGCGCCTGAACGGGCTGGCTTGCCGGATCAGTCCGGATCCCGCCCCCATTGCGCATCCTGCATTTCCCGCAACCGGCTGGCGGTGCGCTCGAATTCGAAGCTGCCCTCGCCCTCGTTGTAAAGCTGCTCGGGCTGGTCGGCGCCGCTGGCGATCAGGCGCACCCTGGCCTCGTAAAGCGCGTCGATCAGGGTGACGAAGCGCTTGGCCTCGTTGTAGTTCGAGGCCGACAGCCGCGGGATGCCGTCGATCATCAGCACCTCGACCGCCCGCGACAAGGCCAGGTAATCGGCAGGCCCCAGCGGCTTGCCGCACAGATCCCAGAAGCCCGACCGCCCGACGCCGTTCGCAGACAAAGGCAGATCGAAGCTGCGCCCGCCGACCTCGATCCGCTGCGGGCTGCCCGGCGCGTCGCCGGTCAGTTCGGACCAGATCGCGTCCATCGCGGCCCTGGCCTGCGCATCCGCGGGGCAGAACCAGACGGGGCCGCCCGTCACCCGCCCCTGGCGGTGGTCGGTCCGGCTGTCCAGGCACAGGACCTCCAGCCGCTGCCGGATCAGGGCGATGAAGGGCAGGAACAGCTGCCGGTTCAGGCCGTGCTTGTAGAGATCCTCGGGCACCCGGTTCGAGGTGGTGACGATCACCACCCCCTGCTCCAGCAGGACCTGGAACAGCCGCCCCACGATCATCGCGTCGGCGATGTCGGTGATCTGCATCTCGTCGAAGCACAGCAGCCGGACCTTGGCCGCGACCTCCAATGCCACGGGACGCACGGTGTCCTGGTCGCCGCGCTGGCGCGCGCGGTTCAGGCCGGCCTGGATCTCCTGCATGAATTCGTGGAAATGCACGCGCCGCACGGGCACGGTCGCGGCCTCGGCCAGCAGGTCCATCAGCATCGACTTGCCGCGCCCGACGCCCCCCCACAGGTAAAGCCCCTTGGCCACAGGCGCGGCCGGCGGCGGGCTGCCGACCCCCAGGAAGGCCCGCCAGGCCGACCGCTTTTCGGGAACCGGGGCTGCGGCGACGTCCTCCAGGACCCGGTCCAGATGCGGAAGGACCGATTGCTGGGCGGCGTCGGGCCGGATCCGCCCTTCCGCCACGCGCTGCCGATAAAGTTCGCTGACCTTGCCCATGGCCCGCAACTGCCACGGATGCCGCGCGGCCCGCAAGGGCCAATGCTTGACCGCACGCGGCCCCCCGTGCCACCCCTGCGGGGCAACCGAAAGCGAAGCCATGCCCCCCAAGATCCCCAGCCTGATCGCCGACATTCCCGTCCTGTTCGTCATGGCGGCCGAGGCCGAATACGGCCCCGCCCTGCGCGCCCGGATCGACCCGCTGATCACCGGCATCGGCCCGGTCGAGGGCGCGGTCCAGTTGACCGCCGCGCTGGCGGCGATGGAGCGGCTGCCGCGCCTGATCGTCTCGCTGGGGTCCGCCGGCTCGGCGCGGCTCACCCAGGCCGAGGTTTATCAGGTCACGGCGGTCGCCTATCGCGACATGGACGCATCCCCGCTGGGGTTCGAGAAGGGGCGCACCCCCCTGCTGGATCTGCCCGTCCGCGTCGACCTGCCCCACAGGGTCGAGGGGATCGCGGCCGCCACGCTGTCCACCGGCGCAAACATCGTCAGCGGCGCGGGCTATGACGCGATCGCCGAGGACATGGTGGACATGGAAACCTTCGCCCATCTGCGCGCGGCCCAGCATTTCGGGGTTCCGCTGATCGGATTGCGCGGCATCTCGGACGGCGCGGCGGAATTGCAGCACCTGTCGGACTGGACGCAATACCTGCACATCATCGACGAGAAGCTGGCACTGGCCGTCGACCGGATCGCGGACCAGCTTGCGGACGGAAGTCTGATCCTTGCGCCCGCGCGCTTGTCCTGAGGGTCGTCAGCCCCTAAACCCGGCGCGGCACATTTACCGGACAGGCAGACATGGCACGCGGCACGACGATCCTTCCCGACCGGCCCACCAGCAGGCGCGTGGGCGCCCTTCGCGCGTTGTGGCCCTTTGTCCGGCCCTATCGGGTGCAGGTCGCGCTGGCGCTGCTGGCCCTGGCCGGGACCAGCGCCATCAGCCTGATCCTGCCGCTGGCCGCGCGCCGCGTGGTGGACAACTTCGACGACGGCGCGGGGCTGCTGGACGAATATTTCGGCGCGGCCCTGATCATCGTGGCCCTGCTGGCCCTTGGCACCGCTGCGCGGTATTTCTTCGTCACCCGGCTGGGCGAACGCGTGGTGGCTGACATCCGCAAGGCAGTCTTCGCCCGCGTCGTCACCCTGTCGCCCGCCTTCTTCGAGCGCGTGATGACCGGGGAAATCCTGTCCCGCATCACCACCGACACCACGCTGATCCAGTCGGTGATCGGGTCCTCGCTGTCTATCGCGCTGCGCAACATGCTGATCCTGGCGGGGGGCATGGCGATGCTGGCCTTCACCTCGCTGAAGCTGATGGGGCTGGTCCTGCTGATCGTGCCCGCGATCCTGGTGCCGATCATCGTGCTGGGCCGCCGCTTGCGCGGGTTGTCCCGCGCCAACCAGGACTGGATCGCGGCGTCTTCCGGCGCGGCGTCGGAAACGCTGCTGGCCGCGCAGACGGTGCAGGCCTACACGCATGAAGGGCGCAGCATCGCCCGCTTCGACGAGGTGACGGAACGATCCTTCGGCGTGGCGCTGTCGCGCATCCGCACCCGGGCGCTGATGACGGCCATCGTGATCTTCCTGATCTTTGCCGGCGTGATCGGCGTCTTGTGGATCGGCGCGCGTGACGTTCGCACGGGCGTGATGACGGCGGGCCAGCTGGTGCAGTTCGTGATCTATGCGATCCTTGTCGCGGGTTCGACCGGCGCGCTTTCGGAAATCTGGGGCGAATTGCAGCGCGCGGCGGGGGCCACCGAACGCCTGGGCGAATTGCTGGCGGCCGAGGACGTGCTGACCGATCCTGCCAAGCCCCTGCCCCTGCCCCGGCCCGTGCGCGGCCAGATCGAACTGCAGGACGTGACGTTCCACTATCCCACACGGCCCGACGTGTCGGCGCTGGAAGGGGTCAGCCTGACCATCCGGCCGGGCGAGACGGTGGCCCTGGTCGGCCCCTCGGGGGCGGGCAAGACCACGGTGATCCAGCTGATCCAGCGCTTCTGGGATCCGGCCACGGGACGGGTGACGCTGGACGGCATCGACCTGCGCGACATGGCGCGCGCCGATTTCCGCCAGGCCATCGCCCTGGTCCCGCAGGATCCGGTGATCTTTGCCGCAACAGCCTTGGACAACATCCGCCTTGGCCGCCCCGAGGCGAGCCTCGCCGAGGTCGAGGCCGCCGCCCGCGCGGCCCATGCACATGACTTCATCGCCGCCCTGCCGCAGGGCTATGATACGCCCCTTGGGGAACGCGGGGTGATGCTGTCGGGCGGCCAGCGCCAGCGCATCGCCATTGCCCGCGCCATCCTGCGCGACGCACCCGTCCTGCTGCTGGACGAGGCGACCAGCGCGCTCGACGCCGAATCCGAATCCCTGGTGCAGGCGGCCGTGAACCGCCTTTCCGAAGGCCGCACCACCGTTGTCGTCGCCCACCGCCTGGCCACGGTGAAAAAGGCCGACCGCATCGTCGTTTTCGACAAGGGCCGCATCGTGGCTCAGGGCACGCACGACGCCCTGGTGGCCGAGGGCGGCCTTTACGCCCGGCTGGCGCGGATGCAGTTCACCGACATGCCGGTGCTGACGGAACCCGCCTGATCAGGACGACGGGTCACCGGGGGGCGGCATAGATCGCTGCCCAGAACCGCGTCTTGCCATCCGGCCCGATGGCCTGCCCGATGCCGTAATCACGGACCTGCGGGATCAGCATGTTCGCCAGATGCCCACTTGACGCGTTCCATTCAGCCAGCACGCGCTCCTGCGAGAAGGGTCCTGCCGCGATATTCTCGGCCGTGACCATCGGCGCATAGCCGGCCGCCTTGACGCGAGGACCGGGCCCCGAGGTGGAACTGCCCCGATGCGTCATCCGCCCGCGCTTGGCCATGTCGCAGGCGTGCTGCGCCGCGACCTGCGCCAGCACCGGATCGGGCTGCACGAGCGGCAGGCCGGCATTGCGGCGCATGGCATTCGTTGCCGCCGCGCCGTGGCTGTTCTGGCTGGAGCTGGTGGCCAGACAGGTGGCCGTGCCCGCTGGCATCAGTTGCATGTCATGCGGGTCATCGCCGCCGACCCTGACATCCGGTGTCGTTTGGGCGCAGCCCGCCAGAAGGGCAGAAAGCAGCGCGGCGGCAGAAAGTCCTAGGGTTTGAGTCATAGGGTTCTCACCTTTCAAACAGGTGCATCCTACGAATGAAAGCATTAATTAATTAACAATGCACGGTTGCAATGTAGTGAGCTGGCCCTGCGATCACCAGATGGAACGCTTGCCCCGACCCCGCGTTTTTCGTCAAATCATCTGGAAACGCAGCCGAAAGGACCCATGCATGGCCATCTGGGATTTTGTAAAGGACGCCGGAAAATCGGTCTTCGGCAAGGCCGAGGCCGCCGAGCCTGCCGCCCCGAAGCAGGCTCCTGCCGCGTCGGCGGCAAAGCCCGCCCAGGACGCCGAAACCACCCGCAAGGTCGCGGCGCTGAAGGCCGAACTGAAGGCGCTGAACCTGGACAAGGACGATGTCCACCTGACGCTGCGCGGCGATACCGTGAAGGTCGAAAGCAAGGGCGCCGATCGCGAGACGCTGGAAAAGCTGATCCTTGCCGTGGGCAATATCGAAGGCATCGCCAAGGTCGAGGCTGACCTGCCCGAAGATGGACCCGAGGCCGGGAAAGCCCCGGTCTTCCACACCGTCAAGAAGGGCGAGACGCTGTCAGCGATCGCCAAGGCCTATCTGGGCAATGCCAACAAATACAACGCCATCTTCGAGGCGAACCGCCCGATGCTGATGGATCCCGACAAGATCTATCCCGGCCAGACCCTGCGCATTCCGCAGGAATGACCCCCTGACGCGGCGTCCGGCCCGACCTGACGCCGCGTCCTGCCGGCCCTGTTCCACCAAGGCCCTTGCCCCCTTTCCCGCCGATAGCCCATTGTCTTCCAAACGGGATCGGGAGGGTGGTCCCTGAGGGAGGATGGATGACTCGTTTCATCAGCTATGATGACCGCAATGCGCTGGAAGCGGAGATGCCCTATGAGGCGCGCGATCTTCCGGTGACGCTTTACGGCTTTCTGGCCCGCACCGCCGGGAAGTTTCCCGACCGGCCCGCGGTCAGCTTCCAGCTTCTGTCCGGCCCCGGCACCCACGCGACGACCCTGACCTGGCAGGATCTGCTGGAACGCGTCACCGAAACCGCGAACCTGTTCCGCAAGCTGGGCGTGGGGCCGACCGACACCGTGGCCTATCTGCTGCCCAACAGCATCGAAACGCCGGTCGTCCTGCTGGCCGGCGCCACGGCGGGAATCGTCAACCCGATCAATCCGCTGCTGGACGCCCAGCAGATCGCGGGCATCCTGCGCGAAACCCGCGCCAAGGTGCTGGTGACGCTGCGCGCCTTTCCGAAGACCGACGTGGCCCAGAAGGCAGCCGAGGCCGTGGCGGATGCTCCCGACGTGACCCATGTGGTCGAGGTGGACCTGAACCGGCACCTGCGCGGGCTCAAGCGCTATCTCGTGCCGCTGATCCGCCCGCGCGTGAAACGCCGCCACAAGGCCAGGGTCCTGAACTTCGAGGCCGCGACAAGCGCGGAAAAGCACACCCGCCTGGACTTCGAGGATGTGCAGCAGGACCGGGTCGCCGCCTATTTCCACACCGGCGGCACCACCGGCACGCCCAAGGTGGCGCAGCACCGCTATTCCGGCATGATCTACAACGGCTGGCTTGGGGGCACGCTGCTGTTCCAGGAAGACGACGTGCTGATGTGCCCGCTGCCGATGTTCCACGTCTTCGCCGCCTATCCGGTGCTGATGTCCTGCATCGGATCGGGCGCCCATGTCGTCATGCCGACCCCCGCCGGATACCGGGGCGAGGGAGTCTTCGACAACTTCTGGAAGCTGGTCGAACGCTGGCAGGCGACCTTCCTGATCACCGTGCCGACGGCGATCTCGGCCCTGATGCAGAGGCCGGTCAATGCCGATGTCAGCTCACTCAAGACCGCGATCTCGGGTTCGGCCCCCCTGCCGATCGAGCTTTACAACCGCTTCAAGTCCGCCACCGGGGTCGAGATCGCCGAAGGCTATGGCCTGACCGAGGCGACCTGCCTGGTCAGTTGCAACCCCGTCAGCGGGATGAAGAAGGTCGGATCCGTGGGCATCCCCCTGCCCTATACCCAGGTGCGGATCCTGGCTTGGGACGATGCGGGCAACGTGCGCGAATGCGGCGTGGACGAGGTGGGCGAGATCTGCGTGGCCAGCCCCGGCGTCTTCCCGGGCTCGACCTATACCGAGGCCGACAAGAACCAAAGGCTGTTCGCCGAGGGCATCTATCTCCGCACGGGCGACCTGGGGCGGCTGGATCCCGACGGCTACCTGTGGATCACCGGCCGCGCCAAGGACCTGATCATCCGCGGCGGCCACAACATCGACCCCGCCGAGATCGAAGAGGCGATGCTGTCCCATCCTGCCGTGGCGTTTGCCGGCGCCATCGGCCAGCCGGACAGCTTCGCGGGCGAATTGCCCTGCGTCTATGTCGAACTGGTCTCCGGCGCCTCGGTGACCGAGGCCGAGCTTCGGGCCCATGCCAAGGCCCATATCCGCGAACGCGCCGCCATCCCCAAGCATATCGAGGTCCTGCCCGAGCTGCCCAAGACCGCCGTGGGCAAGATCTTCAAGCCCGACCTGCGCCGCCTGGCCATCAAGCGCGTCTATGACGCGGCGCTGCAGGGCACCGGCGCCAGCGTGGCCGAGGTCGTCGAGGACAAGAAGCGCGGACTGGTGGCGCGACTCGCGCGCGGCGCCAAGATGGATGAAGCGGCGGTGGCAGCCAAGCTGGGCGAGTTCACGCGGCCGTGGGAGTGGGGATAGACATTACAACACCTGTGGTTGTGCGCCCTCTGCCGAGGGGCTATCAAAGCCCTAATATCAGCAGCCCACCCGCGAGAAGCATGACAAAACCTACTGCCCCGATGCCTGACAAAGGCTGGTCGAGAGAACTGGTCATGCTCGAAAACGCCATCGTCGCTCCGCCGATGGTGTCACGACCACGAACCCCCAGCGGCGTCTGGTGCAACGGTGATATCGCCGAGGCGGCAATGTGGCGTCATGACGACCGGATGTCCCTTGCGCTTACCGAAAAACCCGAGCCGGTGGACACGCTAAAAGGCCGTTATCTATTCGGGGGAATGTTCTACAAGCATTTTGGGCATTTCATTACTGAAGCGATCGGACGGCTGTGGGCAAACGACAACAGCTATGATGGCATCTTAATGACGCCAAAGCATGCTAACCTAATCAAGTTCAAGCGATGGCAGCGAGAGCTTTTGAAAATCCTTGGTGTCGAGAGAGTGCCCCTGCTGGTTGCACAGCCTACCATGGTGGAAAAGCTAACCGTTCCAGGGCAAGGTTTCGGTCTGGGATCGATATCTGAAGGCACGCCCGAATTTAAGAAACTGATCCGCGACACTATTGGCCGCTTGCCTGCCAATGGGCCAGAGAAGATCTATATTTCGCGAACAAAGTACTTTGCCCAAGGCGGCGTTCTGGCGGAGTCTGTTCTGGAGCAAAATCTTCTGAAATCCGGCTATCATCCAATTTATGCGGAAAAGCTTGGTTGGTTGGAACAGATTGCCATTTATCGTTCCGCCAAAAAAATCGTCAGCTTGGATAGTTCCGCCCTGCACATGGTAGGCCTTGCGGGTAATCCAGGCATCGATATTGCGGTTGTGGTTAGGCGCAACAATTTTGAATGGGACTGCATGCGCAGGCAGTTGGAAAGCTTCATTGGGAAGCCCCCTGTCATCATCAACAGTCTAGTGGCAGAACATCTTGTGACAGGAAAGAAATCTAACCACCAAAGCTGGGGCGTAGTTGACTTTGCCGAGCTTAGGGATCGGCTGGCCGAAACCGGTTTCATCGCAGCCGATGCCCCTTGGGATCAACCTACTCCTGATCTCCTGATCCAGGAGGCCGCCGAGGCGCAGCGCCGCGACGAGAGACCGCTCGTTTATACCCCTGTCATCTCTAGGGTGAGCGGATGGCAACCTGCATGAAAATCGTGGGGATCTGCCGATTTTCGATGATTGGCCAAGGCGACTGGAAGGCATATCGGAATCTTGAGGCACAAGATCTTGAAAAGATCTATATCGAAAAAGAACGCGAGCTGTTCACCGAAAGCCGCATGGAGACACGTTTTCGCACATTCGAAAAGCTAACGCTTGCCTCACTACAGGCCCAGACTGATCAGGATTTCTTGTTCGTCGTCGTATCCTCCAGCCGGATGCCTAGTATTTATCGCTCGCGGCTTGAAAAACTGTGCGCCGCCTACCCTAATGTCTTGCTGCGCTTTGTCGCGCCAATGCATATCGTGGATGCTCAAAAGGACATTCTGGCCGAGCTTGGCTTGAGACAACAGGACTGCCTGCAATTCAGACTTGACGATGACGATGCCTTGTCAAAGCGCTTTGTAGAGCGGCTGCGAATGCATGGGCAAGCCTTATGGGAGCAATACCCAGTCTTTGCCATCAGCTTTCCCAACTTGATCTATTCGGTCATTGATGGAGAAACGAAAGGCCTTTACCGCTGGTTCAACCCATTCTTGGGTATTGGTCTTGCCGTACGCAATCCGAAACGCTCAGTTTATGGCTATGCGCACTACAAGATTCCACAGGCTGTCATTGGTCTAACCGATCCGTCGATATGCAGCCTGGTGACCCATCATGGAATGAACGACACCCCCAGGCATCGCAAGGAGATACTGAGGAAGCGTGGAATGGTCAGGTCATCTTTAGATGAATTGCAGAGGCTAATTAACCAGAACTTCGATTTCCTGTCTGCCGAAGGGCGATCTTTGGCAGGGCTGGTCGAATAGCAGCGCTCTTGTCGATCTGCAGACCGGAAACCCCAACATCATGTACCAAGGACAGATCTGCACCTGTACCTGCACAATCCGAACAGGCAATTCAAGGTAACGCGCCTGTGTCTTGGGCGATGCCCCTGATTCGGGTCACGCTGAACCATCGCAACAGGAGACAGGAGCCCCCATGACCCGACTTTCCCTTGCCACCCTCACCGCCTGCCTGCTCGCCGCCCCGGTCCTGGCCTCTCAAGGACCGACCGCGCCGGATACGACCGCAGGCCCGACCTCCACGCTGATCGTGGCAAATTGCCCCGGCAAGCCGCCGGTGAATGCCTGAAGGATGCGCAACGCCTTTGGGCGTTGCGTGTTCTGGCCGCGAACATAGGGGGGCGTCCAGCCCCCCTTGACCGGCTTACCGCGCAAACTTCTTGTACTTCACCCGCTTGGGCTCGATGCTGTCAGGCCCAAGCCTGCGCACCTTGTCCTGCTCGTAGGCCTCGAAGTTCCCCTCGAACCACTCCACATGCGCATCCCCCTCGAAGGCCAGGATATGCGTGCAGAGCCGGTCCAGGAAGAAGCGGTCGTGGCTGATGATCACCGCGCAGCCGGCGAAATCCTCCAGCGCGGCTTCCAGCGCCTGCAGCGTTTCCACGTCCAGGTCGTTGGTCGGTTCGTCCAGCAGCAGCACGTTGCCGCCCGACTTCAGCAGCTTGGCCATGTGGACGCGGTTGCGTTCGCCGCCTGACAGCTGGCCCACCTTCTTCTGCTGGTCGCCGCCCTTGAAGTTGAAGGCGCTGCAATAGGCGCGGCTGTTCATCTGCGCGTCGCCCAGGACGATCTGCTCGGCGCCGCCCGAAATCTCCTCCCAGACGGTTTTCTGCGCGTCCAGGGCATCGCGCGACTGGTCCACGTAGGACAGATGCACCGTGTCGCCATAGGCGATCTCGCCCGCGTCGGGTTTTTCCTGGCCGGTCAGCATGCGGAACAGGGTGGACTTGCCCGCGCCGTTGGGGCCGATCACGCCGACGATGCCGCCGGGCGGCAGGGCGAAATCCAGATCCTCGATCAGAAGCTTGTCGCCCATGGCCTTCTTCAGGCCCGTCACCTCGATCACGCGGTTGCCCAAGCGTTCCCCGTTCGGGATGATGATCTGGGCGCGCGACAGCTTTTCGCGCTCGGACTGGCTGGCCAATTCGTTATAGGCGTTGATCCGGGCCTTCTGCTTGGCCTGGCGGGCCTTGGCGCCGGCGCGGATCCATTCAAGCTCGCGTTCCAGCGTCTTCTGCTTGGACTTGTCCTCGCGCGATTCCTGTTCCAGCCGCTTGGCCTTCTGTTCCAGCCAGGCGGAATAGTTGCCTTCGTAGGGAATGCCGCGGCCGCGATCCAGTTCCAGGATCCAGCTGGTGATGTCGTCCAGGAAATAGCGGTCGTGGGTCACGATCAGGATCGTGCCCTTGTATTCGATCAGGTGCTTTTGCAGCCAGGCGATGGTTTCCGCGTCCAGATGGTTGGTCGGTTCGTCCAGCAGCAGCATGTCGGGCGCCTCAAGCAGCAGCTTGCACAGTGCCACGCGCCGGCGTTCCCCGCCCGAGAGGTTGTTCACGTCGGCATCGTCGGGCGGGCAGCGCAGCGCCTCCATCGCGACGTCCACCTGGCTGTCCAGATCCCAGAGGTTCTCGGCGTCGATCTCGTCCTGGAGCTTCGCCATCTCCTCGGCCGTCTCGTCCGAGTAGTTCATGGCCAGCTCGTTGTAGCGCTCCAGCTTGGCCTGCTTGGCCTTCACGCCCTCCATGACGTTGCCGCGCACGTTCAGCGCCGGATCAAGTTCCGGTTCCTGCGGCAGATAGCCCACGGTCGCCCCCTTGGCGGCCCAGGCCTCGCCCGAGAAATCCTTGTCCCAGCCGGCCATGAGGCGCAGCAGGGTGGATTTACCGGCGCCGTTGACGCCGACCACGCCGATCTTCACGCCCGGCAGGAAGTTCAGGCGGATGTTTTCGAAGACCTTCTTGCCGCCGGGATAGGTCTTGGACACGCCGTCCATGTGGTAGACGAACTGATAGGACGCCATCGGAATCTCCTGCCATAGCTTTGCGGCTATGTAGGCGAAAGCGCGGGCCGGGAAAAGGTCAGCGCGTCTCGGCCAGGAAATCGGCGCCGAGATGGGCTTCTAGGAAGGCCAGTTGCGGGGCCATGCGGTCCGTCAGGGCGGCGACAGCCTGGGCCGGGGGCTGCACCGGGTTGCGGTTGGCAAAGACCTTGTCGGTGATATGGGCGTAAAGATAGGGGCCGATGCCCAGATAGGCCTCGACCGCGTCCATCACCGCCTGCGGATCGCGACTGACGCGGCCGAAGGGCAGGACCAGCATGTCAGGGTATCGCGCCTGCCAGCGCGGCAGATAGCTGGCATAGTCGCCGCGGTCATGCAGGACGGGGTTTTCGATCTCGGCCATCCAGTCGGCCAGCGTCGCGGGGCGGCGGCCTTCGCGTGCCAGGTTCATGCGCAGCTGCGACACGGCGCGATCGACCGGATGGCGGATCAGGTAGATGACCTTGGCCCTGGGCAGGAAGTTCGCAACGTAATCCACGCCCTCGTCCGGCAGGGTCGAGTATTCGGGCGTGAAGTCCATCGGCATGGCGACGCCTGGCGCGGGTGCGAAGACGCGCTTGTACCATTGGTTGTGGAACATCTTGCCGCGCGTGAGCGCCTGCAGATAGGTCTCCAGCTCCGGCGGGACAGGGATGCCGCGCTTCGCATGGCGGTCGCGGATTTCCTGCGGCTTCTGGCGATAGTGCCAGCCGATCCACTTTCGATGTTCCGGAATGAACAGGTGGTTGAAGTACTGCACCTCCTTGAACGGAGGGATCCAGATCTGCGGGTGCTGGCCCAGCATCTGCGCCAGCCAGCTTGTGCCCGCCTTCTGCGCGCCGATGCACAGCGCGCCGGGCTTGCGGGGCTGACCCGCAGGGTCCATGACCGCGCCCAGGCTGCTCAACGCAGAGTCACCACGTTGCTTTGCGAATGGTTGGAATAGGTGGGCCAGTCGGGCTGGTAATCCTCGGCCTGGTTGCCCCAGACGGTCCAGCCCTTGCGCGGTCCGCGCGCGAACATCTCCAGCCGGGGACCCCAGGAACAAGCCTCGATCAGGGGGTATTGCTCGTCCGGCTTGCGGCTGTGTTCGCGTTTCCGGGTGGCGATGACGTTTTCCTGGCTGCGGCCCGCGCCCAGCGTGCGCACGTCCTTGCCGCGCACACCGAACAGCAGGATCTCGGTCACGTTGCGGAAATAGAACCCCACCCCACGCCGGTCGGGGCCGCCGTCCTTGCGGGTCTTGTACCAGATCAGGTTCGACTTGTAGCTGAAGCCCCAGCGTTCCATCACCCTCAGCCCCTCGGGGAGAAGGGCGTTCGGCACCCACAGGTAGAGATGCGAGCGGGCGTCGGCAATGGTCGCGACAGGCAGGTCGCAGATCTCGTCCAGCGTCATCGTCGGATAGCGCGACAGGCGCTTGTGTTCAGGCGCCATCTTGCCGGTGCGGTTCTGGAACTGCCAGGGCGGGTCGGCCAGGATGGTGCCGAACCTGACCGCGCCTGCGGTGGCCAGAAGATCGTCGGACGCGCTTGTCAAACCGCTCTCCGGTAATGGGTTTCGCAATCCCGAACACCATTAAAGGACAGCCCGCCCCGCCGCCACCTTCAATCCGGGGGAAGCCTGCGCCGTTGGCTTACAAACGCCCCCAAAGGTCGTATTCGCCCGCCTCATCGACGGTGACGGTGACGATGTCGCCGGGCTTCAGGGCCTCGAAGCCTTCGTCGATGAACAGGTTGCCGTCGATCTCCGGCGCGTCGGCCTTGGTGCGGCAGGTCGCGCCCTCGTCGTCCACGCTGTCCACGATGACCTCGATCCGGGTGCCGACCTTGGCTGCCAGCTTGGCCTCGGAAATGGCCTGGGCTTTTTCCATGAAGCGGTCGAACCGCTCCTGCTTGACTTCGGCGGGGACGTGGTCGGGCAGGTCATTGGCCCGCGCGCCCTTGACGTTCTCGTACTGGAAGGCGCCGACGCGATCCAGTTGCGCCTCGTCCAGCCAGTCCAGCAGGGTCTGGAACTCGGCCTCGGTTTCGCCGGGGTAGCCCACGATGAAGGTGGACCGCAGGGTGATCTCGGGGCAGATCGCGCGCCATGCCGCGATCTCGTCCAGCGTCTTCGCCGCCGCCGCCGGGCGGGCCATGCGGCGCAGAACGTCCGGATGGGCATGCTGGAAGGGGATGTCCAGATAGGGCAGCACCAGTCCTTCCGCCATCAGCGGGATCAGGTCGCGCACATGGGGATAGGGGTAAACGTAATGCAGCCGCACCCATGCCCCCAGGGAGCCCAAGTCGCGCGCCAGATCGGTGATATGCGCACGGTGGCCGCGCTCGGTCTCGAACTTGCGGTCAAGGCCATAGGCACTGGTATCCTGGCTGATGACCAGCAATTCCCGGACGCCTGCCTGCACCAGCTTCTCGGCCTCTCGCACCACTGCATGGGCGGGGCGGCTGACCAGCTTGCCGCGCATGTCGGGGATGATGCAGAACTTGCACTTGTGATTGCAGCCTTCCGAAATCTTCAGATAGCTGTAATGGCGCGGCGTCAGGCTGACGCCGGATGCGGGCAGCAGGTCGATGAAGGGATCAGGCTGCGGCGGCACGGCGGCGTGGACGGCGTCCAGCACCGCCTCGTATTGATGCGGGCCGGTGACGGCCAGAACCTTGGGATGCGCGCCGGTGATGTATTCGGGCTCCGCCCCCAGGCAGCCCGTGACCAGGACCTTGCCGTTCTCGCGCAGCGCCTCGCCGATGGCATCCAGCGACTCGGCCTTGGCGCTGTCCAGGAAGCCGCAGGTGTTCACGATCACTGCGTCCGCACCCTTGTAGTCGGCGCTGATCGCATAGCCCTCGGCCCGCAGGCGGGTCAGGATGCGTTCGCTGTCCACAAGCGCCTTGGGGCAGCCAAGGCTGACCATGCCGATGGTCGGCTGGCCTTCGCGGCGTTCGCCGGGCTGTTCGGCGGGAATGCGGGCGCGCGCCAGGTCGGGGCGCAGATCGGGCGGGTTCATGTGCATCCGCCGCAAATAGGTGATTCGGCGGCGCCGGAAAAGGGGAAGTCGCGGCCAAGTCTTCGCCGGATCGTGATTTCCCGTCGGATCGCCGATCGGCAAGATGGCGGCATGAGCCAAATTCGCCTGATCCTGACCCTTCTTCTGTCCCTGGCCGTCCTGCCCGCCACAGGCCATGCCGAGATCGTCGAGCGCGGCCGCTTCATCGACGTGGACAATCACAAGGGCGGCAATGTGCTGGAAACCGTGCAACTGCGCGAAAGGCTGGCGCGGTCGGGCAAGACGGTGCGGATCCGCGGCTATTGCCGGTCGGCCTGCACCATCCTGACAACGCTGCCGAATGCCTGCCTGGGGGCAAAATCGCGCATCGGCTTTCATGCGCCCCGTATCCCGAACACCCAGATCATCCCGCCGCTGGTGGATCAGATCATGGGCAACTTTTATCGTGGCGGCATCCGTGACCGCTGGTTCGGCGGCTGGAACCGCTCGATGGAGATGCAGGTCATCACCGCCCAGCAATATGTCCGGCTGGACCCGCAGACCAAGATCTGCAGGGGCAAGCAGCTTGGCTCACTCGCGCAGCCGCCAGCCGGTCGCGAAGATCCAGCGGATCGCCACGCAGCACGCCGCGATCATCAGGCTGACCGCCACCAGGGACACGCCGACCGGCACGTCCGCTAGGCCGAAGAACGACCAGCGAAAGCCCGACACCAGGTAGAGCACCGGGTTCAGCTTGGCGACGCCTTCCCAGAATGGCGGCAGCATGTCCGACGAATAGAACGCGCCGCCCAGAAACACCAAGGGCGTGATGACCATCATCGGCACGACCTGCAACTGCTCGAAGCTCTTCGCCCATAACCCGATGATGAAGCCCAGCAGGCTGAAGCCCGTGGCCGTCAGGATCAGGAAGGCCAGCATCCAGAACGGATGCAGGATATGGACGCCCACGAAGAAGAACGAGGTCAGCAGGATCACCAGGGCGATCAGCACGGCCTTCATGGCGGCGGCGCCCACAAAGCCCAGCGTGACCTCGATCCAGCCCACGGGGGATACAAGGTATTCATAGATCGTGCCGCTGAACTTGGGGAAATAGATCCCGAAGCTGGCGTTGCTGACCGATTGCTGCAAAATCGTCAGCATCATCAGGCCGGGCACGATGAAGGCGCCGTATTCCACGCCCTCGACCGACTGGATGCGCCCGCCGATGGCCGCGCCGAAGACCACGAAGTAAAGCACCGTCGAGATGACCGGCGAAAGCAGCGACTGCATGACGGTGCGGAAGAACCGCGTCATCTCGTGATGAAAGATCGCCCAGATGCCGGGCCAGTTGATCGCGCTCATGCCGTCACCTCCTGACGCGGCTCGGACACCAGCGTCATGAACACTTCCTCAAGGCTGGACTGCCGGGTGGACACGTCCCGCACCTTGATCCCCTGCCCCGCCAGATCGCCCAGCAGATGGGCGATGCCGGTGCGTTCCGCACGCGTGTCGTATTCATAGGTCAGCGCCCGGCCATCCGGCGACAGGCGCAGGCCGCGGCCCAGCAGGTCGTCGGGGATCGCCGACAAGGGCGCGGTCAGTTCGACGGTCAGGGTCTTCTTGCCGAACTCGCCCATCAGCTCGGAGGTGGGCTTGACCAGCAGCAGCTGGCCCTTGTTGATGACGCCGACGCGGTCGGCCATCTCCTCGGCCTCCTCCAGGTAATGGGTGGTCAGGATGATGGTCACGCCGTCGCGGCGCAACTGGTCCACGACCTCCCACATTTCGCGCCGCAGGGCCACGTCCACGCCGGCGGTCGGCTCGTCCAGGAACAGCACCTTGGGCCGGTGCGCCAGCGCCTTGGCGATCAGCACGCGCCGTTTCATCCCGCCCGAGAGTTCGCGCGTCGCGGCATCGCGCTTGTCCCACAGGGCCAGGCTGCGCAGGACCTTCTCGATATAGGCGTCGTCGTGGCCCTCGCCGTAAAGGCCGCGGGTGAAGCGGACGCAGTTGATGACCTTCTCGAAGGGCTCCAGCGCGATTTCCTGCGGCACAAGGCCGATCAGCTTGCGCGCCGCGCGCCAGTCGGTGCGGATGTCATGGCCGCCGACGCGGACCGTGCCCCCGGTCGGCACCACCAGCCCGCAGATGATCGAGATCAGCGTGGTCTTGCCCGCGCCGTTCGGGCCAAGCAGGGCGATGATCTCGCCTTCCTCGATGGACAGGCTGACATCGCTCAGCGCGCGGGTGCCGCTGCCGTATTGCTTGGACAGGTTCTCGATCTGGATGATCGCGGTCATCGTGTCGTCCTTTCACTCGTCCTCGGGGTGATAGGGCCGGGCGTGGCGCGCATCGGCCAGGGCACTGACCCACCATTCCAGCCGGTGCGCAAAGACAGCCATCGCCGCCTCGGCCGCCGCCGCGTCACCGGGGTCGGTGATATGGCCCTTCTCGTCGAACTTCCGCCAGGGCGAGGCGAAGCTGACCGTATCGCGCAGCGTGACGGTATGCAGCTCCGCCAGGATGATCCGCAACGCCTCCAGCGCGCGCAGGCCGCCCGAGATGCCGCCATAGCCGATCAGCCCCACCGGCCGGGCCCACCATTCGGCGATGACATAGTCGATCAGCGTCTTCAAATGGCCCGGCTCGGCATGGTTGTATTCAGGCGTCACGATGACAAAGCCATCGAGATCCGCCATCCGTTCGCGCAGCCGGGCGATCGCGGCCGCGTCGCCGATCTGCACCGGCAGCAGGTCCGGGTCGGCCGGGTCGATGGTACGCGTGGCAAAGCCGTGAAATTCCAGCTGGCGGATCACCCAGAAGGCCACCCGGTCGTTGATCCGCCCTTCCCGGATCGATCCCAGGATCACCCCGATGCACTTGCGTTCCGCCATTGCCTGTTCCTTGCGACTTCTTGTTCGGGTGAACGTCAAACCCGATCCCGACGGCAGGACAAGGCATAAGTGTCAGACAGCGCGATAGCTGTCCTGACGCTGCCGATCAACAAGGCGATTCAGGGGGCCGGGGTTCCCCGGCCCGCTATCCCGGCCCTATCCCCGCGCGGCCAGCAGGCTTTCGTCCAGGATGTCCAGCGCCTCCTCGAAGATGCCGTCGGGGATGGTCAGGGGGGCCAGGAAGCGGATCACGTTGCCATAGACACCGCAGGTCAGCAGGATCAGGCCGCGCTTCAGCGCTTCCTCGCGGACGCGGTTGGTGAAGTCGGGATTGGGGCTGTCGCTGCCGGGCAGGTTGAATTCGACCGCGTTCATGAAGCCGGGGCCGCGGATGTCGGCGATCTGCGGGATGTGGTCGCGCGCGGCGGCCAGTCGCTGCTTCAGCCGCTGGCCCAGGCGGGTGGCGCGGTCGCAAAGCCCCTCCTCCTCGATCACGTCCAGCACTGCATGGGCGGCGGCGATGCCCAGGGGATTGCCGGCATAGGTGCCGCCAAGGCCGCCAGGGTTGGGGCTGTCCATCACCTCGGCCCGGCCCGTCACCGCGCTGATCGGCAACCCCCCGCCAAGCCCCTTGGCCATCGTGACCAAGTCGGCAGCGACGCCGTGATGCTCCATCGCGAACAGCTTGCCGGTGCGGGCAAAGCCGGTCTGCACCTCGTCCGCGATCAAGAGCATCCCGTGGTGGTCGCAGAGCGCGCGCAGTTCCGCCATGAAGCCGGGCGGCACCTCGTAGAACCCACCCTCGCCCTGCACGGGTTCCACGATGATGGCGGCGACGCGGGCGGGTTCCAGGTCGGCCTTGAAAAGCTGCTGCAGGGCCTTCAGCGCGTCCTCCTTGGAAACGCCATGCAGGGAATTCGGGAAGGGCAGATGCCAGACATCGGGCATCATCGGCCCGAAGCCCGCCTTGTAGGGCGCGACCTTGCCGGTCAGCGCCATGCCCATGAAGGTCCGCCCGTGAAAGCCGCCCGCAAAGCTGACGATGCCGGGGCGGCCGGTATAGTGGCGGGCGATCTTGACGGCATTCTCGACCGCCTCGGCCCCCGTCGTGGCAAAGATCGTCTTTTTCTCGAAATCGCCGGGCACCAGACGGTTCAGACGCTCGGCCAGGGCGACATAGTTTTCATAGGGCACGACCTGATGGCAGGTATGGGTGAAGCGGTCCAGCTGCGCCTTGACGGCCTCGACGACCTTCGGGTGGCGATGGCCGGTGTTCACGACCGCGATGCCCGCCGCAAAGTCGATGTATCGGTTGCCGTCCTTGTCCCAGATCTCGGCGTTTTCGGCCCGGTCGGCATAGATCTGCGTCGCCATGCCGACGCCCCGGGAAATGGCGGCGTTCTTGCGGTCGGTCATGCTGGTCATCGGAATCCCTCCCCATGGATTTTGCGGGATGCTAGCGCAGCCGCAGGGCGCCGAACAGGCCCGCCCTTGCGCCGCCCGCCCCGCCGCGCGATGCTGTCCCGGTAGCAGGAGGATACCATGCCCGTCAGCCGCAGCCTTGCCCTTGCCATCGTCGCCGCTCTTGCCGCCTGCCAGGACGCGGGCAAGCGGTCGGCCTCGATGCTGCGGCCGGGCGACAACTTCACCGTGGCCCGCATCGACGGCGCCCCCGCCCCCGCCGGCGTCACGCTGGAGGTGGGCGAGGGCGGCCGCGTCACCGGCCGCGCGCCCTGCAACCGCTACAGCGGCCAGTTGACCGAAAGCGGCGGCGCCATGGCGATCAGCGGCACCGTGATGACCCGCATGGCCTGCGCGGAAGCGGACCGCAACCTGGCCGAGACACGCTTCGGCAATGCCCTGGGCAGCATCACCGCCGCGCGCCGCACCGGCGACGGCATCGCGCTGGTCGATCCCGAGGGAAAAGAGCGCATCGGCCTGGTCCCGGCGGGCGAAAGCTGATCCGGTGTTCCCGATCCGCGACCACAACCCGTCGCAGCAAAGGCCTTGGGTCACCTATGCGCTGGTCGTCCTCAACGTGGCGATGTTCCTGCTGACCCTGCCGGTCATGCAGGGCGGCGAATGGCTGTGGACGCGGCTGGCGCTTTATCCGCTGGCGGTGACGCATGGGGAACTGATGTGGGGCCTTCTGACCCACATGTTCCTGCATGGCGGCATCATGCATCTTGTCGGCAACATGCTGTTCCTGTGGATCTTTGGCGACAACCTCGAGGAACAGCTGGGCCGGCTGGGGTTCCTGGCCTTCTACCTGACCGCCGGTTTCGTGGCCGCCGCCGCCCAGATCGCGACCGAGCCGCTCTCGCCCATCCCCATGGTCGGCGCGTCCGGTGCCATCGCCGGGGTCATGGGCGGCTATCTGCTGCTGTTTCCGCGCGCGCGGGTCGATATCATCGCGATCTTCATCATCTTCTTCAAGATCTTCACCCTGCCCGCCTGGATCGTGCTGGGCGTCTGGCTGGCGATCCAGTTCCTTGGCGGCTACATGACGCCGGGCGAGGGGGGCGGCGTCGCCTACTGGGCCCATGCCGGCGGCTTCCTGGCCGGCGTGGTGCTGGCCCTGCCGCGTTTCCTGCGGCTTGGCGGACCGGACTTCTGGGCGCGCACCCACGGCCACCCGCCCCATCCCGAGGCGATCTATGCACCCTCGCGCATTCCGCGGGTGGGGCGCTAGGGCCTGATCCCGACGCTCATGTGCCGCTTGCGGCCAAAGCCGGGGCGGCGTTCCACCTGGAAGCCCGCATCGGCCAGGGCGCGCCGCACTGCGCCTGCCGCCGTATAGGTGGCAAAGGTGCCGCCCGGCGCGGTGCGGCGACCGACCTGGGCCATGATCCCCGGGGCCCACATCCCGGGGTTCTTGGCGGGGGAAAAGCCGTCCAGAAACCAGGCATCGGCCCGGCCCTGCCAGGCGGGCAAGGTCTGCGCCACATCGCCGATCACCAGGCGCAACTCGACAGGACCGACCTGGATCACGTCGCGGCCCCAGCCTGCCCGCAATTGCGCCGACAAGGCCGCCAGTTCCGGGAAAGCCGCATGGGCCTGCTCAAGCTGCGGCAGGCTCATCGGCCAGGCCTCGAAGCTGGTCATGGTGACGGGCACCGCCGCGACCTGCGCCAGGGCCAGGCAGTTCAGCCCGGTGCCGAACCCCAGTTCCGCGACATGGAAACCCGGCCGCAACCGCAAGGGCAGGTCGTTTCCATCCAGGAAGACATGCCGCGTTTCCGCCAGGCCACCCGCAAGGCTGAAATACGGATCGTCGAAGCGCGTGGATACCGGCACGCCGCCGTCCCTCCAGTCAAGCTGCGGGTGGCGGGCGGGGTCGTGATCGGGTAACGCGCTCATGGCCGCAGCTAGAGGAAGGGCCCGGGCTTTGACAAGCGTCACGATCATCGGCGGCGGCATCTTCGGCCTGGCCTGCGCGTGGGAAATGACCCGGCGCGGCGCCCCTGTCCGCCTGTTCGAGGCCCGACGGATCGGCGCCGGTTCCTCGGGCGGCCACGTCGGCGCGCTCGCCCCGCATGCGCCCGAGAACTGGAATCCGAAAAAGGCGTTCCAGCTGGACAGCCTGCTGATGGCGCCTGCCTTCTGGGCAGGGGTCGAGGCCGCGTCCGGCCTGCCCACCGGCTACGCACGCACAGGCCGGTTGCAACCCGTGGCCGATGCGGCCGCCGCCGAACGCCTGCAGGACCGCATCGCCGCCGCGGCCGACCGCTGGCCCGGGGATTGCGCGATGCGCCTGACCGGCGCCCCGGCGGGCGGGCTGGTGCCCGACAGCCGCTCGGGCTTGTGGGTTTTCGACGGACTGACGGCCCGGCTGAACCCCCGCGCTGCCGGTGCCGCGCTGGCCACCGCCACCCGCAGCCGGGGCGGAGAGATCATCGAGGGACAGCAGCCCGCCACCCCCACCGGCCCGATCCTCTGGGCCACCGGCACGGCGGGACTGGCGGATCTGTCGCGCGACCTGGGCCGCCCCATCGGCAAGGGTGTCAAGGGCCAGTCGGCCCTGCTGCGCCATGCCGCCCCCGATGCCCCGCAGGTCTTTGCCGATGGCTTGCACATCGTGCCCCATGCGGATGGCACGGTCGCTATCGGCTCGACCTCGGAAAACGACTACGACCACCTGGATACCGACGACCAGATCGACGCCCTGATCGCCAGGGCACGGTCCATCTGCCCGCAACTGCGCGACGCGCCCGTGATCGACCGCTGGGCAGGCGAGCGCCCGCGCGCCCGGACCCGTGCCCCGATCCTGGGGCGCTGGCCCGGCCGCCCGGGCCATTACGTCGCCAATGGCGGCTTCAAGATCGGCTTCGGCATGGCGCCCGGGATCGCGCAGGTGATCGCCGACCTGATCCTCGACGGCCAGGATGCCATCCCGGACGGCTTCCGCCTGTAATCTGCTTTGGACTCCAAATATCCTCTGGGGGTCCGGGGGGCGAAGCGCCCCCGGCTTCCGCCTGCCGTCAGGCAGGCAGCGGCGATACCCCGATCACCAGCGGATGCAGGTGCAACAGCGCCGCCCAGGCCAGAACCGCCAGGACAAGCCGCCGCCATGTCACCCGGAACGCCTTCGGCAGGCCGGACCGCAGCAGGCCCGACAGCGCAAAGGCCAGCATCCCGCCAAACAGGATCGCATGGGACAGATCGCCATTGGCGACCAGATGCGCCCCCGCCCACAGGGCGAAGGCCGCGACCAGCCCCGACATGCCGCGTGCCAGCGCGGCGACCAGGACCGCCGCCGGCATGGCGACATTCACCAGCCAGCGGCTCCAGCCGGGCTGGTCCCACAAGGGCACATGGGGCGCGCGTCCAGCGGCCAGGATCAGCCAATACAAGAGCCCGATCGACAGCAGGCTGAAGGCGGCAAGGTAACCGCGCCGCCCCAGGCGCCCGATCAGCCAACCACGCGGGCCGGGCAGCGCCGGAATCATGTGCGCGCCCAGAAAACAGGCCCAAGCGGCCCCATATTCGCCCCATCCGCTCATGACGCCCATCTAGCCGCTTGCAGAGGGCAGCGCCAGCGGGTGAGACTGCGTCAAAGAGGACCAGACATGACAACCCGCCTAGACCACGCCTTCCAGGCCATCGACGCCGCCAATGCCCTTGATCCGAACCTCGATGACGGCAAGCCCGCCAACCTGCTCTACGGGCAGAGGATGACGGAACAACAGCAGCACCTGTTTCCCCAAGCCTCGGACGCGCTGCGCATCGCCTGCCGCGGCCAGCATATCGAGCGCTGGCTCCTGCCGCGCGACGCCTATCCGATGGACCGGGCGGGCTATCTGCAATGGCGCCAAGAACAGGGCCGCCGCCATGCCGACCGCATCGCGGGCATCATGGCCGACGCGGGCTATCCCGAGGACGACATCGCCCAGGCCCGCAAGATGCTGACCAAGCAGGGCCTGAAGCGCGACCCCGAGGTGCAGGCGCTGGAGGACGTGATCTGCTTCACCTTCATCCGCTGGTATCTGGGCGATTTCATGGCGGCCATCCCCGATGAGAAGATGGACCGCATCATCCACAAGACCGCCAGCAAGATGTCTGCCGAAGGTCGCGAGCGCGCATTGCAGGAGTTTCCCATGCCCGAAGCCTTCGCACAGCACTTTCGCAGCTGATGCGCCCCATGGTTTCCAGGGCCGTCATCGTTTCCCATGGCCAGCCCGGCGATCCGGGCCCGCAACAGCAGGCGATCGAGGCTCTGGCCGCCCGTGTCGCCGCCGAAGGCCCCGGCTGCCCTGTCGCGGGCGCGACGCTGGCCATGCCGGGCGCGCTGGCCGCAGTGGCGGATGACGACAGCCTGATCTATCCGATGTTCATGGCCGAGGGCTGGTTCACCCGCACCGAACTGCCCCGGCGGCTGGCCGGGGCCGGTGCGGGCAAGGCAAGGGTGCTGCGCCCCTTCGGCACCGATCCTGCCCTGCCCGGCCTGATCGTCGCCCAGGCCCATGCCGCGGCGGCGGCGGAAGGCTGGGCCCCGCAGGACAGCACGCTGCTGCTGAGCGCGCATGGATCGCAGCGGTCGCAGGCCTCCTTCACGATCACCACGGCCCTTGCCGAAAGTATCGCCCCGCATTTCGCCCGTGTCGTCACCGGCTTTGTCGAACAGGAACCCTTCATCACTGACGCCGCGCAGGGGCTGACCCGCGCGGTCAGCCTGCCCTTCTTCGCGCTGCGGGCCGAGCATGTCCTGGACGACCTGCCCGAGGCCCTGGATCAGGCAGGCTTCACCGGACCGCGCCTCGACCCGATCGGCCTTGCGCCCGAGGTGCCGGCGCTGATCGCCGCCAGCATCCGCGCGGCGCTATAGGTCCTTGGCATAATAGGCGTAGCCCGCGACCTCGACGAAGCCCAGCCGGTCATAGGTTGCCCGCGCGCCGGCATTGGCGCGGCTGACCGCCAGGCCGATCCGCGTGGCGCCCTGTTCCGCCGCCCAGACCGCGACCTGCCGCATCATCCAGCCGGCCAGGCCGCGGCGGCGGAACTGCGGCAGGACCTCGACGGCATGGACCATGGCCACGTCGCCACACAACGCGGCGAAGCCCGCCCCCGCCGCGCGGTCATCGATGCGCCCCAGGATCGCGGTCCTGGGGCCCGTCACCCGCTCCATCACCGCCTGCCGGGCCGGAGTGATGTTGCCTGCAGCCCAAAGATCGCGCTGTATCGCGAGCGGCGGCCAGATCGCGAAGGTGGTCAAGGGCGGGATGTCCCGGTCCGCCAGCGCGGAAACCGGCGCCGCCATGATCGCGGTGGGAGTGTCGTGCCGGTAACCGGCTGCAAGCAGCGCCTGGACCAGGGCGGTATCGCCGTCCGGCGCGCGAAACATCGGCTGCTGGCCCCAGCCCCGGTGAATCGCCTCGGCTGCCGCGATGTCGGCCACGGTCCAGATCCCGACCGGGCGGGCCGAACTGACCCGCCCGCCTGCGCCAAGCCCCCGGCCCACGCGAAAACCACCGGCATCGGCGTATTCGGCGGCAGGCCAGGTTTCCTCGAAGGCGCGGGCCAGGGCGGCATCCATTACAGCGACAGCCGTTCTTTCAGCACCGCCATCGCCTCGGACACGCGGGCGGCATCAAGGCCGCGCACCACAAGGTTCGTGCCCCAGCCGGTCGGGTCCTGGAAGGGATAGGACCCCAGCGACAGGTCGGGATATTCGCCCGCCACGGCCTTCAACCCCTCGGCCACGTCGCTTTCGCCGCGCCGCACCTCGACGCTTTCGGACCGGACGGGGCGGCCGCCCGGCAGATGCGGGATCAGCCAGTCGACCATGCCGCGGAAGACCTCGGGGACGCCCGCCATCACATGGGTGTTGCCGATGGAAAAGCCGGGGGCGCCCGATACCGCATTGTGGATCAGCGTCGCGCCCACCGGGACGCGGGCCATGCGCAGGCGGTTCTCGGTCAGCTCGGTTCCCATGCGGTCGCAGCGGGCCTGCAGGATGGCGCGCGCCTCGGGATGGATCTCGACCGTGGTGCCATGGGCATCGGCCACGGCATCGGCGGTGATGTCGTCATGCGTGGGCCCGATGCCACCGCTGGTGAACAAGAGGTCGTAGGCGCCGCCCAGGCTGCGGTCCAGGGCGCGGATCGCAGCCACGATCTGGCCGTGGTCGTCCGACACGACGCGCATCTCGCGCAGGTCGAAGCCGGTTGCGGACAGGACCTGCGCCAGGTGATGCGCGTTGCCCTCGCGGGTGCGGCCGGACAGGATCTCGTCCCCGATCACCAGGATCGCTGCCGTCGGATTGTCGGATTGCATTGCCCTGCCCCCTGAAACCTTTGCGTTCCCGGTTCTATGCCCACGCGCGGGGCTGGAACAAGGGGGCGTCCGGGGCTATCTATGCAGCCAGACGAAAGGATCACCGATGGACCAGAGCCACATCACCAAGGAAGGCATCCGCATCCATGTGCGCGAGGATTTCGCGGGCATGCACAAGGCGGGGGCCGTGGCAGCCCAGATCCTGGATGAGGTGGGGCCCCTTGTGCAGCCGGGCGTCACCACCGGCGCGCTGGATGATTTCATCACCCGGCGCGTGACGGAGCTGGGCGTCACTTCGGCGACCATCGGCTATCGCGGCTATGAACATGCCAGCTGCATCAGCGTGAACCATGTCGTCTGCCACGGCATTCCGGGCGACAAGGTGCTGGCCAATGGCGACATCCTGAACATCGACGTGACCGTGATCGTCGATGGCTGGTATGGCGATTCCAGCCGCATGTATGTGGCGGGCAAGGCATCCATCAAGGCGCGGCGGCTGATCCAGGTGACGCATGACGCGCTGATGAAGGGGATCGATGCCGTGCGCCCCGGCGCGACCTTCGGCGATATCGGCGCGGCGATCCAGACCTATGCCGAGGGCCACGGCATGTCGGTGGTGCGCGATTTCTGCGGCCACGGGCTTGGCCGGGTCTTCCATGCGCCGCCCAACGTTCTGCATTACGGCCGTGCCGGCAAGGGCCCGATGCTGGAGGAAGGCATGTTCTTCACCATCGAGCCGATGATCAACCTGGGCCGCCCCGAGACCAAGGTGCTGGCCGACGACTGGACCGCTGTGACCCGCGACAAGTCGCTGTCGGCGCAGTTCGAGCATTCCATCGGCGTCACGGCGAACGGCTGCGAGATCTTCACGGGATCGGACAAGTTCTTCCCGGACCTCGGCTGATCCGGCTGGCAAGGGCCATCGCCCTTGCCGCGTGATGCGCTGTCGGTCAGCACCGCCGGGCCTCAAGGCCGGGCAATGTCCGCCCGGGCGACGGTTTCGGATTCAGGCCCGTCTGACACCGGCGGCCTGACCCGCATCACGGCGCAGTAAAGCGCGGGCACGAAGACCAGCGTGATCAGCGTGCCGGCGATGATGCCGCCCATCATCGCGAAAGCCATCGGCCCCCAGAACACCTGCCGCGCGATCGGGATCAGCGCCAGGGATGCCGCGGCCGCCGTCAGCAGGATCGGCCTGGCGCGGCTGTCCGAGGCCTCGAACACGGCCTGCCACTGGCTGCGGCCCTTGTGAAGCAGTTCCTGGATCTCGTGCACCAGGATGACCGAGTTACGAATCAGGATGCCGATCAGCGCGAGAATTCCCAGGATCGCGACAAAGCCCATCGGCACGCCGAAGGGCACCAGCACCGCGACCACGCCGATCAGCCCCAGGGGCGCGGCGGCAAAGACGATCAGCGACAGGCGGAAGCTTTGCATCTGCGCCATGACCAGCAGCGCCATGATCAGCAGCATGACCGGCACCACGGCCGCGATCGGCTCCTGGCTGTCGGCCGAGGTTTCGACCGTGCCCCCCACGGTGATGGCGACCTCCGGGGGCAGGCCCTTCTGGAACTCGGCCAAGGCAGGGGCCAGGGCATTGACCAGCGTGGCGGGCTGATCCCTGGTCGCGATGGCGGCCTTGACGGTGACGGTGGGCAAGCCGTTGCGCTGCGCGATCAGCGGCTGTTCGGTCGCATAGTCCAGCGAAACGATGGAGGCCAGCGGCGTGCCCTCACCGCTGGCCAGCGTCAACTGCAGGTTGCGAATTGATTCCAGGGAACTGCGGTCGTCCGCCTCGCCGCGCCCGACAACGTTGATCAGGAAGATGTCGTCGCGCAACTGCGTCACCGTCACGCCGGAAAACAGCGCCGACAGGGTATCCGCGACCTCTTGCGTGGTCACCCCCAGGCGGCGCGCCTGGTCCTGGTCGATTTCCAGCCGGACCACACGCGCAGGCTCGTTCCAGTCCATCGAGATGTCGCGCAGTCTCGGCTCGCGCGCCAGCACGGCCGCCAGGTTGCGCGCGGCATCGCGGGCCGCGTCGGCGTCGGGGGCGCTGACGCGGTATTGCACGGGCTTGCCGACCGGCGGGCCGATTTCCAGGTTCTTGACATAGATGTCGACGCCCGGGAATTCGCGGGCCGCCGTCTCCATGATCTGTGCCTTCAGCCGGTCGCGCGCGGCCAGATCGGGCGTCTGGATGACGATCTGGCCCATGTAAGGGCCGGGCGTCGGCACATCCATGGCCAGCACGAAACGCGGCGCGCCGCTGCCGACATAGGATGTCCAGAACAGCACGTCGTCGTTGCCGGCCAGGATCCGTTCCAGCCGGTCCATGTCCGCCCGCGTCCTGGCAACGGATGTGTTCTGCCGTTCGATGATATCGACCAGCACCTCGGTCCGGTCCGATGTCGGGAAGAACTGCTGCTCGACGAAGCGCATTCCCCAGACGGACAGGGCAAACAGCGCCAGCGTGACCGCGATCACGATCCACTTGAAGCGCATCGACCAGAGCAGCAGCCCGTGAAAGCGGCGCCGCAGCCAGCCGGGCTTGTGTTCGTGATGCGCGGCATAGGTGCGCAGGAAGGTGACGCCCAGAAGCGGCGCGAACAGCACGGCGACGATCCACGAGATGACCAGCGACACCGCGATCACCACGAACAGCGAGAAGGTGAATTCGCCCGCAGCCGAACTGTTCAGCCCGATGGGAATGAAGCCCGCCACCGTCACCAAGGTGCCGGTCAGCATCGGGAAGGCGATCGAGGTCCAGGCATAGCTGGCGGCAGCATCCAGCGATTCGCCGATTTCCAGGCGCGAGATCATCGTTTCGATGGCGATCATCGCGTCGTCCACCAGCAGCCCAAGCGCGATGATCAGCGCGCCCAGCGAGATGCGCTGCAAGGTGATGCCGTAAAGGTCCAGGATCACGAAGGTGATCGCCAGCACCAGGGGGATGGTCAGCGTCACCACAAAGCCCGCCCGGAAACCCAGGCTGATGAAGCTGACGACCAGCACGATGATGACGGCCTCGGCCAGGGCGCGGACGAAATGGCCAACGGCATGGTCCACCACATGCGGCTGGTCGGCGACCTTGGCCATCTCGATGCCGACGGGCAGGCCAGCCTGGACCTGTTCCATCAGCGCGTCCAGTTCCTTGCCGAATTCCAGGATGTTCTCGCCCTCGCGCATCCCGATCTGCAGGCCGATGGCGGGCTTGCCGTTGTAGCGGAACAGCGATTGCGGCGGGTCCTCGTAGCTGCGGGTGACGGTGGCGACATCGCCCAGGTTGAAGAACCGCTCGCCCACGCGCAGGTTGACGGCGGCGATGGATTCGGCGTCGTCGAACTGCCCGCCCACGCGCACCAGAACCTGTTCCGGCCCGGCCTGGATGACCCCCGATGGCGAGATGGCGTTCTGCTGGGCCAGGGTCGCGATCACCTGCTGCTGGTTCAGCCCAAGCGCCGCCAGCCGCGCGGCCGAGAATTCCAGATAAACCTGTTCCTTCTGCTCGCCCAGAAGCTCGGTCCTGCCCGCCGCCTCGAGGCCCGCCACCTGCTTGCGGATGCGTTCCACCCGGTCGCGCAATTCGCGCGGGCTGAATCCGTCAGCGGTGAAGGCATAGATATTGCCGAACACGTCCCCGAAATCGTCGTTGAACTGGAAGCCCGCGAATTCCTGCGGAAACTCCGGTCGGATGTCCGACATCATCTCGCGAACGCGCTTCCAGATTTCGGGCACGCTGGGACCGCGGATCGTGGGCAGCAGTTCCAGATAGACGACCGCCTGGCCCGGCATGGTGACCGAGCGGGTGAAATCAAGCTCGTCCAGTTCCTCGAGCTTCGTCTCGATCCGGGTGGTGACCTGGTTCAGCGTTTCCTCAACGGTCGCGCCGGGCAGCGATGCGCTGATCACCATGGTCTTGATGGTGAAGTTCGGGTCCTCCTCGCGGCCTAGGTTGTTGTAGCTGAGCGTTCCCGCCACCAGCGAGATGATCAGCAGGAACCACACGAAGCTGCGGTGCTTCAGCGCCCAGTCCGACAGGTTGAAACGTTTCATGGCTGGACCCTTGGCCCCACGGGCTGGCCGTCGGCCAGCGAATTGACGCCGCGGATCACCACCTCGTCCCCCGGCTCCAGCCCCTCGCGGATCAGCACGCGGCCCTGGAAATCGGCGGTCGGCGTGATTCGCACGGCCTGGACATGCGCGGTCTCACCCTCGCGCAGGACACGCCAGGCATGGGGCGCGCCGTCGCGCTGGAAGATCGCGGCGCTGGAGAGCGTCAGCGCGGGTTCGCTGGCCGTGCCCAGCCGGGCGCGGATCAGCGCGCCGAGGCGAAAGGGGGAATCGGGTGGCAGAGTCAGATACAGCCGCCGCGTCCGGGTCGCCGCATCGGCGATCGGGTCGATCCGGTCCAGAACGGCGCGGACCTGCCGGTCGGGATCGGTGCGTTGCCAGACCGTGAAGACCACGTCATCGGGCAGGCCGGCCAGGACTGATTCGGGCAGGTCGATCACGGCCTCGCGCTGATCCTCGGTCGAGAGCTGCAAGACCGGCGTTCCCGCGCCAAGCACGCTGCCGGGGGCTTCGTAAACGGCGCTGACCACCCCTGAAAACGGCGCGATCATGCGCGCAAAGCCCTGGGCATCCTGAGCCTGCACCAGCGCCGAGCGCGCCTGTTCCGCCCCGGCCTCGGCCGCGGCGGCGGCGCGCTGCGCTTCTTCCAGCTGCGCGTCGGTCGCGACATTGCGCGCGGCCAGGGCCTCGGTCCGCTCCAGCGTCAGGCGGGCGGTGTCGCGCTGAACCTCGGCCGCGGCCAGGGCCGCTTCGGCGGCGCGGGTGGTCGCCGCCAGATCCTCGGCCGCCAGATTGGCCAGCACGTCGCCCTGCCTGACCCGGTCGCCCAGATCGACATTGCGCGAGGTCATCCGCCCCAGGGTCTGGAAGGCCATCGTCACCTGCGTGCGCGAGGCGACAACGCCAGGGATCCAGCGCGCATCCTCGCCCCGGTCCTCGACGATCTCGGACACGACGGGGCGGATGGGGACGGCATCTTCGGCATGGGAACTGAAGTCCAGCCAGGCGGGCAGATCAAGGGCGCGGGCGGGTGCTGCAACGGCCAGGGCAGCCAGCAGCGCAAGCACCGGCTTCATCGCAGCACCTCGGCCATCTGCACCTGCCGGCCCGGATAAAGAAGCTGGGACCCCGCCCCGACCACGATATCGCCGGCGCTGATGCCGTCCGACAGATAGACCACGTCATTGGCGAAATAGTCGATGGTCACCGGCACCAGGCTGACCCGGTTGTCGTCCCCGACGCGCCAGACGGCGGGCTGGTCCCCTTCGCGCATCAGGGCCGTCCAGGGCACGACGATGCCCCCATCGGCGGCAATGTCCACATGGCCGCGCACGGCCGCGCCCAGCAGCCCGGTATCCCCGTCGACATCGTGGATGCTGACACGCATGGTCACGGTCCCCGTGCCGGGATCGACCAGGGGCGATATCTCCGTCACCGTGCCGCGCATCTCGGGCCGGTCGATGTCGATAGTATCCAGCCGCACCGAGGCACCCAGGGCGCCGTCCAGCCCCGGATGATCGGGGGCATTGAACTCGGCCTCGAGCCCGTCCAGCGTGGCGATTGTCAGAACCACCTGGGCCGCGCCGACGATCTGGCCGGGCGCCATGTCGCGGGCAGTCACGACGGCATCGGTGGGGGCGCGCAGAACCGTGTCCTGGACGGCGCGCCGGGCCTGCTCCAGCGTGCTTTCGGCGCTCTTGGCGCTGCCCTGAGCTTCCGACAGGGCCTGCAGGGCCTCGTCGCGGGCCGCGCGGGTACCGACGCCGCGCGCCAGCAGCCCTTCGGCCCGGTCGCTGGCCTGGCGGGCCTGGGCCAGGGCGGCACGAGCGGCGGCAAGGCCTGCCTCGGCCACGCGCAGGGCCTGGTCCTGCTGAACCGAATCCAGCCGCGCCAGTTCCTGCCCCTGCTTCACGCGATCGCCTTCGTCCACCAGGACGCCCGTCACGCGCCCGGCCTGCCGGAAGCTCATCTCGACGCTGTCGGTGGCGGTGATGCTGCCCGAAAGCTGCAGGTCAAGCTGGATCGCCTTTTCCTGGGCCGCGACCAGTTCTACACGCAACGGCTCGCCCTGCGCGAGTGCAGGGGATGCGAACGCATCAACAGCAGCAATGACCCAGGCAAACCAAAGCGCGCGCATGAATACGTCCCATCATATGTCGCATTTGTGCGACATAATCCGGTTTTCGGGAAGCCCCCTACCTTTACGTCACAGCAGCCTTCTGATGAAACTTCTCATCATTCCAGGTTTCGTCGCGCAGGATCCGGGCAAGCGTCTCGACCGCGCGGTCCACATCGCCAAGATCATTGTACAGCGGCGCAAAGCCGAAGCGCAACACGTCCGGCGCACGGAAATCGCCGATCACGCCGGCCGCGATCAGCGCCTGCATCACCGCATAGCCCTGCGGATGGCGGAAGCTGACCTGCGAGCCCCGCCGCCCCGGATCACGGGGAGAGTTCAGCGCGACATCCGGGCACTGCGCCTCGACCCCCGCGATGAAGGCCTCGGACAATTCGATCGACCGGGCGCGCAGGTCGGACAGGCTGACGCCATCCCAGACATCCAGCGCGGCATCCAGCGCGGTCAGGGCGATCACCGGGGGCGTGCCGACCCGCATCCGCTCCACCCCCGCCGCGGGACGATAGCCCAGGTCGAAGGCAAAGGGCGCGTCATGGCCCATCCAGCCCTGCAGGATCGGTTGCGCGGCGTCGGCATGGCGGGGATGGGTCCAGATGAAGGCAGGCGCGCCGGGCCCGCCGTTGAGATACTTGTAGGTGCAGCCGACCGCGAAATCGGCATCCGCCCCCGTCAGATCGACATCCACCGCGCCCGCCGAATGGGCCAGATCCCACAGCGCCAGCGCGCCTGCCCCATGCGCCTTCGCCGTCAGAGCGGCCATGTCGTGGCGGCGTCCGGTGCGGTAATCGACCTCGGTCAGCATCAGGACGGCCAGATCGTCGGCGATGGCGGCCTCGACCTCCTCGGGGGCGACCACGCGCAGTTCGGCACCAACGGCGCGGGCCAGCCCTTCCGCCACATACAGGTCGGACGGGAAATTGCCGCTGTCCGACAGGATCACCCGGCGGCCGGGACGCAGGGCCAGCGCGGCGCTGAGCGCCTGGAACACCTTGATCGACAGCGTGTCGCCCATCACGACCTCGCCCGCGCCCGCGCCGATCAGCCGGGCGATGCGGTCGCCGACCTTGCGGGGCTGCACATACCAGCCCGCCTTGTTCCAGCCGGTGATCAGCATCTCGGACCATTCGTCCCCCATCATCCGCGCCACGCGGTCCCGGGCGGCAACGGGCATCGGCCCCAGCGAATTTCCATCCAGATAGGTCACCCCCTTGGGAAGGTGAAAGGCGCGGCGGGTGGCGGCGAAGTCGGTCATTGCGGTCTCCATCTTGACCCCAGGCTATCAGCAGCCTTTTCTGCCGGAAAGAGAGGGACAGGATGCTGTATCAGGTTACCGACTGGGACGACGCCTATGCCAACGGCGCCCATATCCCGCAAGCCGAAGACTTCGTGCCCCTCTGGCAGGATGCCTCGGCCCGGTTCCGCGAGGCGCACCCGCCCGAGCCCCTGGGCCGTGGACACCTGTTCCGCCCCTCCCGGACGGCCAAGGGCCTGATGGTCTTCATCCACGGCGGCTACTGGATGGCCTTCGGCCCGGGCACCTGGTCGCATCTGGCGGCAGGGGCGCTGGCGCATGGCTGGGCGGTCGCCATGCCCGCCTATACCCTGGCGCCCAAGGCCCACATTTCGCAGATGGTGCCAGAGGTCGCCGCCGCGATCACCGAGTCTGCGGGCCGCCTTGACGGGCCAATCGCGCTGACGGGCCATTCCGCGGGCGGGCATCTGGCGGCGCGGATGGTCTGCGATGATTGCACCCTGCCCGACGCGGTGGCCGCGCGCGTGGCGGCTTGCGTGCCGATCTCTCCGCTGGCGGACCTGCGCCCGCTTCTGCGCACCGAGATGAACGACACCCTGCGGCTTGACGCGGCCGAGGCAGCATCGGAAAGCCCCGCCCTTCTGGCCCCGCGCCCCGGCATTCCCGTCACAACCTGGGTCGGCGGAATGGAACGGCCCGAATTCGTCCGCCAGGCCCGCCTGCTGGCGAATATCTGGGCCGGGCTGGGCGCCGCGACCGATTGCGTGATCGATCCCGGACGCCACCATTTCGACGTGATCGAGCGCTTGAAAAGCCCCGACAGCCCGCTGCTGGCACGGCTGCTCAGACCGTGAATTCCGCCTGACGCACGCCCGCCACAACCAGCAGGACCCGCGGCGCAATCGTGAAGATATGGCGCGGCGTTCCGGCCGCCGCCCAGACCCGGTCGAAATCCAGCAGGCGCGGGTCGAAGAACGCCGTCACGGGTTTCAGGTGGCCGACCGGGGCCACGCCGCGAAAAGCCCCGCGCCGGTTTCCCTTGCACCGCAGCCCCGGTCGTGCTGTTGCAGAAGAACGATCTACCCAAGGAGGCCTTGCCATGAACGTCTATACCCTTCTGGTCGAGGTGGGCCGGGCCAAGAACGACGGGCTTCCGGATGGTGCCACCGGCGCCGCGCTGATCTGCTATGCCGCCGGCAAGGACGAGGCCGAGGCCGTGCGGGAAACAGTGGCCATCCTGAAGCAGGCGGATCTCGCACCGCTGGACGTGACCGGATACGGCAGCCTGGACGAACGCCTGGCCGAGGGGCACGAGATCGACGACGAGGAACGCGCCCTGATGCAGCGTGCGCTGGACGAGAACTCGGTCATCATCGCGCAGATGCAGCCCTTCTTCAAAGGCTGCGCGGGCGCGTCGGACGATGACGCGACGCTGCACTGAGGGGCGAAGCGGCCTATTCAACCGAAAGTGTCTTCGCTAGACTGCCTGCCAACAAGAACAGCAGCAGTCACGGACAGGCGATCCCATGATACTTTCCCGCATCTTCCTGACCACCGCCCTGGTGGGTGCCCTGGCATCATGCGCGGGCCCGATGAACCGCACGCCCGGCGCGATGTCCGGCAACAGCCCGGTCACGCCCGCGCCGATTCCCGCGGCCTCGGCCGGGGACGAGGCGGGCTTGCAGAACTTCGTCCAGTCCTTCCGCCCGCGCGCCATCGCCTCGGGCGTGTCGCCCGCCACCTATGACCGCGCCATGCGGATCGCGCGCTACAACCCCGAGGTGATCCGCCTGGACCGCAAGCAGGCCGAGTTCAGCCGCCCCGTCTGGCTGTATCTGGACAGCGCGGTGTCGGACGTGCGCGTCACCACCGGACGCCAGAAGGCCGCGCAACTGTCGGGCGCCCTGTCGCAGATCGAGGCGCGCTATGGCGTCCCGCGCGAGATCGTGCTGGCCGTCTGGGGCATGGAATCGAATTTCGGCGCCAACCGCGGCAAGATGCAGATCATCCCGTCGCTGGCGACGCTGGCCTATGACGGCCGCCGGGGCGAGATGTTCCAGAACCAGCTGATCGCCTCGCTGCGCATCCTGCAGGCGGGCGACACCGATCCCGAACACATGCTGGGAAGCTGGGCCGGGGCCATGGGCCACACGCAGTTCATGCCGACGTCCTACCTGGACTATGCGGTCGATTTCACCGGCGACGGGCGGCGCGACATCTGGTCGGACGACCCGACCGATTCGCTTGCCTCGACCGCGAACTACCTGCGCCGCAACGGCTGGGTCCCCGGCCAGGCCTGGGGCGCCGAGGTGCAGCTTCCGTCGGGCTTCAATATGGGCCTGGTCGGCAAGGGCACCCGCCGGTCGGACTGGGCCGCGCAGGGCGTGCGCCGCATCGGCGGCGGGGCCCTGCCCTCGGGCAACGGCTCGATCATCATGCCGGCGGGCGCGAATGGCCCGGCCTTCCTGATCCTCGACAACTTCCGCTCGATCCTGCGCTACAACAACTCGGACAACTACGCGCTTGGCGTGGCCTTCCTGGGCGAGCGCATCGCGGGCCGCGCGGGGGTGCAGGGGTCATGGCCGCGCAACGACCGGACCCTCACCACTGCGGAGCGGCAGGAAATCCAGCAGCGCCTGCGCGCCAAGGGCTTCTATGACGGAGAGATCGACGGCCTGTTCGGCTCGGCCACGATGGAATCGGTCGCGGCCTACCAGCGGTCGATCGGCGTGACCCCGGACGGCTATCCGACCTCGATCCTGCTGGGGCAGTTGCGGCGCTGAACCTGGCCAACGGATCCGAAGGGCGGCCAACCGGCCGCCCTTTTCTTTTGGGACCAGCCTGGCAGGCTGGCTCTTTCTGGGCGACCTTGCTAACCATGATGGTGGCGGCCATCCTGGGGCCGCATGACGCAGGGTGGAACGCATGAAGTTTTCCCACCTTTCCGAGCGGCAGATCCTGAAGGCTCAGGCCGAAGGTCAATTCGACAACCTGAAAGGCGCGGGCAAGCCACTGAGCCGGGAGGGCGACGGAAGCGCGGATGCCATCGGCTTCCGCATCATGGCCGAGGCAGGCGCACTGCCGCACGAGATCCAGTTGCGCAAGGCGATCGAGAAACAGACCCTGATCCTGCGCCAGACGACGGACGAAAGGGTGCTTGTCCGCGAAAGGGCAAAGCTGGCCGAGCTTCAACTGCGGTTGGACATCGAACAGGAAGCCCGCCGCCGCTTCCATGGTGGCTGAAGGCCAGAACCATGCCGCACTAGGCGACGCATGGCCGATTACCGAAGTTCCGGCGACAATAACCTAAGCCAACCTGTCCCGAAACGCCGCCAGCACCTCCTCGTAAACCGCGCGCTTGAACGGCACGATGTTCTCCAGCAGCGCCGCCGCAGGCATCCAGCGCCATTCCTCGAATTCAGGGTGGTCGGTGTCGATGCGGATGTCGGCGTCGTCCCCCAGGAACCGCATCAGGACCCATTTCTGGCGCTGCCCGCCATACCTGCCCTTCCAGACCTTGCCCAGAAGCTCGGGCGGCAAGTCATAGTAAACCCAGCTTGGGGTTTCCCCCAGGACCTCGACCTTCTCGGGCGAGACGCCGGTTTCCTCGACCAGTTCGCGCAGGGCGGCCCCGCGGGGATCCTCGCCCTTGTCTATGCCGCCCTGTGGCATCTGCCAGGCGCCGGGCATGTCGATGCGCTGGCCTGCGAAGACCAGCCCCTCCGCGTTGATCAGCACGACGCCCGCGCAGGGCCGGTAGGGAAGCCCCCCCGGCCCGGTCCGTTTCCCATCAGCCATTCGTCTTGGCCGCCCCGGTTCCTTCGGTTCCCGATCCCTCGCCGGTCACGGCGGGGGTGGCGGCGGACGGCACCTGGCCCGCGCGGAAGTCGACCGCCGCCAGGCCCTTCAGGATATCGACGGCATAGGCCAGCTGGTAATCCTCGTCGCGCAGCTTGGCGGTCGCCTCGACCTCGGCGGCCTCGTCCTCGATCTGCTTCTTCTCGTCGTCGCTGACCGAATCGTTGTTCAGCGCGCCGCGCAGATCAGCCTCGGAGCGGCCGAAGTTCGACTGCGTGCGGGGGCCCTCCTCCTCGTCCTCCGGGCTGGCGGGCGGGGTCGGCTGGGCCACCAGGATGTCGGGCTGGATGCCCAGCGACTGGATCGAGCGACCGGACGGCGTGTAATAGCGCGCCGTGGTCAGCCGGATGGCGCTTTCGGCCGTCACCGGCATGACCGTCTGGACCGATCCCTTGCCGAAGGTCTTTTCGCCCACGACGATGGCGCGGCGGTGATCCTGCAGCGCGCCCGCGACGATTTCCGAGGCACTGGCCGAGCCGCCATTGGTCAGCACGACCATCGGCTTGCCCTGGGCCAGGTCGCCTGCTTCCGCGTTCCAGCGTTCGCTTTCCTCGGGGTTGCGGCCGCGGGTGCTGACGATCTCGCCCGCCTCCAGGAAGGCGTCCGAGACGCTGATCGCCTGGTTCAGCAGCCCGCCGGGGTTGTTGCGCAGGTCCAGGACGAAGCCCGTGACCTTCTCGATCCCGCCCGCATCCTTCACGGCCTTTTCCAGTTCCGCCTTCAACGTGTCATAGGTTTCGTCGTTGAAGGTGGACACGCGGAGGACGACCGAATGGCCTTCCACCCGCGTCTTGACCACGGTCAGCTTGATCGTGTCGCGCGTCATGGTCAGGTCGAAGGGTTCGGTCTCGCCCTCGCGCAGGATGGTGACGGTGATCTCGGACCCAATGGGGCCGCGCATCATGTCCACCGCCTGGTCCAGCGTCAGGCCCATCAGCGATTCGCCGTTCACATGGGTGATGAAGTCGCCCGACTTCACCCCGGCCTTGGCGGCGGGCGTGTCGTCGATGGGCGAGACGACCTTGACGAGGCCTTCCTCCTGGCTGACCTCGATCCCCAGGCCGCCGAAGCTGCCGCGGGTCTGGGTCTGCATGTCCTCGTAGTCGCTGGCCGACAGGAAGCTGGAATGCGGGTCGAGCGAGGTCAGCATCCCGTTGATCGCGGCCTCGATCAGCTCCTTGTCGTCGGGCGCCTCGACATAGTCGGCGCGGACGCGTTCGAAGACGTTGCCGAACAGTTCCAGCTGCTCGTAGATCGAGGCGTTGCTGCCGGTTTCCTGCGCGACCAGCGGCCCGGCGATCTGGGTGGTCAGCAGCGCACCGGCAAGAACTCCGCCCACGCCTGCGATCAGATAATGTTTCATGACGGCCTTTCCTGCCTTCAATCCTGTTCAGGCTCCACGACGGGATTCAGCACGAACCATTCCGCCGGGTCCAGAGTTTCCTGTCCCTTGCGCAATTCAAGATACAGGGATTCGGTCTGCCCTGCATTTCCGCCGATGGCGGCGTCGGTCACGAATTGCGCACCGAATTCCTGCGCCGGCGCCTCGGTCCCGCCCATCAGGCCGATCGGATTGCCCGCCTGCAGCACATCGCCCACCTCACCAAACACCTGCGACATGCCCGCGAAGACCAGAAGATAACCGCGCGCGGGCTCGATGATCATCACATTGCCGTAATCCAGAAGCGGACCGCGATAGCGGATCGTCGCGGGCCAGGGCGTGGTCACCAGGGCGGCGGGTGGCGTGGCAATCACAAAGCCGGGGCGCTTGACGCCCGCCGCGTCGGGCTGATCGTAAAGGCGCAGGATGGTGCCCACCACCGGCAGGGGCAGGCTGCCCCTGGCGCCCTCGAAATCCTCCATGGGAGGGCCGACATCCATCTGCACCTTGGCCACGCCCGCCGCGAATTCGTCCAGGCTTTGCGCCGCATCGCGCAGCTTCTGCATTTCCGCGGGCGCATCGGCATAGCGCACGGGCAGGCTGGACCGGTCGGTCACGGCGCTGGCCAGAAGCCTGCGCGCTTCCTGCACCGAAGCCAGCCCCGCCCCCAGCATCTGCGCGGCGCCCGCCTGCAATTCCCGCACGGTGGCGATCTCGTGCAGGTCGTCCTGCAGCCGCTCGGCCTCGGATCGCAGGCCGGGGGTGACATCGGCCAGCACCATGCCGGATCGCGCATTGGCCAGCGCGCCCGCGGGATGCAGCAGCATGGTGGTTTCGGGCGACTGCTGCAGCGCCGTCATCGCCCCCAGGACCGAGGCCAGCTGCACGCGCTGCGATTCGAAGCGGGCGCGCAGCTCCGCCTCGCGCGCGCTGGCTTGGCGCAGGCCCTCACGCAGGGCGGCAAGGCCCTGTTCATAGCCCCGGATCACCTCGGTCAGGGCCACCACCTGGTCATCGGCGGATACGGCATCGGCCAGCTTGGCGACAGCCGCGCGCAACTGGGCGGCGGCGTCCTGCGCCTCGTCCACGGCGGCGCTGACCGAGGGTTCGGCATCCTGCGCGACGGCAGGCGCGGCGGCGATCAGAGCGCAGAGCGCCAGGGGAAGAAGGAACTTCATGCGGTCACGATCAGGCTTTCGCCCGTCATCTCGGCGGGCTTGTCGAGGCCCATCAGCTGCAGGACGGTCGGCGCCAGGTCGGCCAGGCGGCCGTTGCGCAGCCGCGCACCCGCCGGCCCGCCATAGACGATCACCGGCACCGGGTTGGTGGTGTGGGCGGTATGCGGGCCGCCGGTTTCCGGGTCGATCATCGTCTCGCAATTGCCGTGGTCGGCGCAGATGACGGCGGCCCCGCCGGCAGCGTCCAGGGCCTCCAGCATCCGGCCCAAGCCGCGATCCACGGCCTCGCAGGCCAGAACGGCGGCAGGCAGGCTGCCGGTGTGGCCCACCATGTCGGGATTGGCGAAGTTCACCACGATCAGGTCATAGCCCGCGCCGATCACCTCGACCAGCTTCGCCGCGACCTCATCGGCGGCCATCTCGGGGGCAAGGTCATAGGTGGCGACCTTGGGGCTGGACGGCATGAAGCGGTCCTCGCCCGGTTCCGGCGCCTCTTTCCCGCCGTTCAGGAAGAAGGTGACATGGGGGTATTTCTCGGTCTCGGCCAGGCGGAACTGGCGCAGGCCCCTGGACGCCACCCAGGCCCCCAGCGTGTTGAGCACCTGCCGCTTGGGATAGGCCGTGGTCATGTATTCGTCGTGCCGGGTGCTGTAGTCGACCATCCCCAGCAGCGCCGCCCATTCGGGGCGGTCGCTTGTGTCGAACTGCGTAAAGGTCGGGTCGGCCAGCGCTGTCAGGATTTCCCGCGCCCGGTCGGCCCGGAAGTTGAGGCAGAAGAACCCGTCCCCGTCCATCGCGCCGTTATAGCCGTCGATGATGAATGGCTGGATGAATTCGTCGGTCTCGCCGCGCGCATAGGCGGTGGTGACGGCCAGGTCGCCGGACAGGGCGGGTTCCCCCTGCCCCGCGACGATGGCGCGATAGGCGCGTTCGACGCGTTCCCAGCGGTTGTCGCGGTCCATCGCGTAATAGCGGCCGATCACCGTGCCGATCCGCGCGCCCTCGGGCAGGCTACCCTGCACTTCGGTGACAAAGCCCATGGCCGATTGCGGCGGCACGTCGCGCCCGTCGGTGATGGCGTGCAGCACGACCGGAACGCCCGCCCCGGCAATGGCGCGGATGGCCGCCTGGACATGGACGACATGGCCGTGCACGCCCCCGTCGGACACGACGCCCATCAGATGCGCCGTCCCGCCCGTGGCCCGCAGCCGTTCCACGAAGCGGACCAGCCCTTCGTTGCCGTGGAAGCTGCCATCCTCGATGGCAAGGTCGATCTGGCCCAGATCCATCGCGACCACGCGGCCCGCGCCGATATTGGTGTGGCCGACTTCGGAATTGCCCATCTGCCCGCGCGGCAGGCCCACGTCGGGACCAAAGGTCGTCAGCGTCGCATGGGGGCAGTCGCGCATCAGCCGGTCGAAGTTCGGCGTCTTCGCCTGATCCGGCGCGCTTTGCTCGGGGCGGTCCGAGATGCCCCAGCCGTCGAGAATGCACAGGACCACAGGTTTCGTCATATCGCCCTCGGATGTTTTGCGCCTTGTTACGCTTATGCAACGGTTGCGGCAACCGGCGAAGCCGCGGGCGCTTCGCTTGCCGGACCCGCCGCCGCGCGGACGCGTTCAGTCGCGATGATAGGGGGACCCTGCCAGGATCGTCGCGGCGCGATACAGCTGTTCGGCCAGCATCACGCGGACCAGCATGTGCGGCCAGACCATGCGGCCCAGGCTTATCTGCCAGTCGGCCCGCGCCCGCAGCCCCGGATCCAGCCCGTTGGCGCCGCCGATCACGAAGCACAGATCGCGCGCCCGGTCCCGATGGTCCGCGAGCCGCCTTGCGAATTCGGGCGAGGTTGGCTGGTCGCCGCGCTCATCCATCACCACAAGGGCTGCGCCGGGCGGGATGGCGCGTTCCAGCAGCTCGGCCTCGGCGGCCATGCCGCCGCCGCGCTTGTCCTCGACCTCGGAGAGGGTGATGGGCGGCAGGCCAAGGCTGCGCCCGACCTTGGCGAAGCGGTCGAGGTAGTCCGATACCATCGCCGCCTCGGGGCCCTTGCGCAGCCGCCCGACCGCGGCGATGTCGATCCGCATGAAGCCCGACCGACCTCAGACCGCCGGGCGGGTCCCGTCGCGGACGCGGCTCAGCGCGTCGGCGGGCATCCACATCTTTTCAAGCTGATAGAACTCGCGCACCTCGGGGCGGAAGACATGGACGATGACATCATCCGTGTCGATCAGGACCCAGTCGCCGGTTTCCTTGCCTTCGATGCGGGGGGTGCGGCCGGTGATCAGCTTCATCCGCTCGGCCAGCTTTTCGGCGATGGCGCCCACCTGGCGCGCGCTGCGGCCCGATGCGATCACCATGTGATCCGCCATGGCCGACCGTCCGCGCAGGTCGATCGTGACGATGTCCTCGGCCTTGTCGTCGTCAAGCGAGGACAGGATGCGGGCAAGGATCTGGTCGCTGGTCAGATCATGCGCCGCGGGGGTCGCAGCCGGCCCCACGGCCGGCGAGACGTCTTGTGACAGGGTTCAATCCTCCGGTCAGCGCGCCGATCGCCCCCGGCGCAGGGGATAGATCAAAGATAGCAACTTTTCGCACCATCTCAATGTTCCCGGTCAGATTCCGTGCTGTCCGGCCGGGGATCGCCCATATGGATCGGCAGCGAGGCATTCACAACCCGCACCTCGCGCTGCGGGAAGGGGATGGTGATGCCGTGTTCCTTGAAGGCATCCCACAGCGCCAGATAAACCTGCCCGCGCACGTTGGTCAGCCCGCCCGCCGCGTCGTCGATCCAGAAGCGCAGCACATAATCGATCGAACTGTCGCCGAAGCCCGTGACCCAGCAGACCGCCTGCCGGTGGGTCAGGACGCGCTTGACCGTCTTGACCGCGGCAATCGCGACCGCGGTGACCTTGTGGGGATCGTCGTCATAGGAGCTGTGGAATTTCAGGTCCAGCCGTACGAAGCTGTTGGTATGGGACCAGTTCACGACCTGGCCCGTCACCAGATCCTCGTTCGGGATCAGGTATTCCTTGCCGTCGCGCGTCACCACGCTGACATAGCGGGCGCCCAGCTCCTCGATCCAGCCGAAGGTGTCGCCCAGGCTGATGACGTCGCCGGGCTTCACCGACTTGTCCAGCAGGATGATGACGCCGGACACCAGGTTCGAGACGACCTTCTGCAGCCCGAAGCCCAGGCCCACGCCGACAGCGCCGGAAAAGACCGCAAGGCCGGTCAAGTCGAACCCCGCCGCCTTCAGGCCGACGATCAGCGCCAGGCTGAACAGCACGATCTGCAAGAGCTTCGTGGTCAGCACCCGCATCGTGGGCGAGATGTCCTCGTTCCGCGCCAGCCGCCCCGAGATCAGCCGCGACAAGAGCCGCGCGCCTCCGATCAGCAGCCCCGTCACCACCAGCGCCTTCAGCACGGTCAGCGCCGACAGCCGCAACTGCCCGAGGGTCACGGCAATGCTGTCCAGGAAATCGGCCACGGGATCGGTCAGGCCCAGCAGATACAGCGTGACCCAGATCCAGGCGACCCAGCTGGCCATCCGGCGCAGGAAGCGGTTGGCGATGATCCGTGCCAGAAAGAAGATCGCGATCCAGGCCGTGGCGATGGAGGCCGCCAGCGCGATCAGCGCGCTGCGCGAAGGCCAGGTCACCTCTCGCATGACAAGCACCACCGCCCAGGCCAGCAGCGCGAAGATGATCAGGCTGATCCTGCGGTTCACCAGCAGCCCCAGCCGCAGGCGCCATTTGGGCCAGCTGTCGCGACGATGCAGCCATCCCGTCAGCCAGCGCGATGCAAGGCGGCCCATCAGCCAGGACAGAAGCAGCAGGCCCAGGATCGCCAGAAGCTGATTGGTCCTTGTCGGCACCAGCATGAGTTCGAAGAACAAAGAGATGCGGGACCACAGACCCTGGGCCGCATCGATCATGTCCGGGTGAACGCCTTCCATCCCTTCATTCTTCCCGTCGCGCCAATATTGCGTCAACGCCAAAAGGCGAATAAAAGCTTCGCTCATGTCCGGGTTCATTTATTTCGACATCCATGACCGCGCGCGCCTGCCTTCGCGGTTTTTCGGCGAAACGCGCGGCGTGACGGCTCGACTGTGACGGGCTGCGGCCGTCCCTTCGGGGACCGGGGCCGCAGCCATGACCGCACGCCATGATCCGACGCATCACAGCCGAAAGCCAAAAGCCATGACAACCGAACCCCAATCCGCCGCGGCGCGGACGCTTTACGACAAGATCTGGGACGCCCATGTGGTGGACCGCCAGGAAGACGGCACCTGCCTTCTGTATATCGACCGCCACCTGGTCCACGAGGTGACCAGCCCCCAGGCTTTCGAAGGCCTGCGCATGACCGGCCGCAAGGTCCGCGCCCCCGAACGCACCATCGCCGTGCCCGACCACAACGTGCCCACCACCTGGGACCGCGAACAGGGCATCGACAACGAGGAATCGCGCATCCAGGTCGAGGCGCTTGACCGAAACGCCCGCGAATTCGGCGTGGTCTATTACCCCGTGACCGACATCCGCCAGGGCATCGTTCATATCATCGGCCCCGAACAGGGCTGGACCCTGCCCGGCATGACGGTGGTCTGCGGCGACAGCCACACCTCGACCCACGGGGCGTTTGGCGCGCTGGCCCACGGCATCGGCACGTCCGAGGTCGAGCATGTGCTGGCCACGCAGACGCTGATCCAGAAGAAATCGAAGAACATGAAGGTCGAGGTGACCGGCCGCCTTGCCCCTGGCGTCACCGCCAAGGACGTGGTGCTGGCGATCATCGGCAAGACCGGCACCGGCGGCGGCACCGGCCATGTCATCGAATATTGCGGCGAGGCGATCCGCAACCTGTCGATGGAAGGCCGCATGACCATCTGCAACATGGCGATCGAGGGCGGCGCCCGCGCGGGCCTGATCGCGCCGGACCAGACGACCTTCGACTATGTGAAGGGCCGACCCCATGCGCCGAAAGGGGCGCAATGGGAAGCGGCGGTCAACTGGTGGAAGACGCTTTTCAGCGACGACGACGCCCATTGGGACAAGGTCGTGACCCTGCGCGGCGAGGATATCGCCCCCACCATCACCTGGGGCACCTCGCCCGAGGATGCGCTGCCGATCACCGCGGCTGTCCCCGCCCCCGAGGATTTCACCGGCGGCAAGGTCGAGGCCGCGCGGCGCAGCTTGGACTACATGGGCCTGACGCCCGGCACCCCCCTGACCGACATCGCCATCGACGCGGTCTTCATCGGCTCCTGCACCAATGGCCGGATCGAGGATCTGCGCGCCGCCGCCCAGATCCTGCGCGGCCGCAGGCTGGCCGCGGGCGTGCGCGGCATGGTCGTGCCCGGATCGGGCCTTGTGCGCGCCCAGGCCGAGGAGGAAGGGCTGGACCAGGTCTTCAAGGACGCGGGCTTCGAATGGCGCCTGGCGGGCTGCTCCATGTGCCTGGGAATGAACCCCGACCAGCTGGCCCCCGGCGAACGCTGCGCCGCCACCAGCAACCGCAACTTTGAAGGTCGCCAGGGCTACAAGGGCCGCACCCACCTGATGTCGCCCGCCATGGCGGCGGCGGCGGGCGTGGCCGGGCATCTGGTCGATGTGCGAGAATTCGCCGCGGAAACGGTCTGAGGAGAGCCGATCATGGACAAGTTCACCACCCTGACCGGGATCGCGGCGCCCATGCCGCTGGTCAATATCGACACCGACATGATCATCCCCAAGCAGTTCCTGAAGACGATCCAGCGGTCGGGCCTTGGGATCAACCTGTTCGACGAGCTGCGCTATGACCGCGACGGGAACGAGCTGCCGGATTTCGTGCTGAACCAGCCGGCCTACAGGCAGGCCGAGATCATCGTGGCCGGCGACAATTTCGGTTGCGGATCCTCGCGCGAACATGCGCCCTGGGCGCTGCTGGATTTCGGCATCCGCTGCGTCATCTCGACCAGCTTTGCCGACATCTTCTTCAACAACTGCTTCAAGAACGGCATTCTGCCGGTCGTTCTGCCGCAGGAAGCGGTCGATGTGCTGATGGAGGATGCCCGCAAGGGCGCCAATGCCCGCATGACGGTGGACCTGGAAAGCCAGACGGTCACCTCATCGGACGGGGTGTCCTTTGCCTTCGAGGTCGATCCCTTCCGCAAGCATTGCCTGCTGAACGGGCTGGACGACATCGGGCTGACGATGGAAAAGGCCCCCGTCATCGAAAGCTACGAGACACGGATGGCGCAGGCCCGCCCCTGGGTCTGAGCCAAGGCAGGACAGATGATGAAAGCCGGGCACCTGCCCGGCTTTCTTGATTTCCGGGAACCCGAACTCGACATGCGGCGCTGTTCGGGTTAGCAAGAACAAAACGGAAACATCAAGGGGTTCAGCATGTTCGGTGCGACGCGGCGGCGGCACATCGTCTCGGTCTGGTTTCCCCGGTTGCCCAGCGACCGGGCGCTGCGCCTGCAGCCGGTGGAAGGGCCCTTCGCCCTGTCGCTCCGGACGCAGAACAGCGACCGCATCCATTGCCTGAACCCGGCGGCGGAAGGCGCGGGCCTTCATCTCGGCATGACCCTGTCGCAGGCCCGCGCCTTCTGCCCGGATCTGCAAAGCCGTCCCGCCGACCCCGTCCAGGACATGCGCTTCCTGCAGGGGCTGCGCCGATGGGCCGGGCGCTATTCCCCGCTGGTGGGGCTGGACGGATGCGACGGGCTGGCCCTGGACATCGCCGGGGTGGACCACCTGTTCGGCGGCACCGATGCGATGATCGGGGACATGCGGCACCGCCTGACCCGTGCCGGGCTGACGGCGCGGATCGGCTTGGGCGATACCCCCGGCGCGGCATGGGCGCTGTCCCATCACGGGGGTGGGGGCAGCGACCTTGCCGACCTGCCGGTCGCTGCGCTGCGCATCGACCCCGATACCGTGACCGCCTTGCAACGGCTGGGCCTGCGCACCATCGGCGACGTCAAGGCCACCGCCCGCGCTCCTCTGGCCCGGCGCTTCGGGCAGGGGCTGCTGGACCGGCTGGACCAGGTGATGGGCCTGCGCGCCGAATCCATCATTCCCCTTGCCGACCCGCCGCATTACGCCGTGCGCCTGACCCTGCCTGAACCCATCGGCCTGACGGCGGACGTGATGGCGGGCATCGCGCGGCTGCTGGGGCGGCTGTGCAACACCCTGGACCAGCACGGGGCGGGCGCGCTGGCCCTGCGCCTGACCCTGCGCCGGGCGGATGGGGAAAGCCGCCGGGTGGATCTGCGCCTGGCCACCACCATGCGCGATCCGGCCCGCATCCTGCCCCTGTTTGCCCCTGCCATCGAGGGCGTGGATGCGGGCTTCGGCATCGACCAGTTGCGGCTCGAGGCGACACGGGTCGCGCCCATGCCGCAGCAGCAGATCGCAACCGGCGGCGCGGGGTCCGAGGCCGTGGCCGACCTGATCACCCGGCTTGGCACGCGCGTGGGGCTGGACAACATCCGCCGCCTGTCGCCCAACGACAGCCATATCCCCGAACTCAGCATGGCGCTTGCCCCCGATGGCGGCGAAACGCCTCCGGCCTCCCCGCGCCTGCGCCCGCACTGGCTTTTCCCGCCCGAACCCGTCACCGCGCGCGGACCAAAACCGCCCCAGCAGTTCAACTGGCGGCGGATGCGCCTGACCAGCGCCGAGGTGTCGGGGCCGGAGCGGATTTGCCCGGAATGGTGGCGCCCGGACCGGGACGGACCCCATGGCATCCGCGATTACTGGCGCGTCGAGACCCGGCAAGGCCCCCGGTTGTGGATGTTCCACACGCCGCAGAACCCCGGCTGGTTCGTGCAGGGGGAATTCGCGTGACCGACCCCGTGGCCCCCCTGCCCCGCTATGCCGAACTGGGGGTGATGACCAACTTCACCTTCCTGACCGGCGCCTCGCACCCCGAGGAACTGGTGCTGCGCGCCGCCGAACTGGGGCTGGAGGCCATCGCCATCACCGACCGCAATTCCCTGGCCGGCGTGGTCCGGGCCTGGTCGGCGCTGCGCGATCTGGCCGCCGAGGCGGAAAAAAGCCTGCGCATCCGCTCCACCACGCAGATCGACCCCTGTTCGCGGCAGGAAATCGGCCAGCCGCAGGACCTGCCCTGTCAGCCGATGCCAAGGCTTCCCAAGCTGATCGTGGGTGCGCGGCTGGTGCTGCGGGACTGCCCCGTGGACTGGCTGGCCCTGCCCACCGACAAGCCCGCGTATCAGCGCCTGTCGCGCCTGCTGACGCTGGGCAAGCGCCGCGCGGCCAAGGGGAAATGCGACCTGTCCCTGGCCGATCTGGCCGATGGCTGCCGGGGCATGATCCTGATCGCCCTGCCCCCCGCCGATCTGGGCCAAGCCCTAGCGCCGGTCCAGGCGCTGCGGCGGCGCTTTCCGGGCGATGTCTTCCTGGGCGCGGTGCCCCGCTATGACGGCACGGACCAGGACTGGTTCGACGCCTGCGCGGGGCTGGCGCAGCGCGTTTCGGCCCCCATGGTGGCCGTGGGCGACGTGCTGATGCACCGCGCCGCCCGCCGCCCGCTGGCCGACGTGCTGACCTGCCTGCGCGAAGGGATCACCATCGACGCCATCGGCACCCGCGCCCTGCCCAATGCCGAACGCCGCCTGAAGGGCGCCGCCGACATGGCCCGCCTGTTCCACCGCCACCCCGCCGCGGTCAGGCGGACGGTCGAGATCGCGGCCCGCTGCGGGTTCGACCTGGGGCAGCTGTCCTTCGACTATCCGCACGAGATCGCGGATGGCGAGCCGCCTCAGCAACGCCTGGAACGGCTGACGCGCGAGGGTTTGGCGCGGCGCAACAAGGGCAGCATTTCCCGGCGCCATTCCGACCTTCTGGAAAAGGAACTGGGTGTCGTGGCCGAACTTGGCTACGCCCCCTATTTCCTGACCGTCCATGACATCGTGACCGAGGCGCGGTCCGGGAACATCCTGTGCCAGGGACGCGGGTCCGCCGCCAATTCGATCATCTGCTGGGCGCTTGGCATCACCGATGTCCATCCCGACAGGATCGGCATGGTGTTCGAGCGCTTCATTTCCCGCCACCGAGGCGAGCCGCCCGATATCGACGTGGATTTCGAACACGAACGGCGCGAGGAGGTGATCCAGTGGATTTACGACAGATATACCCGCGACCGGGCGGGGCTTTGCGCCACGGTGATCCACTTCCGCACCCGCAACGCGATCCGGGAGGTCGGCAAGGTCATGGGCCTGTCGCAGGACATGATCGCCACATTGTCGGGCATGGTCTGGGGCATTTCCAGCAAGGGGATAAAGGAGGAGGACCTGCGCCAGGTGGGCCTTGACCTTGATGAGGATCGGCTTGCCCGGACCATTGCGCTGATCCGCGAAATCATCGGCTTTCCCCGCCACCTGTCCCAGCATGTCGGCGGCTTCGTCATCACCCAGGGGCGGCTGGACGAGCTTTGTCCCATCGAGAATGCCGCGATGGCCGATCGGACCTGCATCGAGTGGGACAAGGACGACATCGATGCGCTGCGGATCCTCAAGGTCGATGTGCTGAGCCTGGGGATGCTGACCTGCATCCGCAAGGCCTTCGACCTGCTGCGTCAGCACGAGGACGAGGATTACACCCTGGCCACCGTCCCCGAGGAGGATCCCGCCACCTTCGACATGCTGTGCCGCGCCGATGCCATCGGGGTCTTTCAGGTCGAAAGCCGCGCGCAGATGAACTTCCTGCCCCGGATGAAGCCGCGCGTTTTCTATGACCTGGTGATCGAGGTCGCCATTGTCCGCCCCGGCCCCATCCAGGGCGGCATGGTCCGCCCCTATATCCGGCGCCGCATGGGATTGGAGAAACCGGAACCCTTCGGCCCCGAACTGGAGGCCATCACCAGCCGCACCCTCGGCGTGCCGCTTTTCCAGGAGCAGGCGCTGCAGATCGCCCAGATGGGCGCGGGCTATTCGGCCGAGGAGGCCGACAAGCTGCGCCGGTCGCTGGCGTCCTTCCGCCGCATGGGCACGATCGACCAGCATCGCGAAACCTTCATCGGCGGGATGATGAACAACAATTACAGCCGCGAGGTTGCCGAACGATGCTTTTCCCAGATCGAGGGCTTCGCCGAATATGGCTTCCCCGAAAGCCACGCCGCCGCCTTCGCGATGCTGACCTATGTGTCGTCCTGGCTCAAATGCCATCACCCGGCGGTCTTTGGCTGTGCGCTCCTGAACAGCCAGCCGATGGGGTTCTATGCCCCAGCGCAAATCGTCCGCGACCTTCGCGACCACGGGATCGAGGTGCGCCCCATCTGCGTCAACCGCAGCATCTGGGACAACACGCTGGAACGACGCCCGGACGGAGTGCTGGCGCTGCGGCTTGGATTCCGCCAGATCAAGGGCCTGCGCCAGTCGGATGCCCTGGCTATCGCGCGCGACCGCGGCAACGGCTATCCCGACCCCGAGAACCTGTGGCTGCGCACCGGCTTGGCCGCCGCCACCCTGGAACGCCTGGCCGAGGCGGATGCCTTTGCCGGCATGGGCCTGACCCGGCGCGACGCGCTGTGGGCGATCCGTGCGATCCGCGCGCCCGCGCCGCTGCCGCTGTTTTCCGATCCGCTGGATGGCGAGGGCCTGCGCGAAACGCCCGTGGACCTGCCCGTCATGCATCTGGGCGAGGAGGTGGTCGAGGATTACGTCTCGACCCGCATGACGCTGCGCGCCCATCCGATGGAGCTGCTGCGCCCGGCGATCCCCGGCCTGACCCCCCATGCCGACCTGATCCGCGCGCCCCTGCGGCGGACAACGGTTTGCGGGCTGGTGATCACCCGGCAGTGTCCCGGCACGGCATCGGGCGTCATCTTCCTGACGCTGGAGGATGAAACCGGCGTGTCCAACGTCGTGGTCTGGGACCGGGTCTTCCAGCAGTTCCGCCGCGCCGTCATGGGGGGCCGACTTCTGCGCGTCACCGGGCCCCTGCAGCGCGAAGGCCTCGTTGTCCACCTGATCGCCGAACAGGTCGAGGATCTGTCCCACAGGCTGGCCCAACTGGGCCATCCGCTGGACGGGATGATCGGAGCAAGGCACGCCCCCGCCGACGATGCGCCGCGCCTGGACCCTGGCGCGGCGGGCGCGCAGCATCCGCGCGACCAGGCCAGGCGGCTTTTCCCCAGCCGGGACTTCCACTGACGGAAAAAACCCCGCCATTCAGGATGGCGGGGCAAGTCAGTTCCCCTATGGCGGCAGCCGGGGGAACTTGGCGAACGCCGTGAATTCAATTGGGGCGGGATACCTCGCCTTCCATCTCGGCCCGGATCTGCTGGCGCAGGATGTCGATCGGGATCATCTTGCCTTCGCGCCGGTAATGCCAATAGGTCCAGCCGTTGCAGCTTGGCGCGCCTTCCAGCGCGGCGCCGACCTGGTGGATCGAGCCCTTGACGTCATTGCCGATCAGGCTGCCATCGGCGCGGACCTTGGCCTTGTGGCGGTTGTTCATGGAGTAAAGCTCTTCGCCCGGGCGCAGCATGCCCCGCTCGATCACCTGGCCGAAGGGGATGCGCGGCTCGGCCCGCTTGGCGCGGGTGGTGGCCAGGGCCTCGGCATCCAGGCGGCGGATGCGGCCGATGCGCTTTTCCGCAACCGTGCGATAGGCTTCCTCGCGCTCGATCCCGATGAAGTCGCGGCCCAGCATCTTGGCCACCGCGCCGGTGGTGCCGGTGCCGAAGAAGGGGTCCAGCACCACGTCACCCGGATTGGTGGTGCCGATGATGACGCGGTGCAGCAGCGCCTCGGGCTTCTGGGTCGGATGGGCCTTGTCGCCCGCCGCGTCCTTCAGCCTTTCGCCGCCGTTGCAGATCGGGATCACCCAGTCCGACCGCATCTGCGTGCCTTCGTTCAGCGATTTCAGCGCCTCGTAGTTGAAGGTGTATTTCGAGGATTCGGATTTCGAGGCCCAGATCAGGGTTTCATGGGCGTTGGTCAGCCGCTTGCCGCGGAAGTTCGGCATCGGGTTCGACTTGCGCCAGATCACGTCGTTCATGATCCAGAAGCCCTGGTTCTGAAGCTCGGCCCCCACGCGGAAGATGTTGTGATAGCTGCCGATGACCCAGATCGCCCCGTGGGGCTTCAGCAGGCGTCGCGCGGCGGCCAGCCAGTCGCGGGTAAAGGCGTCGTAGGAGGCAAAGTTCGAGAACTGGTCCCAATGGTCATCGACCGCATCGACCTTGGAATTGTCGGGCCGGTGCAGGTCGCCGCGCAATTGCAGGTTATAGGGGGGATCGGCAAAGATCAGGTCCACGCTGGCTTCTGGAAGCGCGTTCATCATCTCGATGCAATCGCCTGCCAGAATCTGGTTCAGGGGTAACGGTCGCGCGGCTGCCATGCGCTGATCCTTGGTCTTGATCATCTTTGCCTCAGGGGAAAATGCCGGCTTGGGCCGGTCTGGTATCCCGTTAAAATGATTCAGACCCGAATCGGCGTCAATTTCTTTTTTGAATCAAGAGCTTGCCTCTAGGGCTTTACACAAGATGTTGTGGACCGGCTCGAACGAACGCCTATGATAGGGGGTGACGCCCAAATCTAGCAGCGCCTGCTTGTGGGCGGGCGTGGCGTAACCTGCATTGGCCTCCCAGCCGTATCCGGGATGTTGTTGCGCCAAATCCACCATCAGCCGGTCGCGCGCCACCTTGGCCAGAATGGAGGCCGCGGCGATGGTCACGCAGCGCGCATCGCCCTTCACGATGGCCTCGCCCGGGCAGGACAGGTCGCGGGGCACGCGGTTGCCATCGACCAGCACATGGCAGGGCCGTGTCCGCAACCCTGCGATCGCCATGCACATCGCCAGATGCGCGGCGTGATAGATGTTCAGGCGGTCGATCTCCTCGACGCCGACATGGATGATGCAATGGTCGCAATTGGCGGCCAGCCATTCGGCCAGGGCTTCGCGCCGTTTTGCCGTCAGCTTCTTTGAATCGTTCAGCCCCTCGGGGATGTTGTCGGGGTCCAGCACCACGGCTGCGGCGGTGACGGGTCCGGCAAGGGGTCCGCGCCCGACCTCGTCCACGCCCGCGATGCGGCGGGCGCCACGGGCCAGGGCGGCCAGTTCGAAGCTGAAATCGGGCAGAATCATGCGGTGATGGTTACAGGGGCGATGGTGACCTCTTCAAGGTTCACGCCCTCGCCTTCCCGGTCCACGACCAGGAAATCCGCGGGCCGGTCCAGGGGGGTCAGCACGCCGTGCCAGACGCCAGCGCGCAGGTTCACGCCCATGCCCGCAGGCACCAGGAAAGCGCGCGGCTGGCCGGGCTTGCCGCCATCGTCCGGCGCCACGACCGACATCCAGGGGTCCTGCCCCAGCGGCATGAAGGCCTGGCTGCCCAGCGGATGGCGTTCCAGCAGCGTGCAGTCATGGGGCAGGCTGACGGCTTCGCTGCGGAAGATCGAGATGATCGCCTCGCCCCCTGCGCGTTCCACGGTGGCAAGGGCGTGGTGGCGTTCGCAGCGGCCGGCGTTGATCATGCGGTCGGGCGTGGGCCGCGGGGTCAGCAATTCGCCGAAGGGGGCGAAGGCCTCGGGCGTGACGGGTTCGATGCGGATCGTGGTCATGGGGTCCTCCGACCCGTGTTCTAGCCCGCCGCCGCCAGCCCGTCGAGGATGCGCGCCATGATCGCCCGGCGCGTGGCGGGGCGGCGCAGCAACGCGGCCTCGGCCCGTGCGGCAGCAGCCATGGCCTTGCATTCACCGGGATTTTCGCGCGCCCAGGCCAGCTTTTCGGCGATGTCGACGCAATAGCGTTCCAGCGGGATATAGTGTTTCCACGGCTGGAAGCGGCCTGAATAGAAGACCTCCCACCCGTCCTCCTCGGCCAGCAGCACCGACTGGCCGTCGATGGCGCCAATGAAGTTCGAGCCGTGGTCATAGCCCGTCAGGCACAGCTGATAGCGAAAGCGCCGGAAGAAGGCCCGGTCCTGGCGTGGTGTGCAATAAGGCGCCAGCAGCGGGTCGCGGGCGAAATCGCGCCAGCCCCAGGCCATCACCACGCCCAGGTCGAAGTCGGGGTGCCCCCACCAGCGCCGCAGGAAGGCCAGGCGGTTGGTGTTGCACAGGCGGCCCCAGGCCGCCTGCCGCCGGGCAGGATCATCCCCCGCCTCGGCCAGATCCCGCAGGATGGCATGCGAGGCCGGGCCGGGCCTGACGCCCCCCGTCATTTCGCTGCCCGAGATCATGCCCCGCCAGACGACCTGGTCCAGCTTGTCTTCCCACGGGATCGGGTCAGGCACGGCTTTGGGATCGAAGCCCGGCAGGCCGATGCTGTGCTGGTCGGGCAAGGGCCACAGCACCGCATTCCGCGCGCCTGCGCGACGGTTGTGGCACAAGACCGGGGCAGCCAGCGGATCGCCTTGGGGCGAGCCGAACCAGCGCGAATCCTCCATGTCGATGCGCAGGGCCATGGGGCGGCCAAGGCGCAGGGCGTCGTTGATGACCCCTTCGGCCCGGATGATCTTGAAAGGCCGGTCCGGGGCCGAGACCGCAAGCCGGTCCTGCACCGCAATGCGGCGGGGGGCGCCGTGGCGGTTGCTTACGACGCCTCGCCCGTCCCATGTGGAAAAATATTCCGACAGTCCGCCCTCCTCGCCCGCAGCCGGTTCAAGGCCGCGCAGGCAGAAGGCGGCCACGTCTTCGACATAGGCGGGATCGACCTGTTCGGCGGCAGGCTTGGCCAGAAGCCCGACAAGATCGGCGGGGGGTCCCTTTGGGGCGGGGAACCAGCCCTGCTGCAGGCCGGGATTTGGCATCGGCAGCAGCGGATCCAGCCGTGCAGCCAGATCGGCGGGCGTTTCGCGGTCCAGATCGACGCGGATCAGGCGGGGATCGCCGCCAAAGAAGGCATCGACGGCGGTCAGATGGGCGTGCCAGTCAGCCTCCCACAGGTCGGGCAGGTCGGCCGTGTCGCAGCCGCGGTGATGGGCATGGCAGCCCGCGACGGCGCCGCCGTCGCGGGTCAGGCGGGCGAGGATCCAGTCCTCGGGGCGCCGCAGGGCCAGGATGAAGCGGGCCTGTGGAAAGCGGGCGGCCAGCCAGGGGAAATGCAGCCACGCCTCCAGCGGCGGGCGCCAATGCGGGGCGTGGCGGTAAAGGCCCGAGAACAGCACGGTTCCCGGCCAGTGGCGCAGCGCATCGCCGCCGCCGGCCCTGGAGAACAGGATATCCTCGGCCAGCCGCCCGTTGTCGTGGCAGATCGCGGCATGGCCGTTGCGGCGGAACAGCCGGGCCAGCCGCGCCTCGCCGCACCCATCAGGGCTGATGTGGAAGAACAGCGGCGCAGCCGTCATCCGCCGATCAGACGCCCCCGCCGCGGCAAGAAGATCGTCAGGATCCCCAGGATCGGCAGGAACGAGCAGACAAGGAACACGCGCTCGATCCCCTGCGCGTCGGCCAGCACGCCCAAGGCGGCGGCCGCGATGCCGCCCATGCCGAAGGAAAAGCCGAAGAACAGCCCGGCGATGGTGCCGGTCCGGCCCGGCACCAGTTCCTGCGCGAAGACCACGATGGCCGGAAAGGCCGATGCCAGGATCAGCCCGATGATGATGGCCAGCACCCCCGTCGCCACCAGCCCGACATGAGGCAGCAGCAGCGTGAAGGGCAGCACCCCCAGGATCGAGAACCAGATCACCCGCAGCGGCCCGATCCGGTCGCCGATGATGCCGCCCAGGATCACGCCCGCGGCCATGCCGCCCAGGAACAGGAACAGCATGATCTGCGCGCCCTGCGCGCCCAGCCCGAACTTCTCGATGGTGAAGAAGGTGAAATAGCTGCTCATCGAGGCGGTATAGATGTTCTTCGTGAAGGTCAGGATCGCCAGCACGGCGATGGACCGGATCACGATGTCGCGCCGATAGCGCAGCGTGGTGTCGGCGCGCGCGGTGGCGGCGCGGCGGCGCCCCTCGGCCCAGTGGCCCACATGCCACAGAAGCGCGCCGCCAAGGGCTGCGGCCACGGCGAACCACGCCACCGCCGGGCGTCCCAGCGGCACCACGATGAAGGCCGCCAGCAGCGGTCCCAGCGACTGGCCGAAGTTGCCGCCCATCTGGAACAGCGACTGTGCCGTCCCGAACCGCCCGCCAGACGCCAGACGCGCCACGCGCGAGCTTTCGGGATGAAACACCGCCGACCCGACCCCGATCAGCATCGCCCCCGCCAGCAGCATTGCGTAATGATGCGCAAAGGCCAGCATCAGCACCCCGCAGAAGGTCGAGGCCATGCCGAAGGGCAGCGAGCGGGGCTGCGGATGCCGATCGGTCGCCATGCCGATCAGCGGCTGCAGCAGCGATGCCGTGACCTGGAAGGCGAAGGTCATCACCCCGATCTGCGCATAGGTCAGCGAGAATTCGACCCGCAGCAGCGGATAGATGGCCGCCAGCATCGACTGCATCACGTCGTTGATCATGTGGCACAGGCTGATCGCGGTCAGGATGCCCCAGGCTGTGCCAGCGGCTGCCCCGGGATCGGCGGTGGTGGCGTCGGCGCGCATCGTTCCCCCTGCGATAAACCTGCAGATCATGCAATAGCAGCCGCATCGCAGGGTGCAAGCGGACTGTCGCCTGCCGCCACAGCGATGCGCGATCCCTGAACCCGTCACTGTCGATTTGGACAGCTTCCTTTTGCGTCAACTGTTTACGACATTAGGCGGGTTATATGTTTCGAGTTTCATAGTTTAAAAATGGCAAAGATACCCGGAAACCTTGTCCGGTCGCTGCGCGCATCAGGCGCGTCTGGCAGCGGCAGGCGCATGAACACGTGGCAATCGGTCCGCGCGGATGTTCTGGAACGGATCCGGAGCCGGGAATGGCCACCCGGCGAACTGATCCCCACCGAACAGCAACTGGCGGTCAGCCTAGGCTGCGCGCGCGCCACCGTGAACCGGGCGCTGCGCGAATTGGCCGACAGCGGCATCATCGAACGGCGGCGCAAGGTCGGCACGCGCGTGGCCGCGACCTCGGCCCGGCGCACGGTGCTGGACATGCCTGCGATCCGCACCGAGATCGAGGCCATGGGCGCCGTCTATGACTATCGCCTGTCCGGCTTCACGACCTGCCTGCCGACCGAGGCTGCCGCGCACGCCTTGCAGGTTTCTCCGGGCGAGGAGCTGGTGCGGGTCAAGGCGACCTATACCGCCGACGGCCAGCCCCATTGCTGCGAGGCGATCTGGCTCAATCCGCGGATCTTGCCGCCGCTGACCCGACAGGACGTGGAACACCAGTCTGCCCATGAATGGCTGGCAAGCCAGGTGGCGCTGACCCATGGCCGGTTCTCGATTCTGGCGGATGCGGCCAGCGGCGATTGCGCGCGCCATCTGGGGATCGACGAAGGCACCCCCGTCCTGACGATCGAGCGCACGAACTGGAGCGATACGACCCCCGTGTCCTTCGCCCGCCAGTCCTATCCGCCGCAGCACCGGCTGGTGTCCGAGGATTAGGGCCAGCTGGCCAAGGCCGGGAACAGCGCCAGCGCGGCCAGGACCAGAAGGTCCGCGAACAGGAACCGCGCGACCCCCGCAAGGATCGTGCCGGACGGGATGGTCCTGATGGCCGTGGCGACAACGGTGACGATCAGCCCGTAGGGCGGCAGGATCAGCGCGATTTCCACCAGCTTGACCAGGACGATCCCGGCCCAGACGGCGTCAAGGCCCCATGATTCCGCCAGCGCCAGCACGAAGGGCATGAGCAGGACCAGCATCGCCACGGGCTCGGCCACCAGCCCCAGGGCCATGCATGTCAGGCCAAGCAGGGCAAGGACCGCCAAGCGAGGCAGGCTTTCGGCCGCCCAGTCCGCCAGCGAGGCGGGAATGCCGGTGGTATCCAGAAAGGACAGGAACAGCCGCGCGGCGATCAGCAGCAGCACGATCCTGGCGGTCTGCTCCAGGGTCTCGCGCAGGGCCAGCCACAGCGCCTCGGGCGTCAGGCGGTGCTGGACCAGGCCAAAGGCCAGCGTCAAGGCCAGGCAGATCGCCACAGCGGCCACCGGGGTCAACGAACCGTAATGGATACCTCCGACCAGGATCGCGAAAAGAACCGGCGCCGGCCAGACCGCGCGCAGCGCAGCGGTCGGCGTGATGGCCAGGGGCTGCGGCAGGGGCGCGGCTTGCGGATCGCGCCAAACCCACCACAGGACAACCGCGACCATCCCCGCTAACGACAGAAGCGCAGGCAGCAGCCCCGCCAGGAACATCGCGCCCACCGGCGTGCCCGACAGCAGCCCCCAGACGATCAGCAGCATCGACGGTGGCAGCAGCGCGCCAAGCGTGCTGCCCATGGCGACCGAGGCCCCGGCCAGACCCGGATCATGACCCGCGCGCAGCATCGGGGGAATGGCGATGCGCGACATGGTGGCGGCGCAGCCCAGGGATGATCCCGATGTCGCGGCAAAGCCCGCGCAGCCCCCGATCGCCGCCAGGGCAAGACCGCCGCGCCGCTCTTGCAGGATCACCGCTGCCGCGTCATGCACGCGCGTGGCAAAGCCCGCGTAAAAGGCGGTGTTTCCCAGCATCAGGACCAGCGGGACCAGCAAAAGGTCGGGCGCCGACAACAGCGCCGCCACCGGCGGCCAGGCCCGATCCAGGCTTCCCGACCAGGCCAGCCCGGCGCCGGCCGCCAGCATCAGCGCCAGGGCGACCGGCATGCGCAGGGCCGTCAGCAGGACCGCCGCCGCCATCGCGGCCAGGCCGGCCATCCCCATTCCCTCGCCCGTCACCCTGTCCCCGGATATGCTTCGCTGGCGGCAGGCTATGCCGCGGGGGCGGCGAACTCAAACGGGAATTGACCGAAATGTGACCGCCGGTCTATCTGGCGATTTCGCGCAAGACCCCCAATGCTGCGCCCATGCCGACGGAGACTCCCATGCCGCGCCTTTTGCCCCGATTCCCGCTTGCCCTGGTGCTTGCGTCGCTTTGTGCCGTGCCTGTGCAAGCCCGGACCGACAAGCCCTTCCTGGCGGCCGATGTGGAGGCCGCAAGCTACAACGGCGGCGATCTTCCCCCGGGCCGCTCGGCCCTGACGACCAAGGTGCAGGTGCTGCTGGACAGGTCCGGGATCTCGCCCGGCGTGATCGACGGCTTCAAGGGCGGCATGAGCCAGAGCGCGATCATGGCCTTCGAGCGGCGGTCCGGCCTGCCCATCGACGGGGTGATGGATCCGCATGTCTGGAACCTGCTGCAATCCTTTGCCGCGCAGCCCGCCACCCAGGACTATACGATCACGGCCGAGGATGCCGAGGGTCTGGCCGAGTCGATTCCGACCGATTATGCCGAAAAGGCGAAGATGCCTGCCATGGCCCATACCAGCGTCGCCGAACGCCTGGGCGAGCGCTTCCACATGGACGAGAAGTTCATCGCCCTCCTGAATCCCGGCATCGACCTGGTTCCGGGCGCCACGATCAAGGTCATCAATCCGGGATCCCGGATGCGCGGCACCGTTGCGCGCATCCTGGTGGACGTGAACACGCGCCGGGTGGCGGGCTTTGACGCCAATGGCAGGCTGCTGGTGGACTTTCCGGCGACGATCGGGTCGTCGGCCACGCCTTCGCCCTCGGGCAACCACCATGTGGCGACGGTCGCGCTGAACCCGAACTATACCTATGACCCGAAGAAGAACTTCCAGCAGGGCGACAACGACAAGGTGCTGGTGGTGCCGCCGGGACCGAACGCGCCGGTGGGCACCGTCTGGATCGGGCTGTCCAAGCCGACCTATGGCATCCACGGCACGCCCACGCCCTCGCAACTGTTCCGCAACCAGTCCATGGGTTGCGTGCGGCTGACCAACTGGGACGCCGAGGAACTGGCGCATATGGTCAAGGCCAACACCACCAAGGTCGAGTTCCTGCCCGCAGGCGTCACCATCGCCGACGCCACCGGAGCCGCAGCGGCCGAGACCCCGCCGGCCGAGCCGCTGGAAACCCCCGAGGTCGTGACACCCGCCGCGACCGCGGCAGAGCCCGCCGCGACCGCCGCGCCGGAAGAGCAGCTTGATTACCCGGATCCGCTGGCCGCCAAGCGCGCCCGGCCCGAGCCGGTCTACGAGAACACGACCGAGGAGGACGCAGAGGCCCTGCCGGCCGATCCGCTGTCCGAGGCGCTGACCGGCGCCCTGCCCGACGGCTTTGTCGTTCCGCCCGTCGCGGAACAGCCATGATCCGGGCGGGCGCGATCCTGCTGGCGCTGGCCGTGACGCTGTCCCCCGCCACCGCGCAGGACCGCCCGCCCGAACGGCCCGAGGAGGCCGCGCCCCCGCCCGAGGCAGCGGCCGAAGCCACACCCCCGGCGGCTGAGATGTTCGGCCCACCCCCGCCCCCTGCCTGGTGGATGCTGCGCGAAACCGATCAGGAGCTTGCCGCCTGCAAGCTGGCGCTGTCCTATCTGGGCGCGGTCCATGCCGACCAGCCGCCCATCACCGACCCCGAGGACCCCGACTGCGGCATCGCCCGGCCGATCAGGGTGGACCGGATCCTGCCCGACCTGGTTCTGGAAGGCGGCGCCGTGATGCGCTGCGACACGGCCCGGGGGCTTGGCTTCTGGGCGCGCGACTTCCTGCGCCCGGCGGCGGCCATGCTGCCGGGGGCGCCGCGCGTCACCGGACTGCAACTGGGCACGACCTATGACTGCCGCCCGCGCATCGGCACCGGAGAGGAACGCCCGAAACTGTCCGAGCACGCGCTTGGCAACGCCATCGACATCGCCGCCATCCAGTTCGACGGGGCCGAGCCGCTGCTGATCCAGCCGCGCGCCGATACGGGCGACCTGCCCGAGGCGTTCCAGCGCACCATCCGCGCAGCCGGCTGCCTGTTCTTCACCACGGTGCTTGGCCCCGGCTCGAACGAGGCGCATGACGACCACCTGCATCTGGACGTCGCTGCCCGGCGCGGTGGCTGGCGGCTGTGCCAATGAAGCGTATCGGCGTCAGCGGCTGACCCGCTCCAGATCCAGATAGGACGGATCGAAGCGCGCCAGCAGCACCAGCCCTTTCCAGTCCACGATGGTGATGTCGGATCCCGACCAGCGGATCAGGCCGCGATCCCGCAGGTCGCGAACCGCGCGGTTCACATGGATCGGCGAATAGCCAAGGATATCCGCCAGTTCGCGCTGCAGCAGCGGCAGTTGGAACTGCCCGTCCGCGGCAACGCCCACGGCGTTCAGGCGCGTGTAAACCTCGCACAGAAGATGGGCCAGATGCGCGCTGGACCGCAGCGATGCCGCGGCGACCAGCCATTGCCGGTGGATCGCCGCATCGATCAGCGTCGCCATCCACAGAAGCCGGGTCAGATGGGGAAAATTCCTGGAAATCTCGGCCAGTTCGGAATGGTCGATGAATTCCGCCTCGACAGGCCCGACGGCAATGATGGAATGGTCCAGCCTGGACAGGACGAAGGAATGAAGATCGACAAAGTCGCCCGGCACGTGCAGCGCCGTGATCACGCGGTCGTCGGGCCGGCCAACCAGTCGATTCGACCGCGCGGATATTCCACGCAGCATCATGCAGCAGCCGGTCGGGCTGCTGCCGGCCGGAACCATCACCTCACCCGCGGCAAAGCTGGCATGCTCCGTCTTGATCGACCGGAGGCGTTCCAGATCCTGGGGGGACAGATTGTCACGCAACTGAAGATAACGGACAAAATATTCGGTGATTGCCAATTCCGTCCCCTTGTTTTGGCAGAAGACAGTTGCAAATCGCGTTGCACGGCGCAATGGGCGGGTTCTTCAACCTAACATTCATTAAGCGAACTCAACCGCTTGCCGCCCTGCTCAACTTCGCGCGGGCTGACGCAGATTGCCTTGAACCCGCAATGCCGCGGCAAGTTCCACAAAACTTTCCGGGACCCCTGCCGCCTTCCGCGTCACGAAATCGTCGAGTTGTGGAAAAAGCCTTACGGCCTCGTCCAGGCGGGGATCCGAGCCGGGCGCGTAAAGGCCTGCCCGAATCATCAGTTCGGACTCGGCATAGGCGCCAAGGGCAGCCCTGGCCTTGCCGATCATCCTGTTCTCGTCGGCGGTGGCGGCATCGGGCAGGGACCGTGACACGGATCTGACCACGTCGATCGCCGGAAAGCGTCCGCGCTCAGCAATCGTGCGATCCAGCACCACGTGGCCGTCAAGGGTGCCGCGCAGGATGTCGGCCACCGGCTCCTCCATATCCGACCCCGCGACCAGCACGCTGAAGATGCCGGTGATGTCGCCCGTCCCTTCGACACCCGGCCCCGACCGCTCGGCCAGGGCCATGATCAGGTTCGAGACCGAGGGCGGAAAGCCCCGGTAGCTGGGAGGTTCCCCCGCGGCCAGGGCGATCTCGCGGTGCGCCTCGGCAAAGCGGGTGATCGAATCGGCCAGGAACAGCACGTGGCGGCCCTGATCGCGGAAATGCTCGGCCACCGCCATCGCGGCCCAGGCACAGCGCCGCCGGATCAGGGGCGAACGGTCCGAGGTCGCGGCCACGATCACCGCCCGCGCCATCCCCTCGGGTCCCAGGGTCTTTTCGACGAATTCGCGCAGCTCGCGTCCCCGTTCGCCGATCATGGCAATGACCACGACATCGGCCTGCACGCCCCTGGCCAAGCCTGACAGCAGCGTTGACTTGCCGACGCCCGATCCGGCGAACAGCCCGATCCGCTGGCCCGTGACCAGCGGCAGCAGCGTGTCGAAGACGGCGAAGCTTGTTGAAAGGCGCGCGCCCAACCTTTTGCGGCAAACTGCGGGCGGGGCCTCGCTGCGATAAGGGCGCGGCTCGCGGCCCATGGGCAGGGGGCGGCCGTCCAGCGGCTGGCCCAGGGGGTCGATGATTCGCCCGACCCAGGCATTGCAGGGGGCGATGGTCGGGGCGAACAGCAGCTCGACCTCGGCCCCGACCGACAGCCCTTCGGTGTCGCCCTCGGGCAGCACATCGGCATGGCGCGGCGCAAGCCCCACCACTTCGCCCGTCACCTTTCCTTTCTGCAGGGAAATCAGCACCCTGTCACCGACCGACGCATGGCTGTTCAGCCCCTCGACCCGGATCAGGCCGGCCTGCATCGAATGCACCCGGCCGAAATGCCGGGCAATGCGCAGATCGGCGATCCGCGCCGCGATCGAGGTCAACTGGTCCATCCCTGCCCTCCGTTTTTTCAAGCCGCAAACGGTTTCTAAACGAATCGCGGTTAAGACCGAGTTATCGCCAATGAGGAGAAGCCTCATGTTTGAAAAGATCGAAATGATGCGCATGGCCCGTGCCCTGGGCCATCATGCGAGCCAGCGGCAGATCGCCGTCGCCCGCAATATCGCCAATGCCGACACCCCCGGCTTCAAGGCCGAGGACGTGGCCTCCTTCACCGACAGCTACCGCGCGGCGTCCGAACCGCTGCGCACCACCGATCCGCGCCACCTGGCCGCCCCCGACTGGTCTCCCGCCGACCGCCGCACGCTGGCCGAAACCGGCGTGTCGCCCAACGGCAACTCCGTTTCGCTGGAGGAGGAGATGCTGAAGGGGGCCGAGGTCAAGCGCAGCCACGACCTGTCGCTTGGCATCTACAGCTCGGCCTTGGATCTGATGCGCACCAGCATCGGGCGGAGGGCGTGATGGACCGGTCCGTATCCGCCCTGCACCTGTCTGCATCGGGCATGCGCGCCCAGGGCGAACGCATGCGCCACACGGCCGAGAACATCGCCAATGCCGACACGCCCGGCTATCGCCGCAAGCTGGTCACCTTCGAGGAAGCGGTGCGCTTCGGCCGCCCGACCGGAGAGGTCGAGGCATCGAAGCCGCGGCTGGACCAGGGCGAGCTGCCGCGCCTCTACGATCCCTCGCATCCGCTGGCGGACGAGGATGGCTACTACCTCGGCTCGAACGTCGATCTGGTGATCGAGATCGCGGATTCCCGCGAGGCAGGCCGCAGCTACGAGGCCAACCTGAAAATGTTCGAGCAGACGCGCCAGATGGGCGCGTCGCTTCTGGAACTTCTGCGTCGCTAGAAAGGGTCGCCCATGTTCACCAGTCTGAATGCAGCCACTGCCTATTCCGCCGCCCGCACCGCCGTGGCGCCGGGCCAGCCCGCCCCCGCCGTGCAGGCGCTGTCGAACGCCGCCGAGGATTTCGCGGCCCAGATGGGCAAGGTCGACCAGGTCGCGACCGGGGCCATGACCGGCCAGGTGGAAACCCACCGCCTGGTCCAGACCATCGCCGAGGCCGAGATGGCGATGGAGACCGTGGTCGCCATCCGCGACAAGGTGGTCGAGGCCTACCAGGAAATCCTGCGGATGCCGGTGTAGGCATGGACGAGACGCTGCTGTTCGACATGCTGCGCCAGGCGCTGCTGATCTCGGTCCGGATTTCGGCTCCGATGCTGGCCGTGGCCCTGATCGCGGGCGTCGTGATCGGGCTTTTCCAGGCCCTGACCTCGGTCCAGGAGATGACGCTGACCTTCGTGCCCAAGGTCGGGCTGATGCTGGGCGTCTTCTGGGTCTCGATGAGCTTCATGACCACTGCCCTGTCCGATTTCTACATCGGCCAGATCATCCCCCTGATCGCGGGAAGCTGACGCCATGGACAACGCGACCTATGCGACGCTGACCCGTCAGTCGGGCCTGATGGCCGAGATGCGCGTGGTGGCCAACAACATCGCCAACGCCAACACCACCGGCTTCCGGCGCGAGGGCGTGATCTTCGCCGAGCATCTCTCGGCCCTGGACCGCAGCGGCGACACGCTGTCCATGGCCCATGCCCGCGGCCGGACGCTGGACCTGGGCCAAGGCGTGCTGACCCAGACGGGCGGCAATTACGACCTGGCGATCGAGGGCGAGGGCTTTTTCCTGGTCGAGACGCCGGACGGCAACCGCCTGACCCGCGCGGGGGCTTTCCTTCCTTCGGCCGAGGGCGAGCTGATGACGGCGGACGGCTTCCGCCTGCTGGACGAAGGCATGGCGCCGATCATCGTGCCAGCAGGCGCCAGCGGCGTGGCGGTCGGCGCGGACGGAACCCTGTCCGCCAATGGCGTCGCCTTCAGCAGGATCGGCGTCTTCACCGCGCCCGAGGATGCGCAACTGACCCATCAGGGCGGCACCTCGTTCACGACCGACGACCTGCCCGAGCCGGTCGAGGACCCCCGCATCCGCCAGGGCTTTCTCGAGGAATCCAACGTCGATTCCGTCTTCGAGATCACCCGCATGATCGAGGTCCAGCGCGCCTACGAGCTGGGCCAATCCTTCCTTGACCGCGAAGATCAGCGCATCCGCACCACGATCACGGTCATGACCCGCTGAAAGGACCCCCGATGAGAGCCCTGCAGATCGCTGCGACCGGCATGAGCGCGCAGCAGACCCGTGTCGAGGTCATCTCGAACAACCTCGCCAACATGTCCACCACCGGCTACAACGCCCGGCGCGCCGAATTCGCGGACCTGCATTACCAGCAGGCGACCCGCCCCGGCACGGTGACGGCGGCGGATGGCACCGTCATCCCGGCGGGCGTGCAGCTGGGCCTTGGCGTGCGCCCCACGGCGGTCAGCATCAACCTGCAGCAGGGCGCGCTGACCCAGACGGGCGGCGACCTGGACCTCGCCATCGACGGCGACGGCTATATCGAGGTGACGCTGCCTTCGGGCCTTTCGGCCTATACGCGCGACGGCGGGCTGAAGCGGTCCCCGGACGGGCTGATCGTGACCTCGGACGGCTACCCGGTCGTGCCTGGCGTCACCATCCCGGACGACGCCGGCACCATCTCGATCAATGCCGCGGGCGAGGTTTACGCCTATTTCAGCGACCAGGTCGAACCCGAGATGCTGGGACAGCTGACGCTGGCGGGCTTTTCCAACGAAAAGGGCTTGGAGGCCATCGGCTCGAACCTGTTCCTGGAAACCGCCGCATCGGGCACGCCCCAGGTGACGACGCCGGGCCAGGACGGGCTCGGCACGCTGCGGCAAGGCTATCTGGAGGACAGCTCGGTCGATTCCGTGCGCGAGATCACCGAGCTGATCAAGGCGCAGCGCGGATACGAGCTGAACGCCAAGGTCATCACCGCCGCCGACCAGATGCTGGCGGCCACCACGCAGGTGCGCTGATGCGCTGGCTGGTGCTTTTGCTGGCCCTGTCGGCCCTGCCCGCCCAGGCCGCCGTGCTGGCCGCCGCGCGCACGCTGCCCGCGGGCACGGTCATCACCGCGGCCGACCTGCGCGCCGTCGATGGCGACCGGCCCGGCCTGTCGGACCCTTCCCAGGCGATCGGGCTGCAAACCCGAATCACCATCCAGGAAGGCCGCCCGCTGCAGGCATCCCTGCTGCAGGCGCCGAAGCTGATCTCTCGCAACCAGATTCACCGGCTGGTCTTCCAGCGCGGCGCGCTCCGCATCGTGACCGAAGCGCGGACCCTGTCCGACGGCGCCGCAGGCGATGTGATCCGCGTCATGAACCTCGAATCGCGCGCCACCCTCAGCGCCACCGTCCAGCCGGACGGCAGCCTGATGGCCGTAAAATAACCCAAGGACACCCCGATGAAACCGACCGTCCTGATCTGCCTGGCCCTTGCCGTGAGCGCCTGCGCGCGCGCCGACCACATGGGCAGGCCGCCCACCCTGACCTCTCCGCGCAACAGCGAGGAGTTCATCGCCATGACCAACCCTCCGCTGGAGATCCCGGTGGATTCCGGCCGGCCCGAGGCTGCGGCCTCGCTCTGGGCGGGGACCACGTCCTCGCTGATCAGCGACCGGCGCGCGGCCAATCGCGGCGACATCCTGACCGTGGTGATCGAAATCGACGACGAGGCGCAGATGACCAACACCTCGGGGCGCAGCCGCCAGTCGGGCGAAAGCGTCAGCATTCCGCAGATGATCGGCATCCCGCAGCGGCTGAACGAAAGGCTGCCCGAGGGCGCCAGCTTCGACAATCTGGCCGAGGCCGAAGCCTCCTCGACCTACAAGGGCAGCGGCAACATCACGCGTCGCGACAAGCTGACCCTGCGCGTGGCCGCCACCGTGATCGACCAGCTGCCCAACGGCACCCTGCAGATCGAGGGCACGCAGGAAGTGCGCGTGAACTATGAACTGCGCGAGCTGACCGTCAGCGGCTTCGTGCGCCCCGCAGATATCGACCGCAGCAACGAGATCGCCTATGACCGCATCGCGGGGGCGCGCATCTCCTATGGCGGGCGCGGGCAGATCAACGATGTGCAGCAACCCCGCTTCGGCCAGCAGCTTGCCGACGTGATCCTGCCCTACTGAGGCCGCCCATGAAGAAGATCCTGACCCTGCTGGTCCCGGTCCTGGCCCTTGTCGGAGGCGTTGCGGCGGGCGAGATGCTGCGTCCGGGCGCCGACGGCGCCACGCATGCCTCTGCCGAGGCGCATGGCAGCGCGGACGCCGACGGTCACGACACCACGGAGGCCCCGCCGGCCGCGGACCATGGCGGCAGCCATGCAGGCTCCGGCGATCAGGGGGGCGGCCATGACAGCGGAGGGCATGGGACTGCGGCGGCCGAGGGATGGTTCACCTTCCCGACCCAGTTCTTCGTCCCGCTGATGCGCAATGGCGACATGGGGGCGGTGATGATCCTGACCCTGTCGATCGAGACGGGCGGCGCCGACCTGCCCGCGATGAAGCAGCAGGAACATCGCCTGCGCGACGCCCTGCTGCGGGAACTGCTGATCCATGCCAATACCGGCGGCTTCGACGGCAACTTCACGTCGGAAGCACGGCTGGCCCCCTTGCGTGAGCGCCTGCAAAAAGCCGCCCAGGCCAGCACGGATCTGACCGTCAAGGCGGTGCTGATCGAGGATATCGCGCGCCAGGCAGGCTGACGGTTGCATCGGATCGGCCGGCAGGGCAGAAACCGGCCCTGCCCCATCAAGGACCTGCCGGTGGACCGCCCGACCTCCTCAGCCCGCGACGATACCGTGACGATCCTGCTGGCCAGCCATCAAGGCGCGGCCTTTATCGGGGCACAGTTGCAAAGCATCGCCGACCAGACCCATGGGAACTGGCGGCTGATCGTGTCGGATGACGGATCGAAGGACGGGACGCGCGACATCGTTGCCGGCTTCGCGGCCTCGCGCCCCGCGGGGCAAGTCCAGTTGATCGACGGACCCCGACGGGGCGCTACCCAGAACTTCCTGCACCTGCTGTCTGTTGCGCCGGATGGGATAATTGCCTTCTGCGACCAGGACGATGTCTGGTTCCCCGACAAGCTGGCCCGCGCCTGCCGCGCACTGGCACCCCATGACGGCCCCGTCCATTACGCCGCCCGGACGATCATCACGGATGATGGCCTTACCCCGGTGGCCGAGTCGCGCCACTTTCCCCGGCCCTTGGGCTTTCGCAATGCGCTGGTCCAGGCCATCATGGCGGGCAATACCTCGGTCTTCAACGCGGAAGCCGCGGCGATCCTGCGGTGCTGCGTCGGGCCGGCGCAGGATCATGACGTCCAGTCGCATGACTGGTGGGCCTATCAGGTCACTGCAGGCGCAGGGGCCGTGCTGCTCCACGACAAAAGGCCCGCGCTGTTCTATCGCCAGCACGGCCGAAGCGAGATGGGCCGGAACGACACGGTTCGGGCCATGTCGCAGCGGATCGCGATGCTGCTGGCGGGCAACTATGGCGGCTGGCTGGCCGCCAACCACGCCGCGCTGGATGCGGTCCGGTCAGAGCTTCTGCCCGAAAATCGCCGCATCCTCGACAGCTTCGGCGCGGCGCTGCACCAGGCGGGGCCGGTCGCAGCCCTGACCCTGGCCCGCATCGGCCTTTACCGCCAGACGCGGGCCGGAACGGCTGCGTTCTATGGGGCGGCCCTGATGGGCCGCCTGCGTCAGTGCGGCCCCAGGAGGCTCATGAGATAGCGGCCGTAGGCGTTCTTCGAGAACTTCTGCGCCTGTACGCGCAAGGCATCCTCGTTGATCCAGCCGGCCTCGAAGGCGATCTCCTCGGGGCAGCCGGTCTGCATGCCCTGGCGCTTTTCCAGCGTGCGCACGAAATTGCCCGCATCCAGCAGGCTGCCATGGGTGCCGGTATCCAGCCAGGCAAAGCCCCGGCCCATCTTTTCGACCGTCAGGCTGCCATCGTGCAGATAGCTTTCCAGAAGCGTGGTGATTTCAAGCTCGCCCCGCTCGGACGGCTTGACCTGCCTGGCGCGCTCGGACGCGGTGCCGTCCAGGAAATAAAGTCCGGTCACGGCGAAGTTCGAGGGCGGCAGTTCCGGCTTTTCGATGATCGCCCGCACACGGCCGTCCGACTGGAAGTCCACGACGCCGTAGCGCTCGGGGTCGGACACGCGATAGCCGAAGACGGTGCCGCCGCTGTCGCGCCCGTCGGCTGCCTGCAAAAGCTCGGGCAGGCCGTGGCCGAAGAAGATGTTGTCGCCCAGCACCATGGCGGATGGCGCCCCCGCCAGGAACTCCTCGGCCAGCAGATAGGCCTGCGCCAGCCCGTCGGGCGAAGGCTGGACGATCCATTCGAAGCGCAGCCCCCATTGCCCGCCATCGCCCAGCAACCGCTGGAACTGCGCCTGATCCTCGGTGGTGGTGATGATCGCGATCTCCCGGATGCCGGCCAGCATCAGCACGCTGATCGGGTAATAGATCATCGGCTTGTCATAAAGCGGCAGAAGCTGCTTCGAGACCCCCATCGTGATCGGATAAAGGCGCGTCCCGGACCCTCCCGCCAGAATGATACCCTTGCGTGCGGTCATGTCATGTATCCCAAGTGCTTCAGAACAGTGTCGAGATCGGCCCGCCAGTCAGGTCGATCGATGCCGAAATCCTGCGCGATGCGCGCGCAATCCAGACGCGAATTGGCCGGTCGCCGCGCCGGGGTCGGATAGTCGCTGGCCGGAATGTCGCGCACCTCGCAGGCAAGGCCCGCCCGCGCGAATATCTCGCGCGCGAAGCCGGCCCAACTGATGTCGGGTGCCCCGGCAAAGTGGTAAAGCCCGCCCTTTTGCCGATCGGCCAGCATCTGGCGCGTCATTTCCAGCAGGGCGGCCGCGATCCGGCCGGCCTCGGTCGGGCCGCCGATCTGATCGGCCACGACATTGAGCTGATCCCGCTCGGTCCCAAGGCGCAGCATCGTCTTGACGAAATTCGCCCCGTCGGGGGAAAACACCCAGGAGGTGCGGAGCACGACCCATTGCCCGCCTGCCTCCGCCACCCGGCGCTCGCCCTCAAGCTTGCTCCGGCCATAGACCCCCAAGGGCGCCGTCGCGGCATCCTCGTTCCGCGCCGTGTCGCCCGAGCCGTCGAAGACATAGTCCGTCGAGACATGCAGGAAGGGAATGCCCAGGTCGGCGGCGGCCTGAGCCACCACGCCAGGCGCGGTCGCATTCAGCATCTGGGCTGCCGCGACATCCGTTTCCGCCTTGTCGACGGCCGTATAGGCCGAGGCATTGATGATCGTGGCCGGCCGCAGGTCGCGGATCCTTGCCACCACGGACTGAGGATCGGACAGGTCGGCATCGGCCCGACCCCAGAAGGTCGCTTCCGGCGCCTGCCGCACCAGCGCCTGTGCAAGCTGCCCGGATTTCCCCAGAACAAGCAAGCCGTTCATTGGGTCTGCCCGAGACGCTGGCCGACCCCGTCTCGGGCCAAAAGCGGCTGCCACCAGTCGCGGTTCTGCAGATACCATTCGACGGTCCGCCGCAGCCCCTCCTCGACCGTGACCGAAGGGCGCCAGCCCAGTTCCGTGCGGATCCGGGCCGGGTCGATGGCATAGCGGCGGTCATGGCCGGGCCGGTCGGTGACAAAGGTGATCAGGTCGGCATGGGGCGCGCCTTCGGGATGCATCTCGTCCATATGGGCGCAGATGGTGCGCACCAGGTCGATGTTCTTGGCCTCGTTCTCGCCGCCGATGTTGTAGCTGCGGCCAAGTTGCCCCTTCTCGACGACCAGCAGCAGAGCATCGGCATGATCCTCGACATAAAGCCAGTCGCGCACATTGCCACCATCGCCATAGACCGGGATCGGCTCGCCCGCGAGGGCCTTCAGGATGACGACCGGAACCAGCTTTTCGGGGAAATGGTAGGGGCCATAGTTGTTGGAACAGTTGGTCAGCACGACCGGCAGGCCATAGGTCTCGTGCCAGGCACGCACCAGATGGTCCGAGCCCGCCTTGCTGGCGGAATAGGGACTGCGCGGGTCGTAGGGCGTGGCTTCGGTGAACTGCCCGGTTTCGCCAAGCGAGCCGAAGACCTCGTCGGTCGAGATGTGGTGGAAGCGGAAGCCTTCGGGGCGGCCGCGTTCGATCCAGTAGGTGCGCGCGGCCTCCAGCATGTTGAAGGTGCCGATCACGTTGGTCTCGATAAAGGCGGCAGGGCCGTCGATCGACCGGTCGACATGGCTTTCGGCGGCCAGGTGCATGACGGCATCGGGTTGGTGCGCGGCAAAGACCCGGTCCAGCGCGGCCCGGTCGCGGATGTCGACATGCTCGAAGTGATAAAGGGGGCTTTCAGCCGACTCGGCCACATTCGCGGGATTGGCGGCATAGGTCAGGGCATCGACATTGACGACCTCGTGCCCGCGCCGGACCGCAAGCCGGACCACGGCCGATCCGATGAACCCGGCGCCGCCGGTAACGAGAATCTTCATGCAGCACCTTTGTATTCGAAGGGAGAGTGCCAGTCGGCAAAAGCAGGGGCATCCCGGTCCTTGTCGGAAAGCACGGGGTCGTCAACCCCCCAGTCGATGCCAAGACTGTCCCATCGGACCGCCCCGTCGCTGGCCTTGTCGTAATGGGCCGTGCATTTGTAGACGATCTCGGTATCTGCTTCGCGCGTGACGAAGCCATGCAGGAAGCCGGGCGGGACCCATAGCTGCCGGCCATTCTCGTAGGACAGCTCGACCCCCACCCATTGGCCATAGGCCGGGCTGCCGCGGCGTCCATCGACCGCAATATCCAGCAATGCCCCGCGCCCGCAGCGCACCAGCTTGCCCTGCGCAAAGGGCGGGGCCTGATAGTGAAGCCCGCGAACGGTCCCCACACGGCGCGACATCGAATGGTTGTCCTGGACGAAATCCGGCAGGGTCACGCCAGCCTCGGACAGGGTCTTCCGGTTCCAGCTTTCCGAGAAAAAGCCCCGCTCATCGCCAAAGCGCGCAGGTGTGATGACAAGAACATCCGGCAAGGCGGTGGCTTCTATCTTCATGAGATCAATCCAGGGCTGGAAACACCGCGTATCGTCTATGCGATGGCGCCGGCACTGTCACTCGCCTTATGCAAGAATTCCGGACGGCCTCATTCGATGATCAGATCGGCATGCAAGGCCCCCGCCGCATGGATCGATTTCAGGATGTCGATCATCTCTCTCGGGCGGACCCCAAGCGCATTCAGCCCTTCGACCAGATCGCTGAGCGAGGTTTCCCCCGCGACCTCGGCAAATCCGATGCCTGGCTCGTTACGCAGTTCGGCCACTGTTCGCGGCACGGTGACGGTCTCGCCCCGCGCGAAGGGGTTGGGCTGGGCCACCATCGGCGCCTCGCTGACCTGCAAGGTCAGGGCGCCCTGCGAAACGGCGACCCGAGAGATGCGCACACGCTCGCCGATGACAATGGTGCCGGACTTGTGGTCGATGACCACCTTGGCGCGGTCCTCGGGCTCGACCATCAGGTTTTCGATCCGGCCAAGCACGCGGGCGGGATTGACATCGCCCAGTTGGCGGAACTCGACCAGGACCGTGCCGCTGTCCTGCGTGACGGCGACGCGCCGATCGAAGTCACGGTTGATGGCGTCCTCGATCCGGGTCGCGGTGGTGAAATCGGCATTGCGCAGGGCGACGCGGATATTCTCGATGCCGGCGAAATCGAACTCCACCTCCCGCTCGACCCGCGCCCCGACCGGGATCTTGCCCGAGGTCGGCACCCCCTCGACCACGCGAGCGGCTTCCCCCTCGACCGCTGCGCCGCTTGCAATGATCGAGCCTTGGGCCACGGCATAGATGTTGCCGTCGGCGGCCTTCAGCGGCGTCATCACCAGCGTCCCGCCCAACAGGCTTTTCGCGTCGCCGATGGTTGACACACCGACGTCGATGCGGCTGCCCGACCGTGCAAAGGGCGGCAGCGTGGCGGTAACCACGACGGCGGCGACGTTGCGGGACCGCAATGCCTCGTCCGTGACGTTGACGCCAAGCCGTTCCAGCAGACCGGCCAGCAGTTCCTCGGTAAAAGGCGCGTTGCGGAAGCCGTCGCCGGTACCATCCAGGCCCACCACCAGGCCATAACCGACCAGATCGTTGCCCCGCACCCCATCGAAATCGGCCAGATCCTTGACCCGGACCGGCGCCGCCGCGGCAATGACCGGCAGCAGCGCCACGACAATCATCGCAAACAGGCGCCGCATCAGATGTAATCCGCCAGCTTGAGCTGCGACAGGCGCCCGATCACGGAGTAGAGCATCTGCAGCTTCGTTTCGGCATCGCTGATCGCGGTGGATGTCGCGAAGGGATCCGCCTCGCGCAGGGTGTTGCGCGCGGTTTGCAGCGTGGCCGTGGCCGCATCTCCCTGGGTCCGGGCGCTGGCGATGACCTGCTGGGCATAACCGACGCGCGACATTTCGGCGATCAGGGCGGATGAGTTGTCCATCAGGGCCTTGCCAGCACTTGCCAGCAGTTCCTGCCCTTCCTGCAGGTTGGCGGCCAAGGCACCGCGATCGAGCAGCGCGGCGGTCGCAAGGCCCTTCAGGCTGTCGCGGATCGAGGGCGACAAAGCGGTCGTTGTCAGGCTGAGGGTGGTATCTTCGCCGATCGGCATCAATTGCCCCCCTGCGCCCCCGCGATAGGCGACATCGGCGAAACCGCCCGAAGGCGCGTCGAACCAGCCCGACACGGCCTGCGCGACATCCTCGGCCGTGGTCAGGCCCGATACCAGCGTTGTCAGTTCCGACAGGATCACCTCGGCCGAGGCCAGCGGGAGCGTATCGCTGGCGGTCCCCGAGAACAGGAACCGCTGCCCGACTGCGCCGTTCAACTGCCCGATCGCGGTCTGCAAGAGCGACGCCGCTTCGGCCGACCGGGCGGCAGCCAGGCCTTCGGTGGACGCGGCAGGGGCGGCATACAGATTCTGGCCCAGCTGCGCGGTCGCCGATTGGATCGCGCTCAGGGCGTCCTGCATGCCCTTGGTGTGGGCCGCTGCTTCGGCCGCATTGCTTTGGAACTGCGACAGAATGGCCAGCCGCGCCTCGATCCCGGCCAGGTTCTGGGTGTTGCCACCCAGCCTTGCGCCCAAGTCGGAAACCTCGCCGCTGGAAAGCTCGGCAGTGAGGGTCGCCAGCGTGGTCTTGATCCGGCTGGACGCGGATTGCATGGCGAAGGCGCGCGCCTGGTCCCCGATGGATTGCACCGTCATCGTCAAATCTCCAGTATCTGGTCCATCATGGTCTGGATGGCCTGAATGACCCGCGCATTGGCGGCATAGGCCTGTTCGTATTGCAGCAGCTTCTGCATCTCGGCGTCGCTGTCCACGCCATCCGCCGCCAGGCGACTGGTGATCGTATCGGCCTGGCTGTTGATGACCGCCGCCTCGGATTGGGCGTTCACGCGCGTGGTCGCGATCCGGGATTCCACCGCCCCGAGGCGGTCGGCAAGCGAGGCCTTGCCGCTGAAACCCGTTCCCGCCGTGGCAGTCGTCGCGGCGTCCAAGGCATCCGACATGGCGACCAGCAGCGAGGCATCCCCCACGGCCCCGGGGGTCGCGGCCCCCAGGCCCGCGCGAATGCGCCATGCCTCGCCACCCGCGCTTTCCACGACGGCATCGTTGACGCTGATCCGCCCCGCAAGCCCGGTCTTGTCTGCCGCGCTGGCCCGCGCGTCGCCGTCGGTGAAAAGCCCCGCCGAACTCGCCGTCAGCGTGGGATCGACCGCCGGATTCGCCAGACGGCCGTGCAGATCAAGGGCAATGTCGTCCAGCAGGTCTTGCGCCGCAGGAGCCAGTTCGTCACGGATCGCGAAATTCGCGGCCAGCGAGCCCCCTGCATAGAGCTTCATCTGCGACTGCGTCAGCTCCGCCCCGTTCTGGACCAGCATGGACAGCCCCGACCCGGCGGTCCTGTCGGCCGTCACCTGCCCCGCCGCCGTGAAGGACAGTTCGGTTGGCATGGTGCCGTCCAGCAGGACCGCGCCCTCTGCCGTGAACAGCGCGACCGCGCCGGCCGTCCGCGTCACCTCTTGCACCGGGACGATCTTGGCGATCTCGCCGATAATGCCTTGCCGCTGGTCGTAAAGCGACGACGGGTCCGAACCGTCGGCTTCCAGCACGGCGATCTTGCGATTCAAATCCGCCACCTGGGCCAGCGACTTGTTCAGGGTGGCGATATCCGAAGCGATGGCCTGGTCGGCCGCGCTGCGCGCGGCCTGAACCTCGTCCGAGGCGGCGTTCAGCCTGTCGGCCAGCGCGGTGGCCTTGTCGACCACCTGCGTCAAGCGGATGTCGTCGTCAGGCCGGCTGGCCGCCGAGGAGAGGGCCGTCCGGAAATCACTGAGCGCCGAGCCCAGGCTGCCGGTGTTGCCGGCAATGCCGACCGCCTCCTCGATCCGGGTCGCGAAGTCCAGGCGCGTGGCGGCATTGGCGCGCGCGGCCTCGGCCAGGCGCGATTCGGACAGGACACTTGCATTGACCGCGCGCGTCACTCCGTCGACCCGCACGCCCCCGGCATTGCCGCCCGCCGTCTGGGCGCTGACTGCCAGGTCCCGCCGGGCATAGCCCGGGGTCGAGGCGTTCGCGATATTGGCCGCAACGGTTTCGGTTCCCCGCGCGGTGGCGGTCAGGCCGGACAAGGCATTTCCCAAGGCGCGCGCAATGCTCATGGCGTCGGTCCTTTCAGCGCTTGATGCTTGTGGTTTCCTGCAGCATCTCATCCACCGTCTGGATGATTTTCGCGTTCGACGAATAGGCCCGCTGCGTCTGGATCAGGTGGGTCAGTTCCTCGGCCACGTCGGTGGTCGATTCCTCCAGCGCATAGCCCTGGACCGAGCCCGTCGGCCCATCGCCCGCATCCCACAGGAAGAAGCCCCCCGAGGTGGGCGAGATCGTGAAAGCCTGCGAATCCACCGAGGTCAGGCCGTTCGGGTTGGGCACGTCCACCAGCGGGATCTGGTACAGCGTCTTGACGAAGCCGGTGTCGTAGCTGGCCTTCAGGAAGCCGTCGGCGTCAACCTCGACCGTGGTCAGGTTTCCGACCGGAGAGCCGTTCTTGGTTATGTTCGTGGGCGAGAAGCTAGCCGAGAGCTGGCGCAGCCCGGTCGTGCCGCCCGGCGTGCCGATGACCAGATCCATCGGGCCACCCGCGACATTCAGCCCGATCGTCCCGGTATCGGGGTCATAGGCGCCGCCGCTGATCGCCGTCACGCTGGCAATGCTGCCCCCGTTCGCCTGGCTGTCGTCGAAGGTGATCCGGTATGATCCGACCAGGTTCGACGCCGGGTCCGAGGCAGAATCGCGAACCTCCATCACCCAGGTGTTGGACATGCCGGTCGCATCCGACGTGTCGGGAACAAAGGTGATGTTCAGCGATTCGGACGTGCCAAGGTTGCCATAATATTCGACCTTCAACGCCAGCGGATCGCCGGATGCGCCAGGCATCGTCTCGGTCGCGGGCAGGTTCACGCCCAGCGACACCTGGGTCGTGGGATCGCCCGCCGTCTGGTTGGCGCTGATCTGAACGGGCACCAGCCCGCCCATCGTGTCGCGCGACATCAGGGGGACGGTTCCGTCCGCCTGCGCGGGCCAGCCCATCAGGACCAGCCCCGACCCGGTCTTCAGGATCCCGTCGGCATCGGTCCGGAACGATCCCGTGCGGGTCATCATGAACGGGAGGTCCGTGAAGCCGTTGTCGAGATCCACCGCCGAGGTCACCGGCAGCATTCCGCGCCCGGATATGGCGATGTCCAGCGGATGCGTCGTGGTCGAAAGCGCCCCGTCATCCTCGATCACGCGATAGGTCGAGGCGCTGACGCCCCCCGCCGAGTACATCCCCGCGACGCGATGCTGGTTCAGCACGAAGGCGTTGAAGTCGGTTTCCATCCGCTTGTAGCCATAGGTGCCCGAGTTCGCGATGTTGTCGGAGATCGTCGCAAGCCGGGTGGAATTCGCCGCCAGCCCCGAGACACCGGCGCTCATTGCGGAAGACATTGACATGGCATCACCTTCTTGTGGTTCGATCCGGATCATCCCTGTCAGGGCTTAAGATTCGCCTAACCGCGCCCGGTCATCTGAGTAAAATCACCTCGATCCGGTTGTTGGCGGGATCCATCGGGTTCCCCGTCTTGCCCTTGCGGTCGGCATAGCCGGTCACCCGCTGGATCCGCTGCCCGTCCAGGCGGGCTTCCTCCAGCAGGTTGCGCACGGCATGGGCACGGGCATCGGACAGCGCCCAGACGGGCGAGGTCACAAGCGTTTCGGGATAGGCCCGGACATGGCCCGCGATGGCGATCTGGTTGCGGGTCCTGGCGATGACGCGGGCGATGATCCGGGTCAGGTCCCGCAGCACGGGCTGGGGCTGGCCGGTATCCTCGACAAACAGCGGCGCTTGGGTCAGGTCGCCCAGTTCGATCACCAGCCCTTCATCCGTCATGCGGGTGACCACATGGCGCAAAAGGTTGGTCAGTTGCTGCGATTCGCCCCCGCTGGCGCGAAGCTGCCGCTCGATTTCCTCTGCCACCTCCTCCAGCGTGGTGTCCGAGGGGTCCTTGCCCTGCTTTTCCACCCCCTCGCCCGAGGCCCCGGGCGTGCGCACGATGGTCGGGTTGAAGTAATCGGCCAGCCCCTGCCGCTGCTGTTCGGTCGTGGCGTTCAGCAGCCACATCAGCAGGAAGAACGCCATCATCGCGGTCACGAAATCCGCATAGGCAACCTTCCATGCCCCGCCATGGTGCCCGCCCCCTTCCGGGGCGATCACCCGCTTGATCATGATCGTGGATCCTGTGGATCCCTTCTGCCTTGCCATCGCCGCACCGCCGTGAACATTCGCCTGGAATGTCGCGGCAAGAGCGGCAAAGAACAAGTTAACCCCTCAAATGCAAGGCATTATCGGGATCATGGCAGGGGTTCAGTCGATGCCCCAGCCGCTGATGGCCTTGGAGTCCATGAACTCCTCCAGGCCCATCACGCCGCCTTCGCGGGCGCGGCCCGACATGCCAACCCCGCCGAAGGCAGAGCCCGCGCCGCGCGGGGCGCCGTTCATCTCCACCATGCCGGAGCGCAGGCGGCGGGCCACGCGGTTACGCTTCGCGCCGTCCTGCGACTGGACATAGTTGGTCAGGCCATAAGGCGTGTCATTGGCAATACCGATCGCCTGCTCCTCGGTGTCGAAGGGGATGATCGACAGGACGGGTCCGAAGATTTCCTGCTGCGCGATGGTCATGTCGGTGCTGACATCGGCAAAGACCGTGGGGCGGACGAAATAGCCGCGGTTGACACCTTCCGGCAGGCCGGGGCCGCCCGCGACCAGCCGGGCGCCTTCGTCGATGCCCTGCTGGATCAGGTCCTGGATCTTTTCCCACTGCTGGCGGCTGACCACGGGGCCGATATGGCGGCCCGGCTGATGTGCGCTGGCCACCTGTGTTTCCTGGGCCACCCTGGCGGCGGTTTCGACCGCGCGGTCATAGACCGACCGTTCGACCAGCATCCGGGTCGGCGCGTTGCAGGACTGCCCGCTGTTATAGAAGCAATGCCGCGCCCCGCGCACCACCGCCTTGTCGTCGGCATCGGCGAAGACGATGTTGGCCCCCTTGCCGCCAAGTTCCAGCACCACCTTCTTCAGCGTGTCCGCCGCGGCCTTGGTGATCGCGATGCCCGCGCGGGTCGAGCCTGTGAAGCTGATCATGTCCACGTCGCGATGGGTGGACAGCTGCGTGCCCACCCCCGGCCCGTCGCCGTTCACCAGGTTGAAGACGCCCTTGGGCAGCCCGGCCTCGTCCAGGATCTCGGCAAAGAGCATCGAGGACAGGGGCGCGATCTCGGAAGGCTTCAGCACGCAGGTATCGCCGGCCAGAAGCGCGGGGATGACCTTCAGCGTCACCTGGTTCATCGGCCAGTTCCAGGGCGTGATCAGGCCCACGACGCCCACGGGTTCCCAGGCGATCATGGATGCCGGGGCATGGGAGCCAAGCGGGCGAATGAACTGGAAATCCTTGAAGGCCGTGATGAAGTTCTGGATGTGATAGCTGCCGGCCGCGACCTGGTCGTCCAGCGACATGTCCTGTGGCGCGCCCATTTCATGGCTGATCGCCCAGGCCATCTCCTCGGCCCGGCGCTGGTAGATGTCGAGGATCTTCTGCACATGGGCCAGCCGCTCGGCCGGTTCCGTCCGCGACCATGCCGGGAAGGCCGCCTTGGCCGCCGCCACCGCGCGGTCGGTGTCCGCCTGGTCCCCCAGGCTGATGACCGCCACCGCTTCCTCGGTGGAGGGGTCGATCACCTCGAGGTCGTTGGCCCGCGCGGGATCCACCCATGCCCCGTCGATATAGAACTTGCGCTTGTCCAACAGCCCGGTCATCGCGATCCCTCCATCGAAGATTTGCCCACAAGGTGAAGCGGCGGCGGCACGGGCGCAAGCCTTCTTAAATCTCGACCGTCCATATAGATAAACCTCTGGCATTCCCGGTCGTTTGGCCTATTCTGCCGCGGCAACCACTTGAAAGGACACGACCATGTCCCTGCGCATCAATGATATCGCCCCCGATTTCACCGCCCCCTCGACCGAGGGCGAGATCCGGTTTCACGACTGGCTGGGCGACAGCTATGCCATCATCTTCAGCCATCCGCGCGACTTCACGCCGGTTTGCACGACCGAATTCGGCGCCGTGGCGCAGCTGATCCCGGAATTCGAGAAGCGGGGCACCAAGGTGCTCGGCGTATCGGTCGATTCCGTCGAGGATCACGGCAAATGGAAGCGCGACATCGAGACGGTGGCGGGCGTCCCCGCCAATTTCGCGATGATCGACGACCGCGACCTGACCGTCGCCAAGGCATACGACATGCTGCCCGCCGACTATTACCTGCCGGCCGAGGGGCGCACCCCGGCCCATTCGGCGACCGTGCGCAGCGTCTTCATCATCGGCCCGGACAAGAAGGTCCGGCTGACCATGACCTATCCGATGTCCATCGGCCGCAACTTCGCCGAAATCCTGCGCGCGCTGGATGCGGTGCGCAAGACCGACGGCGTGCCGATCGCCACGCCCGCCAACTGGGTGCCTGGCCAGGACGTGATCGTGGCCCTGGCGCTGGACGACAAGGCGGCCGAGGAACGCTATGGCCCGCTAGACATCAAGCTGCCCTATCTGCGCTTTGCCAAGGATCCGGCCTGATCCTGCGCGCGCCCTGCCCCTGCGGGGCGCGCCGGCCTAGCCGGGCCAGCCGTAGTGACCGATCATCGCGGCAATGGCCTGGTCATTGCCCGTCCCATGCAGGTTGGCGGCCCGCAGACTTTGCGCCTGGCTGCCTTCCCATTCCAGGATACGGGCGCGATTGCCGATCTTCTGCGCCTCGGCCCCGTTCAGGCGGTGCATCCAGTACAGCCACACATCGTCCGAACGCGGGGCCAGGCGGGTGAACAGGTCATCGCGCGTGACATCGGGATGAAAGACGCCGGGCGCATAGATCACCCCGCTGACCCCGGTCAGGAAGACCAGCGGCGAGCGTTCGGGCGCATCGACATTGTGGCGCCATTCGGAATAGGGCGCTGGCCGGCCATCCGGCTGCAGCGCGATCCGGTGCGCGCGGTGGCAGGCCACCCGCGCGCCCGCCTTGGCGGCGCCAACCAGCTTCTCCAGCCAGTCGACGGGATAATACACATCGTCGTCGGCCGTCACCACGAAGGCGTCGGGATGCGCCAGCAGCGTGGGCACGATCTTCTTGTAGGATCTCCAGTCCGGGCATGACCTGATCTCCAGCCCGGCCAAGCCCAGGCAATCCGGGGGCAGTTCGGCTTCGTCGCCTTTGGCAATCCACAGGATCACCCGGTCGGGCTGAACCGACTGGCGCAGGACCCCCTGCAGCGTCAGGGCAAGCGTGCCGAAACGCGCCGGATAGCTGGTCAGCGACACGACAAGCAGCCCGGGCAAGCCATGCGGACGGCCCGGCGCATCAGGCCGGGCGGCAAGCTCGGCCTTGGCGCGGGCCTGCCTGCGGCGATGCTTGAAGGCCCGGAAGGCGCCGGAGATCACGGCCGGTCCCAAGCCTGGCGCAACCAGTCGATCCTGCCGATGCGGCGATACCACTTGTGGCCGCGCCCGGCGAAAACATCCTCCATCTTCGGCGCGCCCGCAAACAGGACGATCTTCGCGCCCCGGGGCAAGGCGGGGTCGCGCAGATAGCTGGACAGATGACGCGGCACGCAGTCGTTCTTGAAGCTGACGCACCAGCCCTTGGGCCAATAGTTCAGGTTCCCGTGGGCGGCCAGTTGCGCCGACTGGAACTGCTGGCTTATCTCGTAACGGGCGGTCGCCCCCGCCGGGTCGGCGAGATAGGCGTCCAGGATATAGGCGTGCTGGCCGATCTCGAACCGGAAGACGCTGGAGTTGCCGACGCTGTGCAGGAAGCGGTCGCGGGCGGGGTTCACCTTGCGCAGGGGCTTGGAGCGGAACAGGTCGTCGTCGCGGATGATGTAGAAGGCGCCCGGCAGGTCGAAGAAGGGCTGCAGGTCGTCCACCACCACCAGGTCGATATCCAGGAAAAGCGCCGTTCCCAAAAGACCCGCCAGATCGCGCCGGAAGACTGCCAGCTTGCGCCAGCGGGTATCCCCATGGCCCTTGGGCAAGCCAAGTTCAGGCAAGGGCATCGCCTCGATTCCCGGATCCAGCCCCTCTGCATCGTCGGTGAAGCAGATGAAGCGGTGCGGACGGGCCAGGTGGCGGCGGACTTGCCGGTGCAACCGGTTCACGTCCTCGGCACTGTAGAGCGTGCCCCATTTCATGGTCAGGATGTTGACGGGATCAGTCATCGGCGAGCCTGCTTGCGACAAACCTCATGGTTGTCCCAAGTCTCAATCTCGCGCCGGATCGGTTCGGGGTAGTCGGCATGCAGGCCCAATTTGACCATCTTGGCGCGCGTGCCGACCATAATGGGGGTTCGCTGTTTTTTTAAGAATGGAAAGCCAAGTGCAGCCATGACTATCGGATGAAGGGCTAGCGATTGCCCGAGAACGTGAGCTCTTGCGATTTTATCGCGCAGGGCGTCTCTCACCTGCAGAGCAGTTTTGCTACCGTCTCTCATCAGTGGCTCAATCAACAAAGCATCTTTACGGCTGACTTGACATTGATGGAGAAGAATTTCGTTCATCGTGTCTTCGTTGTCCAAAGACAATAAGAATTCAACCACTTGCTTCCAGCAATGCAGACTGCCAACCTGATATCCAAAATTTGCGAAGTGGCGTGTCAACCTCAACTCGCGCAATTGGATGACGACCCTTCGCGAACTGACTAGCGACATCTTTTGCCAATACTGTGCAAAGGCAGGGTCTCGGACAAGCCGCTCCGAAAAGCGAAAGAAATACGACTGGACATGTGAGCCCATCCGGGTCCCGGTTGCTCTTTTCTTCTGATCCAGATCGACAAATAGGCCCCACAGATCTTCCGGCGCGGCGCGACTGCGCTCCAATACGTCAGAATCCTCGGAAAGGGGAAACCACACGCTGTCGTTCATCAGATATAGTGCGCGCGGGCGTATGCCCCGATCCAGAACCTGCAGGACCCCTTCACGGTAGCCGCCAAAATCGTAGCCTACGTTGGGACGCTCGACGACCAGATACGTGATCGTGGCTAGCCGGCCGCGATCCGCAGCACTCAACTCGACATTCGAGACGACCACTGTCGACACGCCCTGCGCAGCCATCCAACGGATCTGCCACAGTGTCGAGTCCAGCAAGCCCCCAGGCTGGTAGATTAATAGAATCGACAACTCGTCTTGCAGGCTCTGTTGGCCTGCAGTCACCCGTACCAGGGATTTGCGCCGACAATCATAGGATAGACGCACTATATGCCCCCAGTAGGGCAAAACCAGTGAGCCAAACTGGCGACCGAGTCGCTTGGTCTCGCGCACAAGCTTTTCGAAGATCGTCCTTTCCGGGGGCATGAGGGGTTTTTGCATCATGACACGGCCTTGCAGTGGGCACGACGAGGCGGCCGATTATACAGACGTTGGAGAGGGCAGATGCCTGCCCTTCTCCTTCAGCCCGCCTCAGCCTTCTGCGGCTTCTTCTTTTGTTTCGGTGATCTCGGCACCGGTCTGCTGGTCGACCATCTTCATGCCCAGACGGACCTTGCCGCGGTCGTCGAAGCCCAGCAGCTTGACCTTGACCTCCTGGCCTTCCTTGAGGATCTCGTTCGGATGGTTCAGGCGCTTGTTGGCGATCTGGGACACGTGGACCAGGCCGTCGCGCTTGCCGAAGAAGTTCACGAAGGCGCCGAAATCAACCAGCTTGACGACCTTGCCGGTATAGACCTTGCCTTCCTCCGGCTCGGCCACGATCGAGTAGATCATGTCATAGGCCTTCTTGATCGAATCGGCATTGGCCGAGGCGATCTTGATGGTGCCGTCGTCGTTGATGTCGACCTTGGCGCCCGAGGTTTCCACGATCTCGCGGATGACCTTGCCGCCCGAGCCGATCACTTCGCGGATCTTGTCGGTCGGGATCTGCATCGTCTCGATGCGCGGCGCATGGGCGCTGAACTCGCGACGCCCCTCGGTCAGGGCCTTCGACATCTCGCCCAGGATATGCAGGCGGCCTTCCTTGGCTTGCGCCAGGGCCTGCTCCATGATCTCGGGGGTGATGCCCTGGACCTTGATGTCCATCTGCAGGGACGTGATGCCCTCGGACGTGCCAGCGACCTTGAAGTCCATGTCGCCCAGGTGATCCTCGTCACCCAGGATGTCGGTCAGGACCGCATACTTACCGTCGTCTTCCAGGATCAGGCCCATGGCGACGCCTGCAACCGGCGCCTTCAGGGGAACGCCCGCATCCATCATCGCCAGCGAACCGCCGCAAACCGAGGCCATCGAGGACGAGCCGTTCGATTCGGTGATCTCGGACACGACGCGGATGGTATAGGGGAAGTCGGTCGGGGCGGGCAGCACCGCCTGCAGCGCGCGCCAGGCCAGCTTGCCGTGGCCGATCTCGCGACGGCCGGGCGAGCCGACGCGGCCAACCTCGCCCACCGAATAGGGCGGGAAGTTGTAGTGCAGCAGGAAGTTCGAGCGGAAGTTGCCGTGCAGCGCGTCGATGATCTGTTCGTCGTCGCCGGTGCCCAGCGTGGTCACGACCAGCGCCTGCGTCTCACCCCGCGTGAACAGGGCCGAGCCGTGCGTGCGCGGCAGAATGCCCACTTCGCTGTCGATGGCCCGGACGGTGCGGGTGTCGCGGCCGTCGATGCGGGCGCCGCCGTTGATGACGTCACCGCGCAGGATGCCCGATTCCAGCTTCTTCAGCGCCGAGCCCAGGTTCGCATCGGCCAGCTCTTCCTCCGACAGGTTCGCCACGACCTTCTCGCGAACGGCCTGGATGGCGTCGCGGCGGTCGGCCTTGTCGATGATCGCGTAGGCCGCGCGCATCTCGGTCTCGCCCAGATCCTTCACGCGGGCATAAAGCGCGCTGTAGTCCGGCGACTGGAAGTCGAAGGGCTCTTTCGCGGCGGCTTCGGCCAGGTCGATGATCAGGTCGATGACCGGCTGCATCTGCTCGTGGCCGAACTTGACGGCGCCCAGCATCTCTTCCTCGGTCAGCTCATAGGCTTCCGATTCGACCATCATCACGGCGTCCTTGGTGCCGGCGACGACCAGGTCCAGACGCTGCTCGGGGTTGCCGCGCAGGTTGTCCATGTCCGCCACCTCGGGGTTCAGGACATACTGGCCGTTCGAGAAGCCGACGCGGGCCGCGCCGATCGGGCCCATGAAGGGGACGCCCGAAATGGTCAGCGCGGCGGATGCCGCGATCATCGCCACGATGTCGGGATCGTTCACCAGGTCATGGGACAGCACGGTGCACATCACCAGGGTTTCGTTCTTGAAACCGGGGGCGAACAGCGGGCGGCAGGGACGGTCGATCAGGCGCGCGGTCAGCGTCTCCTTCTCGGTCGGGCGCGCCTCGCGCTTGAAGAAACCGCCGGGGATCTTGCCGGCGGCATAGTATTTTTCCTGATAGTGAACCGTCAGCGGGAAGAAATCCTGCCCGGGCTTCGGTTCTTTCGCGAAGGTCACGTTGGCCATGACGCTGGTCTCGCCCAGGGTGGCGATGACCGTGCCGTCGGCCTGACGGGCAACCTTGCCCGTTTCCAGCGTGAGCGTTTCCTGGCCCCACTGGATGGATTTCTTCACTTCGTCAAACATCTGGTTTCCTCTGGGCCGCGCCAGCCCTCTGGCAGCAGCCGTGTCCTATGGCGGCCCCATTGCCGCCGCCCCAATCCTTTGCATGTGCCCCGGGGCCTGGGCGTCACGTCACAGATGGCGGGCCATTACAGGAAAACAAGGGGTTTGGGAAGCGGCAAGGCGAAGCGGCAGGGCGGGCGTTTCCTTGTCCCGGCAAGACCGGGCCGCGCGGCGGTGACGCAGGGCCTGCCAAGGACACGGCGGCGGAACCGACGCTCCGCCGCCGGGCCATGCAAGGACTTGTGGCTTCAGGCGGCCTGGTGCGTCGAGGTGTTGTCGGACGCCGCCTCCTCGGCGGGGGCGGTCAGCGCCGCCAGGGGTTCGGCCTTGGCTTCGGACAGTTGCTCGACAAGGCTCAGCACCTGATTGCGTTCCTGCGCCTGGATGGCATGGGCACGGGCGCGCGCCTCCTCGTCGGGGTCGGCCGCTTCCCGGGCCTTGTCCGAGGAGGTGGCGGTACCGGCCTCCTGAACTCCTGCGCTTGCCGCAGTTCCGGCTGTGGACAAGGCCGGGCTGGTCGAGGTCGGAACTGCGGCGGCTTGCGGGGATACATCCCTGGGCGCGGTCACGGCAGCGATTTCAGCGGCGATGGTCACGCCAGCAGGCGGGAAAGAGGGCGGAACCTGCGGCACCGCCGCCGTTGCTGCTATCGTGCTGGCCTGGCCGTTCGAGGCCGAAGACCCCGCCACCGCCTGCAATGCAGCCTCGGACAGGTCGAAGATCACGCCCGGTGTGGTGCTGGCACTGGACCCCGCGGGGGCCGTCTGGCTGGCTTGCGCTTCAGCCTCCTGCGCGGCGCGGGCGGCAGCATTGGCCTGCGCCGGCGCTGCCGCCGTGGTCGGCAGGCTTTTGCCCCGCAGCGGGGCCGACAAGAGGTTGTTGAGGGTATCAAACAGCATTCGCGCATCTCCTTGTGGTGACACGCAAACAGTCGTTAATTTTCCCCTAACGATCCAGAAAACAGTGCCGAAGATTTTAGCCATCCGCACAGCAAAACGCCCGCGGCGGGGCCACGGGCGTTCCAGGCATCAAGAGGCTGCGATCAGCGGCGCAGGCCCAGCTTGCCGATCAGGTCGGTATAGCGGGCTTCGTCCTTCTTCTTCAGATAGTCCAGCAGCTTGCGGCGCTGAGCGACCAGCTTCAGAAGGCCACGACGCGAGTGGTTGTCCTTCTTGTGGGTCTTGAAATGCTCGGTCAGGGTGGCGATGCGCGAGGACAGGATCGCCACCTGCACCTCGGCCGAACCGGTGTCGCCGGACTTGGTGCCGAATTCCTTGATGACGCGGGCTTTTTCTTCAACGGTGATCGACATCGGGATCTCCTTTCAAAAAAGAGGGTTATGGCGCAGGCCGGGATGTCGTCCAGCACTGGCCCGTGGAGTGCCCCGCCGCAGATGCGGAGGGATGCGCGCGTATAAGGGAAAAGCGCCGGGAAGGAAAGGGCTCGTTATCCCGGCAGCCGGACGATCATGATGTCCCGGGCCACCAGCCCGCCCGATTGCAGCATCCGGCCGATGGCCTCGCCATTGACGGTGATCAGCACGGTGCCGTCCTTGTCCTCGTCCAGGCCGACCCTGGCATCCCGGGCAAGGCTCTCGGGCAGGTGCAGCACCAGGTGATCTTCCTTCGCATCGAAATCGGCGATCACCGGCAACTCGCCGGGGGCCTGCTGCAGCACGAAATCGTCGGCGCCGTCCTGGCCTTCGGCGAAATCGCCCGCCCCGGGCGCCAGGGTGTCATCCCCCTCGCCCCCATGCATCCAGACCGTCTGCGGATCGCCGTCACCGACAAGGTGATCGTTGCCACGCCCGCCGTCCAGGTCGTCCCCGCCCCCGCCCGCCACCAGCAGGTCGTCGCCGTCATGGCCCGAGAGCCAGTCATTGCCTGTCCCGCCGAACAGCGTGTCATGGCCTTCGCCGCCCTGGATCGTGTCGTCGTCGTCATCCCCCCAGATGATGTCGTCGCCACCCTGCCCCGCCAGTGAATCCGCCCCGTCGCCGCCGCGAATCTCGTCCGCGCCGGCAGCGTCATAGCTGCCGTCACCCTGCACCCAATCGTCGCCGGCGCCGGCGTCGATGGTGTCATCGCCCGCGCCGCCGAACAGATCGTCGGCATCCGTCCCGCCCGCGATCACCTCGTCGCCGGTGACCTCTCCGGATCCCGGCAGTTCGGTCACGGGACCGGACTCGCCCTGCTCCTGGTCGCCGGCGCTGATGTCGCCGACCTCGCCCCTGTCGGCCTCGCCCACGGCCGGGGGCAGATCGCCCGGATCCTCGTCATCCTCGTCGCCGCGGCCGGCAGCGCCGGTCAGGTCCAGCGCGGCCCCCGCCGCGGCAAGCGCCATCAGACTTGCAAGCACAAACATGACATGACCCCGCACAAGGTTCGCAAACCCGCCTGACGGCACGATACAACCGCAAGGATTTGTTAACCAATCGCTTTGTTAAGATAAGGTTAACACACCGGGCCAGTCATGAAAAAACCCGCCGGTCCGGCGGGTCGTTTCGTTTTTCGCGGTGATCGCGCCGATCAGCCCTGGCGGGCCTTGAAGCGGCGGTTGGTCTTGTTGATCACATAGATGCGGCCTTTGCGGCGCACGATCTGGCAGTCGCGGTGCCGGCTCTTGAGCGAGCGGAGCGAGTTGCGAACCTTCATCGGTCTTCTCCAAAACGCGGCTCGCAGCCGCAGGAAAACGAAATGCCCCCGACGCCTTAGCCGGGGGCGGCGAATAGAATGGTGGGCGGTACTGGGATCGAACCAGTGGCCACTACGATGTCAACGTAGTGCTCTACCGCTGAGCTAACCGCCCCTCCTCGGGTGATCCCGTCCACAGCTTGCGATGTGTCCCGAACCGCCTTTGGTCGGGGTGTCTATATAGGGGGGCCTCGGGGGTTTCAAGCCCTATCGCATCAGGAAAATTCAGTCTTATATGGATCCCGAAGAAACCGCCTGCCGGGGTCTGACTTGACCGAATCCGACCTTCCTGTCCTGATCGAAAGGCCCGATCGCTGGCTCAGCGGCGTCATTTTCGGATCACCGCATTCGGGCTGCACCTATCCCGAGTGGTTCCTGAAGGGCACGAAGCTGCCATCCGAAACGCTGCGGTCGTCCGAGGATGCCTTCGTGGACCGCCTGATCGCGGGCGCCCCCGGCCATGGCGCGGTGACGATTCGCGCGCAGGTGCCGCGCGCCATCGTGGATTTGAACCGCGCCCCGGACGAGATCGACCCCCTGGTCGTGCGCGGCGTCCCGCGCCATCCGCTGAACCAGCGGACCCTGGCCGGTCTCGGGGTGATCCCGCGTGTCGTCTCGCAAGGCCGGGCCATCCTGGAACGCCCGATCGAGCGGGCCGAGGCCGAGCGCCGCATCAACGCCTATTGGCGTCCCTATCACCAGGCGCTGACCGGCCTGATCGCCGAGGCGCGGTCGCGATTCGGCCAGGCGATCCTGATCGACATGCATTCCATGCCCCATGACGCGCTGGCCCATCTGCACGGGCCGCGCCCCGACATGGTGCTGGGCAACCGCCACGGGCTGTCGGCCGCCGCCCGTGTTTCCGACGCCATTGTCGCCGCCGTCGAGGCCGGGGGCTGGCGCATCCGGCGCAATTCGCCCTTTGCGGGGGCCTATATCTGTTCCACCTATGGCAAGCCCTGCCAGAACGTCCATGTCGTGCAACTGGAAATCGACAGGTCGCTGTACATGGACGAAAAGGCCATCGCCCCCCATGCGGGCTTCGACGATTTCGCGTTCCGGTTTGGCGCGGTGATTCGCAGGCTGGCCGGGCTGGACGCCGAAGGCCCGACCGAGGCCGGGATCGCCGCCCAGTAAGGGGATCTTGCCGATGTCGTTCATGACCGGGGGACCGAAGTGACGCGGCAGCTGTCATCATGAACGGCTGGTTGTGGCTCAGCGCCGCCTTCGTGCTGGCGGGGTTGGAGTTGCTGGTGCCGGGATGGGTCTTCATGGGGCTTGCGGCCTCGGTGGGGCTGATGGGCGTGCTGATGCTGACGGGCCTGTGGACGGCGGGGCTGCCGGTCACGCTGGGGGTCACCGCGCTGCTGTCCGCTGTCGCCCGGCTGATCTTCCGCCGCCTGTGGCCCACCAGCCAGGACGAGAAGCCCATGTCGGACCGGGACATCGACGAATGACTGCGCCGGAAAATGGCTGGCCGGACAACGAAGATGCCGCGTTTCACGGCGCCAAGCTGGTCCTGATCCATGGGGGACGGCTGCTGACCTATCTACGCGACGACAAACCCGGCCTGCCCTTTCCCGCGCATTGGGATCTGCCCGGCGGCGGGCGCGAGGGAGGCGAATCCCCCATGGAATGCGCCCTGCGCGAGTTGCGCGAGGAGTTCGCGCTGGTGCTGCCGCCGGACCGGCTGACCGGGCGGTCCTTTGCCTCGCGCCAGTATCCGGGCTGGAGGTCATGGCTGTTTCAGGGCGAACTGGGGGCCGCGGAGATCGCCGCGATCCGCCTCGGCGACGAGGGACAGGACTGGCGGATGATGCCCCTGGTGGATTTCGCGGCACATCCCCGGGCGGTGCCGCAGTTCCGCGATCTGGTCGGGGATCTTATCGCATCGCCGCGACGGTCCGCACCAGCGGGCGCAACGCGTCGCCCTTGACCATCCAGCTTGTCGCAAAGGCGAAGGTGGCGATGGTTTCCAGCCAGAAGGTCGGGCGCAGCGCCGCCAGCCGCTGCTCCAGCCCGGTCCCGAAAAGCACGCCCACCAGCCCGATGCTGACGATGATCGTCCAGCCGCAGATGCGGTAAATCCGGTTCGAGGCGTCCTTTTCCACCACGTCCACCGCGCCCTTCACGAACAGCACCAGGCAATAGACCGCCAGGGCGGCGAAAAAGACTGTCGCCGCGATCAGATGCAGGTTCGACGACAGATCAGTCCCAAGGATGCATTGCAGCAGCGTGCAGGCCGGATCGGCTGCTGGGGCATCGGCCTTTTCGGCCGGGTCGGTCGGCGCCAGCGCGACCAGGGCGATCGCCACCGCCGCCACTCGGGCCGTCGCCTTGTCGCTGATCAGCTCGCCCGCGACGGGGCGATAGCCCTCATAGCTCCACAGGAACACGGCCTGCGCGATCAGGGTCCCCACGAAGATTTCCCGCATCGGCGTGTAATAGGCGGCCGAGATGCTGGTCAGGATCGCGCCGCTGGCCAGGCCATAGGCCAGCAAGGCCAGCGGCAGGAAGAAGCCAAGCGCCCCGATGGCCCGGCGCACCGCCAGGAAGGACAGCACCAGCTCGTTATGCGTCTTTTGTGAAATCCCGCTTTCGTCCGCCATGCCCGCCACCCTTTCCAACAGGGTGGCGCGGAAGGCGCGGGCGGTCAATCAGCCGCGCATCTCGTCCAGGATGGCCAGCGCGGCGGCGCGCGGATCGGCGGCCTGCCAGATGGGGCGGCCGACGACGATATGGTCGGCCCCGGCGGCAATGGCGTTGGCGGGCGTTTCCACCCGCTTCTGATCGCCCAGGGCGGCGCCCGCGGAACGCACGCCCGGCGTCACGATCAGCCGCGATCCCGGCAGGGCGCGGATCGCCGCGGCCTCTCTCGGGGAGCAGATGATGCCGTCGGCGCCCGCCTCGAAGGCGCGGGCGGCGCGTTCCACGGTGATCTCGTGCAGATCGCCCGGCTGGATCATGCCCGCGTCCAGGTCGGCGCGCTCAAGCGAGGTCAGGATCGTCACGCCCAGGATCTTCAGGTTCGACCCGGAAGCCCCTTCCTTGGCGGCGCGCACCACATGCGGGTCGCCGTGGACGGTCAGGAAGTCCAGGTCGAACCGGGCCAGCCCGCGCACGGCGGCTTCCACCGTGGCGCCGATGTCGAACAGCTTCATGTCCAGGAAGATGCGCTTGCCGTGGTCGCCCTTCAGTTCCTGCGCAAGCGCCAGTCCGCCGCCGGTCAGCATCCCCAGGCCGATCTTGTAGAAGCCCACGGCATCGCCCAGCCTGTCCGAAAGCTCCAGCCCCGCAAGGGCATTCGGCACATCCAGCGCCACGATCAGCCGGTCATCCATCATCCGCCCTTTCCCGCAAAATCGCGGCGTTATGGCACAACCTGAAGCGGCTTGAAAGTGTTGGCAAAGGACCCAAATCATAGCTGAAGACCCGAACCCGGGCGCGCCGACAGGGTGCCCGCGACATGGGGGCTAGAGGAAGGAGTTATTGTCGATGAACATGGAAAAGTTCACCGAACGGTCGCGCGGCTTCATGCAGGCCGCCCAGACCATCGCGATCCGCGAGGAAAACCAGCGGGTCGTCCCCGAGCATCTGCTCAAGGCGCTGATGGACGACGACCAGGGGCTGTCCGCCAACCTGATCACCCGCGCAGGCGCCGATGCGCGCCGCGTGCGTGAGGCCGTGGATGCGGCGGTCGCCAAGCTGCCCAAGGTCAAGGGCGGCAACAACCAGGTCTATGTGGACCCCTCGCTGGTGCGCGTGCTGGACGAGGCCGAGCAGGTTGCCAAGAAGGCGGGCGACAGCTTCGTGCCCGCCGAACGGATCCTGATGGCCCTGGCGATGGTCAACACCAATGCCCGCGACGCCCTGTCCGCGGGCGGCGTCACCGCGCAAAAGCTGAATGCGGCGATCAACGACATCCGCAAGGGCCGCACGGCGGATTCGGCCTCCGCCGAGGACAGCTATGAGGCGCTTGAAAAGTACGCCCGCGACCTGACAGCCGCCGCACGCGAAGGCAAGATCGACCCGATCATCGGCCGGGACGAGGAAATCCGCCGCGCCATGCAAGTGCTGTCGCGCCGCACCAAGAACAACCCGGTGCTGATCGGCGAACCCGGCGTGGGCAAGACCGCCATCGCCGAGGGCCTGGCCCTGCGCATCGTCGACGGCGACGTGCCTGAAAGCCTGCGCGACAAGAAGCTGATGGCGCTGGACATGGGCGCGCTGATCGCCGGCGCGAAATATCGCGGCGAGTTCGAGGAACGGCTGAAGTCGATCCTGAAGGAGATAGAGAACGCCGCCGGCGAGATCATCCTGTTCATCGACGAGCTTCACGTGCTGGTCGGCGCGGGCAAGACCGATGGCGCGATGGATGCGGCCAACCTGATCAAGCCTGCCCTGGCGCGGGGCGAGTTGCACTGCGTCGGCGCGACCACCCTGGACGAATACCGCAAGTATATCGAGAAGGACGCGGCCCTTGCCCGCCGCTTCCAGCCCGTGCTGGTCGAGGAGCCGACGGTCGAGGACACGATCTCGATCCTGCGCGGCATCAAGGAGAAATACGAGCTTCACCACGGCGTCCGCATCAGCGACGCGGCCCTGGTTGCCGCGGCCACGCTGAGCCATCGCTACATCACCGACCGCTTCCTGCCCGACAAGGCGATCGACCTGATGGACGAGGCCGCAAGCCGTCTGCGCATGGAAGTGGACAGCAAGCCCGAGGAGCTGGACCAGCTTGACCGCCAGATCCTGCAGATGCAGATCGAGGCCGAGGCGCTGAAGAAGGAGGACGACGCGGCCTCGCGTGACCGGCTGGAGCGGCTGGAGAAGGACCTGTCCGACCTGCAGCAGCAGTCGGCCGAGATGACCGCCCGCTGGCAGGCCGAACGCGACAAGCTGGAAGGGTCTCGCAACCTCAAGGAACAGCTTGACCGGGCGCGCGCCGAACTGGACCAGGCCAAGCGCGAGGGCAACCTGGCACGCGCGGGGGAACTGTCCTATGGCATCATCCCCGGCCTGGAGCGGCAACTGGCCGAGGCCGAGAATGGCGGCGCCGACGGGCTGATGGTCGAGGAAGCCGTGCGTCCCGAGCAGATCGCCGAGGTGGTCGAGCGCTGGACCGGCATCCCGACCAGCAAGATGCTGGAAGGCGAGCGCGAGAAGCTTCTGAAGATGGAGGAGCAGATCGGCGCCCGCGTCATCGGCCAGCAAGAAGCCGTGGTGGCGGTGTCGAACGCGGTCCGTCGCGCGCGGGCCGGGCTGAACGACGAGAACCGCCCCCTGGGCAGCTTCCTGTTCCTTGGCCCGACCGGCGTCGGCAAGACCGAACTGACCAAGGCCTTGGCCGAATACATGTTCGACGACGACAGCGCGATGGTCCGCATCGACATGTCCGAGTTCATGGAAAAGCATTCCGTGGCGCGGCTGATCGGCGCTCCTCCGGGCTATGTCGGCTATGACGAGGGCGGCGTCCTGACCGAGGCCGTGCGGCGGCGTCCTTATCAGGTGATCCTGTTCGACGAGGTCGAGAAGGCCCACCCGGATGTCTTCAACGTGCTGCTGCAGGTCCTGGACGACGGACAGCTTACCGACGGCCAGGGCCACACGGTGGACTTCAAGCAGACGCTGATCATCCTGACCTCGAACCTGGGGTCACAGGCGCTGTCGCATCTGCCCGAAGGGTCGGATTCGACCGATGCCCGCCAGCAGGTGATGGAGGCGGTCCGGGCGCATTTCCGGCCCGAATTCCTGAACCGCCTGGACGAGATCATCATCTTCCGCCGCCTGTCGCGGCAGAACATGGACGGGATCGTCGATATCCAGTTGCGGCGTCTGGAACAGCGGCTTGCGGGCCGCAAGATCACGCTGGATCTGGACGAGTCGGCGCGCAAGTGGCTGGCCGACCAGGGCTATGACCCGGTCTTCGGCGCGCGTCCGCTGAAGCGCGTGATCCAGCGCGCCCTGCAGGACCCGCTGGCCGAACTGCTGCTGTCGGGCGAGGTTCTGGACGGGCAGACGGTGCATGTCAGCGCGGGCGATGACGGGCTGGTCGTCGGCAGCCGCATCGGCCGGGCGGGTCACAAGCTGGGGGCAGTGGGCGAAGGTCCGCGCCCCGAGGCGACCGTTCACTGAGACGAAGGCGCGGGCAATCGTCCCGCGCCTTTTTCATTCCCGGCACCGCCAGAGACTTCGCAGGGAGGAGGGGCGCGTCTCTGGCGGATTTCGGCGGTTGGCGCCGCCGGGTTCGGGAGGAACGGGGCAGGATCACTCGCCCCATAAGTGTATAATGCGCCCGATCCCGATCAAAGTCAGCAGCAGTTTGCAAGGATCATGCCGCGATGCAGAAAAACGGGGGGCTGCTGCAAGGTTTTCCGGCAGCATGCCTGTTTCGGCAGCAAGCCCGGTCAGGCGGTCCTGCCCGCCAGTTGCGCGATTCCCATGACCTCCAGCACCTTCGCCTCGATATGCGCCGCATTCAGCGCCGAGCTGTCATACATGGCAAAAGGTGCGTCGTGATCGACGAATCGGTCCGGCAGCACCATGGAGCGGAAGCGCAAGCCACGGTCGAAGACCCCCTCATCCGCCAGCAGTTGCGCCACATGGCTGCCGAAGCCGCCGACCGCGCCTTCCTCCATCGTGATCAGGGCGTCATGGGTCCGCGCCAGCCGCAGGATCAGGTCCCGGTCCAGCGGCTTGGCGAAGCGCGCATCCGCCACCGTGGGCGATATGCCCCGCGCGGCCAGCGCTTCGCAGGCCTTCTCCGCTTCCGACAGGCGGGTGCCGAAGGACAGGATGGCGACGCCCTTGCCTTCGCGGATGATCCGGCCCTTGCCGATGGGCAGCACCTGCCCGCGCTCGGGCATCTCGACGCCGGTCCCCTCTCCGCGCGGGAAACGGAAGGCGATGGGGCCGCTGTTATGGGCGGCGGCGGTGGCGACCATGTGCATCAGTTCCGCCTCGTCGGCGGCGGCCATGACGACCATGCCGGGCAGGTTCGCAAGGAAGGCGATGTCATAGGCCCCGGCATGGGTCGGACCGTCCTGCCCCACCAGGCCTGCGCGGTCGATGGCAAAGCGGACCGGCAGGTTCTGGACCGCGACATCGTGGACCACTTGGTCATAGCCGCGCTGCAGGAAGGTCGAATAGATCGCGCAGAAGGGTTTCATGCCCCCTGCCGCAAGCCCCGCCGCGAAGGTGACCGCGTGCTGTTCGGCGATGCCCACGTCGAAGGTCCGGCGCGGGAAGCGTTCGGCAAACTGCTTCAATCCCGTGCCGTCCGGCATGGCCGCGGTGATGCCCACGATCCTGTCGTCGCGCCCGGCCTCGTCGATCAGCGCCTTGGCGAAGACGGCGGTATAGCTGGGGGCGTTCGACTTGGCCTTGGCCTGGATGCCGGTCACCATGTCGAACTTGCCGGTCGCGTGGCCGCGGTCGGCGGCGTTCTCGGCCGGGGCAAAGCCCTTGCCCTTGCGGGTCACGGCATGGATCAGCACGGGGCCGGTCGCGCGCGATTTCACCGTGCGCAGCAGCGGCAGAAGCTGGTCGAGGTCATGCCCATCGACCGGACCGATATAGGAGAATCCCAGTTCCTCGAACAGCGTGCCGCCGATGGTCATGCCTTTCAGCATCTCCTTGGCGCGGCGCGCGCCTTCCTGGATTGGCGGCGGCAGCAGGCCCACGGCGCCCTTGGCGGCGGCCTTCAGGTCCTGAAACGGGCGGCGGGTATAAAGGCTGGTCAGATAGGACGACAGCGCGCCCACCGGCGGAGCGATCGACATCTCGTTGTCGTTCAGGACCACGATCAGCCGCTTGCCCAGGTGCCCCGCGTTGTTCAGCGCCTCGAAGGCCATGCCTGCGCTCATGGCGCCGTCGCCGATCACCGCGATCGCATCGCCCGGATCGCCGCCCAGATCCCGCGCCACCGCAAAGCCGAGCGCCGCGGAAATCGAGGTGCTGGAGTGGCCCGCGCCGAAGGGATCATAGGGGCTTTCCGCGCGCTTGGTGAAGCCCGCAAGCCCGCCGCCCATGCGCAGCGTGCGGATGCGGTCGCGCCGCCCCGTCAGGATCTTGTGGGGATAGCACTGGTGGCCCACGTCCCAGATGATCTTGTCGCGCGGCGTGTCGAAGACCGCATGCAGCGCCACGGTCAGTTCCACCACGCCCAGGCCCGCGCCCAGATGCCCGCCGGTGACGCTGACGGCGCTGATCGTTTCCGACCGCAACTCGTCGGCCAGCTGGTGCAGTTCGCGGTCGCTCAGGGACTTCATGTCCGAGGGAAGCTGCACCCGGTCGAGGATCGGCGTCTTGGCAAGGTCGGTCATCGGCTGGCCCTTCGGGCGAATGATTGCAGGGGCGGGCGTCGTTCAGGTGTCGCGTTCGATAACGAAACGCGCCAGTTGGCGCAAGTTTCCGGCATCCTCGCCATAGGGCGCAAGGGCCGCATCGCCGGCGTCGACAAGGCGTGCGGCCTCGGCCCGCGCGCCGTCAAGGCCCAGCAGGGACACGAAAGTCGCCTTGCCCGCCGCGACATCCTTGCCGACGCGCTTGCCGGTCACATCTTCGTTTCCGGTCACGTCCAGGATATCGTCGGCGATCTGGAAGGCCAGCCCAAGCGCATCGGCATAGGCCGCCAGCGGCGCGGTGTCGGCATCCGCGATCAGCGGCCCGGCAATGGCGGCAAAGCGGATCAGCGCGCCGGTCTTGCCGCCCTGCAACTGCGTGATCTGATCCAGCGTCAGCGGTGCCGCGGCGGTTTCGGCGGCGATGTCCAGCGCCTGTCCCCAGACCATTCCGGCCCCGCCCACGGCCTGCGCGAATGCCGCAACCAGCCGCACCCGTGCGGCGGGATCGCCCACCGCCGGATCGGCCAGCAGCCCGAAGGCCAGGGATTGCAGCGCGTCGCCCGCCAGGATCGCGGTGGCCTCGGACCATTTCACATGAACGGTCGGCTGACCCCGGCGCAGGTCGTCGTCGTCCATGGCGGGCAGGTCGTCATGGACCAGGGAATAGGCGTGCAGCGCCTCGACCGCCGCGGCGACGGGCAGCGCGGCATCGTCGGGCACGCCATGCAGGCGCGCCGATTCCATCACCAGAAAGGCCCGGATCCGCTTGCCGCCCGCGCAGGCATAGGCCATCGCATCGCGCAGTTCGCCTGCGGGCAAAGCACCGATCGCCCGATCAAGCGCGGCCTGGACCTGCGCCTTCACCGCCTCCAGCCGGTCCTGCATCACAGCCCCTCGGCCGGTTCCGTCCCCGTGGGCTGGCCATTGGCCGCAAGGGTGATCTTTTCCACCCGGTCCTCGGCCTCGCGCAGGCGTTTCTCGCAATGCTGGCGCAGGGCGGCGCCGCGTTCGTAAAGGCGGATCGACTCATCCAGCGTCGCGTCGCCGGTTTCCAGCTTGCCGACCGTGGCCTCCAGCTCCTTCATGGCCTCCTCGAAGCTCATGGTCGCGATGTCGTTCATTCGTGGGCCTCCAGCAGGACTTGGACATGGGCGCGGGCTGACCTGCCCAAAGCCGCGAGATCATAGCCACCTTCAAGGCAGGATACCACCGGGGCCGACAGATCCGCCGCCATGTCGCAGACCATGCGGGTGATGGCAGAGAAATCGGCCTCCTCCCATTCCAGCTGCGCCAGGGGATCGGCGGCATGGGCATCGAAGCCTGCCGAAAGGATCACCAGTTGCGGCGCGAAATCGCGGGCTCGCGCCAGGATGTCGCGCCAGGCCGCCTGCCCCGCCGCGCCATCCGATCCGGGCCGCAGGGGCACGTTCACCATCTGCCCATGCGCGCCCCTTTCCCCGGCCGCGCCCGTGCCCGGATAAAGCGGCATCTGGTGGGTGGACGCGAAGAAGGCGCGCCGTTCATCCCACAGCAGATCCTGCGTGCCGTTGCCGTGATGGACGTCGAAATCCAGCACTGCCACACGGTCGAGCCCATGATGATCGAGCGCCCGCATGGCCGCGATGGCGGCATTGCCGAAGATGCAGAAGCCCATCGGCTTTTCCCGTTCGGCGTGATGGCCGGGCGGGCGCATGGCGACAAAGGCATTGGCGGCCTCGCGCGCCAGTACGGCATCCACCGCCGCCACCGCGCCGCCCACCCCGCGCAGGGCGGCGTCCAGACTGCCCGGCGACAGATGCGTGTCGGCGTCCAGCATCTGCCAGCCTTCCTCGGGGACAGCGTTCCGGATCCGCTCAAGATAGGACATCGGATGGCAGCGCAGGATCTCGGCCTCCTCGGCCCGGGGGGCCTCTCGCCGATCAAGGGTCAGGTCGGCCAGAGCCTCGATCACCGCGCCGTAACGCGCCACCTGTTCAGGGTGGCCGGGCGGCGTGATGTGGCGTTCGGCGTCCGGGTGGGTGAACAGGGCCGTGGTCATGGGCAATCAGACCTCCATCTTGCCGATCAGGGGCAGGTCGTCCTCGGGGCCGACGCTGTGACGCTCGATCATGCGGTGGACCAGCGGGTCGCCCTCGCCCTGGTGCAGGGCGCGCAGGGACACGGTGATCTCGGCATCCGACTTGGTGCGGCGCAGGTTGTGGCGGACATATTCGTCCCAGGTGGCGATGTGATAGCTTTCGGTCCACAGGTTGGGATGTTCCAAATCGCGCAGCAAGGCCCAGTTCCGCGCGCCGTCGCGGCGGCGGATGTTGCGGCGCAATTGCATCAGGCGCAGGAACTCGGCCGTGTCCTTCTGGGCGATGCGGTAATCCACCATCACCATGATCGGCCCCGACCGCCCGCGCAGGTCCAGCCGCAGCGCCGGTTCGCGGAACCGGTTGACCGGGTCCAGATCGGCGGTGCCGAACTCGGGCGCCTTGAACCAGACGCCGATAACCGCCCCCGCCAGAAGCACGATGCCCGCCGCCGTCAGCGCCTGATCCAGGCCATGCGCCCCGGCGATGCCGCCCCAGACCCAGGACCCGGCCGCCATGCCGCCGAAGGTGGCCGTCTGATACAGCGCCAGGGCGCGCGCCACGACCCAGCGGGGCGTGGAAAGCTGCACCGTCACGTTGAACAGCGACAAGGCCAGCACCCAGGATGCCCCCGCAGGCAGCAGGGCCAGCGCGTGCAGCCAGACGGACTGCGTCTGCCCCAGCACGACCGCCGACAGCGCAAAGCCCGCAAAGGCCATGCGCACGACGTTCTCGTTGTTGAAGCGCGCCCGGATGCGGGGGTTCAGCGCCGCGCCCGCGATAGCGCCGACGCCGTAGCAGCCCAGAAGGCCGCCGAACAGCATCGAGCCCCCTTCGGGATGGGACTTGGCCACCAGCGGCAGCAGCGCCAGGACCGACACGGCGGCAAAGCCGAACAGGGCGCCGCGCCCGATCACCTTCATCAGGTTCGGGGACAACAGGACATAGCGCAGCCCGGCGGCCACGGCGGGCAGGAACTCCTCGGGCGGGGCGGTGCGAGGGGCGATGTTCGGGCGCCAGCGCAGCAGCGCGCCCAGCAGCGGCACATAGCTGAGGGCGTTGACCGCGAATGCCGCCGCCGCCCCGAAGCCCGCCACGATGAAGCCGCCCGCCGCGGGCCCCACGCTGCGCATCAGGTTGAAGCCCACCGAGTTCAGCGTGACCGCCGCAGGCAGGTCGGCGCGCGGCACCAGGTCGCCCATGCTGGCCTGCCAAGGGGGATTGTACAGCGCCTGCCCCGCCCCGATCAGGAAGGTGAAGGCCAGCAGCAGCCAGGGCGTCAGCCAGCCCTGCCAGGCGACGATGGCCAGCAGCACGGACACGGCCGCCATGAAGCACTGCGCGAACAGAAGGATCGTCTTGCGGTCGAAGATGTCGGCCAAGGCGCCGGATGCCAGCGCCAGCAGCATGATCGGCAGCGTGTTCGACGCCTGCACCAGCGCGATCAGCGTGGCGCTGTCGGTCAGCTGCGTCATCAGCCAGGCCGCGCCCACGGCCTGCACCAGCCCCCCGAAGTTCGAGATCAGCGTCGCGCCCCAAAGCAGGCGGAAATCAGGGTATCGGAACGGCGCGAGGGCCGAGGGGGACGAGGCCCGGGGTGCTGTCTGGTCGGTCACTGGAACTGTCGCTCTGGCATCGGTGCAGCCTAGCCAGCCGCGTGGCGGGGGGCAATCTTCGGTCCTGGCAGCGTCGAGGCGGCCTGCGGTGAAACCAAAGCAAACGATAAGTTGTTCCACGGTCAGTCATTCTTGAACAGACTGCCGCGCTTTCGCCACAAGGCAGGGATCGCCATCGGCCGGTCCCGGCAGCAAGGCTTGACGACCGGTGCATGTGACGGGCTGATGAAACTCTGCGCGAATCACCCCCTGGCCTGCTACGGGGTCGATCAAGACGAAATTGACACGCTGCCGGCACCGGATTTGCCCGTGCTGCCGTTTATGCCATGAAGGAAGAATGAAGATGCGTCTCGTTACCCTGTTCACGGCGGTTGCCCTGGGGCTTGCCGCATGTGGAAGCAGCCAGCCGATCACGCTGGCCAACCCCACGGTGCCGCAAGCCTACCAGGCCCGGACGGACACCGGCCCCAACGGCGAGCCGATCGAGATCCCCGCAGTCCGCGCCGCCTATCTGAACGAACGCAACCAGCGCCAGCTGGTGGCCTATAACGGCCCCGAGGCGCCGGGCACGATCGTGGTCGATCCCTATGCGCGGGTGCTGTATCACGTCCAGCCGGGCGGCCAGGCGATGCGCTATGGCGTGGCCGTGGGCCGGGCGGGCACCGGATACGCGGGAACCGCCACCATCGCACGCAAGGCGCGCTGGCCCAGCTGGCGGCCGACCGACAACATGATCCGCACGCAGCCCGATCTGTATGCGCAGTTTGCGGGCGGGCTGTCCGGCGGGATGCACAACCCCCTGGGGTCGCGGGCGCTGTATCTGTATGAGGGTGGGCGCGACACCTATTACCGCATCCATGGCACGATGGACCCGTCCTCCATCGGCAAGGCCACCTCGGCGGGCTGCATCCGGCTGTTCAACCAGGACGTCATCGACCTGTTCGACAAGATCGGGAACGGCACCACGGTCCATGTCCGCAGCCAGGCCGAAAGCGTCAGCCTGGAAGGCCAGATGATCGAGACGCCCGAAGGCTATGTCGAGCCGGCCGCCCCGACGCAGACCGCCATGGCCGCAGCGCCGGCGGCAGGGATGCCATCGCAGGTCAGCGACCCTTATGCGGCGATGACAGTCACGGCGCCCGCCGGTGCGCCGGTGACGACGATGTCGCCGGTGGAAAGCGCCGTGCAGTAGGCAAGGCGCGGTTCGCAAGGACAGGTCCGGGCCCCGGTTGATTCCGGGGCCTTTCCATTTGCAAAATCGATCAATCTCTTTCAACATCCGCCGCAAAAATCAGGCCGTGCGCCGAGGGAACAGCGATGCCCAACTTTACCAGGCTGGAACAGGAACTGCTGACGGACGAACAACGGGCCTTGACCGGCAACAGCCGCGGCCCGGCGCTGGCCGGCTTGGACGAGGGGGCGTTGCTGAAGCTGATCGCGGATCTGGAGGATGCGATAGGCCAGGCAGCCCCGGTCAGCGAGGACGGGCAGGTTTCGGCCAGGGAACTGCTGTCCGGCGCCTTGCGCCGCGCCAAGGCCGAACGGCGCAAGCGCAAGCTGTCCCCCCAGGCCGAGGCTGCCCCTCAGCCCGGCGCGGCCAAGGTCGACTCAGCCGAGGCTCCGGCCATCAAGCCTGCCGCCCCGCCGAAGCCTGCCAAGCGCGCCCCTGCCTCGCCCGCGCGCAAGCCCGCCGGCCGCGAGAAGGCCGAGACCCGCAAGGCCGACCTGCGCACCGGATTGCGCCGCGTCGCCAAGGCGGGCGCCAAGGCCGCCACGGCAACCGCGGCCGAGAAGGACGAACCCCTGCCCCTGGCAAAGCCCAAGATCCCCGCCCTGCCGGCCGCGCCGGCACCCGCGGTTGCCGTCAAGGTGGCGCCGCCCCCCGCCCCTGCCGCCGCCCCGCTTCCCGACGAGGCCAAGGCGGCCCGCAAGGCCGCGAAGAAGGCCGCGAAAGAGGCCGAGAAGGAAGCCCGCAAGGCTGAAAAGAAGGCGGCCAAGCAGGCCGAAAAGGCCGCAAGACAAGCCGAGAAAGCAGACCGGAAGGCGGCGAAGGCCGAGGCCAAGGCCAAGGCCGCCAAGAAATCCGGCAAGGACAAGACGGGCAAGAACAAGGCGGGCAAGAACAAGGCCCGCCGTTCGGACGACGCGTGAGCCCGGCCCCATGATGCGCCGAATGCCGTTCCCTCGCCTTTCGGGCCTCTGCAAGGCGGCGGTGGCCGCGCTTGCGGTCCTTGCCGCGCCTGCCGTCCAGGCCTTTCCCGCCGTGGATGCCGTCGAAGGGCGCCCGCCCGCGGCCCAGTCCGACAAGGTCCGCTGCACCGATGACGGGCGCGATTGCATCCGGCTGGATCATTATGCCGCCGATGTCTGCATGCTGATCGAACGCAACGCCCTGGAGCGCGGGCTTGACCCGAACTTCCTGGCCCGCCTTCTGTGGAAGGAAAGCCGATTCGAGCCGGGGGCGATCAGCCCCGTCGGCGCGCTTGGCATCGCCCAGTTCATGCCCGGCACGGCCGAGCTTTACGACCTGAAGGATCCGTTCAACCCCGCGCAGGCGATCCACAAATCGGCCTGGTACCTGCGCCACCTGACCGACACCTTCGGCAATATCGGCCTGGCCGCGGTGGCCTATAACGGCGGCGAAAACCGCGCGGCCCGCTTTATCGGCCAGAACGGCGGCCTGCCCTATGAAACCCAGGACTATGTCGCCGCGATCACCGGCTTCGAGGCGCTGCGCTGGCGCGACAACCCGCCCCCGCCGGGCGAACTGAAGCTGGCGCTGGATCCCGACCTGGACTTCCGCCCCGCCTGCGAAAAGCTTGCGGGCGAGCGCAAGCTGCGCGAATTCATGGTCCAGCCCAAGGTCTCTCCCTGGGGCGTGATCGTGGCCAGCCATCCCAGCCAGTCGGGCGTCAGCCGCCAGGTCTCGCGCCTGAACCGCAGCCTGCGTCCGATCCTGGGCGACAAGCAGGTGGGCTATGTCCGCAAGCGCCTGTCCGGGATGTCGCGCGCCGTCTATACCGCCCAGGTCGGCTGGGACAGCAAGGCCGAGGCCAACCGCTTCTGCGCCCGCTTCCGGCAGTTGGGCGGACGCTGCATCGTGCTGAAGAACTGACCGCAGGCCGGTTGGACGATCCGGCGTTCGGGCGTAGACTGTTCCCAGCATGAGGGCGGGCGGATGGCGCAGCAGTCCAGACATGACGCATGGCAGGCAGGCCCCAGCTATGACCGGTACATGGGCCGGTGGAGCGCACGGATCGCGCCCTTGTTCCTGGACTGGCTGGAGGCGGAGAAAGGCCTGGACTGGCTGGAGATCGGCTGCGGGACGGGCGCGCTGTCGGCGGCCATCATGGCGCGGGCGGGGCCCGCCAGCCTGGTCGGGATCGACCCCTCGGCCGGGTTTCTGGAGCGGGCGCGCGAAATCGTCCCCGATCCCCGCGCCCGATTTCTGATCGGCGACGCGCAGGCCCTGCCGGTTCCTGCGGCCAGCGCGGATGTCGCCGTCGCCGGACTGGTCCTGAACTTCGTTTCCGACCGGCCGCTAGCCTTGGCGCAGATGATGCGCGTCGTCCGGCCTGGCGGGACCATCGGCTTCTATGTCTGGGATTATCCGGGGGGCGGAATGGGCTTCATGCGCGCCTTCTGGACCGAGGCGGCGGCCCTGGACCCCGCCGCAACCGACCTGACCGAAGATCGGCGCTTTCCCTTTTGCACCCTGCCGCAATTGATCGCCCTGACAGCCGGGGCGGGCCTGCACGACGTGGAGGGAACCGGGATCGAGATCGCGACGACCTTTCGCGACTTCGACGATTACTGGCAGCCCTTTACCCTGGGTGCCGGGCCCGCACCGGGCTATTGCGCCAGCTTGGAGAGCGACGCGCGCCAGCGCCTGCGGGACCGGCTGGCCCGCAGCCTGCCGCGCGATACCGACGGATCCATCACGCTGCCCGCGCGGGCCTGGGCAGTGCGCGGACGGGTGCCCCGATCCTGCGGCTAGAGGAAGCTTTGCGGGTCGATGTCCACCGACAGGCGCAGGTTCGTGGGCGGCTTGTGCGGCGCCAGCCAGTCCGCGATGGCCGACTGAACGGGCGCCTGGCGCGGCGCGTGGACCAGCATCCGCACCCGATGGCGCCCCCGGATGCGGGCAATCGGCGCAGGCGCCGGTCCCCACAGTTGCGCGCCCGCCTGTTCCAGCGGGCCGGCATGAGCGGCCAGATGGCGGGCGAAATCGCTGACCACGCCCAGATCGGGATGGGACAGGATGATCCCCGCCAGCCGCCCGAAAGGGGGCATTCCGGTGGCCTGGCGCGCGGCGGCTTCGGCGTTCCAGAAGGCCTCGTCCTCGCCGGACAGGATGGCGCGGATGACCGGATGGTCGGGCTGGTGGGTTTGCAGCAAGGCCACCCCCGGCGCGGTTCCCGCCAGCCGCCCGGCCCGGCCCGCGACCTGCCGCATCAGCTGGAAGCTGCGTTCGGCCGCGCGCAGGTCGGCGCCTTGCAGGCCAAGGTCGGCGTCGATGACGCCCACCAGCGTCAGGCGCGGGAAGTTGTGGCCCTTGGCGACGATCTGCGTGCCGATGATGATCTGCGTGTCGCCCTCGGCGATCTCGGCGATGGTTTCCTTCAGCGCGCGGGCCGAATGGAACAGGTCCGAGGACAGCACCGTGGCCTTGGCGTCGGGAAAACGGGCGGCCACCTCCTCGGCGATGCGCTCGACGCCGGGGCCGATGGGGGCCAGCTTGCCCTCGACCTTGCAGGACGGGCAGGCCAGCGGGATGGGGCGCGTTTCGCCGCACTGGTGGCAGACAAGGCGGTTCTGGAAACGGTGTTCAACCATCCGCGCGTCGCATTGGTGGCAGCCGATCTGCTCGCCGCAGGCCCGGCACAGCATCACGGGCGCATAGCCGCGCCGGTTCAGGAACAGCAGGGACTGTTCCCCCCGGGCCAGCCGCGATTCGACCGCCCCCACCAGCGCGGGCGAGATCCAGCGGCCCGATGCCATCTCCTCGGCCCGCAGGTCGATGGCGGCCATGTCGGGCAGTTCCGCCGTGCCGTAACGGCTGCGCAGGTCCAGCCGCCTGTATTTCCCGCTGCCCGCGTTCACCCAGCTTTCCAGGCTGGGCGTCGCCGAGGCCAGCACCACCTGCGCCCCGTTGATGGATGCCCGCAGCACCGCCATGTCGCGGGCGCTGTAATAAACGACATCCTCCTGCTTGTAGCTGGAATCGTGCTCCTCATCGACGACGATCAGGCCCAGGTCGCGGAAGGGCAGGAACAGCGCGGAACGGGCACCGACGACCAGCCCCACCTCTCCCTTGCCCGCCATGTGCCACAGACGACGGCGTTCCGTGCGGGTGATGCCGCTGTGCCATTCGCCGGGACGTGCGCCAAAACGCGCCTCGACCCGGTCCAGGAACTCGGCGGACAGCGCGATTTCCGGCAGCAGGACCAGCGCCTGCCGGCCCTGCGCCAGGCATTCGGCGACCGCTTCCAGATAAACCTCGGTCTTGCCCGACCCGGTGACGCCCCGCAGCAGGGTGGTGCCGTAGGCCCCGGTCCGGACGGCGCCGCGCAACGCATCCGCCGCCGCCTGCTGTTCCGCGTCTAGCGGCTTGCCGGGCCTCGAAGCGTCCAAGCGGGGATAGGGCAGGTCGCGCGGCGCCTGGATTTCGGCCAGCGTGCCCGCCGCGACTAGGCCCTTGACCACCGCCGTGCCGACCCCCGCCAGTTGCGCCAGTTCCGAGGCCGCGAAGCTTGCCCCGCCATGATCGGCCAGCACCTGCATCACGCGCTCGCGCGCCTCGGTCATGCGCGTGGGCGGGGTGCCGCCCGGCACGATCACCCGGCGCGCGGCGGGCGGCTGGTCCAGGTCGGGCGCCCGCGTGGCCATGCGCAACATCAAGGGCAGCGGCGTCAGGGTGTAATCGGCGGCGCGTGTCAGGAAATCCAGGAAGCGCGTGTCAAAGGGCTCGGCCTCCAGCACGCGCGCCACGGGGCGCAGCTTGGCCAGGTCGAAATCGCCCAGGCCCTCGCCCCAGACCAGGCCCATGACCCGGCGCGGTCCCAAAGGCACCAGCACCAGCTGGCCCTGGCTCACGCCCCCTTCGGGCGCCAGATAGTCCAGCACGCCGACAGGCTCGACGGTCAGGACCGCGATCCGGGCCTGTGCCTGGAAAAATCGAGGCGGGGAAAAGGCAGCCAAGGTTTTCATCGCCTTGATAAAGCCGCGCGCCGCGCCTGTTGCAAGGCCCGCCTGCCCCTTTCGGACGAAGGGCTTTTGCGCTATCACCCCTGCCGAACCGCTTATGGGAGCCTCGCCATGAAATTCTTCCTTGATACCGCCGATGTGGACGCCATCCGCGAGCTGAACGACCTGGGCATGGTCGATGGCGTGACCACCAATCCGTCCCTGATCCTGAAGGCCGGCCGCAACATCGAGGAAGTGACCCGCGAGATCTGCGAGATGGTCAGCGGCCCCGTCAGCGCCGAGGTGGTCGCCGACAAGGCCGAGGACATGATCCGCGAAGGCCGCCACCTGGCGCAGATCGCGCCCAACATCGCCATCAAGGTGCCGCTGACCTGGGACGGCCTGAAGGCCTGCCGGACCTTCGCCGACGAAGGCCACATGGTCAACGTGACGCTGTGCTTCACCGCGGCCCAGGCCATTCTGGCCGCCAAGGCGGGCGCCACCTTCATCAGCCCCTTCGTCGGCCGTCTTGACGACATCGGCCTGGACGGCGTGGACCTGATCGCCGACATCCGCGAGATCTACGACAACTATGGCTACGAGACGCAGATCCTCGCGGCCTCGATCCGGTCCGTGAACCATATCGTCGAGGTGGGCAAGATCGGCGCCGACGTGATCACCGCGCCCCCCGCCGTGATCAAGTCGATGGCCAAGCATGTCTTGACGGACAAGGGACTCGAGTTGTTCACTGCCGACTGGGCCAAGACCGGTCAGAAGATCGGCTGACAACGAAAAAGGGACAGGCATGACGGCGGTTCTGGATCAGGAGATTCGCGACAAACTTCTGGCCGATCCCGGCGTGATCTTGGGCGACCGTGACCTGATGCGCGCCCTTGTCGCGGCGCGCGAGGCCGAACTGGGCGACAATGTCATCGACATCCGCGGCCGCGCGATGGAGGCGCTAGAGTCGCGGCTCGACCGGCTGGAATCGCAGCATGAAAGCGTGATCGCCGCCGCCTATGACAACCAGTCGGGCACCGCGGTGATCCATCGCGCGGTGATCGGGCTGCTGGAATCGTCGGATCTGGCGGAACTGGTGGACAGCCTGCAATCGGATATCGCGCCGCTTCTGCGGGTCGAGACGCTGCGGCTGGTGGTCGAACCCGACCCCGCCATTCCCGGCTTGCCCGAGAATGCGGTGATCGTCCCCGAGGGGGCAATCGGCCGGATCGTCGCGGCGGGGCGGCGCACGCCGCGCGGCGACGACATCGTGCTGCGCCCGTCCTCGCCCATCACGCAGGTGATGCATGGCCGGGTTGTCGCGTCCGAGGCGCTGCTGCCCATCGACCTGGGCGCCCGCCGTCCCCGCGCCATGCTGCTGATGGGCAGCGCCGACAGGTCCCGCTTCATGCCCGCCCACGGCACCGACCTTCTGCGCTTCTTCGCGCAGGTCTTCCGGCTGGTGCTGCTGTCGCGGCTGCGCGGATGACCGCGCCCGCGGCGCCTGACCTGCTGGCCTTGGCGCCGGCCATGTCGCATGCGCTGGCCCGCTGGCTCGAGGTCGAGGCCGCGACCCGCGACCGGTCCCCCCACACCATCACCGCCTATCGCGCCGACCTGCTGGCCTTTCTTGCCTTTCTCGGCGGCCATCATGGGCAGGCGGCGACCCCCAAGTCGCTGGCCGACCTGCGCCAGACCGACATGCGCGCCTTTGCCGCCGCCGAACGCGCGCGGGGGCTGGGGGCGCGGTCGCTTGCCCGGCGGCAGTCGGCGGTGCGCAGCTTCCTGCGCTGGATGTCCGATCGCGAGGGATACGACCTGTCTGCGGCACTCTCCACCCGCAGCCCGAAATACACCCGGTCCCTGCCCCGCCCGCTGACGCCCGACCAGGCGCAGGACACGCTGGACATGGTGGCTGTCGGTCACGACACGCCCTGGGTCGCGGCGCGCGACACGGCGGTGATGACGCTGCTGTGGGGCTGCGGGCTGCGCATTTCCGAGGCCCTGAACCTGAACGGCGCCGACTGGCCGTTCCGCGACAGCCTGACCATCACCGGCAAGGGGGAACGGCAGCGGCATGTGCCCGTTCTTCCCGTGGCGCGCGCTGCGGTGGCCGATTACCTGCACCAGTGCCCCTGGCCCCTGGCCCCCGACCAGCCGCTGTTTCGCGGCGTGCGCGGGGGGCGGCTGTCGTCCGGGATCATCGACAGCGTGATGCGCAACGCCCGCGCCGCGCTTGGCCTTCCGCCGACCGCCACGCCCCACGCGCTGCGCCATTCCTTTGCCACGCATCTGCTGGCAGCCGGGGGCGACCTGCGCACCATCCAGGAACTGCTGGGCCATGCGAGCCTGTCGACCACGCAGGTCTATACCGGGGTCGATGACGCGCATCTGATGGCCGTCTATCAGGCCGCGCATCCCCGTGGCTAGGGTCGAACCCCGCCCGACCCTGGCGCGTTTGCTCTGCCTGATCAGAAGGATGTCATCATGACCACACATGCGATCTTCAACCGGCCGATGGACGAGCCCGTCCCCCAGGGCATGGACCAGGCGATCTTCGGCATGGGCTGCTATTGGGGCGTCGAACGCCTGTTCTGGAAGCAGAACGGCATCTGGCTGACGCAGGTGGGCTTTGCGGGCGGCACGGTCGAGAACCCGACCTATGAGCAGGTGAAGACCGGGACCACCGGCCATGCCGAGGTCGTGCGGATCGTCTTTGACAGCTCCAAGATCAGCTATGACCATCTGCTGCAGCTGTTCTGGGAAAACCACGACCCGACCCAGGGCGACCGGCAGGGCAATGACATGGGCAGCCAGTATCGCAGCCTCATCATGACCTTCAACGACAGCCAGCACGCGGTGGCCGAGGCGTCGAAGATCGATTATGACAACCGCCTGGCCGTGGCGGGCTTCGGCAAGATCACCACGCAGATCACCGGCCCCGCCCCCTTCTGGCCCGCGCACGAGGCGCATCAGCAATACCTGGAAAAGAACCCGGATGGTTATTGCGGCCTCAAGGGCACGGGGGTAGAGGCGTCCATGCCCAACCCGGATCCGATCTGATGACCACCTATTCCGCGCTGACCCATGTCCCGGGCCGAGAGGCCGCCGAAGCCCTTGCCGAGGCTTGCGAGGATCTGGAGCCCGAACCCGTCGGTACTGGCGTCTTCGAGATCGAGGACGGATCGGGCCGCTGGGAAGTCGGCGCCTATTTCACCGAGGCCCCCGACGAGATCGCCCTGGCCCTGCTGGCTGCCGCCCATGGCGCCAATCCCTTTGCGATTTCCGAGGTGCCGGATGTCGATTGGGTCGCCCATGTGAAGCGCGAACTGACGCCCGTGCGCGCGGGTCGCTTTTATGTCCATGGCAGCCATGATGCCGACACGATTCCCGAAGGGGTCGAGGCGCTCTGCATCGAGGCCGCGATGGCCTTCGGCACCGGGCACCACAACACCACCAAGGGCTGTCTCGAGGCGCTGGACCGGCTGGCCACCCAGGGCTTCCAGCCGGGCCGTGTCGTCGATATCGGCTGCGGCACCGCCGTGCTGGCCATGGCGTCCGCCCGGCTGTGGCCGGTGACGGTGCTTGCCAGCGACATCGACGCGGTGGCAGTCGATACGGCGGCGGCCAATGTGATCGCCAATGGCCTGGACGGGCGCGTGATCTGCATCGAGGCGGCGGGCTTCGGCCATGCGATGCTGGAAGACAATGCCCCCTATGACCTGGTGCTGGCCAATATCCTGAAGCAGCCGCTGATCGACCTGGCGCCGCAGATGGCCGCGATGGTCGCCCCCGGGGGCAGGATCATCCTGTCGGGCATCCTGACCAAGCAGGCCGAGGAGGTCATCGCGGTCTATCGCGAGGCAGGCTTCGCGCTGGACCGGCGCGACGATCTGGCGGACTGGTCGGCCTTGGTGATGGAACGTCGGGCCTGACGGCATCCTGGCCTTGAAAACGAGCCCGTTTCCTGCTATCTAGGGTCGGCAAGCGTCTTTCTTACGGCCTTCTGTCTCCTTTTCGGCTTCAGATGTTCCTTGACGACACTAAGCCGGGCCATCGCATGTCGCGGATGGCAGACACAAAACAGGAGACATCACGATGGCCAACGGTACCGTGAAATGGTTCAACGCCACCAAAGGTTTCGGCTTCATCCAGCCCGAACATGGCTCGAAGGACATCTTCCTTCACATCTCGGCTCTGGAGCGCGCCGGCATCCGCGATATCCGCGACGGCCAGGCGATCACCTTCGACGTCGAAAAGGGCCGTGACGGCCGCGAATCGGCGACCAACGTTGCGCTGGCCTAACAGCGCTGCGACTTCCTGGGCAGCGGCATGATCGCTGCCCGGCCTGGCCCCTGCCGCATGGCGCGGGGCCGGGCACTTCCATGAAAGCACAATTTTGATCGAAGTTAACTGGGGATATCCCCTGTCGTTCGTCCTGCGGGACGGCGACGTGAAGACCTTCACCACCATCGAGACGGCCGCCTATTGGCTGGAGCGGAAATGGCCGGTCGATGACGCGCCCCGCGCCCATGCCGCCCGGATGCTGGATGCCGCCGCCCATTGCATGATCCCGGTCAGAACAGCCCGCGCGGCCTTCAAGGACGCGGCACAATCCGCAGGTTTAAGGTCTGTCCAGCCGCATTGAAGCGGCCCCGACCATCAGAGCAAGAAAAAACCCCCTCTGCATCCGCATTGGGGGTTCGTTCGTCTTAACCGGGATGGCTTTGGCTTAGAGGCCGCGCGCAATCCGCTCGATGTCGCCGCGGCACAGACCGATATCGTCCAGCTCGCGATCCGACAGGCGGCTCAGTTCCCGACGGGTCACGCGGGCATCGTTCCACGCGGACAGCATCGAGAAGAAGTTCGCAACGACATTGCCAACGCCACCAACAGCAACACTGCGGTTCAGTTCCATCGTCGACATTTTCATCACCTGTTTCAGAAGTGCCCGACCATCGGGCAGTAGCTTCATGAACAAGGATATAGATTGTGCACCTGCAGAAATGTAGCTGGCGGCTTGGCAAGGCAGATATGCACGGCGTGCAGACTGAATAAGGGGAAAAGGCCCCCTGAAGGTCGCTTTCGGACCCTGGAATGCCGCATTGCGGCATCGGTTTACTGCCAGTCTCCCAAGGCCGCCTGCCACAGCGCAAGTGCCGCAACGGCAGCCGTGTCGGCGCGCAGGATTCGCGGCCCCAAGCTGATGCGACTCACGAAGGGAAGACCCGACAGCCGGGCGCGCTCGGCATCCGAAAACCCGCCCTCGGGGCCGATCAGGATGGCCCAGGGACCGCGCGGCAGGTTCGCCAGCGTCTCGGCGGGACCCGCCATCGCCTCGTCAGCCCAGAGGATGCGGCGGGACGCGTCCCAGCCATCCAGCAGGCGCGACAGGGACACCAGATCGGCCACGGCGGGGACAAAGGTTCCGCCGCATTGCTCGGCCGCCTCGACGGCATGGGCCTGCAGGCGATCCTGGCGGATGCGTTCGGAATTGGTGAAATCGGTCTGCACCGGCAGGATGCGGGCGGCGCCCATCTCGGCCGCCTTTTCGACGATGAAGTCGGTGCGCGCCTTCTTGATGGGCGCGAAGCACAGCCACAGGTCGGGCGGGTCGCGCTGCGGGGCGACCTGCGCCAGCACCTCCAGCGACCCGCCGCGCTTGGTGGCATCAGCGATGCGCGCCGACCATGCGCCGTCCTGGCCGTTGAAGACCTCGATCACGGCCCCCGGCGGCAGGCGCATGACGCCCGACAGGTAATGCGCCTGCCCCGAGTCCAGCGGGACGGCTTGTCCCGCGACCAAGGGGTGATCTATGAACAGCCTGATCCTTGCCATGGGGCCAGACGCTATGCAAAGCCGGACGGAAAGACCAGACGCCGTGGTCGACGCGCCGAAGGGAAACTGGGTGGACACGGCCGCCCCCCCGGCCTGGAGGCCCTGGCTGCGGCTGTCGCGCGCGGACCGGCCCATCGGCACGTGGCTGCTGCTCTTGCCCTGCTGGTGGGGGATCGGGCTGGCGATGATGGCGGACGCGCCGCGCTGGTCCGACCTGTGGATCGCCATCGCCTGCGGCATCGGCGCGCTGGTGATGCGCGGGGCCGGCTGCACCTGGAACGACATCACCGACCGCGACATCGACGACAAGGTGGCCCGCACCCGGTCCCGCCCCCTGCCCTCGGGACAGGTGACGCTGCGCGGGGCATATGCCTGGCTGGTGGCGCAATGCCTGTTGGGCTTCGTGATCCTGCTGACGCTGGATCGGGCGGCGGTCTGGATGGGCGTGGCCTCGCTGGCCCTGGTTGCGGTATATCCCTTTGCCAAGCGATTCACCTGGTGGCCGCAGGTCTTTCTGGGCCTGGCCTTCAACTGGGGCGTGATGCTGGCCTATGCCGCGCATATGGGGCGGCTGGACGCGGCGCCGGTCGTGGCTTGGTTCGCGGGCATCGCCTGGACCATCTTCTACGACACCATCTATGCCCATCAGGATGTCGAGGATGACGCCCTGATCGGCGTGAAATCCACCGCCCGGCTGTTCGGCCGGAACAGCCCGCGCATCCTGGCAGGCTTTGCGGTGCTGACGGTTCTGCTGTTTGCGCTGGCCATCTGGCTGACGGGTCGCAATCTGTTGATTGCCTATGCCGGGCTTGCCGGCTTTGCGGCGCATCTGGGCTGGCAGCTGTGGAAATTCCAGCCTGATCAAGGGTATGTCTGCCTGCGCCTGTTCCGGTCGAACCGCGATGCCGGGCTGATCCTTGCGCTGTTTCTTGCGCTTGCGGGGCTCGTCTGATTGCGCGGAGCGCCGCCCGCCGCTAGATCCGAAGCCCAAGGAAACAGCCCAAGGTCATGCCCATGCCCCGCAGGCGGCTTGCCTCGTCCATCACCACGCTTCTTGCCCTGTCCGCCGCGGGCGGTCTGTGCTGGCTGGGCGCCGACACGGCGGCCAGCTATATCGAACAACGCTCGCGCCAGGATGTGGAACAGGCGCTGCAGGCGTCGGGGCAGGATTGGGTCAGCGTCGCAACCGATGGCCTGCAGGTCCGCCTGACCGGCACCGCCCCGACCGAGGTGGACCGCTTCCGCGCCATGACGCAGGCGGGCACGGTGGTCGATCCCTCGCGCGTGGTGGACGCGATGACCATCGCCTCGGCCGAGGCGATGGCGCCGCCCGACTTCAAGGCGGAACTCTTGCGCAATGACGAGGGGATCTCGCTGATCGGGCTGGTCCCTGCCTCGACCGACCGGAACGGGCTGGTGCGGATGCTGCGATCCGAGACCGCCGCCCCGCAGGTCACCGACTTGCTGGAAACCGCCGACTATGCCGTGCCCGAGGGGTGGGATGCGGCGATGCAATACGGCCTGCGCGCCGCGCAGATGGCGCCCCGGGCCAAGATATCGATCCAGCCGGGGCGCGTCACGATCTCGGCCATCACCGACAGCCGGGATGACAAGGGCCGTCTGGAAACCGCCCTGCGCAAGGCGCTGCCGGCGGGGGTGGATCTTGTCACCGACATCTCGGCCCCGCGCCCGGTCATCGCGCCCTTCGCGCTGCGCTTTGTCATGGATGGCGGGGGCGCGCGCTTCGAGGCCTGTGCCGCAGATACCGAGGAAGGCCGCGACCGCATTGTCGCGGCCGCGATGAAGGCGGGGGCGGCGGATGTTCCGGCCTGCACGCTGGGGCTCGGCGCGCCCTCGCCCGACTGGGCCGATGCGGCGGCGGCGGCGATCGGGGCGGTTGCAGGCCTGGGCCAGGGCGCGGTCACGCTGTCGGATGCGGATGTGTTCGTAACGGCGCCGCCCGGGGTCGACAAGGCCACCTTCGACACCGCCGTGGCGGGGTTGCAGCGCGTCCTGCCCCCCGTCTTCTCGCTGCAATCCGAACTGGAAACCGCCCCCGACAAGGCCCTGCAAGGCCCCGCCGAATTCACCGCCACCCTGTCCGACGCCCAGGTCCTGAGCATGGAGGGCCGCATCAGCGACGAGCGGATGCGGGAAACCGTGGACAGCGTCGCCCGCGCGCGCTTCCCCACCGTCCAGGGCAGCCTGACGAACGACCCGTCGGTTCCCGGGGGCTGGACCGTGCGCGTCATCGGCGCGCTCGAGGCGCTGAACACCCTGGAAGCGGGCAGCGTGCGGGTCACGCCCGACCTGATCCGCGTCACCGGCACCTCGGGCGATCCGGCGACGCCCGAAGGCGTGGCGGCGCGGCTGGCCGAACGCTTGGGACCGGGGGCGCGCTATGAACTGGCGATCCGGTACGACCGGCGGCTGGATTCGGCGTTGAACCTGCCCGACGGCCCGGAATGCGTGCGCCAGCTGAACATCGTGATGTCGGAATCCGAGATCGGCTTCGAGCCGTCAAAGGCCGCCATCGCGGGCGATCCCGCGCCCACGCTGGACCGGCTGGCGGGCATCATGGCCGAATGCGCGGATTTCCAGCTCGAGGCGGGCGGGCATACCGACACCCAGGGATCCGAGGGCTTCAACGCCGACCTGTCGCGCGGCAGGGCGCAGGCCCTTGTCGCCGCCATGGCGGACGCGGGCATCGACGTGACCAACATGACCGCGCGCGGCTATGGCGAAAGCCAGCCCATCGCCAGCAACGAGACCGAGGAAGGGCGCGAGGAAAACCGCCGCATCGAATTCCGGCTGCTTTCGGATTATCCGGTGCGCAGCGCGCCCCTGCCCGCGCCGGTCACGCTGTCGGGCGTGACCGCCGAGCCTGCGCCGCCCGACCAGCCCGCCGAGGATCCGATCGGCCCCCTGCAGCCCGATTTCAACCCCGCGCCGATGTTCGGCCCCGTCCGGCCGGATGCCGCCGCGCCGCAGCCGCAGATGTTCGGCCCCGACATCCCGCAGGCCAGCATCGGACCGATGGCCCCCGCGACGGTCGGCGCCAGCGAGGTCTTCCAGACGCTGGACGAGCGCGAGGAAAACATTAGGCTTCCCGTGCAGACCCCCACGCCCGAGACGCCGCGTCCCGCGCCCCGTCCGGACGAGGAGGGCGCGCCCGCCGAATGAACCGCAACCTGACCGGACCCGCATGAACCGCACCGAATTCATCACCGCCACCGCGCTTGTTCTTTTCGGAGCCTTTGTGCTGGGCTGGTTCGCATGCTGGCTGATCGGGCGGCTGACCCGCGTCTCGCACTCCGATATCGGCGACCTGGAGCGGAAGCTGCAGGATGCGGAACGCCAGCGCGAAACAGCCGTCGCGATGCTGGAGAAACGCGAGGCGGATCTGTCGACCCGCCTGGCCGCGGCAGAGGCGGAACTGGAAACCGCCATGGGCGGGTTGCGCGAAAGCCGCACCGAGATCGAGGAATTGCGCGACTATATCGAACGCAAGCTGGCGCGGCGTTAGGGCGCCGCCGAAACGGCGCCCCAGGCGGTCACGCGACCTCGGCGAAGACCTTCTTCAGCGCCCGTTCCAGCTTGTCGAAGATCTCGTCCATCTGCGCCTCGGTCAGGATAAAGGGCGGGCAGAGCACGATGGACTGGCCCAGCGGGCGGCAGATCAGACCCAGGTCGGTGCAGGCATTGGCGATGCGTTCGCTGACCGACAGGCTGGAGTCGAACGGGGTCTTGGTCGCCTTGTCGCGCACGGCCTCCAGCGCCCACATGAAGCCCACGCCGCGCAATTCTCCGATATGGTCGCTGCGATCCATGATGGCGCGCAGACCGGCCTCCAACCGGGGGGCGAGGCGTTTCACGTTCTCGGCCAGCCCTTCGTTCATCACCACGTCGATGGCCTTCAGCGCGATGGCGCAGCCGACCGGGTGGCCCGAGGCGGTGAAGCCATGCGGAAATTCCTCGATCCGGTCGATGGCGGCCTGCAGCCGGTCGGTCAGATCCGGCCCCAGGATCACCGCGCCCATCGGGAACAGCCCCGCGGTCAGGTTCTTCGACGAAATGATCGCGTCGGGCATGAAGTCATAGGTCAGGCAGCCCCAGGTGTTGCCGGTGCGCCCGAAGCCCGTGATCACCTCGTCCGCGATCATCGGGATGCCGTATTTCCTCAGGATCGGCAGCACCGCCTGGAAATAGCCCTGCGAGGGCGGGATCACGCCCCCCGCGCCCTGCACCGGCTCGGCAAAGAAGCCCGCGATGGTGTCGGGGCCTTCGCGCAGGATCGTGTCCTCCAGCTCGCGCGCGAGGCGGGCGGTGAACTGCTCCTCGGTCTCGCCCTCGGTGCCATAGCGCCAGTAATGCGGGCAGGTCAGGTGGATGAAGCCTGGCAGCGGCAGGCCGAAGACCTCGTTATAGGGCTTGCCGGTCATGGAGGCCGAAATCACCGTGACACCGTGATAGGCGTTCCAGCGCGTCAGGATCTTGCGGCGCTCGGGCTTGCCCTCGCTGGCGTGCAGGAACCACAGCATCTTGACCATGGTGTCGTTCGCCTCGGACCCCGAGTTCGTGTAGAACACCTTGCCGCGCTCGAACGGGGATACCTCGACCAGCTTTTCCGACAGCATCACGGTCTGGTCGGACAGCCGGCCGAAAAAGGCGTGGTATCCGGGAAAGCGGTCGTATTGCGCCTTGGCGGCCTCGGCCAGGCCCTTGTGGTCGAAGCCCGCGACCATGTTCCACAGCCCGGAATTGGCGTCCAGGTAGCGCCTGCCGTTCACATCGACGACATAGGGTCCCTCGCCATGGGTCAGGACGACCGCGCCACGGCTTGCGACGCTGGGCAGGTCCGTGAAGCCATAAAGCGAATAGGCGTCGGCGCGGGCTTCCCAGCTTTGCGGTTTGTTCATCGGTGCCTCCATCGACAGGTGTGCCCGCAGGCTAGCCGGGCCGATGAAGGCGTTCAATGGGGGCGGCTCATGCCCTCGCGGCAGCCTCCAGGGGGGCGAGGTCGATCTTGGACATCGTGAAGAACACGGGCCAGACCTTGCCCGCCTGCGGGCCGGCCAGCAGCTCGGTCGCCCGCGCCGGCGTGATCTGCCAGGACATGCCGAAGCGGTCCTTCAGCCAGCCGCATCTCGAGGGCGTGCCGCCATTCCCGATCAGCGCATCCCAAAGATGGTCGGTTTCCGCCTGATCCCTGGTGGCGATGCTGATGGACGCGGCCTCGGACAGCTGGAACTCGGGCCCGCCATTGATCGCCTGGAAGGGCGTCCCGGCCAGGGTGAAGTCGATGGCCAGAACGGTTCCGGCCGGCGCCAGGCCCATTTCCTCGACATAATGGCTGATGGCGTCGATGCGGCTGTCGGGCAGCAGCGAGACATAGAAATCCACCGCCTCCGCCGCCTGCCCGTCGAACCAGAAGCAGGCCTTGACCTTGGCATTCATGGCTGCGCCCCTTTCGATCCGGTGAAGGACAGCATCCATGGAATGCCGAAGCGGTCGCGGAACATCGCGAAGCGTTCGGCCCAGAAGGTCTCGCCGGGCGCCATGGCGATCGCCTCGGCCCCGTCGGACAGCGCCGCGAAGACCCGGTCGAATTCCGGCGCCGAGGGCGTCTCGACCGTCACGGAAAAGCCTTGCGGCCGGTCATACATGCCCTCGGGATTGTCCGAGGCCATCACTAGGCTGCCGTCCAGGTCCACGGCCATGTTCATGACCAGGTCGTCGCCGCCCGGCATCCGGCTGTCGGCGGGTGCGTCGCCGTTGCGGAAGACGCCCGTGACCTTGCCGCCAAGCGTTTCGGCGTAGTGGGTCATCGCCTCCAGGCAGTTGCCCTTGAAGAACAGATAGATGGTCGGTTTCATCGCGCCCTCCTCACAAAGTCTTCGCCAGGGATTCCAGCTGGTCGGCCGCCGCGTTCCAGCCGGGGTGAAAGCCCATGGCCTCGTGTTCCTGCCGGGCCTCGGCGGTCCAGTGGAGCGCGCGGGCGACATAGCGGGTCTTGCCGTCGCCCGCGTCCTCGAAGGTCACATGGGCGGCCATGAAGGGCTTGCCCGACGGGATCCAGCCGGGTGCGAAGGCGTCGGTGAAGACCAGCCTTTCGCCGGGCACCAGTTCCAGGAAGACACCGGTGTTCGGGAACTCCTCGCCATTCGGGCCGTGCATGGTGGTGGAGAATTCGCCGCCGGGGCGCAGGTCAAGAACCGCATCGGTGACATGCCAGGGCTTGGGGCAGAACCATTGCTCCAGCAGCGCGGGCTCGGACCAGCAGCGCCAGATGGCGGCGCGGGGCGCGTCCAGCTCGCGGTCAAGGACCAGTTCGTTCGGCAGATCTTTCATGTCGTCTCCTCCCTCGGTTTGAACAGCAGCATCAGGTAGCGCTTCAGATGATCGACGCTGCCAGTGGCCAGGGCGGGGTCATCCGCCGCCTTGGCCAGGACAAAGGCGCCTTGCAGGACCGCCTGCATATGGGCGGCAAGGCTGGCGGCGGTGAAGCCCGCCACCTTGCGTGCAGCCATGGCGGCGGCAAGATCGGCTTCCAGCGTCGCGGCATGGCCGAAGATCGACTCGGCGCAGGCAGCCCTGATCGCCGGATGGGCGTGATAGGCTTCCGAGGTCATGGTGCCGACCAGGCAGGTGAATTCCTCGACCCCGCCCGCGATGATGTCGCGGCGGAAATCCACATAGGCCAGCACCCGGTCCAGAGGGTCGGGGTGGTCGTGATAGGGCGCCTGCGCGAACAGCGCGCCGGTGGTTTCCGACCAGTGCTGCGCGGCGGCCACCCCAAGCGCTTCCTTGCTGGGGAAGTGGTGGAAGAAGGCCCCCTTCGTCACCCCCGCCGCGCGGCAAAGCTGATCGACGCTGGTGGCGGCAAAGCCCTGCCGCCGCACGATGTCGCGGGCGGCCTCCAGCAGCCTGGTCCGTGCGTCGCCCTTGTCGGGATCGGTGTTTGTCCTGCGTGCCATGGGTGTATCATACCAACCAGTCGGTATGTTCGGCAACCAAAGGAAATCCAGCCGGATCAACGGTGGCGCAGCCCGATCATGTCCAGTTCCGCCTCGATCCCCGACAAGGGGGCGGCGCGAACCTCGGCCACCAGCGAATCGAAGCGCTCGCGCAAGTCGGCCTTTTCCGCGCCCCGGCAGTCGTTCCAGGGGCGGCCCTGCAGGGACATCGCCAGAACGTAATAGCCGATGAAATGGGGCCGCTCGCCCGCGACCAGCAGCGCGCGATAGGCCGCGTGCGCGCCGATCCGGCGCAGGGTGGCGGCATCGGGCACGCCCGCGGCGATCAGTGCCCTGGCCGTCGCCGGGCCGATATTGGTGATCGTCGTCAGGTCGCTGTCCATGGCCTGCTTTCCAAACGCTCGTGTTTGCTGTATCAGCACGCGATCCCCAAGGACAGCACGGCATGACCGACCAAGCCAATCCCCCGGCAGTGAAAAAACTGTTCATCAAGACCTATGGCTGCCAGATGAACGTCTATGACAGCCAGCGCATGGCCGAGGCCATGGGCGCGGAAGGCTATGTCCTGACCGAGGATCAGGCCGACGCCGACATGGTCCTGCTGAACACCTGCCATATCCGCGAGAAAGCGGCCGAGAAACTTTATTCCGACCTGGGGCGCCTGAAGCCGCTCAAGGCCGAGAAGCCGGACCTGAAGATCGGCGTCGCGGGCTGCGTGGCCCAGGCCGAGGGCGAGGAAATCGTGCGCCGGATGCCGCTGGTCGATCTGGTGGTGGGTCCCCAGACCTATCACCGCCTGCCCGCGATGGTGCGCGGCGAGGCGCCCGCGATCGTCACCGACTTCCCCGAGGAAGACAAGTTCGACCACCTGCCCGCCCGCCGCGCCACCCGTCGCGCGCCCGCGGCCTTTCTGACCGTGCAGGAGGGCTGCGACAAGTTCTGCGCCTTCTGCGTCGTCCCCTATACGCGCGGGGCCGAGGTCAGCCGCCCCGTGGACCGCATCCTGCGCGAGGCGCGCGACCTGGTGGATCGCGGCGTGCGCGAGATCACGCTGCTGGGCCAGAACGTGAACGGCTGGCATGGCCTGGGCTCGGAGGGCGAATGGGGCTTTGGCCGCCTGATCCGCGCGCTGGCCGAGATCGAGGGGCTGGACCGCATCCGCTATACCACCAGCCACCCGAACGACATGGCCGACGACCTGATCGCGGCGCATCGCGACATTCCGCAGCTGATGCCCTATCTGCACCTTCCCTTGCAGTCGGGCAGCGACCGGATCCTCAAGGCCATGAACCGCAAGCATACGGCGGCGCAATACCTGCGCCTGATCGACCGCATCCGCGAGGCGCGGCCCGACATCATGCTGACCAGCGACTTCATCGTGGGCTTTCCGGGGGAAACGGACCAGGACCACCAGGACACGCTGCGCGTGGTGGCCGAGGTGAACTTTGGCACCGCCTTCAGCTTCAAGTACTCGCCCCGCCCGGGCACCCCGGCCTATGAACGCCCCGAGGTGGACGGCCCTGTCGCCGACGAACGCCTGCAGGAGCTGCAGGCCCTGCTGACGAAACAGCAGAAGGCCGCGCAGGAAGGCATGGTCGGGCGCACCCTTGGCGTGCTGTTCGAAAAACCGGGCCGGAAGGCGGGCCAGATGATCGGCAAGTCGGATTACCTCCATTCGGTCTTCGTGGACGCCCCGCAGGCGCAGGTCGGCGACCTGGTCCAGGTGCGCATCGTCGAAAGCGCCGCGAATTCGCTGCATGGGGAACTGGTGGCCTAGGCTGCTGCAGGGCCGCGCCCGGCCGGCGAAGGCCACGCCACTCGCACCGCCTGGCTTCGAAAGCCTTGGCCCCGCCACCACGGGGCTGTCGCGTTCGTAGGCGGGAAAACGCATGCGTTTCCTTGTCCCGCCTGTTCAACCACCACACCGCCATTCGGGAATCCCCTGCCTTCCCGGAACCCCGCCCCCCGGGCGCGGTTAAGCCTGACGCATCAGGCGAGGAGAACAGGATGGACGACGATCGGGTCTGGAACTTCGAGGAAAGTCTCTGGCGCGCCTCGGACGAGCGCTATCACGAACGGGTGGATCCCGAATGCATCATGGCGCTGAGCCACAGGCCCCACCTGTTCCGCGGCGAGGCCGCAGTCCAGGCCGTCAGCGGCACGCCGGAATGGGACGAGGTCACGTTTTCCGACACCGCCATATCCCGCCCCGAGGAAGGGGTGATCGTTGTCGGCTATCGTGTCAGGGCGGCAAAGGGCGACACGCGCTTCCAGGCGGCCTGCACCTCGGTCTATCGGCGCCGGGCGCATGAAGACTGGACCGTGATCCAGCACGCGCAGGTGGCGCTGGCGGGGGACGAGGCGGGCTGATGCCCCCTTCCTGTCAGGCAAGCAGGGCGGCCGACCCCCGGGAACGCGCGAACAAGCAGGGGTCGGCCTCTTTCGGGCCGATGGGACGACACGAAAGCTCAGGACGCCGGGATGTCGCCCCATGCGACGACGGCGCTATGATGAAAGACCGGCCCCCAGGAACGCGCGAACAGGACAGGGGGGCCGGTCTCTTTCGCCAGCGGTGATGGACGCGGCGAAAGCTCGGGGGGTCCGGGCGGGGATTATTCCCCCCCGCCCAGACCGTGGACATAGGTGGCGACGGCGCGGATCTCGGCCTCGGAAAGGCGCGTGTTCCAGGCCGGCATCACGCCGAAGGGGCCTTCGCTGACGATGCGGGTCAGCGTCGCGTGGTCGTCGCCGTAAAGCCAGACCGCGTCGGCCAGGTTGGGCGCGCCCTGCGTCCGGTCGCCGGTGCCGTCCTCCATGTGGCAGGCCGCGCAGTTGTCGGCAAAGACCTGGGCGCCCGCCGCGGCCTTGCCGGCCTCATGCGGCTGGTCGGACAGCGACAGCACATGGTTCACGACCTGGTCGATCTGCGCGCGGTCCAGGATGCCGTCGGTGCCGAAATGCGGCATTTCCGAATAGCGCGTGTCGCCGTCCTTCGGATCGCGGATGCCGTGCTGCAGCGTCAGGTGGATATCCTCCAGCGTGCCGCCCCACAGCCAGTCGTTGTCGAGCAGGTTCGGATAGCCTCGCGCGCCGCCCGCGCCGGAACCGTGGCATTGCGCGCACCAGGTGCGGAAGATCGCGCCGCCGGCGTTGGTGGCATAGTTCAGCAGTTCCGAGTCGGCCGGGATCTCGGCCAGCTCGACCTCGGCCAGGCGGGTCTGGATGGCGGCATTGGCCTGGTCGAACCGCTCGATCTCGGCTGCGACCTCCTGGCGATAGTCGGTGCCCAGCAATCCCTGGGTTGCGCGGTTGACCAGCGGAACGGCCGGATAGGCGACCATGTAGCCTACCGCCCAGATGATCGTGGCGTAAAAGGTCCACAGCCACCAGCGGGGCATCGGGTTGTCGTATTCGGTGATCCCGTCCCATTCATGCCCGGTCGAGCCGACCTCTTTCACCAGGCCCTTGCCGGCCTTCTTGCGCATCCGGGGGGCGACCGGCTGGTCGGGCCGGGAACGTTCGGGGATCTCGCCCAGGATCTTGGCGGCATGCTCGCTGTCGGCTGCACGCCGCTGGACCGAAAGCCGGTTGTCGGGATTGGTGGGATCCAGGTGCGGATCGACCGGCTTGTCCTTGTCACTGTCGGCCATCACCGGCCCTCCTTCTCATCCGACTCGGCGGGTCGGTTCTCGTGCCGGAAGATGCTTTCGGCGGCATCCTTCTGTGCCTTTCTGGCGCCCGGGCGGAACACGAACAGGATCACGCCCACGAAGAACAGCACCAGCAGCAGCAGCGCCCAGCTGTCTGCAAGACCGCGCAAGAAGCTGTAGGTTTCCATATGCCCCCCTTACCGCGAGGCGTCGGGTTCGAAGGCCGAGAAATCGACCATCGTGCCAAGCACCTGCAGATAGGCGATCAGGGCGTCCATTTCCGTCAGTTGCGGCTGCCGGTCGAAGTTGCGCTGCTGCGCGCCCGGATAGCGTTCCTGCAGCCCTTCCGCATCGGCGTTCGGATCGGCCTGCGCCCGGAAATCCTCGACCGAAGCCATGATCATCTCGTCCGAATAGGGCACGCCCACCAGGGCATCGGTTTCGACACGGTCCTGAACATATTCCGGGCCGATGATCCGGTTCATCAAGTGGCCGTATTGCGGCATGATGGATTCCGGCACCACCGACTGCGGGTCGCGCAGGTGGTCCAGGTGCCATTCGTCCGAATAGCGCCCCCCCACCCGGGCCAGATCCGGGCCGGTGCGCTTGGACCCCCACTGGAACGGGTGGTCATACATGGATTCCGCCGCAAGGCTGTAATGGCCGTAACGCTCGACCTCGTCGCGCATCGGGCGGATCATCTGGCTGTGGCAGACATAGCAGCCCTCGCGGACATAAACGTCGCGCCCGGCCAGTTCCAGCGGGGTGTAGGGGCGGACCCCCTCCACCTTCTCGATGGTGTTTTCCAGGTAGAACAGCGGGGTGATCTGGACCAGGCCGCCGATGGTCACGACGATAAAGGAAAAGATCAGCAGAAGCGTCGCGTTCTTTTCAAGGATCTTGTGTTTTTCAAGAATTTGCATGGCTCGCGTTCCCTTATTCGGCCGGCACGGCGATGGCCGTCGAATGGGCTTTGGGCTGGCGGGCCACGGTGGCCCAGAGGTTATAGGCCATGATGATCCCGCCGACGAGGTAGAGGACCCCGCCCAGGGCGCGCACCACGTTCATCGCGAACTTGGCCTGCACGGTGTCGGCGAAGGCGTTGACCAGGAAGCCTTGGCTATCGACCTCGCGCCACATCAGGCCTTCCATGATGCCCGACACCCACATGGAGGCGGCGTAGAGAACCAGGCCGATGGTCGCCAACCAGAAGTGCCAGCTGACCAGCGACAGGCTGTAGAGGCGTTCCCGGCCCCACAGGCGCGGCGTCAGGTAATACAGCGCGCCGAAGGTGATCATGCCGTTCCAGCCCAGGGCGCCGGAATGGACGTGGCCGATGGTCCAGTCGGTATAGTGGCTCAGCGAGTTGACGGCCTTGATCGACATCATCGGGCCCTCGAAGGTCGCCATGCCGTAGAAGCCGACGGACACCACCATCATGCGCAGGATCGGGTCGGTGCGCAGCTTGTCCCAGGCCCCCGACAGCGTCATCAGGCCGTTGATCATGCCGCCCCACGAGGGCATCCACAGCATGATCGAGAACACCATCCCCAGCGTCGAGGCCCAGTCGGGCAGCGCGGTATAGTGCAGGTGGTGCGGACCCGCCCAGATATAAAGGAAGATCAGTGCCCAGAAGTGGATGATCGACAGCTTGTAGCTATAGACCGGGCGCTCGGCCTGCTTCGGGATGAAGTAGTACATCATCCCCAGGAAGCCCGCGGTCAGGAAGAAGCCCACGGCGTTGTGGCCATACCACCACTGCACCATCGCGTCCTGCACGCCCGAGAAGACCTGGACCGACTTCGATCCGAAGATGCTGACCGGCACGGACAGGTTGTTGACGATGTGCAGCATCGCGATGGTCACGATGAAGGCCAGGTAGAACCAGTTTGCGACGTAGATATGGGGTTCCTTGCGCTTGATCACGGTGCCCAGGAACACGGCCAGATAGGCCACCCAGACCACCGTCAGCCACCAGTCCACATACCATTCGGGCTCGGCGTATTCCTTGGACTGCGTGGCGCCCGCGATATAACCGGTCGCGGCCAGCACGATGAACAGGTTGTAGCCCCAGAAGACGAACCAGGCCAGGTTGCCGCCCCACAGCCGCGCGGCCGAGGTGCGCTGCACGATATAGAACGAGGTCGCGATCAGCGCGTTGCCCCCGAAGGCAAAGATCACCGCCGAGGTGTGCAGCGGGCGCAGCTTGCCGAAGTTCGTGTAGCCCTGCGTCAGGTCCGACAGGTTCAGCGCCGGGAAGGCCAGCTGGAAGGCGATGACCACGCCGACCAGGAAACCGACAACGCCCCAGAACGCCGTTGCGGCCACGCCGAAGCGGACCACATCGTCCATGTATTGCGAGGTATCGACCGCGCGCACCGGCTCATCGACCCGGCGCAGGGCCCAGACGAACATTCCCGCCGCCACAAGCATGACGACCAGAGCGTTGACCATATAGGCCGGATCGCGCGCAAGGTTCGCGCCGATCGCGGCTGCCAGGGCGATGAGACCCAGCAAGATCAGCTTCACATAATTCCACATGGCTTTTATCCGCGTTCCTTCATCAAAGGGAGCCGGGCAGCGCGAATCGCCGCAAGGATGGCCTCCTCGTTGGGATCGGAGATAAGGGAACGGGACGACACGGAACCTTGATCTGCGTCAAATCCGGCGGTTTGATTCCGATCAAGGCCGCAGGCCGGCAACAGCGCCATGCTGCCCCCAACCTGACCAGAGGAGTCCGTCATGGGTTACAAGAGCATCCTCACCATCCTGTCCGACCAGCGGCAACTGCCCCAGCTTGATGCGGCAGCCGCCCTGGCCGCGCGCGAGGATGGCCACCTGTCGGTGCTGAGCCTTGGTCTCGATCATACGCAGGTGGGTTACTACTTTCCGGGCGGCACGCCCTATGCCTTTCAGGACGCCATCGACATGGCGATGGAACAGGCCGAATCGCTGGACCAGACCGTGCGCCATCACCTGGCCCGCTTTGGCGACCTCCGCTGGTCCTCCGAGGCCGTGGTGGCCCAGATCGGCGGCATCGCGAACCTTGTGGGCATGCGCGCCCGCTTTTCCGACCTGACGGTTCTTGGCCGCCCCTATGGCGAGGACGCGCCCGGAGAGGCCGAGGCCGTGGTCGAGGCCGCGCTGTTCGAGGGCGGCTGCCCGATCCTGGTGCTGCCGGGAAACGACCTGCCCGCCGATCCGCCGGGAAAGGTGCTGGTGGCCTGGAACCAGTCGCTGGAGGCGCTGGCCGCCGTGCGCCGCGCCCTGCCCCTGCTGCGGGCCGCAGCCTCGGTCGAGATCACGATCATCGACCCGCGCCGCAGCGCCGACGGGACGGAACCGGGCGCGCCCCTGGCGCAGTTGCTGACGCGCCATGGCGTTCATGCCGACATCACCGTGCTGGCGCGCACGGCGGCCACGATCAGCGACGAGCTGAACCGCCGCGCGACCGAGATCGCCGCCGACCTGGTGGTGATGGGCGCCTATGGCCATTCGCGCTTCCGCCAGGCCATCCTGGGCGGGGCGACGCGCAACATGCTGGAAAAGGCGCGCGTGCCGGTCTTCATGGCCCGCTGAACGGCCGCGGCCGGTTCAGGCGAGCAGCCGCGCCCCGTCATGGCCCGCGATGCGCAGATCCATCAGCGCGCCTTCGGGCTGGTCGCTGGCAAAGGCCACCTCGGTGAACTGCTCGGTCCGGCCAAGGCGCGGGCCTTCGGTCAGGACGCGATGCATTTGGCCGACCTGCCGGTCCAGATGCGCGCGCAGGGCAGCCTCGCCTGCCGCGCGCAGCCGGGCGGCGCGGTCGCGGATCACCGGGCCTTTCACCGCGGGCATCCGCGCGGCGGGCGTGCCCTTGCGGGGCGAGAAGGGGAAGACATGCAGGAAGGTCAGCCCGCAATCCTCGACCAGCTTCACGCTGTTCTCGAACATCGCGTCGGTTTCGGTGGGGAAGCCCGCGATGATGTCGGCGCCGAAGACAATGTCGGGGCGCAGGCGGCGGGCCTCCTCGCAGAAGCGGATCGCATCGTCGCGCAGGTGGCGGCGCTTCATCCGCTTCAGGATCATGTCGTCGCCCGCCTGCAGGGACAGGTGCAGATGCGGCATCAGGCGGGGTTCGGTGGCGATGGCCAGCATCAGGTTCTCGTCCGCCTCGATCGAATCGATCGAGCTGATGCGCAGGCGCGGCAGGTCGGGCACCAACCGCAGGATCCGCATGACCAGATCGCCCAGGCGTGGCGTGCCCGGCAGGTCGGCGCCCCAGCTTGTCAGGTCTACGCCGGTCAGCACGACCTCGTTGAAGCCACGGCCCACCAGGCGCTTGATCTGTTCGACGACCACGCCCGCGGGCACCGACCGCGAATTGCCGCGGCCAAAGGGGATGATGCAGAAGGTGCAGCGATGGTCGCAGCCGTTCTGGACCTGGACATAGGCACGGTGACGGCCGAAGCCGTCGATCAGGTGGCCCGCCGTTTCCTTGACCGACATGATGTCGTCGACGCGGATCTTCTCGGTCTCGCCGATCAGGTCGGGCGCGCGCAGGCTTTGCCACGTTTTGGGCTGCATCTTCTCGTGATTGCCGATCACGCGCGTGACCTCGGGCATGGCGGCGAAGGTCTCGGGCTCGGTCTGGGCGGCGCAGCCGGTCACGATCACCGGGGCGCCGGGGTTTTCGCGCGCCAGGCGGCGGATCTCCTGGCGGGCCTTGCGCACGGCCTCGGCGGTAACGGCGCAGGTGTTGACCACCACGGCGCCGGACAGGCCCGCGGCCTCGGCCATCTCGCGCATCGCCTCGGTCTCATAGGCGTTGAGGCGGCAGCCCAGGGTGGAAAAAACCGGCGCGCTCATTGCGACAGCCATTCCGGGGTCAGCACGCCCGAAAAGACATGCGCCGTCGGCCCTTCCATCCAGACGCCGTCGTCGCGCCAGTCGATATGCAGCACGCCCCCTGGCACGTTCACGGCGACGCGCCGCCCGGTCAGCCCACGCCGGGCCGCGGCCACCGCCGCCGCGCAGGAACATGACCCCGAGGCCAGCGTCGGCCCGGTGCCGCGTTCCCAGATGCGCAGGATGATCTCGTCGCGCGAGACGACCTGCACGACCTCGACATTGGTGCGCTGCGGGTAAAGCGGATGATGCTCCATCGCGGGGCCGAAGGCGGCCAGATCGACCGCTGCCGCGTCGTCCACGAAAAAGGTCACATGCGGGTTGCCCATCCCGGTTGCGACAGGATCGCCCTCGATCGGCAGGTGGTCGATGTCCACGTCCCGCGCCAGCGGGATCGCCCGCCAGTCCAGAACGGGCGGACCCATGTTGACGCGCGTCAGGCCGTTGCCCGCATCCTCGGCCAGCAGGAGGCCGTGATCGGTGCGCAGGCTCAGCCGGTCGCGGCCGGTCTGGTCCATGACATGGCGCGCGATGCAGCGCGTGGCATTGCCGCAGGCGGAACTGGGCGAGCCGTCCGCGTTCCAGAACCGCAGCCGCACATCGGCGCTTTCGTCATCCTGAATGATCGCCAACTGATCGAAGCCCACCCCGCGATTGCGGTCGGCGATGCGCGCGATCACACCCGCCGCCGGCACTTCACCGCCGGCGCGCAGGTCGAGAACGACGAAATCGTTGCCAAGCCCATGCATCTTCATGAAGGGCAGGCTGGTCGCGGGAATGCTGTTCATGCGGGGCATATAATCGCTGCGGAAAATTTCCGCCAGTGCCGATGATTTTTCCGCTTGACGCTCCCGGCAGCCCCCCCTAGTAAGCCCCCCATGTTGGGCCCGTAGCTCAGTTGGTAGAGCAACTGACTTTTAATCAGTGGGTCACAGGTTCGAATCCTGTCGGGCTCACCATCACAACATCAAGGGCCTGGGCCGAAATGCCCAGGCCCTGATTTTTTGTCCGAACGCCCGGCATCCCCTTCCCTGCCCGCCGTCCACCGGCCCGCCAAATGCAAACGGGCGCGCATTGCTGCGCGCCCGGTATCTGGCTTGGGAACCCGGCCTACTCGGCCGGGACGGCCGCCGGCTCCTCGACATCCATGATCGGATGCGGCAGGTGCGCCAGCATTTCCTTGGGGCAAAGCTGCAGGAAGTTGGTCTTCTCGACATCCCAGTCCGCCAGGATCTCGGCCGCGCGGCGGGATTCGGTTTCCTTGAGGTGCCGTTCGATCAGGCCTTTCAGCTGGTTTTCCCAATGCTCCTTCGTGACAGCGCACATCACCAGCGTTTCCGGGTTGATGTAGTCGCGCGCCACCTCGTTCGGGTCATACAGGTAGGCCATGCCGCCGGTCATGCCCGCGCCGAAGTTCGTGCCGATCCGGCCAAGGATCACCGCGACGCCGCCGGTCATGTATTCGCAGCCGTTCGACCCGCAGCCCTCGATCACCACCTTGGCGCCCGAGTTCCTGACGGCGAAGCGTTCGCCCGCGCGGCCCGCCGCGAACAGATAGCCATCCGTCGCGCCGTAAAGGACCGTGTTGCCGATGATCGTGTTGTTCGCAGCCACCAGCGGGCTTGCCATCGGCGGACGCACCACGATGGTGCCGCCCGACAGGCCCTTGCCCACATAGTCGTTGGCGTCGCCCGACACCTCGATCTTCAACCCGGGCGCGGCAAAGGCGCCCAGCGACTGCCCCGCCGATCCCGTCAGGCGGATCGTCAGGTGGTCGGGCTGCAGGTTGTTGCGCATCCCGAACTTCTGCACGATCAGCGACGACGTGCGGGTGCCGATGGTGCGCAGCGTGTTCCGCACCGCATAGGACAGCTGCATCTTCTCGCCATCCTCGAAGAAGCGGGCGGCGTCCTTGACGATCTCGGCGTCCAGCGTGTCCATCACGGCATTGCGGGGCTTGGACCGGTCATAGACGATCTTCTCCGCCCCATCGACCGTGATCAGAAGCGGGTTCAGGTCCAAGTCGTCCAGATGCGCGGCGCCCCGGCTGACCTGGGTCAGCAGGTCGGCGCGGCCGATCACCTCGTCCAGGCTGCGCGCGCCGATCGAGGCCAGGATCTCGCGGACCTCCTGCGCATAGAAGGTGATCAGGTTGACCACCTTGTCGGCGCTGCCGGTGAACATGGCGCGCAGGCGTTCGTCCTGCGTGCAGACGCCCACCGGGCAGGTGTTCGACTGGCACTGGCGGACCATGATGCAGCCCATGGCGATCAGGGCGGCGGTGCCGATGCCGTATTCCTCGGCCCCCATCATTGCGGCCATGACGATGTCGCGGCCGGTGCGCAGGCCGCCGTCGGTGCGCAGCGTCACGCGTTCGCGCAGGCGGTTCATGGCAAGGACCTGATGCGCCTCGGTCAGGCCCATCTCCCAGGGCAGGCCCGCGAACTTGATCGAAGTCGCGGGGCTGGCCCCGGTGCCGCCATTGTGGCCCGAGATCAGGATGATGTCCGCCTTGGCCTTGGCCACGCCCGCCGCGATGGTGCCCACGCCCGAGGATGCCACCAGCTTCACCGTGATCTTGGCGCGCGGGTTGATCTGCTTCAGGTCATAGATCAGCTGCGCCAGATCCTCGATCGAATAGATGTCGTGATGCGGCGGAGGCGAGATCAGCGTCACGCCCTTGGTCGAATGGCGCAGGCGCGCGATCAGGTCGGTGACCTTCATGCCGGGCAGCTGCCCGCCCTCGCCGGGTTTGGCCCCTTGGGCGACCTTGATCTCCAGTTCCTCGCAGGCGTTCAGGTATTCGGCGGTGACGCCGAAGCGGCCCGAGGCGACCTGCTTGATCTTAGCGCAGGGGTTGTCGCCATTGGGCAGCGGGTGCGAATGCGCCGGATCCTCGCCGCCCTCGCCCGAATCGGACTTGGCGCCGATGCGGTTCATCGCGATGTTTAGCGTCATGTGCGCCTCGGGCGACAAGGCCCCCAGCGACATGCCCGGCATCACGAAGCGCTTGCGGATCGAGGTGATCGATTCGACTTCCTCGATCGGGACCGGCTTGCCCAGCGGCTTGATGTCCAGCAGGTCGCGGATGTGGATCGGCGGGTTGGCCCGCATGGCGGCGCTGTATTGCTTCCAGACATCGTAGGACGCCTTGTCGCAGGCCACCTGCAGCAGCTTCATGGTGCTGGCTTCCCAAGCGTGCTTCTCGCCCGAGCGGCGCATCTTGTAGAAGCCGCCGACCGGGAGCAGATCCACATGGCCGCTGTGGAAGGCCTTGTCGTGCAGCTCCTCAAGGTCGGACTGCAGCCCGTGCAACCCGATGCCCGAGATGCGGCTGTGCATGCCGGGGAAATATTCGGCCACCATCGCGCGGGACAGGCCCACGGCCTCGAAGTTCAGACCGCCGCGATAGGACGAGATGACCGAGATCCCCATCTTCGCCATGATCTTCAGCAGGCCCGCGTCCACCGCATCGCGGTAACGGCGCATGTTGTCGATCAGGGTGCCGGGCAGCAGGCCGCGCTCGATCCGGTCCTGGATCGAATCCTGGGCCAGGTAGGGGTTCACCGTGGTCGCGCCGCAGCCGATCAGCACGGCGAAGTAATGCGGGTCGATGCATTCGGCCGACCGCACGTTCAGCGAACAGAAGGTCCGCAGCCCCTTGCGGGTCAGCCAGCTGTGGACGGCGCTGGTCGCCAGGATCATCGGCATGGCAACGCGATCAGGCCCCTGCGCCTCGTCCGTCAGCACCAGATGGCCCGCGCCGGAACGCACGGCATCCTCGGCTTCGGCGCGGATGCGGGCCAGCCCCTCGGCCAGGGCCTCGGTCCCCGCGCCATCGGGGAAGGTGCAGTCGATCCGCGTCACCGCCTCGCCGAACATGCGGGTCATTTCCGCGAATTCGCCATTGGCGACGAAGGGGCTTTCCAGGATCAGGATCTCGGCCTGGCTGCTCGATTCATCCAGCACGTTCTTGAGGTTGCCGAACCGCGTCTTGAGCGACATCACCCGGGTTTCGCGAAGCGAGTCGATCGGCGGGTTCGTGACCTGGCTGAAGTTCTGGCGGAAGAAATGGCTCATCGGGCGGTACTGGTTCGACAGGACCGCCGGCGGCGTGTCGTCGCCCATGGATGCAATGGATTCCTTGCCGTCCTCGGCCATGGGCGACAGGACGTGCTCCAGCTCCTCCAGGGTATAGCCCGCGGCGGTCTGGCGGCGGCGCAGTTCCTCGCCGCTGAAATGCACCTGCTCGGGCAGTTCGCGCATGATGTCGTTCAGGTCCACGACCTTCTCGATCCATTCGCCGAAGGGCTGGCTGCCCGCCAGGCGGTCCTTGATGGCGCTGTCGTGATAAAGCTTGCCGTCCCACATATCGACGGCGATCATCTGGCCGGGGCCAAGCGCGCCCTTCTCGCGGACGTTCATCTCGTCGACCGGCACCATGCCGACCTCGGATCCGGCGATCAGCAGGTTGTCCGAGGTCACGACATAGCGCATCGGCCGCAACCCGTTGCGGTCAAGCCCGCCGCAAACCCAGCGGCCATCGGTCATCGCCAGGGCGGCGGGGCCGTCCCAGGGCTCCATCACGGCGTTGCAATAGGCATACATGTCGGCCCAGGCCTTGGGCATGTCGGTGGTGGCCTTGGACCAGCTTTCCGGGACCAGCATGGTCTTGGTCATCGGCGCCGAACGGCCCGACCGCACCATCACCTCGAACACCGCATCCAGCGCGGCCGAATCCGACGATCCTGCCGGCACGATCGGCTTGATGTCCTCGGCCATGTCGCCGAAGGCGCTGGAGGCCATGCGGATCTCGTGGCTGCGCAGCCAGTTGAGGTTGCCCTTCAGCGTGTTGATCTCGCCGTTATGGGCCAGCATGCGGAAGGGCTGCGCCAGCCACCATTGCGGGAAGGTGTTGGTCGAATAGCGCTGGTGATAGATGGCGAAGGCCGACTCGAAGCGCTCGTCCTTCAGGTCGGGATAGAATTCGGCCACCTGTTCGGCCAGCATCATGCCCTTGTAGATGATCGACCGGCAGGACAGCGAGCAGAAGTAAAGGCCCGCGACCTGCGCCGCGATGGCCGCGCGTTCGATGCGGCGGCGGATGATGTAAAGCTCACGCTCGAACCGGACCTGGTCGATGTCCTTTTCGCAGCGGATCAGGATCTGCTCGATCTCGGGGCGGGTGGCGTTGGCCTTTTCGCCCAGCACGGAGGTGTTCACCGGGACGTGGCGCCAGCCGTAGATATAGTGGCCCATGCGCAGGACCTCGGATTCCACGATGGTCCGGCAGGCTTCCTGGGCGGCGAAGTTGGTGCGCGGCAGGAAGACCTGGCCCACGGCGATCAGCTTGTTCTGATCCGGCTCGTGGCCGGTGCGGCGCACCTGGTCATAGAAGAAGGGGACCGGGATCTGCACATGGATGCCCGCGCCGTCGCCGGTCTTGCCATCGGCATCGACCGCGCCGCGGTGCCAGATCGCCTTCAGCGCGTCGATCCCCGCCTGCACCACCTTGCGGCTGGCCTTGCCGCCGATGTTGACCACCAGGCCCACGCCGCAGGACGAATGCTCGTCATCCTCGCGATACAGGCTGTTCTTGGCCATCCAGTCGCGACGGGCCTGTTCTTCCTGCTGCCAATCCTTGCTCATGAGCGGACCCTTTCGTCGGTAAGCTGCGTCAGCAACTGATCGCAGTCGTATTGCGGTGTGGTGTCCCCGAAGCCTTTCTCGCCCGGAAAGGCGAAGGTGACGGGGCTGTCATTGGTTTCCTGCCGCTGGCCGGTCCAGTCGGACTGGGTTTCGATCCCGCCGTAAAAGCGGCCCGTCTTGCGGCTGACGAACTGCTGGCCGCTGCGTTCGATCAGCAGTTCGCCGTCTGCGCCATAGGTCTTCAGCTGAAAGCGGGTCAGCTCCAGCTCCTGGCCGTCGATCACCGCACTCTCGCCGGTCAGGACATCCTGGCCCACGTGGCGCAGCCGTTCGCCGGTATTGGATTCGGTCCAGAAGTCGAAATCGTCGGTGCCCGTCTTCAGCAGCGTCTGGAAGCTCGCGTGATCCTTGGACCGCTCGACCAGCACATCGACCAGACCGGTATTCGGGTCGCTGCTTTCCATCCAACGCGTTTCGGCATCGATGCGCGACAGGTGCCGCAGCCCGTCCTCGCCAAAGATCGCGCTGCGCTGGTCGCCCGCGGGATCGGCGTCGCAGCGGTAATACTGCACGACCGAGCAGCCGCGGTTCTGGACCGTGGCTTCCAGCCGGCAGCCCTGAGGCGGGGTGAAGCTTGCGGCGTGACCGGGCAGCGCGGCCAGCAAGGCCAGCGCCGCTCCGGGTATCGCGATGATCCTGCGCATCATCGCCCCATCCTCATTCCGCGGCCACGCGCGCCTCGCCGGTCAGGTAACCGGCGATGGATTCGGCGGCCTCGCGCCCGTCGCGGATCGCCCAGACGACCAGGCTTGCACCGCGCACGATGTCGCCCACCGCGAAGACGCCGGGCAGGCTGGTGTGGTGGGTCTGGAAATTGGCCTTGATCGTGCCCCAGCGGGTCACCTCCAGCCCATCCACGCCCCACAGCCTGGGCAGGTCCTCGGGCTCGAAGCCCAGGGCCTTGATCACCAGGTCGGCGGGCTCGTCGTAATCGGCGCCCTCGATCAGTTCGGGCGACTGGCGACCCGTCACGTCCGGCGCGCCAAGGCGCATCTTCTGGATGCCGACCGAGGCGATCTGCGTCACGGTCCGCACGGGGCCGTCCACGTCGGCTTCCTGGTTGGCGGCAAAGTCGCCGGTGACATGGCCGATGAACTTGCCCGGCGCCGACATCCAGACGAATTCCACGCCTTCTTCCTCGGCGTTCTGGACCTCGCGCTGCGAGCCCGGCATGTTGGCGCGGTCGCGGCGATACAGGCACTTGACCGACAGCGCGCCCTGGCGGATCGCGGTGCGCACGCAGTCCATGGCGGTGTCGCCGCCGCCCACGACGATGACGCGCTTGCCCCTGGCGTTCAGCTCGCCGTCGGTGAAATCGGGAACCTCGTCGCCGAAATCGACCTTGTTCGAGGCCGTCAGATAGTCGATGGCCCGCACCACGCCGCCGGCATTGGCGTTGTCGATGTCCAGGTCGCGGGTCTTGTAGACGCCCGTCGCGATCAGAACCGCGTCATGCTTGCCGCGGATCGCGTCGAAGCTGATATCCTCGCCCACGTTGCAGTTCAGCACGAATTCGACGCCGCTCTCCTCCAGCCACCGGTTGCGGCGCAGGACCACGTCCTTTTCCAGCTTGAAGCCGGGGATGCCATAGGTCATCAGCCCGCCCGCCCGGTCATAGCGGTCGTAAACGGTGACCTGGAAGCCCCGCGCGCGCAGCATATGCGCCGCGGACAGGCCGCCGGGACCCGCACCGATGATGCCGACCGATTCAGCGCGTTCCTGATCTGGCTGGACGGGCTTGATCCAGCCCTGCTCCCAGGCGGTGTCGTTGATGTACTTTTCCACCGCGCCGATGGTGACGGTGCCGTGGCCCGACTGCTCGATCACGCAGTTGCCCTCGCACAGGCGGTCCTGCGGGCAGATGCGGCCGCAAATCTCGGGAAGGGTGCTGGTCGCCTGGCTGACCTGATAGGCCTCGAACAGGCGCCCCTCGGCCGTCAGGCGCAGCCAGTCGGGGATGTTGTTGTGCAGCGGGCAATGTGACTGGCAATAGGGCACGCCGCACTGGCTGCAGCGGCTGGCCTGCTCGGCCGCCTTGGCGGCCGCGAATTCGCGGTAGATCTCGTGGAAGTCCTCGCTGCGCTCCGCGGCCGAACGTTTCTCGGGCATCTCGCGCGGGGTCGAGACGAACTTGAGCATCTTCTGCGTGGCCATCGCTGCGCACCTTCCAATAACAGGAACTTCCGCAGCCCCAATAAACCAAGGGCATAAAGATGAAAAGTCAGCAAGACTGACCTAAACCGGTTATTTCCCGCTTAGCGCTTTAATTTCTGCGCCACGCAGCCAGATATTAGGTCATCCTTCCTTACCTACCTGCCAAAAGCGCTGCCAGAACAACGCCTCCCACGATGATCCGCCACCAGCCGAACAGGGCATAGCCATGCTTCGAGACATAGCCCAGCAGCCAGCGCACGACGATCAGGGCGCTGACAAAGGCTGCGACAAAGCCCACGGCGATGTTGCCGAGGGCGCTGGCATCCAGGATGTCACGATTCTTGAAAAGGTCATAGGCAAATGCCCCCAGCATGGTCGGCATGGCCAGAAAGAACGAAAATTCCGCGGCCGAACGCTTATCCGCGCCCAGAAGCAGCCCGCCGACGATGGTGGCGCCCGATCGCGACACGCCGGGGATCATCGCCAGGCACTGGATCAGGCCAATCTTGAAGGCCATCGACAAGGGAAAATCTTCGGCCCGCGTATAGACCGGGTGCCGCGCCGTCCGGTCCACCCAAAGCAGCACCACCCCGCCCAGGATCAGCATGACAGCGATCAGCATCGGGGTTTCGAACAGCACCGTCTTGATGAAGTCATGCGCCAGCACGCCCACCCCCACCGCGGGCGCGAAGGCCAGCAGCACCGCCGCGACAAAGCGCCGTGCATCCGCGTCACGCGGGGCTGCCGCCAGGATCTGCAGGATTCGCGTCGCATAGACGCCCAGGATCGCCAGCACCGCGCCCAACTGGATCAGCACCTCGAAGGTGCGGCCGGGCGAATCGAAGCCCATGAAATGGCCGGCCAGCAGGATATGCCCGGTCGAGGACACGGGAATGAACTCGGTCAGTCCTTCGAGAATCCCGAGGACGGCCGCGACAATGGTATTTGGCTCCATCAGTGGGTGCGCAGGTTCTTGGCAGACCGCTTGATCGCCTCGTACTGCCCGGACGGGCGGAAGCGCCACAGGTATTGGTCGATCACCGCATCCGCCGCGACCGGCTGGATGCCCAGATCGGCAAAGCCCCTGGCATCCGGCGAGACCACGTTGTCCCGTTTCAGCAGCGCCAGCTGGTCGCGCGTCAGGACCGAATTGGTGAACAGCCCTCCCGTTACGAACTGCAGGATGCCCAGCACGCGCGCGCCGATGCCCGCCAGCCAGAAGGGCATGTTGACCAGCCCCCGGCGGCGTATGGTCGCCTTCAGAACCTGGCCCATGATCTCCTTCATGGTCAGCACGTCCGGCCCGCCCAACTCATAGATGCCGGGCGCGGCCTCGCCGGTGGCGCCCTTGACGGCCGCCAGCGCCACGTCATCGACGAAGACCGGCTGCATCCGCACCTTGCCGCCGACGATCGGCAGCACGGGGCCAAGCCGCGTCATCGCGGCAAAGCGGTTATAGAACTTGTCGTCCGGGCCGAACATGACCGAGGGGCGCAGGATCACCGCATCGGGACGGTGCTTCAGCACCGCGGCCTCGCCCCGTGCCTTGCCGGCGACATAGGCGCTGTCCGAAGCGGCATCGACCCCGATGCCCGAGACATGGACGATCCGCGCCACGCCCATCTCGGCCGAGATGCGGGCGATGTTCTCGGCCCCCTGCTCGAAGACGGACTTGAAGTTGCTCTTGCCCTTGGGGGACAGGATGTTGACGCAGTTGACCACCGCATCGGCCTCGGACATGGCGGCCCGCACCGACAGTTCGTCGCGGATGTTGCACATCACCGGCTGGACCTGGCCGACACTGCCATAGGTACGGGTGAACAGCGCCTCGTCCGGGCGGCGGACGGCGATGCGGACGCGCCAGCCCCGCTTGGCCATCAGGCGCGCGACCTGCCGGCCCAGAAAGCCCGACCCGCCGAAAATCGTGACCAGTTTCGCCATGGGCGTCTCGCCTCCTTCATGCCGATGCTGCCTGCTCCATACCGAAGGCCGCGCGGCGCGACAAGGCGGACAGGCCGGGCTTTGCAGGGCCGAACGGGCACCGGAGAAGATTTTCGCAAGATTTCTGCGGGAACCCCATTGACGCCCCCCGCGACTGCCTTTAGAGACCCGCCTCACACCAGTTGGCCCAGATGGCGGAATTGGTAGACGCGCACGGTTCAGGTCCGTGTGCCGCAAGGCGTGGAGGTTCGAGTCCTCTTCTGGGCACCATAAAAAGCCCCCGGAAAACTTCGGTTTTCCGGGGGCTTTTTCTTTTCCTGGCAGGTGCCGGGCCGGCATGGGGCGACATGGGGGGCGGGACCGACGCCCGCCCCGCCTGTTTCAGAACTGCCTGCCGATGGCGCGGTCCACCGAGAACCGGCCGCCGCCATGGGCCACGAAATACAGCGTGATCGACAGCCACAGCAGCGAGGTCTCGGCCCCGCCGAAGCCTTCGGCCTGCACGACCCAGTGGAACCAGGTGGTGACGCAGAGCACGATCGAGCAGGCAAAGGCCGCCGGGCGCGTCAGCAGGCCCAGGACCAGCATCAGGCCGCCAAAGAACTCGGTCGCGGCCAGCAGCGGCGCCCAGAACCAGCCGGGATGGAAGCCCAGGCCCTCGACCATGCCGATGCGGGCCATCGGATCAAGGATCTTGGGCCAGCCATGGACCATGAAGGCGGCGCCGGCGATGACGCGCATGTAAAGCACCGTCAGCGGCGCCAGCGTGGCGTAAAGCCCTTGCAGTTTCGGAATGACATAGGGGGTGTGGGTGGTGTTGTAGTCGCTCATGATGATCTCCAGCAGCTTGCGGCCGGGATGCGGCGCAAGGATACGGTTCTTTGCCCCTGAGGGGCGCGGGAAATTGCGAATCGAGAGATCAGGCGCGCGGCGGCCGCCAGGGGATCGTCCAGCGGGCACCGGCCAGGACGACCGCGCCGAATGGCGCGCGGACCTCCGAACCCGGCTGCACGGGACCGTCGGCGCCTTCGGCAGGCACCAGACAGACGAAGCAGATCCCCTGCTTCTTGGCCGCCTCGGCCCCGGCTCCGGGCAGGCCCGCGGCATAGCACATGTCATCGGCGCGGATCTGCGAACTGCAGGGGGGCCGCGTGATATCCGCGCCTGCCACGGTGACGGACATCGCCAGAAGCGATACCATCAGCATGAATGTGGCAATAAATCTCATCCCGGGCGGCCGGATCGTTGCGGATGGCCAGGGTATGGCGCAGCCCGCCGCCGCCTTTCAAGCCTTTTCCGCCCCTTGCCATCACAAGCGCGAAAGCGGACCCTGCCCTTGCCGTTTGAAGGGCACAGCCTTGAAAGGAGAACATCATGTCTGAACTGATCGTGATCGCATTCGACGACGAGGCCACCGGGTTCGAACTGCGGGCCGAACTGGTGAAGATGCAGCAGGATTACCTGATCGAGATGGAGGATGCGGTGGTCGTCACCCGCCCTTCCGAGGACGACATCAAGCTGCACCAGGCGGTGAACCTGACCGCCGCAGGCGCGCTTGGCGGCGGCTTCTGGGGCACGTTCATCGGGCTCATCTTCCTGAACCCGCTGCTGGGGGCGGCGGTCGGCGCGGCCTCGGGCGCCCTTGCGGGCCGGTTGACCGACGTGGGCATCAACGACGACTTCATGCGCGGCACGGCCCGCGCCCTGGCGCCCGGCGGATCGGCGGTCTTCGTGCTGGTGCGCAAGATGACGGCGGACAAGGTGCTGGACCGGCTGCAATCCTTCCACCACCGTGGCCGTGTCCTGCAAACCTCGCTGTCGCAGGAAGACGAGGACCGGCTGCGGGACGCCCTGTCGGGCGGCAGCCTGGTGCCGCGGGTTCCGCCCGCCACGCCTCCCGCGACGCCCATCACGGGCGCTTGACGCAAGGCGGGGCCGCGTGAGACACGCGGCCCATGGTCTTTCGCCTTTTGTTCAGCCCCCCGGACGCCGGACCCGAGGCGCCCGCGCCAGCCATCCGCCGGCGGCCGCTGCGCCGCCTGCGGATCTGGGCGCGCTGGCTGGCGCTGCGCTTCCTGGCGCTGATGGTCGGGCTGGTCATGTTCTATGCCCTGATCAACCCGCCCACCACCTGGACCATCGTGGCGGAAGCCACCGCCCCGCGCCACTGGGTCGATATCGAGGACATCGCCCCCGCCATGCGCCGGTCGGTCGTCGCGGCCGAGGATGCGAATTTCTGCCTGCACTGGGGCTTCGACATGGTGGAAATCCGCAGGGTCGTGGCCTCGGGGTCGTCGCGGGGGGCATCGACCCTGACCCAGCAGACCGCCAAGAACGTGTTCCTGTGGCAGGGGCGCAGCTGGACGCGCAAGGTTCTGGAAACCGCCTTCACGCCGATGATCGAGGCCTTCTGGTCCAAGCGGCGCATCCTGGAAGTCTATCTGAACGTCGCCGAGTTCGGGCCGGGGATCTTCGGGATCGAGGCTGCCGCGCGCGAATATTACGGCACGACGCCCGACAGGCTGACGCCCGTTCAGGCCGCGCGGCTGGCCGCCGTCCTGCCCGCACCCAAGACGCGCAGCCCCCGCGCCTCAGGCCGGTCGCGGGCAATTGCCGACGGCGCCGCTACCATTGAGCGGGATGGGCGCGCCGACTGCTTCCAGACCCCCCGCGCCGGTTGAATAGCGGGGGTTGCAGGCTTATCAAGGATGCCGTCGTGACAAGAAGGTCCAGAAGCAGGCGATGAACAGCAACACCCAGACCACCCGGCTTTACCATTCGGCCCTGTCGCCTTTCTGCCGCAAGGTGCGGCTGGTGCTGGGCGAAAAGAAGATCGAGGTCGAGCTGGTCGAGGAACGGTATTGGGAAAGCCCGCCCGACCTGAAGCGCCGCAACCCGGCCGGAAAGCTGCCTGTCCTGCGCCATCGCGGCAACATGCTGGCCGAAAGCCAGGCAATCGTCGAATACCTGGACGAGGCCATTCCCTCGCCCGCGCTGATGCCCACCACGCCCTTGGAACGCCACGAGGTGCGCCGCCTTTGCGCCTGGTTCGACGACAAGTTCAACACCGAGGTCACCGTCCCCATCCTGACCGAGCGGGTCTGGAAGAAGATCACCCGCCAGGGCTATCCCGACAGCCGCGTGGTCAAGGACGGGCTGCGCGCGATCAAGGACCATATCGACTATCTGACCACGCTGCTGGAAACCCGCCGCTGGCTGGCGGGCAACAGCCTGTCGCTGGCTGATTTCACGGCGGCGGCGCATTTTTCCTGCCTGGATTACATCTCGGACGTGGACTGGGACCGGTCGGACATCCTGCGCGACTGGTATGCGACGATCAAGTCGCGCCCGGCCTTCCGGTCGATCCTGGCCGACCAGGTGCCGGGCATCCACCCGGCCCCCCATTATGCCGAGCTTGATTTCGGATAAGCCCGGGGGCGCTTCGCCCCCCGGACCCCCAGAGGATATTTGGGCCAAAGTGAAAGAGCGTCTGGCCGCCGAGGCCGAGTCGGTCGGCTTTTCGCGGATGCGGGTCACGACGCCCGGCGCGGTGCCCGAGATCGCGGAACGCCTGCAGCAGTTCCTGGAAGCCGGTCGGCACGGGCAGATGCAGTGGATGGCCGAGCGGACCCATTGGCGCGGCGATCCCACGGCCCTCTGGCCCGAGGCCCGGTCGGTGATCGTGCTGGCCGAGCTTTACACGCCCGAACACGATCCCCTAGCGGTGCTGGACCAGCCTGACCGGGCGGCGATCAGCGTCTATGCCCAAGGGCGCGACTACCACGACCTGGTCAAGAAGCGGCTGAAGCGGCTTGGCCGCTGGCTGCTGGAGCAGGCGCCGGGCGAGGAGATCAAGGTCTTCGTCGATACCGCTCCGGTGATGGAAAAGCCGCTGGCGCAGGCGGCGGGCATGGGCTGGCAGGGCAAGCACACCAACCTTCTGTCGCGCGAGCTGGGAAGCTGGTTCTTCCTGGGCTCGATCTTCACGACCGTTCCCCTGCCCCCGGACCCGCCCGAGCGTTCCCATTGCGGGTCCTGCCGCGCCTGCCTGGACGCCTGTCCGACCGGCGCCTTTCCCGCGCCCTTCCAGCTGGATGCCCGGCGCTGCATTTCCTACCTAACGATCGAGCACAAGGGCCCGGTCGATCCCGAACTGCGCCCCTTGATGGGCAACCGCATCTATGGCTGCGACGACTGTCTTGCGGTCTGCCCCTGGAACAAGTTCGCGCAAACCGGGTCCGAGATGCGTTATCGCGGCATCGTCGATTCGCCGCCCCTGGCGGAGCTTGCCCTGCTGGACGACGCAGGTTTCCGGGAACGCTTCTCGGGCAGCCCGATCAAGCGCATCGGCCGCGACCGCTTCGTGCGCAACGTGCTTTATGCCATCGGCAATTCCGGGCGGGAGGACTTGGCCGGGGTGGCGCGCGATCTTGCGGGCGACGCCGATCCGGCCGTGGCGGATGCGGCCCGCTGGGCCCTGGGGCGCTTGTCGCGGGCCTGAGGCATCACAGCAGGAAGTCATCGCGGTCGAGGTCGATGCGGCCCAGAAGCCGCAAAAGGAAATCGGCCTGCCCGTCGCCGTCCAGATCCGCCATGACGCGCGTTTCATTGCCGACATGTTGCCAGCGGAGCTGACGGGCGGCGCTGAAGGCGGCATCGTCGACAAAGCCAAGCCTCAGGGCGCTCAGGTCCAGGTCGTCGATCCCGGCGGTGAAATCGGGGATCACGTCGGCCAGGCTTTGGGGGCTGTCGGCGCGAGACAGGAAGCGGAAGACATCGGCCTCGGTCCCGCCCGTCAGCAGGTCGGCCCCGGTCCCGCCGACCAGCGTATCCCTGCCCGCGCCGCCCGCCAGCGTGTCCCGGCCGTCCCCGCCCGACAGGAGGTCGTTCCCGCCATCGCCCGTCAGCCGGTCGAGCCCTGCCCCGCCCTGGAGCGCGTCATTGCCAAGCCCGCCAAGCAGGACATCGTTGCCCCCATCGCCCCAGAGCATGTCGTTGCCGGCATCCCCCCACAGCGTATCGGCGCCAAGCTGGCCCCACAGGCGATCGTCGCCCAGGCCCCCGCGCAGGGCATCCTGGCCCAAGCCGCCGCGCAGCGCGTCGTTGCCGGCATCCCCGTTCAGCCGGTCGTTGCCCGACCCGGCGGTCAGCGTGTCGTTGCCCGCCCCACCCCACAGGATGTTGTTGCCCAACAGATCCTGCAGGACATCATTCCCGGCGTCACCGAACAGGGTGTCGCTCCCGCCGTCTCCGTTCAGCCGGTCGTTGCCCGACCCTGCCCGCAAGGCGTCATCGCCAAGCCCGCCCCCCAGCGTGTCGCGTCCCGGACCAGCCAGCAGCGTATCGTTGCCCAGGCCCCCGAGAAGCAGGTTGTCGCCCGACAGATCGCGCAGGTCGTCATGGCCAGCCTCGCCGTTCAGGCGGTCGTTTCCTGCATCGCCAGACAGGCGGTCATTGCCTGCCCCGCCAAGCAGGCTGTCGTTGCCCGTTCCGCCGATCAGCCAGTCGATCCCCGCGCCTGCGCGCAAGGTGTCATTACCCGCCTCGCCATACAGGCGGTTGTTGCCCAGAAGATCGGTCAGCGCGTCCTGGCCATCCTGCCCCTGCAGGGTGTCCTGTCCCAGACCGCCATTCAGGCGGTCGTTTCCGGCACCGCCATGCATCCGGTCATTTCCCGGCCCGCCATCCACCAGATCGTGGCCCGCCTCGCCAAAAAGCTGATCGGCGTCCCCCTCGCCCAGCAGCCGGTCGTTGCCCAGGCCCCCGCGCAGGATGTCATTGCCTGACAGGCCGTTCAGCAGATCGTTGCCCCCGTTCCCGCGCAGCAGGTCGTTGCCATCATTTCCCCACAGGCGGTCCATGCCCGCGCCCGCGACCAGCGTGTCGTTTCCCCGGCCGCCCTGCAGGACGTTGTCACCCGACAGATCCTCGAGGTAGTCGTTGTCATCCTCGCCCGAGAGGGCGTCGTTCCCGGCCTCTCCATACAGGCGGTCCGCCCCCGCCCCGCCATAAAGGAGGTCGTTGCCGCTGCCCCCGCGCAGCGTGTCACCGGCAAGGCCCCCATGCAGAAGATCGTTGCCGTCATGGGCCTGCAGGCTGTCGTTCCCCTCGTCCCCGAACAGGGTATCGTTGCCGCCCTGGCCCAGCAGGTGATCGTTGCCGGCGGCGCCGCGCAGCAGGTCGTGGCCCGCCTGGCCATGCACGGTATCGGCCCCCGCGCCTGCCGAAACGGTATCGTTGCCCGCCCCCCCGTGGATCGCGTCGGGGCCACCTGCGCCCAGCAGCCGATCGGCGGCATCAGAGCCGAAGACCCATTTGCCGACCGTGGTGGGCTGGTCCGAAGGATCCACCGTCACGGGATCCAGTTCGGGCAGCCAGTAATGCCCGATCGGAAACATGGCATTGCCGAAATCCGTGGGCACCAGGCCCTTGCCCGATGCGGTCCGGATTTCCAGGACCGAATTGCCATAAACGATCCGCATCCCCCAGGATTGCGGCGCAAAGCTGAGCTGCCAGGTGCTTCGGATCATGCCCAGCATCGACAGATCCAGCCGGTCCAGGCCCGGCTCGTAATCGGTGATCACCACGCGGCCGTCAAAGCGGGTGAGGGCGAAGACATCCGACCCCGCACCGCCGGTCAGCCTGATGTTGGCGGCAGCCGTTACCAGGATATCGTCGCCCGCACCGCCCTGAAGGGCGGTCGTGGCGGCAGCCGCGACCAGCAGGTCGTCACCCGCCGATCCGGTGACAGCCCCAGCCCCGGCGAAGCCGGTCGTGCCGATCGCGCCGGGGTCGATCACCAGCTGCGTCACCCCCGTTTCCCCGTCCGAGGTGACAAGCAGCAGGATCCTGCCGTCGATCACCTGCGCCTCGATGGCGCTGACCTTGGCCAATGTCGTGTCGGCGGTATCGAGGATGGTCTCCAGATGCAGCAGCCTGCCGTCGGGCAGCAGGGTAAAGAGGCTGATCCCGCCATCGGCCCCGCCCGCGATCACATAGCCGCGACCGTCCACCACCGCCGTCGCCAGCGCCGTCACCGACTGGAAGCGCGTGGTCAGTTCATCCACCACATGGTCGGTCGCCGTCAGCGTGCCAGCCTTGTCCACCCGGAACACCGACAAGGACGACGAGGTCGCGCCCGCCAGCACCACGAAGCTGCGCCCCCCGAACTGGAGGGCCGCGATGTCCGAGGGGATGTAATAGCCCGTCCCCTGGGCCGCGACATGCATCGCCCCCGGCCCCAGCACGCCATCCGCCCCGATCGCATGGGTCGAGACGAAATTGCCCAGGCCCGAGATGGCGACCAGCAGCCGCTGGCCATCGACGGTCATGGCGATGATCTTGTCCAGCGACGCCTCGGCCACGCCCTTTGGCATCGGCAGACTGACGGAGGAGACGGGCGCAAGGCTGCCGTCGCTGCCGATCCTGTGGACCTTCAGCACCAGCGAATCCTGGCTGGCCGAGAACAGGAACCGGCCTTGCGTGCTGATCATCTCGCCGCTGGCCGAAAGGTGGGCGCCGACCACGGGGGCGGGAAACAGCTGTGCGATGCCGCCAAGCCCGCCCGCGCCGTCCACCGACAGCCCCGCCACGCCCGCACCCGACATCCCCTCGACCAGCAGGCGGGTGCCGGACTGCATGTCCAGCACCGTCAGCGAGGGGGAAGCGTGATAGGAAAGGTTCGCCGGAAAGGCCTGGCCGCTGACCTGGGCCAGGGGGGCCAGGGGATCGCTGATGCGATAGCTGCTGACCCCGCCCCGCGCGTTGACGGCGAACAGCATCCAGCTTCCGCCGACCTCTGCCGTGGCAAGGTCCGCAACGCCAGACAACCATCGGGTTTGCGCGGCCCCATAGGTGGCCACGTGACGATAGGAGATCATCTTGTCCGTTGAATGCGCGTTTCAGCTGCAAGGCCACCGGGGCCGATGCTTAACAGAACCCTAAGACGCGCCTTCCGGACAACCGGCTTCTATCTGGAATTTAACGAAATCTTTAGATGTCGAAGGCCAGCGGGCCATAGATGATCAGGCCGGGCTGCACCACGTCGGATTTCTGCAGCATCTGCGCCAGATCGTCGATGGTGGTGCGGATCAGCCGCTGGTGGGGGTGGCCCACGGATTCGGCGAACAGCGCGGGCGTGTCGCCCGGCATGCCGTGGGCGCGAAGCCCCGCCGCCAGTTCGGGAAAGCTGCGCTGGCCCATGAAGACGACCGTGGTGACCGCCGGATCGGCAATGGCGGCCCAGTGGATGTCGTCCGGCAGCCGGCCCGTCACATCGGCACCGGTGATGAACTGCACCCGCCGCGCGGTCAGCCGCCGGGTCAGCGGGATCCCCGCCGCCGCCGCCGCCGCACTGGCCGAGGTGACGCCCGGCACGATCTCGAAGGGAATGCCGGCAGCGACAAGCGCCAGCAGTTCCTCCTCCAGCCGGCCGAAGAAGCCTGCATCGCCCGATTTCAGCCGCACCACGCGCCGCCCGGCCAGGGCATGTTCGACCAGCAGCGCGTTCACATGCTCTTGCCGGGCCGAGGGGCGGCCCGCGCGCTTGCCGACCGCGATCAGTTCGGCCTGGGCACCAGCATGATCCAGCACCGGGCCCGATGCGAGATCGTCGTAAAGCACCACATCGGCCCGGGCCAGGCGGTCCACGGCCTTCAGCGTCAGCAATTCGGGGTCACCCGGCCCGGCCGAGACAAGCGAGACAAAACCGGTCGGGGTGGCAGGATCGGACAAGGGGGCAGCTTTCGGGCAGGGATTTCAGCTATATCATCCGCATCGCGCCAGACAATGGCGCGGCCCGCAAACTTTCCGCCCGGCGCGGCGGGATCCGACCACTGAACGAAAGCTGTGCAATGACCGTCATCTGCTGGTTCCGAAGGGTGCTTCGGCTGGACGACCACCCCGCCCTGGTTGCCGCCGCCAAGGACGGGCCGGTGATTCCCCTGGTGATCCTGGACCCTGCCGAGGCCCGCGCGCATCCCGCCTCGGCCCAGCGGCAGGCCATGGCGCTGCAGGGGCTGGCGGACGGGTTGCAGGCCCAAGGCAGCCGCCTGATCGTCCGGCGCGGCGATCCCGCGACCGTTCTGGCGCAGATGATCCACGAAACCGGCGCCGTGGCCGTCCATGGCAGCGAAGGCTTGCCCTTTGCCGGCGACCACGGTCTGCGGGCCGCGGTCGAAAGCGCGGGCGCAAGGCTGCACCTGCATCCCCTGGCCGATCTGGTGCCGCGCGGCAGCGTGCTGACCAAGGGCGGCACACGCTTCAAGGTCTTCACCCCCTTCTGGCGCGCCCTGCGCCAGACGGATATCGCCGCACCGCTGCCCATGCCGCGCCTGTCCCTGCCCACCACCTGGCCTGCCAGCGACGCGCCTGACTGGCCCGAGGCCCGGGCGGCGATGAACCGGGGCTGGCCGGTGGTCGCCCGCCATGTCCAGGCCGGGGAAGCCGCAGCCCATGACCGGCTGGACGCCTTTCTGGAGCGCATCACCGCACGCTATGCCGAGGACCGCGACCGCCCCGCCCTTGGCGATGCCACGTCCGGGCTGTCGGACGCCCTTGCCGTCGGAGAGATCAGCGCCCGGCGCATCTGGCACCGGGCCATGAACGCCCAGGACCACGGGCGGGGCGGGCTGGAGGATTTCCTGCGGGAACTGGCCTGGCGAGAGTTCGCGCGCGATCTGTTCCATGAAGCGCCCGGCATGGACCGGGCCTGCTGGCGCAAGGAATGGAATGATTTTTCATGGCAAGGCGACAATGCGGATGCCGAGGCCTGGCGCAGGGGCCGCACGGGCATCTCCATGGTGGATGCCGGCATGCGGGAGATGTTCGCGACCGGGCGGATGCACAACCGCGTGCGGATGATCACGGCCAGCTTCCTGGTCAAGCACCTGATGATCGACTGGCGGGTCGGCCTCGACCGGTTCGCGCGCTGCCTGACCGATTGGGACGCGGCCAGCAATGCGATGAACTGGCAATGGGTGGCAGGCTGCGGGCCGGACGCCTCGCCCTTCTTCCGGGTGTTCAATCCCGAAACCCAAGGCAGCAAGTTCGACCCCAGACGCCTTTATCGCGACCATTGGCTGAAGGAGGAGGGGGCCAGGGACTTTGCCCGGGCCGCGCCCCGGTCCTGGAGCTTCGATCCAAAAGACCGCCCGGCGGTTCTGGTCGATCTGGATCGGGGCCGGCAGCGCGCGCTGGCCGCCTATCGCGGGTTCGCCCGCAAGGAGGCCGCGGCGCGATAGGCCAGAAGCAGGGCGGCCAGGCCGGACAAGGCCAGGACCGGCGGGTTCACGGGGGACAGGTTCGCGGCGAAGATACCCACCAGGGCCCAGACGACCCCTGCGGGATAGGCCCATTCCGCGGGCCTGCGGCTTTGGACCAGCACGGCCACGGCCGTCACCCCCAGCAGGCACAGGATCGCCGCCGCCTGTTCGGACAGGATGCCGTGACCTCCCAGCACCATGCCGAAGGACGCCCCCGTCGCCGCTGTCAGCCAACCGGCATAAAGCGCCACGGGCCGCACCTGCCAGACCGGATCGCGCCGCCCCGCGCGCAGGAAGGCCGCCACGGCGGGCACCAGCATCGCCACGATCAGAACCGTCGCCCCGATGGGGGTCCGATGCGCCGTCTCGATCCAGAAGGCGCCAAGGACGAGGCTGACCAGCAACGCGGGCCGCATCGGCTGCCAGTCGGGATCCCCGGCCCGCTTCCAGGCGCCAAAGCCCGATCCCGCGACCAGCCAGGCAAAGATCAGCCCCCAGATCGAGAAGGCCCAGCCGGCGGGTTGGATCGGCGGATCGGTCTGCGGGATGGGGAACTGATCGGGCCGATAGCCGCCAAAGCCGTTCGACAGCAGGGGCGAGACGGCAAAGGCAAGGGCCGCCAGAAGAACAAGGACGGGCAGAAGACGGTGCATGAGACCTGCGATCTTGACCAGGGTTGCCGTCTTAACGCGACGGCCCGCCAGCCGTTCCGAGACCGCGCGCCCGTTCCAGATCCCCGGGGGTGTTGATGTTGAAGAAGGGATCGACCGCCCCCGTGTCCCACACTGCCAGGGTTGCCGAATGGGCCATGGCAAAGCCCCGCACCCGCCGCTGGCCCGACACCAGGAAGGCGCGCAACTCGTCCCGCAGCGCCACCGGCCATTGCCCGAAGGTGGGGTGGTCGGTCACCCGGCCGCCGCCGTCGCGGCTGGCGGCCAGCACGATGCCGCCGCCCTGCGCGCCAAGGCGTTCCGCCAGGTCGCGCGGAAAGAACGGCGTATCGCCCGCCACGCTGATGACCGCGCCTGCGCCCAGCGAGGCCGCCCAGTCCATCCCCGCCAGGATGCCCGCCAGCGGTCCCGGAAAATCCGGCAGGCTGTCGGGCAGCACGGGCAGGCCGAAACCCGCGAAGCGGCCCGGATCGCCGTTCGCGTTCAGGGCCAGCGGCGCGCATTGCGGCGACAGGCGCGCGATGATCCCGGCCAGCATCGGGCGGCCATCCAGATCCAGCAGGCATTTGTCGCCCCCGCCCATGCGGGTCGCGCGGCCTCCGGCAAGGATGATGGCGGGGGGAAGGGTCATGGGGCGGTTGTGGCGCAGGCAGGCTCTGGCGGCAAGGGCAGTCGTGACTTACAAGAACAGCCGGCGGCAGGGTTGACCGTCCTGTCCGCCCGGAGAGATGCCATGCGACACGACCCCCTGCCCCCCTACCAGATCCAGGCCAGCCTTCCCGATCTGTCCTTCGCCGCCATCGACGCCCTGATCCGGGCCGAGGCTGCCGAACGCGGGCTGGACCTGCATGACGGGCATGGCCGGTCCACCTGGTGCAAGCTGCCGGGCGGCGACGAATTCGGCGCCAGGATCGGACCCACGGGCAGCATCCTTTACGTTCGCGCCCATGCGCGCGACCGGCTTCACAGTCTTCTGGAGGCCGTCACCCTTCACCTCGGGCAGCATCTGCCGGACCAGCGGATCACGTGGTCATCCCTGGACCGACCGGGGGCCTATCCGCCGAATTTCAGCCTGGCCCGCGTGGCGGGGGTCACGCAGGTCGGCACGGATTTCCTGCGGCTGCGGCTGGAAGGCGGCGACCTCGGCCGTTTCGCGCGCGAGCTGATCCATTTTCGCCTGATCCTGCAGCCTCAGGGCGTGACGAAGCCCGCCTGGCCCGTGATCGGCGAGGACGGCCAGACCCTCTGGCCCAAGGGCGCCGCGGCCCTGCACCGCCCCGCCTATACGGTGTGCCATATCGACCCGGCGGCAGGCTGGCTGGAAACCGACATCTTCATCCATGATGGCGGCCGGGCCTGCGACTTTGCCCGCGCGGCAGTGCCCGGCACGCCCGTCGGGCTGACCGGACCGGGCGGCGGTGGCGTGGTGCAAGGGGCAAGCCTGCTGATCGGCGGGGACGAAACGGCCTATCCCGCCCTGGCCCGCATGCTGGAAGCCGCCAGCCCCGGCACGACCGGGGAATGCCATCTGTTCGGCGCGCGGGCGGATTATCCGCTGCCCCCTCATCCGGGGATCCGCGTCCTTCACGCCCCGGGCGGCGAGGCCGCGCTGGCCCACCGCCTGCGCCGTGACGGCACCGGGGCCGATCGAATCTGGCTGGCCACCGAACGCAGGCGACTGGCATCCCTGAAAGCCGCGATCGTCGAGGATCTGGGCATCGGCAAGTCCCGCGCCCATCTGGCAGCCTATTGGAGCGCTTGAAGGCCGCACAGAGCTATCTGAATAGTTGACAATTTTACATGGCTGCTGAATACCCGACGCAAACTTGCGGGTCCGGGTATCGCCTTCTTCAGATTCCCGGCCCCGTTGCGAACCGCCCGCCTGTCGCGGATCAAGAAGCAAGGAACGCCATGACCAACCTGCCGCTGCCGCGCCTGAGCGCGAGTGTTGCCGTCACGCTTGCCTGCCTGCTGGCCCCGGTCGGCCATGCGCAGGAAACCGCGCCGGATACGGCGACCCCGCCGGCCCAGACCCAGCCTCAGGCTCCTGCGGCCCCTGCGCAGGCTGTCCCGAATCCTGCCGCCGCAACGCCCGAACCCGCCCCCGCACCTGTCGCCGAATTCCTGCCGCAATCCGTGCAGGACGCGCTTGCGCCGATCCTGACGCCGCCCGCGCACGACCCGAACCTGCCCCACGACCTGTCGCCCATGGGCATGTTCTGGGCGGCCGACATCGTGGTCAAGGCGGTGATGATCGGGCTGGCCTTCGCCTCGGTCATCACCTGGACGGTGCTGGTCGTGAAGGCGCTGGAGCTGTGGGGAGCAAGCGCCGCCGCACAGGGCGGCATCCGCCGCATCCAGAGCGCGGACAGCCTGGATGCCGCCGTCGCATCCAGCAACGGGCGGCGCGACCCGGTGTCGCGGATGATCCGCCAGGCCGCCGAGGAATACCGCCGGTCCCGGCCCGCCCTGGACGTGGCGGGCGATGGCGGCGTCAAGGAGCGCGTGGATTCGCAGCTGGACCGGATCGAGGCCGTGGCGGGCCGCCGCATGGGCCGGGGCACGGGCGTCCTGGCCACCATCGGGTCCACCGCGCCCTTTGTGGGCCTGTTCGGCACCGTCTGGGGGATCATGAACAGCTTCATCGGCATCTCGGAATCGCAGACCACCAACCTGGCCGTCGTGGCGCCGGGCATCGCCGAGGCGCTGCTGGCCACCGCCATCGGCCTGGTCGCCGCCATCCCCGCCGTGGTGATCTACAACGTCTTCGCCCGCGGCATCACCGGCTATCGCCTGCGCCTTGCCAATGCGGCGGCGGGCGTGCGCCAGCTGGTCAGCCGCGACCTGGATTTCCGCGGCGTGACCGCCAGGCCGGGGGCCTGAGCCATGGCCGGAGGGATCCGCGACAATGGCGATGATCTGGTCGAGAACCACGAGATCAACGTCACCCCCTTCATCGACGTGATGCTGGTGCTGCTGATCATCTTCATGGTCGCGGCGCCGCTTGCGACGGTCGATGTGAATGTCGATCTGCCGGTGTCGAACGCCACGCCCGCGCAGCGCCCGGACCAGCCGGTCTATGTGACCGTGAAGCCCGATCTGACGCTGGCGCTTGGCAACCAGGACATCGCGCCGGGCGGCCTTGCCGCCGCCCTGGCCGAGGCGACCGAGGGCGACCGCGAACAGCGCATCTTCCTGCGCGCCGACCGCGAGGTCGCCTATGGCGACCTGATGGAGGTGATGAACACCCTGCGCGACACAGGCTATCTGAAGATCGCGCTTGTCGGGCTCGAGGCGACGACGGCGGGCGTGCCGCCTGCCGTGCCCGGCCTGGACCCGGCGCCTGCCGCAACGCCCGCCGCAGCGACGGAACCCGGCCAATGAGCGGGCGCGCCGGCCGCGTGATCCGCGAAGGCGCCCTGTGGGGCGGCGCCTCGGCCCTGGTGCTGGCGCTGCATCTGGGCGGTGCGCTGTGGATCATGCGCCAGGCCGAGGCCGCCGCCCCGCCGGGCCTGCCCGAACCCGTCTTCGTCGATCTGGCCCCCGCCGAGGAGGTGGCCGAGGAATCAGTCGCCCCGACCGAGGAGCCGGTCGACGATGCCGCCGAAGAACCCGTCGAGCCGGAGCCCCAGCCCGAACCAGAGCCAGAGCCCGAACCGGCACCCGAGGAGGTGGCCGAGCCGCTGGACCTGCCGCCCCTGCCGGAACTGGAACCGCTGGAGGACATGGCCGAACTGTTCCCGCCCGCGCCGCCGGAACTGGAAACCCCGCCCGAGGTGGCGCTGAACAGCTCGGCCCGGCCGCAGCGCCGCCCCGAACGCGAGCCCGAGCCAGAGCCGCAGCGCCAGGCCGAACCGCGTCGCGAACGCCCCCAGCCGGAACCGCAGCGGCAGGCCGAACCTCGCCGGCAGGAGCAGCCTGCGCAGCAGCAGGCACGCCGCGCGCCACAGGGGGCAGGCGGCAGCGGCGCAACCGGTCCAAGCCCGCAGCAGAAGGCCAGCCTGATGTCTCAGTGGGGCGGCCAGATCCGGTCCTGCATCAGCCGCCGCGCATCCGCCCCGCGCGGGGTGCGCGAAGGGGGCCGGGTGACCCTGAACCTGTCGGTTTCCCGCAATGGGTCCATCCAGGGGGTGGGCATCCAGGGATCGTCCGGCAATCCTGCGCTGGACCAGGCTGCGGTGCAGGCGGCGCAGCGCGCCGGGCGCTGTCCCCGCGCGCCCGCCGAACTGACGGATGCAAGCTATGGCTTCCAGTTGCCGATCAACCTGCAGGTTCGCTGAAAAGGCGCGGGGGGCTGTCTGCCCCCGCCGCCGTCCAGGCGGCTTCCCCAAAGGGATATTTGTGCCAGGGCAAAAGCCCCCTGCCTAAAGGTCCGCCATCGCCTCGGATAGGACGGCAACATGCCGGCCCCTGCCGTCCCAGTCCAGAACCCAGGCCTTTGGCGCCCCGCGCTTGTCGCGCAGCAGGTGCCATTCGTGCAGCACCTGCCCGCGCGGCGACAGCAGCGGCCGGCAATGCCAACGCGTTTCCGCGGCATTCGACCCCGCACCCTGCCGGATCAGCATGATCGCGGTGGTGTGCCCCGACTCGGCCGCAAGCTGCAGGCGGCGGCCTGCGGTCAGGGACAGGTGCTCCTGCGGCTCGGCCACCACAAGACCCACGGCGGGGCTGCGCAGCGTTTCCTCGGCCGCCCAGAGCAGGTCCGTCTCGGCCGCCGCAAGGACCAGATACAGCCTGTCCGCGATGCCGGGTGGCAGGCCCCACAGGAAGGGCAGCCCGCGTTCATGGGCGCGCAGGATCCAGAACAGCGGCCCCGGATGATGCATCGCCTGATAAAGCGCGAAGATACGGCGGCCCGCCCCTTCGGCCTCGTGCATCCGGGCGGGGCGCAGGGGAAAGGGGGCGGTTTGTCGGGCTGGCAGGTCAAGGTCGGGCATGCCGGAACATTACAGGAACATTCCGGTCTGTAAAGTTCGGCTGAAACGCGGCGGCGCATGTGAACACGCACTCTACGGGGTCGGCGCCTCGCCGGGCATGGCGGGCGTTTGTGCGCCTTCGCCCTGGGGGGCGGGGCCGCTTTCGACCAGCCGGTTCTGGTCCCATTGGCCGGACGCGACCTCTCCGCTGGCATAGCGCATGACGCCCTGGCCCTGCCGCTTGCCCGCGACGAAGCTGCCCTCGTAGCGGTCGCCGCTGGCATAGGTCGCAACGCCGGTGCCGTCGATCTCTCCGGCCTTCCAGCCGCCTTCGTAGACAAAGCCGTCGGGCGTGGTCAGCTTGCCCTGCCCTTCGCGCAAGCCGTTCGCGAAGCCGCCGGTATAGACGGTGCCGTCGGGATAGGTCGCCTGCCCCTCGCCATGGCGCTGGCCGTCGGACCAAGCGCCGGTATAGACATAGCCGTCGGGATAGGTCATCCGGCCCTGGCCGTGGTTGCGGGCGTTCCTGAAGCCGCCCTCGTAGACCATGCCATTGGCATAGGTGGCCTTGCCCTCGCCCTCGATCACGCCGGCCTTCCATTGGCCGGAATAGCTGGCGCCGTCGGGATAGGTGATGGTGCCCGTGCCGTCGGGGCGGTCGGCCTTCATCTGGCCGGTATAAACGGACCCGTCGGGATAGGTGATCTGGCCCTCGCCCTCCATCCGGCCCTCGACCCAAGCGCCGGTATAGACATAGCCGTCAGTGCCGGTGAAGGTGCCCTGCCCGTGGCGGCGGTCGGCCTTGAAGGCGCCGTCATAGACATCGCCATTGGCATAGGTGGCGACGCCCTGCCCTTCGCGCTTGCCGTTCAGCATCTGGCCTTCGTAGCGGTCGCCCGAGCCCTGGACCAGCACGCCCGTGCCCGACATCTGCCCTGCCGACCAGATGCCGTCATAGACCAGCCCGTCGGCCATGGTCAGCTTGCCCTTGCCCGCGCGCTGCCCGGCCAGCATCCCGCCTTCGTAGACCGCGCCATCGGGATAGGTGATCTTGCCCTGGCCTTCCTTGACGCCCGCGTTCCAGTCGCCTTCGTAGCGATAGCCGTTGGGCTGGGTCAGCACGCCCTTGCCCTGGTGCAGGCCCTTGACGAAATCGCCGGTATAGACCGACCCGTTGGCATAGCGCGCCACACCCTTGCCGGTGATCTCGCCCGCGACCCAATCGCCTTCATAGGTGCCGCCATCGGCATAGGTGATCTTGCCCGTGCCGTTGGGCTTGCCCTCGGCGAACTGGCCTTCATAAACGGAACCGTTCGGGAAGGTGGCCTTGCCCTGGCCCAGGATCTCGCCCTCGACCCAGTCGCCCTCGTAGCGATAACCGTTGGGCAGGGTATAGATGCCATGTCCGTGCTGGCGGCCGTTGCGGAAGGTGCCCTCGTAGACGCCGCCATCGTCGTATTGCTTTGTGACGACCTGCGCATCCGCGGCGGTGGTTCCCGCCACCAGCGCCAGCACAGCCACCCAACTTGCCGCCTTCATCGCCACTTGCCCTTCGTCTTTTGCCCATGGTCTAGCGCAGCGGACCCTGCGCGCAAAGCCCGACTTTTCCTTTTGCATCCTGTCGCCTATCACGGGGCCGAAAGAAAAAGGGCCGCTACCCATGACCAACCGCTTCCGCCTGACCATCGGCCAGTTGAACGCCACCGTGGGCGATCTGCAGGGCAATGCGGACAAGGCACGCCAGGCATGGGAGGGCGCGAGGGCCGCCGGCGCCGACATGCTGGCCCTGCCCGAGATGTTCATCACCGGATACCAGACCCAGGATCTGGTGCTGAAGCCCGCCTTCATCCGCCAGGCCGAGGAGGAGATCCTTGACCTTGCGGCTTTCTGCGTGGGCGGTCCGACGCTGGGCATCGGCGGCCCCTGGCGGGACGGCGACAGGCTGTACAACGCCTACTGGGTCTTCAAGGACGGCGCGCTGGTCGCCCGCGTGCTGAAGCACCGGCTGCCCCACAAGCAGCTGTTCGACGAATTGCGCTTGTTCGATTCCGGCCCGATCAGCGGCCCCTATCCGGTCGCGGGCGCCCGCATCGGATCGCCCATCTGCGAGGACGGCTGGTCCCCCGACGTGGCCGAGACCCTGGCCGAAACGGGGGCCGAGATCCTGGTGGTGCCCAACGGATCGCCCTATCACCGCAACAAGCTGGACCTGCGCATGGGCCACATGGTCGGCCGCGTGGTGGAAACCGGGCTGCCGCTGGTCTATGTCAACATGGCGGGCGGCCAGGACGACCAGCTTTACGACGGCGCCAGCTTCGTGCTGAACCCCGGCGGGCACAAGGTCGTCCAACTGCCGCCCTTCCAGGAGATGCTGGCCCATGTGGACTTCTCGCTGACCGATGACGGCTGGCGGGCCGAGCCGGGCCTGATGGCGCCCCAGCCCGACGAATGGGAACAGGATTACCAGGCCATGATGCTGGGCCTGCGCGAATACCTGCGCAAGTCCGGTTTCGGAAAGGTCGTCCTGGGCATGTCGGGCGGCATCGATTCCGCGCTTGTCGCCACCATCGCCGCCGACGCGATCGGCCCGCAGAACGTGCGTTGCGTGATGCTGCCCAGCGAATACACCTCGCAGGCCAGCCTGGACGACGCGGCCGATTGCGCCGCCCGGCTTGGCGCGCGGCTGGACACCGTCCATATCGAGGGCGCGCGCGACGCGGTCGGCAGCGCCCTGGCGCATCTGATGGCCGGCACGCAGCCCGGCATCACCGAGGAAAACATCCAGTCCCGCCTGCGCGGACTGATGCTGATGGCCCTTTCCAACAAGTTCAACGAGATGCTGCTGACCACCGGCAACAAGTCCGAGGTCGGCGTGGGCTATGCCACGATCTATGGCGACATGGCGGGCGGCTATAACCCGATCAAGGATCTCTACAAGACCCGCGTGTTCCAGACCTGCCGCTGGCGCAACGCCAATCACCGCGACTGGATGATGGGACCGGCGGGCGAGGTGATCCCGCCCCGGATCATCGCCAAGCCGCCCTCGGCCGAGCTGCGGCCCGACCAGAAGGACGAGGATTCGCTGCCCCCCTACGAGGTTCTGGACGCGATCCTGGAAGGGCTGGTCGAAAAGGACCTGTCGCTGCGCGATCTGGTGGAACAGGGCTTCGATGCCGATACGGTGACCAAGGTCGAAAGGCTGCTTTATGGCAGCGAATGGAAGCGGTATCAGGCCGCCCCCGGTCCGCGCATCTCGACAAGGGCCTTCTGGCTGGACCGCCGCTATCCCTTGGTGAACCGCTGGCGCGACAGGCTGTAGGGGCGTGGTGGGGCGAAACCCCACCACGCCGGGCGTCGCGCAGTTATGGGACGGGGCATCACCCCACCAGCTCCCGCGCGGCCATGTCGATGAATTCCTCCTGGTTGCGTCCGACATTGTGGACAAAGACCACGTCGGCGCCCAGTTCGGCGAAGGCCTGCAGGTCGGCGCGATGCTTGCCCGGATCGGCGGACACGCTTACCGACCGGCCGATCTGATCCTTGTCCACGAACTGGCCCAGAAGATCGAAATCCGACGGGCGGCGAATGTCCCAGTTGATCTCTCCGCCGATCGCGACGGGCGCCCATTGGTCCAGCGCACTCGCCATCGCCTCGTCATGGGTGGCGGCCCAAGAGATGGTGTGCTGGATATGGACGGGCTTGCCCGCGCCGCCGCCCTCGCGGAAGGCGTCGATGACCTTGGCGACATTGGCCGGATCGCCGCCAAGGGTCAGCAGCCCCTCGGCCCAGCCCCCCAGGAAACGCGCCGTTTCGGCGGTCGCGGCCGCGCCGAACAGGGGCGGCGGGGTGTCGGGCAGCGACCACAGCCGCGCCTCGACCGCGGTGACGCGGCCGCGATGCGTCACGGTTTCGCCCCGCAGCAGGGCGTGCATCACGTCGAAGCATTCCTTCAGCCGCGCGTTGCGCTCGGGCTTGTCGGGCCAGGGCTGGCCGGTCATGGCCTCGTTCAGCGCCTCGCCCGTCCCCAAGGCCAGCCAGAAGCGGCCCGGAAACATCTGCCCCAGCGTCGCCGCCGCCTGAGCCATCACCGCCGGGTGATAGCGATAGCCGGGCGCCGCGATATTGCCGAAGGGCACGGTTGTCGCCTGCATGGCGGCGCCCAGCCAGACCCAGGCATGGCCGGAATGGCCCTGACGTTCGCTCCAGGGCTGGATGTGGTCCGAGCATTTGATCGCGGCAAAGCCCGCCTCTTCGGCCAGGCGCGCCAGATCCCGCAAGGCGCGGGGGGCGTATTGTTCGTGCGAGCAGTGGTATCCGATGCGCGTCATGCAGGACCGTCCCTTTGTCGTTCTCTGGCTGCAAGCGCCCGAACGGACCGGAAGTTCCCGCGCCGGGACAATCGGGGGGCGCGATGCCGTCACATCCGGCAACCAGGCAGGCGCGGCATGAACGAGATGGACGAAGGGGGGTCATCCCCGGCGCCCGTGTGGAACGCCCCGCCCTGGCAGCTCCGACGGCTTCCTTGCCTTTGCGACACGTGCCGCGGCATGCGGCATCTGCGTCATCCTGTATCTGGCGGCGCCCGCATCCGCAGGACCCAGCCCGGATGCGGGCTTCGCTGGTCGAAATGGCCGAAAGCGGCCGCGATCAACGGCCCGCCGCGGTCTTGCCCTTGTGGAGGGGCACGGGCGTCCGATGATAATCCTTGAACCATTCGACATAGGCCCGGACGCCCTCATCGACGGATGTTTGGGGGGCATAGCCGGTCAGGCGGCGCAGCAGACTGTTGTCGGCCCAGGTGGCCATCACGTCGCCGGGCTGCATCGGCAGCAGGACCTTTTGCGCCTCTTGGCCCGCGGCCGATTCGATGGCGGCGATGAAGTCCAGAAGCGGCACGGGCTGGCCATTGCCGATGTTGATGACCCGCCAGGGACCGACGGGCGACAGGCTGTCCCCCTCGACCGCGGGGCCGGTCGGCGGCACATCCATCAGCAGGCGGATGCCGCGCACCAGATCCTCGACATAGGTGAAGTCGCGCTTCATGTTCCCGTGGTTGAAGACCTTGATCGGCCGCCCTTCCAGGATCGCCGAGGTGAACAGATAGGGCGCCATGTCCGGGCGCCCCCAGGGGCCATAGACCGTGAAGAAGCGGAACATGGTCGTCGGGATGTCGAACAGATGGGCATAGGCATGGGCCATCGCCTCGTTCGATTTCTTTGTCGCCGCGTAGAAGGACACCTGGGTATCGACCTTGTCCGTCTCGCGATACGGCATCTCGGTATTGGCCCCGTAGACGGAACTGGTCGAGGCCAGCAGAAGATGGTCGGGCTTGTGCGCCCGCGCCGCCTCCAGCAGCTCGAAGGTGCCGATCAGGTTCGATTCGACATAGGCGCGCGGATTGTCGATGGAATAGCGCACGCCCGCCTGGGCGGCCAGATGAACGACCACCTGGGGCCGTTCCCGGGCCATGATGTCGGCCAGCAGGCCCCCGGTCTCGACGCTGCCCCGGACCGCCATGTAATGGGGGTGCCGTTTCAGCAGGCTTTCCCGGTCGGCCTTCAGGCGGGGATCGTAATAATCGTTGTGATTGTCCAATCCTACGACGCGAAATCCCTCGGCCAGCAGCAATCGAGAGAGATGATAGCCGATAAAGCCCGCCGCGCCGGTAACAAGAGCCGTCTTCATCCGATCACTCCAGTCATACCAGTTACAAGATCAATCTTGAACGAATGGCCGCGCGGATCTGAAAATCTTGTCCGTCAGCCATTGGAATTCAGTTCGTGCAAACCCGGAAGAAAGAGCAGTTTGTGACCATGGTTTCCGATCAACCGCCTGCGTCAATATGACTTCCGGGGCGCCATGCGTCAAAATATTTGTGCGCATGATTGCCCGGCATTCGCCGTTTTCATGTCAGGGCGGCTCGGGATGCGCAGGGCACGCACTGATCGCGGCTGCCCGCGCCGTCACCCGGCCGACCCAATCCGGCGCATCGCGATCGGTGGCCGACATGACCAGCGGCACGGCCGGCCATTCGATGGCAAAGCCGGGATCGTTCCAGCGCAGGACATGCTGAAGGGCGGGCACATGCGGCGCCGAGGTCGTATAGACGACCTGCGTGTCGGGCTTCAGCGTCAGGAAACCATGTGCGCAGCCTGCCGGGACATAGAGCACTTCGTTCCCGCCCGCCGTCAGGGTCACGGCGCACCATGTCCCGAAGGATGGCGATCCGGGCCGGACATCGGCGATCACGTCATGGATCGCGCCGGCGACGCAGGTCACCAGCTTTGCTTCGGCATGGGGGGCGGCCTGCCAGTGCAGGCCGCGCAGGGTGAAGGGCGCCGGGCTTGCCGATTGGTTGACCTGCGCGATCTCGACCGGAAGCCCGGCCTCCTGCATCGAGGCCCGGCAGAACAGCCGCGAAAACGTGCCGCGCTGATCCGCAAAGGACGGCGGGCTGACCAGCCGAGCGCCGTCGACGGGAAGGTCTGTCATGCGCATGACAGATCCTGCCTTGCGGGGGACAGCAGAAGATCGCGCAAACCGTCTTCGAGCGCGACCCTGGGCTGCCAGCCGGGTAGAAGCGGCTGGCGCCACAGCCTCATCACCGTGCCCGGCAGGTAATCGAGCGCCCCGAACCGGACCCCCAGCGGGCGCCCCGCGACCCGTTCCATCAGCGCCACGATCTCGCGCAGTTGCCGGGGATTTCCACCCCGCAGCGCCCAGCTTTGCGACGCGTCCAGGGTGCCGTCCCACAGGCCCTGGGCCGCCGCCAGGAAACCTGCGGCCAGATCGCGGACATGGATCAGGTCAAGCTCCTGCTTGCCTGGCGACAGGTCGATGGTCCGGCCGGTGCGATGGCACTCGACCAGCTGGCTGACCAGCCGGCCGCGCCTGTCGTTCGGGCCATAGCTGTCGGCGACCTTGAGAACCATGGTGCGAAAGCCGAAGCGCAGGGCGTAATGGGCCAGGATGTCGCCAAAGGCCTGCTTGGTGGCCGCATAAAGCCCGTTGGGAACGTAATCCTCGGTTTCCGCGGCGTGCTGCCATTGGCTGCCGGCCGCGACGAAGACACGGCAGGGCGTCGGCAGCAGCAATTCCAGCAGGGCGGTGCCGAAACCGATATTGGCCTCGATCATCCGTTCCGCCGCACCGGCCGCGGTATCGGGCAGATAGCTTGCGGCAAGATGGATCACCGCATCGGGCGGCCGGTCTTCGATCCTGTCGCGCAGGGCGGAAAGGCCCGGCTGGATGGGAACAAGATCCAGTTGCGGCAGGGTGGCGGCCAGCATCTCGCGGCGCGGGCCGGGCCGGACGGGAGCGATGACCTCGATCCCCGCGGCGACAGCCTGCCTTGCAACCTCGCCGCCCGCAAACCCGGTTGCCCCGGTCAAGACGATGCGCTTCATGCGGTCCCCCTCCCTCGGGTCATGTCAGGCTCCGATCAGAAGCCGTGAATATCTGCCCGCGACCACCCGGACCGTGACGACCAGAAGGCAGCAAAGGCCAAGCGACAGGACAAAGATCACCGGAATGGCCAGCAGCGGGTATGCCATCATCCCGTCGTCGCCCAGGATCACCCGAAGCCCCTTCAGGATGATGCGGATGATCAGGGCGTGCAGGAAATACACGGCGAAGGCCATGTCCGCGATCCAGCACAACGCCCGCTTCAGCCCCGCACTGGCGATCGGCCGCACCCGCGCCAGCAGCGCCACGATCGCAATGCCGCTGGCGATGCGCTGGATATAGAACATCGTTTCCCGAAGATCGGTGATCCCGACATCCAGGATATTGTGGCGATACATCAGGAAGACGATGACCGTCGCCGCAAGGCTGATGCCCCACAGCAGGCGCTGGCGGCGCGTGGCCCAGTCGATCCAGCGGTCCAGATCCGATCCGATCACCAGGGCCACTACATAGGCGCCGGTGAAATAAAGGATGGTCCAAACCGTGAGATCCGTCCCCTCGCGCGAGAAGACCAGGGGCATCAGCGACAGCAGGACGGTCAGCCAGCGCAGCCGGGCATCCCGCACGATCCACAGCAGCAGCGGGCTTATCAGATACAGGAACAGGATGACCGGGATATACCACAGGACATAGATCGCCTCTCCGAACAGCACGTTGTGGACGATCTGGCCCGGCAGGGTCCGGGCGCTGTCATGGCTCCGTCCCGCCCAGGCCACGAGCAGCGTCAGCCCGACCGAGACGACGACATAGGGCAGCAGGACATTGCGGATGCGCCCCGACAGGAATTTCCACCGCCCCTTCCGCCACAGCGCGTGGGCATAGACGATCCCCGAAATCATGGTGAAATAGACAGTCGCATTGTGGAACAGGGTGTCGTTCAACGCGAAGACGGCGTTCGAATCGTCCTCCAGCGGGTGGCCGCCGCGGAAGAAATAGGTTCGCCCCGAATGCAGAAACACGATCATCAGGATCGCGAGACCCCGGAACTGGTCCAGCGCGGCAAGCCGCCTGGCAAGTCCTGCCGGCGGAACGGGAAAGGCTTGCACCTGGCCCATGCCCCGTTCCGGCGGGCCGGGTCTGGGCGGCCCCCGCGTGACCGCAGGCTCAGGCATTCGCCTGGTCCAGCACCTCGGCGACGCCCTGGGCCATGTCGTGCATGTCCGGGGCCGACCAGCTGGGATCGACCAGGAAGGCAAGGCTGGTTTCCCCCAGGGCCTGGGCGACCGGCAGGGGCGCCGCCGGTCCGATATTGCGCGAGGCGAATGTCCCTTCGCGATAAATCTCGGAGCAGCTTCCGCTGAAGGCGGTCAGCCCCCGCTCGGCCAGGCTGTCGAGGATGCGCTGGCGCGTCCAGCCGGGACGCAGCCGTTCCGGGCGCAGGAAGGCATAGAAGCGGTAATAGGCATGGGTCAGCCCCGCCTCGGGCAAGGGCACCCGCAGGCCGGGCAGCGCGGCAAAGGCGTCCGCCAGGATCATCGCGTTGCGCGTGCGGATCGCGCGCCATTCCGGCAGGCGCTGCAACTGGACCAGCCCAAGCGCCGCCGAGGGGCCGGTCATGCGCAGGTTCGTGCCCGGGCCCGCGGCATGAAGCCAGCGAAAGCCCGGCGGATGATCCTGGCGCAGCGTCTCGGCACGCGACTTGCCGTGATCCTTGAAGGACCACAGCCTTTCGTAAAGCGCCTCGTCGTCGGTCAGGATCATGCCGCCTTCGCCGCCGGTGGTCATGATCTTGTCCTGGCAGAAGGACAATGAGGCCAGCGTGCCGAAGCGCCCGACATGCGTGTCGCCGATCATCGCGCCATGGGCCTGCGCGCAATCCTCCATCACCCACAGCCCATGCCGTTCGGCCAGGGCCATGATGCCGGGCATGTCGCAGGGCCAGCCCGCCAGATGGACGGGGATGATGCCGCGGGTGCGGGGGGTGATCAGCGGCTCGATGGTCCGGGGCGTGATGTTCTGGCTGTCGGGATCGACATCGGCAAAGACCGGCACGCCCCCCGCCAGAAGCACGCAACTGGCCGAGCTGATGAAGCTGCGCGGGGTCACGATCACCTCGTCGCCGGGCTGCAGGTCCAGGGCATAAAGGGCCGCGTCCATGGTCACGCTGCCATTGGCCATGGCGATGGCAAAGCGCGCGCCGGTGGCCTGCACATAGGCCTGCTCGAATGCGGTCACATCCGGGCCGGTCCAGGCATTGACCCGGCCCGAGCGCAGCACGGCCGCGACGGCCTCGATCTGTTCGTCGTCATAAATGGGCCAGCGGGCGGCCATGGTGTTCCCTCATGCAAGCAGGCGGATGGCGACAAAGGCTTCGGCGGCGGGACGATGAACGGTCGCGCCGCGCAGCGTGGCAAGCGCGCGGATGGTTTCGACCGACCGTTCATGCGGGGCCGGACGGTGCTGGGATGCGAATTGCCCGAAGGCCGCCAGCTTGCGGTCGATGGTGGCCGAGATGTCCACGAAGCAGTTCGGCAGAAAGGCGGGCGTCAGATAGGGGGCGTTCCAGTTGGTTTCCGACAGCGTTTCGTAGGCCAGGATCGCCGTCGGAAAGCGCGCCTGATGCGGACGCGAGGCCACCATCCCGGACAGGAAGGCCAGTTGGTGGTCCAGATGGATGTCGCCCGGATGGGGCAGGAAGATCGTCGCCGGGTCGATCCGGCGCACCAGGGCGCCAAGGCTGTCATTCGCCTCGGCATGGGACACGGTGTCCAGCGCGGCGGCGGGCAGGTCCAGCCAATGCGTCTCGGCCACGCCAAGCGTCTGGTGGGCCTGTCGCGCCTCGTCCCGGACGGTGCCGACCTGACGGGCGTCGAAGCGCGGCGGGCGGCCGGCGGTCAGCACGGCGACATGGACGGGGGCGCCTTCGTCGGCCAGCCGGGCCATGGTGCCGCCGACGCCCAGAACCTCGTCATCGGGGTGGGGGGCGATGATCAGGACAGGGCCTGCTGCGGCAAGATCGATCAAGGGCATGGGCCACTCCGAAAGCGGGCGTGAATCTTTGGCATCGGGCCGTCGTAATCCAGCAGGTCCAGGCAGCGCCCGTCGCCGCAGAGCACGGTGACCGCGTGGCCGACCGCCTGAACCTGGCCGGGCAGGCCGATGTGATATCCTTCGCGCGCGGAAAGGCGGGCCGCGCGGATGCAGCGCCGGCCCGTATCGTCAAAGGTGAAGGCGGCCGGATAGGGCGGCGAGACGGCGCGGATCAGCCGCTCGATCTGCGCTGCGGGCGCCGTCCAGTCGATCATCCCGTCCTGCGGCTCGCGTTTGGCGCAGAGCGTGGCAAGGTCGTGGTCCTGCACGGTCCGGGGCCGTTCGCCGCGTTCCAGCCGCCCCATCAGGTCGATCACCAGCGGCACCATCGCGCCTACGGCCCGGTCATACAGGCTGCGCGCGGTGTCCCGGCCGGCGTCGATCGGGAACAGCGCCTGCGCGGCGATGTCGCCGCTGTCGGTGCCCTCGTCCAGCCACAACAGCGTGGCGCCGCCCTGCGTTTCGCCGCAGAGGATCTGCCAGGGGATCACGCCGCGTCCCCGCATCCGCGGCAGGGCCGAGGGATGGAAGCCGATGCAGCCCAGGGCGGGGATGGCGCGGAATTCCGCCCCGCACAGCTGCGACCAGCCGATCACCAGCGCCAGGTCGGGCGCGGCGGCGCGCAGGGCCGCAAGCGTGTCGGGCGCATTGCTGCGGGCGGTTTCATGAACGGGAATGCCATGGCGGGCGGCGATCGGCCGCAGGTCGGCAAAGTCCGAATGATTCGCGGCACGATCCAGCGGCAGCGTCATCACCAGGACCGGCGCATGTCCGGCCGCGCAAAGCCCGTCAAGCGCGCGTGCCGAGCCCTCGACGGCGCCAACAAAGACTGTTCTCATGCGGGGATCCCCTGCGCGGCGAGCCATTGCTGCGCCACAGAAAGCCTCTCGGGATGCGGATGTTCGCCCCGCAGCGCCACGGCGACGGTCTCGACCAGGATGCGCAGGTCCAGCATGGTCGAGCGGTGGTCCACATACCACAGGTCCAGGGCCAGCTTCTGCGCATCATCCAGGCGGGTGTTGCCGCTGACCTGCGCCCAGCCTGTCAGGCCCGGCGCGACCATGCAGCGGCGGCGGCCTGCCTCTCCGAAGCCTGCGATGGTTTCGGGCAGCAGGGGCCGCGGCCCCACCAGCGCCATGTCGCCGCGCAGGATCAGCACAAGCTGCGGCAGCTCGTCCAGCCGCAGCCGGCGGATCAGCCTGGACATGGGAATCTGGCGCAGGTGATCGGGCAGCAGCCTGCCGTCGGGCCCGCGCTCCTCGGTCATGGTGCGAAACTTGACGATGGTGAAGGGCCGCGCGCTCCGGCCCTGCCTGACCTGCCGGAAGAACACCGGCCTGCCGATCCGCAGGCATATGAGAATCCAGGTAATCCCCTGAAAAGGCAAGGTTGCAATAAACAGAATGGAGGCAAGAAACAATTCGACAGGGCGACTCATGACCAACCGATACAACCAAGAGAACTTTCGGCTCTACATTTTCAAGGATAGGCATTTTTTTTATCGCCATGCAACAATTTAGCGATAGTATGGGGTCGGTAAAGATTTCCGGACGGCCCCGAAGCTGCGGTTGAACTGGGTTTTGTGAAGATGGCGTTTGTTACGCATGTTGTTACCGGTACGAATGTTGGTGGGGCTGAAATCATGCTTTACCGTTATTTGCGCGCCCTGGGTGACAAGGGCCTTGATCACCATGTAATTTCGCTTTTGCCGCACGGCCCCGTTTCCGAAAGGATTTCGGAACTGGGGGTGTCGGTTTCCACGCTTGGAATGCGCAATCTGGCCTCGGCCCCGGCGGCGGTGCTGCGGTTGGCGCGGCATCTTGACCGGAGCCGGCCCGATCTTGTCCACGGCTGGATGTATCACGGCTGCCTGGTTTCAACTCTTGCGCGCAAATTGATGCACCATAAACCGGCACTGGTCTGGGGCATTCACCATTCCCTGGCCGATCTTGGAAATGAAAAACCAGCAACCCGCGTGATTCTGCGAATCATGGCGAGAATGTCTCCGGCAGTAGACCATATTACCTATTGCTCGCAGGCCGCGCGCCAGCAGCATCGGCGAATCGGGTTTTCCGACCGGAACGATGTTCTGATTCCCAATGCCATCGACTGCGGGGAATTCCGCCCCGACCCCCAGGCCGCCGGTCGGCTGCGCTCGCTGTGCGGCATCGGTCCGGACAGCCTGCTGGTCGGCAATGTCGCCCGCGCCCACCCGATGAAGGACCATGTCTCGCTGGTGCGGGCGGTCGCGCTGCTGCGCGAGCGGGACCTGGACGTGCATCTTGTCCTGATCGGCAACGGCCATGCCGGCGGCCCCGCCGAGGCCGAGGCCCGGCGCCTTGGCATCGCCGCCCACCTGACCACCCTGCCCGCCCGGGACGACATCCCGCAACTGATGCCGGGGCTCGACCTCTTCGTGCTGTCCTCGGCCTGGGGCGAGGCGCAGTCGCTGGCCCTGGGCGAGGCGATGGCATCCTGCGTGCCCTGCGTCACGACCGACATGGGCGACTGCGCCTGGATGGTGGGCGATGCGCGGCTGGTGGTGCCGCCCGCGCAGCCCCAGGCCCTGGCCGACGCGATGGCCCGCGTGCTGGCCCTCCCCCCCGAGGATCGCCGCCAGATCGGCCGCGAGGCCCGGCAAAGGGTCGAAGCGCAGCTTTCCCTGGATGTCTATACCAGCGATCACGCCAAGGCCTATCGCGCGGCCACGGCACATCGCCTGTCCACCCTGTCCGAGGTTCCGACATGACGATGGAACGGCCCTTCATCACCCCGACGCCGCCGGCCGCGGTTGCATCCGGATCGCGGATCGGCCTTGCCGATCTTGGCTGGCTGATCCGCCGCCAGTTCTGGCCCATGCTGAGCGTCATCATCCTGGTCATGGGGGCCGCGGCGGCGCTGCTGATGCGCACCCCCGACAGCTATACCTCGACCTCGGCCATGGCGCTGACCGTGTCCGAGACGCGGGTCAGCCGGGCCAATTCGCAGCTCGAGGCCTTCGACGTGACCTCGGCCCGCGTCCAGACCGAGATCGACATCCTGCGCTCGCGCGATTTCGCGGCCAGCGTCGCCGAATCGCTGGACCTGTTCCAGGACGCGACCTTCATCGGCGAGGCCGATCCCGACAGTCTGACGCCGGAACAGAAGGCCTTCGTGGTGGACAAGCTGCTGGCCTCCTACACCATCTTCCGGACGGGCGAGAGCCTGGTGCTGAACGTGACCGCCACCGCCAATTCCCCTGAAATGGCCGCCGGCATCGCCAACACCGTGGTCAAGACCTATATCGCGCGGTCGTCGCGCGACGACCTGGCGCAGCTGGAAACCTGGGTCAGCTTCCTGCGCAACCGCGTCGATCAGCTGGGCCAGAGCCTGTCGGAGGCCGAGCAGGCCCTGGGCGAGATCATCCGCACCAACAACCTGGACGATGTCAGCCTGCCGACGCGGCTGCTGGCGGGGCGCAACAACGCCGCCGACATCATCGCGGTCCTGAAAAGCGAGCCGGGCAATGCAGAGGAGGTCGCCCGCAGGCAGGAAACCCTGGACCAGTTCGAGGAACAGCTGGCCACCCGCACCCGGGCCGAACTGGCCCGCAAGCGTCAGGAACGCGTCGTGGACCTGCTGGCCACCCGCTATCAGACAGCGACCGAGCGCCTGAACGAGCTTGAACCGCAGCTGGAGCTTGTGCCCCAGAGCGCCCGCCAGGTCACCATGGCCGAGCTTCCGACCCAGCCGTCCTCTCCGAACCGGCCCGCGACGCTTGCCGTGGCCTTTGCCGGATCCTTCATCCTGGCCTTCCTGGTGGGGCTTCTGCTGAACTCGATAAGCAGGCAGGTCTGGACCAGCGAGCAGGCGCGGGAGATCACCGGCCTGCCCAACCTGGGCAACATTCCGCGCATCAGGTCGCGGGGCGCGATGCAGCTGCGGATGCCGGGATGGGTCCTGATGATCCCGCGCTTCAGTTCCTTCGCGGAATCGCTGCGCGCGCTTCTGACCATCCTGTTCAATTCCAGCGGCCATCGCGGCAAGCGCGTGCTGATGGTGACCTCGCCCATGCCGCGAGAAGGGAAATCGACGGTCGCGGCCTCGCTTGCGGTGACGGCGGCGCGGGACGGCCTGGGGGTGCTGCTGGTCGATCTGGACCAGCGCCGCCCGGAAACCCTGCGCCTTCTGGGCGTTGCCGGCCATCGCGTCGATGTCGAGGATCTGCTGACGGGCCGTCTGTCGCTGGCCAAGGCCATCCAGCCCGTGGAGGACGGCCACAGCCTGTCGCTGCTGGCGGTCAATATCGCGGACCGCTGGACCCCGCGCCTGATCGACCAGTTCGGGGACAGGATCCTCAAGCCCCTGCGCGAGGAATACGACCTGATCATCTTCGACACGCCGCCCGCGATGCTGTCGGCCGATACGGGCCGGCTGGGCGGCCTTGCCGACGAGGCGCTGGTCGTCGTCAGCATGGGCAAGACCAGCGCCCGCGCGCTTGCCGCCGCGGTCGAGCGCCTGATCGTCAGCGGCGTCAACGTGGTCGGGACCGTCATCAATTCAGTCGAACACAATCGCGGGGGAATAGCGGATCATGTCGGATCTGGCCGCACTTACTGACCCTGCGCGCCGACTTGCGGCGGCGGGCCTGTGCCTGATGCTGGGCCTTGGCGCGGGACAGGCGGGGACGCAGGACAGGGCCTTTCCGGGCGCGGCGGGCTTTGGCGCGGTGGCCACGGGCTGGCGCGGGGGCAAGCTGATCCCCGTGACGACCCTGGCCGACACCGGCAAGGGCAGCCTGCGCGACTGCGCCGAAGACGGCACGGGCCCGCGGATCTGCGTCTTCCGGGTGAACGGCACGATCGAGCTGGACAGCCCCATCATGGTGGGATCCCAGGTCTATATCGCCGGCCAGACCGCGCCGGGCAGCGGCATCCAGATCAAGCTGGGAAAGGCCGGTCACAGCCCCCTCATCGTCAAGAACGCGCATGACGTGGTCATCCGCTTCCTGAAGCTGCGGCCGGGCACGGGCGCGGGCAAGGGCAACACCGTCGATGCCCTGACGGTCGAGAATGCCAGCCGCGTCTATCTGGGCAACCTGTCGATGGCCTTTGCCCCGGATGAGACCTTCAACGTCCATGTTTCGGGCGCTGTCGCCTCGGACATCACGCTGGCCGACAGCCTGCTGGCCTTCAGCCTGGACAAGGCCAACCATCCCGACGGGCGGCATTCCAAGGGGGCGCTGATCTGTTCGACCGAAGGGCGCGGCTATGACTGCGGCCGGATCACCCTGTGGCGCAACATCTTTGCCCATCATCGCGACCGCAACCCCGATGTGAAGGCCACCACGATCGGCCCGGTCGAGGTGATCAGCAACATCTTCTACGACCCGATCAGCCAGTTCGGCGAATTCTACGACCTGGCCGGGGATGCAAGCATCAGCTATGTCGGCAACCTGGCGCTGGCCGGTCCCTCGACGGTCAACCCGCCGCCCGAGGCGGTGCAGGTCTTCGACTGGGAGCCGGGCAAATCGATCTCGGTCATCGCGGAACAGAACGCCTCGCGCCACTGCAAGGGCGGACAGCCCCTGACGATCCTGGATGCGGAAGCGGTGGTCCACGAGGTGCGCAACGGGTCGCCCTTGTCGGCACCAGTCCTTGCCCCCGACAGCCTGACCGAGGAACTGCCCGCGACCGTGGGCGATGCCCTGCCCGACCGCAGCCACCGCGACGAGTTGGACAAGCGCGCGCTGCGCAACCTGGCCCGCTGCCAGGGCAAGGTGATCGACCACCCGGACGAGGTGAAGGGCTGGCCGGACCCGGTGGTGCGCGAGCCTGCCCCCGATGCCGACGGCGACGGCCTGCCTGATGACTACGAGGCCGCCAACGGCCTGGATCCGCAGAAACCCGATGACATCTGGGCGATGAATGACGGCAGCGGCCTGTCGCAGGTCGAAACCTGGCTTGCCCTGCTTGCCGGCGACCGGGAGGCGACACGGCCGTGAGCGCGCCCGACACGCCGGTCCTTGCGCCCTCCTCAACGCTGCTGCGGCGGCTTGGCAAGAACCTTGCCTGGATCTTCAGCTCGCAGGCGGGGATCTCGGTCCTGGGGCTGGTTTCCCTGGGGCTGACGGCGCGCAGCCTTGGCCCGGCGGCGCTTGGCTATCTGGCGATGATCGAGGCCTATACGCGGCTGCTGTCGCGTCTTCTGCATCTGGAACCCTGGCAGGCCACGGTGTTCTACGGAACGCAGGCGCTGGAACAGGGCGACAGCGGACGGTTCGGACGGCTGATGACGCTGTCGCTGTGGGCCGATCTGGCGGGCGGGCTTCTGGCGGGGGGCGTCGCGATCCTGCTGGCCGCCGTTGCGGCACCGTGGATGGGAATGCCGCCCGGGGACGGCGCGCTGATGCTGGCGGTGGCATCGGCCGCGCAGATCCTGGCGCTGCGCCCCACCGGTATCGGCGCCCTGCGGATCTATGACCGCTTCGACGTGCTGGCGGTGACCGATGCGGCGACAGCGCTTTTGCGCATGGCGCTGATCGCCCTGGCCTGGCTTGCCGGGGCGGGCTTGTGGACCTTCGTGCTGATCCTGGTGCTGGTCACGCTGGCCGATGGGTTGCTGCCCATGGCCATGGCCCTGCGCGAGATGCGCCGCCACGGCCACCGGCTCGAAAGGGTCCGGCCCCGCGGCGCGCTGGCCGAGAATCCCGGCTTCCTGCATCTGCTCTGGAACAGCAACGCCAATGTCATCCTGCGGCAGATGACGCAACGGCTGGACATCATCCTGCTTTCGCCGATGCTGCCGGCCGCCGCGATCGGCTTCTACCAGCTGGCCCGCCGCATTGGCGAGGCGGCCCTGCGCATCGGCCGGCCCTTCTCGCAGGTCGTTTATCCCGAACTGACGCGCATGGCCGTGCGCAACCAGATGCGCAAGCTGGGGCGCTTCGTCCTGTCCGTCACCGCGGGCTTGGTCGTGCTCGAGGTGGTGGTGGTGTCGGCGGTGATCATGAACCTGCCCGTGATCCTGGTCACCGTCTTCGGCCCCGGTTTCGCCGACGCGGTTCCGGTGGTCACCATCCAGGCGATTGCCGTCGCCCTGTATCTGGCGGGCATGATGTTCGGGCCGGCCATGCTGGCCATCGGCCTGGCGCGGGATCTGTCCCGCGTGACGCTGCTGACGACGATCATCTTCTTCGCGATCCTTCTGCCCATGACCAAGGCCCTGGGGATCGAGGGCGCGGCGGCCACGCATCTGGTCACCAACGCGATCTGGCTCACGCTTTGCGGCTGGCTGACCCTGCGGCGGATCGCCCGCCTGAGGGCCGGGGGATGAGCGCCATGGCCGTCGCACCCATCAGCGCCACGCGGCCCGGCACGGGCTGGGTCCGGGACGCCGAATTCCTCTGCGCGGTGCTTGTGGTGTTTCTGTCGCCCATGAACCATTTCCGGCTGGACGCCATCTATTTCACCGCCTCGGACGCCGCGGCCCTTGCCTGCCTGTTCCTGCTGACCATCCAGGGCCGGATCCCCACCCGCCCCTTTGGCGAGGCGACGCCGATCTGGCTTGCGGGATATGCGCTGCTGATCACCGGCCTGATCATGGGCTCGGTTGCGGCGGCGGCGGTGTGGGAAGCGGTGACGGTGGTCGGGCAATACACGTTCTCGCTGTTCATCCTGCCGCTGGTCGTGGGGGGGCGGTCGCGCGAACAGTGCCTGGTGATGGTCAAGGCGCTGATCATGTCGGTCTGCCTGGTCATGCTGTTCGGCTTTTACGTCGTGCATGTCACGGGTCCGGATCCCGCCTATGACTTCATCTCGATTTCCGGGCGGATGCGCTCGCTGGTCGAGCGCGAGAACGAGCTGGCGGCCCTGGGAGCGATCACCGCCACGCTGGCCTGCGGCATGTATCTGCTGCAGCGACTGGCCCTGCTGCCGCTTCTGCTGGCACTGGGCATCCTTGGCTATGGCATCCTGCTGACGGGGTCGAATACCGGCCTGGGCTGCACCGCGCTTGGGCTTCTGGTGCTGCTGGTCTTTTCGGGCTCGCCCCGGCTGATCTCGATCTTTGCCCTGATCCTCATGGCCTGCACGGCGGTGCTGATGATCAAGGGCACGGCCATGCTTCCGCCGATCTTCCAGGAACGCGTGCTGGGCGCGCTGACCAGCGGCGACCTGAACGCCGCGGGAACCTTCACGGACCGGCTGCAGCTGGTCAAGGAAGCCTTCGCGATCGCGCGCGACACGCCGCTGATCGGCCTGGGGGCCGAACAGTTCCGCACGGTCAGCGTGTTCCAGGCGCCTGTCCACAACACCTATCTGCTTCTGCTGTGCGAAGGGGGCGTCCTGTCGCTGCTTGGGCTGGTGCTGCTGCTGATCGCCGGACTCTACCTGTCCCTGTTCTGCCTAGCCTCGTCGCAAACCCGCATCGTGGGCACGCTGATCCTGGCCGTTCTGCTGATCTATTTCATGATGCTGAACACATTCCCGCATTTCTACGGGCGGTTCTGGAACGTGCCCCTGATCCTTCTGATGACCCTGGGGGCAGCCTGTCTGCCGGGAGCCGCCCCTTCCTTGCACAAGAGCCCGACATGAAACTTGCTCGACTGCTGCTGGCCCTGGGCCTGATCCTTGTTCCGGCCGCCCTGCGCGCCGAACCCTATCTGCTGAACCCGCAGGACCAGCTGACCCTGCGCGCGATCTTCTGGAAGGCCGACGAAGGGCTTTACCTGGCCTGGGACGGGATCAACGGTGACTATCGGATCAGCCCCGAGGGCAACCTGCACCTGCCGCTGATCGGGCGGGTCCCCGCCGCGAAGCGGTCGCTGGCCGAACTGACCGAGGAGATCACGCTGCAGCTTCAGCAAAGGATCGGCAGCCCCGAACGGCCCGAGGTTTCGCTGGAGGTCAGCGCCTATGCCCCAATCTACATCCTGGGCGCGGTGACGGCGCCGGGGGCCTATCCCTACCGCCCCGGCATGACGGTCCAGCAGGCCGTGGCGGTGGCGGGCGGGGTGTTGCGCCCGGCGGCGGGGGCGGCGGCGGGCGCGCCCGACCGCGCGGCGTCTTATGGAGGAGAGGTCAAGCTGGCCAGCGATGCCCTGGCGCAGCTTCGGCAGACCAAGGCCTGGCTCGAGGCCGAGCTGGCCCAGTTGTCCCCGGCCCCGGCGAATGCCCGCCCGCCGGCCCGGGACCCGCAACTGGGGCCGGTCGATGCCGCGATGTTTGCCGCCAACCGCTCGGCCCGCGGGGCCGAGACCGAGAGCCTGGGCGAACTACGGGCGGTGCTGACCGAACAGATCCAGCGCTTCGAACAGCAGATCGAACTGCGCGACAGCCAGATCGCGCAGATCTCGGCCGATCTGGGCGGGATGGAGCAGTTGCGCGACCAGGGCCTGGCCGCGAATGCCCGTGTCACCGCCCTGTCCACGCAGTTGAGCGATCTTGAAAGCAAGCGTCTGGATCTGGAAAACGCCCGGCTCCTGGCGGAACAGCAACTGAACCAGGCGACCCGCGACGAACTGGGCGTGACCGAAAAGGCCCGCACCGATTTCCTCAGCCAGTTGCGGCAGGTCAATGCCGACATCTCGGCCAACGAGATCAAGCTGTCCACCGCGACCGCGCTTTACAGTTCCGCCATCGCGGCGGGGGCGATGCCGGTCCCCGGGATCACCCCGCTGGAGCCCGAATATGTCGTGACGCCCGCCACGCCCGGCCAGCCGCAGGCGGTGTTCGAGGCGACCGAGCCGCTGCCCCCCGGCAGCACGCTGGAGGTCGTCATGAAGGTCGACGAGACAGCCTCGATCGCCGCGGCAGGGGGCAACTGAATGGCGATCCGCGTGCTTTTTCCCTTTGTCGGCGACACCTTCGGGGGCAGCCACATATCCGCCCTGCAACTGATCGACGCGCTGGACCGCGACCGTGTCCAGCCCGGGATCCTTCTGCATCGCGACGGCGAACTGGCGCAACGGTTGCGGGACAGCGGGCGCGACTTCGTCCTGTGGCAGGAAGGCGGCATCCTTGCGCCGCGCTACAGCCGCGACAGGCAGGACGTGGGGCCCCTGGGCTATGTGGGCCGGGCCCTGCCCGCCATGCGCCGCTACCTGCGCAAGGAGGCGATCGACATCGTCCATACCAACGACGGGCGGATGCATGTGACCTGGGCCGCCCCGGCCCGGCTGGCCGGCTGCCGCCTGGTCTGGCATCACCGTGGCGATCCGACGGCCTTCGGCGTCAACCGCATCGCACCCCTTCTGGCCGACCGGATCCTGACCGTGTCGCGCTTTGCGATGCCGTCCCGCCCCCTGCGGGATGTCTCGGGCCGGGTCGAGGTCGTGCGCAGCCCCTTCGACCTGCCCTCCCGGACGCCTGACCGGGCCGCGTCCCGCGCCATGCTTCTGTCGGAACTGGGGCTTCCTGCCGATACGCTGATCCTGGGCTGGATGGGGATCCTCAACCGCCGCAAGCGGCCGGATCATTTCGTCCGCGCCGTTGCCGCCATCGCCGCCCGCCTGGACCGGCCGGTGGCGGGGCTGATCTTCGGCCGGCCCGAGAACCCCCAGGATCCGCTGGATCGCGCTTGCCGCGATCTGGCCGAATCCCTGGGGATCGCGGACCGCATCCACCTGATGGGGTTCCGCAGCCCCGCCGACCGCTATCTGGCCGGGCTGGACGCGCTGCTGATCACCGCCCTGTCCGAGCCCTTCGGCCGGACCCTGATCGAGGCGATGCATGTCGGCACGCCCGTTGTCGCGACCGATCACGGCGGCAACCCCGAGGCGATCACGGACAACCGCACGGGCTTTCTGGTCGATCCCGGCCCGCCCGAGGCCTTCGCCGATCCCGTCCTGCGCCTTGCCCGGGACCCCGACCTGGCCCGGACCATCACAAGTTCCGCCCGGCAGGACGTGCGGGCCAGCTATGGCGTGGACACCCATGTCCGCCGCGTCAGCGCAATCTACCACGACATCGCCCACCAGAACCAAAGGCAAGGAAAAGCCCGTGCGCAAGCCTGATTTCCTGATCATCGGCGCGGCAAAGTCGGCGACGACATGGCTGCAGAATTCCCTTCAGGCCAATCCCGACATCTTCATGCCCGACCCCGAGCTTCATTTCTTCTCGCGCCATTACGGGGAGGGGCTGGACAGCTATCTGCGCCACTTCGACGCCGCCGGGGCGCGGATCGCGGGCGAGAAGTCGAATACCTACCTGTCGGACCCCGCCGCCGCCGAACGCATCGCCCGGGATCTGCCGGATGTGTCGCTGATCGCCCAGCTGCGCGATCCGGTGGCGCGGGCCTATTCCGATTACTGCATGCTGTTCCGGCGCGGAGAGGTCGGCGCGGATATCGAGAACCACCTCGACCCCCGCCGCGCGGCCCATGGCCGGTTCCTGTCGCACGGGCTTTACTCGCGCCAGATCGACCGCGTCCTGGCGCTGTTTCCCCCCGACCGCCTGCTGGTCCTGTTCTACGAGGATATCCGGACGGACGCGCAAGGCAGCCTGGACCGGCTGGCCGCCCATATCGGCTGCGCAGGTCCGCTGGCCCGCCCGGTTGCCGAAAGGGTCAAGGATGCCCGCAGGCCCGTTGTGCCCCCGCGCCTGCGCCGGGTGCTGACGCCGCTGCGCCCCGTCCTGGATCCCGTGCGTCATCTGGCCCCGCTGCGGCTGCTGCGCGCCAGCGTCGCGCGCGAACTGGCCTATCCGCCGCTGGCCCCGGATCTGGCGGCGCGGATGGAGGATTTCTTTGCTGAAGACACGGCCCGGCTGGAACGGCTGACCGGCCGCGACCTGTCCATCTGGCGCCAGCGCCACCCGGCCGGACAGGATGCGGCCCATGTCTGAAGACGCAGGCTTTCCGGTTCTTCTATCCTCGGCCGGACGCAGGGTCGGGCTGCTGAATTGCTTCCGGCAGGCGGGCGATCGCCTGGACCGCGCGGTTGTCCTGCATGCCAGCGATCTCGACCCGGATCTGTCCTCGGCCTGCGCAAGCGCCGATCACGCACACCAGGCGCCGCGCTGCGACGATCCCCGCTTCATCGACCACATGCTGGATCTGGCCCGCAGCCACGGCGTCCGGTTGATCGTCCCCACCATCGACACCGAACTGGGCGCCTATGCCGATGCCGCCGACCGCTTTGCCGCCATCGGCACCCGGATCCATGTCAGCGGACCGGCGACCGTCGCCATCGTCCGCGACAAGAACCGCACGGCCAGCGTTCTGGCCGCGGCAGGCGTGCCGGTCCCGGTGACGGTGACGGAACAGGATCTGCGGCGCGATCCGGGGATCATCGACTGGCCGGTCTTTGCCAAGCCCGCCGGCGGCAGCGCCAGCCGCGGGCTTGCCGTCTTCCGCCAGCCTTCGGACCTGCCAGACAGCTTTGACGAGCCGATGATCTTCCAGACGCTGCTGGAAGGCCCGGAATTCACCGTCAACGTCTTCATCGACCGCGACGGCACCCTGCAGACGGTCGTCCCGCATCGCCGCCTTCGCATCCGCGCGGGCGAGGTCGAGAAGGGCCAAACCATGCGCCGCGCCGATCTGCGCGCCATCGCCGAAAAGCTGGTCGCGGCCCTGCCGGATGCGCGCGGCAGCCTGTGCTTCCAGTTGATCGACGATCCCCGCCACGGCCCCCGGGTCTTCGAGATCAACGCCCGCTTCGGCGGGGGCTATCCGCTGGCGGATCATGCGGGCGCGCGCTTTGCGCAATGGCTGATCGAAGAGGAGCTTGATCTGCCGCGCAGCGCGGGGGACGACTGGCGCGACGGCGTGCTGATGCTGCGCTATGACGACGCGGTATTCCGGGGCTGACCATGCTGGTCTTCGACCTTGACGACACGCTGTATCTGGAACGCGATTTCGCCTTCAGCGGCTATGCGGCGCTTGGCGCGCATCTGGACCGGACCGAGCGCCACGGCGCAGGACAGCGCTTCGCGGAAACCTGCCGGGCGCTGTTCGCGGCGGGCGAGCGCAGGCATATCATCGACCGCGCCCTAGCGGCGCTGGACCTTGAAACCCGGGCAGCGGATCTGATCACGCTTTACCGTGACCACCCGCCGCAGATCGCGCTCTGTCCCGACGCGGCCTCTTTTCTGGGCCGCTGGCGGGGCCGGGCAGGCCTGATCACGGACGGGCCCGAACGCACGCAGCGCAACAAGATCCAGGCACTGCGCCTTGCAGGCTGCCTTGATCCGATCATTCCGACGGGCCAATGGCCTCTGGGCTTCGGCAAACCCCATCCCCGCGCCTTCGCCATGATCGAAACCATCGCGCAGGGCCGCTGCATCTATGTCGCCGACAACCCGCTGAAGGATTTCGTGACGCCAAAGGCGCGGGGATGGCTGACCATCCGCCTGGCCCGGCCGGAACGGGTGCATCACTGCCCCGCCCCCGATGACGCGCACGAGGCCGAGGCCTTGATCACGACGCTTGATGACCTCGACCCACTGCTGCAAGGCGGGGCCTGACCGGCTTCCGGACCGTCCGATCGATCAGCATGTCCCATTCCCCCAGGATCCGCTCCGGATCGTTCAGCCAGCGCGAATGATCGATCCAGCCCGACAGGGCCTCGCGCCGCTGCGGCGAAAGCGCCAGTTCGCGCATCGCGCGGGCCAGGGCGACGATGTCCCCCGGCGGGACAAGGATGCCGTTCTTGTCCGTGACGATCTGTTCGCGTGGTCCGTAGTCGCAGTCAAAGGCCACAACAGGAACGCCTGTGATCGTCGCCTCGGTGATCGTGTTCATGTAGCCCTCGAAGCGCGAGGACACGACCAGAAGATCCGCCCGGCCCAGCCAGTCGGCGGGTCCCGCGCTGCGGCCCGGCAGGCTGACCGTGTCGGCAAGACCCAGGGCATCGCGCTGCGCTTCCAGGGCGGGACGCGACGGGCCTTCACCAAAGATCGTCAGCGTCACCCCCTCGGGGATCGGCTTCAGCTTGGCAAAGGCCTCCAGCAGCATGTCATAGCCCTTTTGCGGATCCAGCCTGCCGACCGCGACCATCCTGCAACCCGCGCCCTGCGGCTGGCGCTCGACCGCGATCGGGGCGCAGGGATTGACGATGACCACGGCGCGCGACCGGCAATGCGCCGGCAAGGCCGTGCGTATGCGTTCGGTCTGCATGACGATGCCGTCGGCACGCCGCATCATCAGGGTCTGGGCATTGCGCACCAGGCGCGAGGCCTGCATCCGGGGATTGTTGCGTTCCGACACGATCACCTGCGTTCCCGTGCCGATGCTGGCCAGCAGCGTCAGGATGTTGACCTTGGTCAGCATCGAGATCACCAGGTCGGGCTTTTCGCGCCGGATCAGGTCGCGCAGCCAGGCCAGCCGGTGAAGCGGCTTGCTGCGCCCATAGCGCGACCGGCCCGTCTCGAAGGCGATCAGGCGGATGTCCGGAGGATAGGGAAAATAGGACCCCTTCGCCGGCATCAGCATTCCGGCCACGGTGACCTGGTCGCCCTTCTCGGACCGGTGGCGGGCCAGCATGGATACGATCTTTTCGGCCCCGCCGGCATCGAAGCCGCCCTGGATGAACAGGATCTTCATGCCGACTGCCGGTGCAGGACCGGCCCCTCGGGCCAGTAGCCGTCATCGGCGTTCAGCGCCGATTCCACGATGGGCGCATGCAGGTCTTTGGTTTGCAAGAATATTCTCCCGATATATTCACCGATGATGCCCAGAAACATCGCATTCAGCGTGATCGACAACAGCAGAAGCACGGTCGTTGTCGCAAAGCCCGCCGGCCATTCCTGGCCGAAGACCAGCCGCCCGACCAGGTAGAAGATCATCAGCACGAAGGTCAGCGCCCCGACGACCAGGCTGATGTTCGAGGCCAGCCGCAGCGGCAGCAGCGAATGGTTGACCAGCGCGTCCACCGCCAGCGACAGCATGGCGCGGAACGGGAATTTCGACAGCCCCGCCGTGCGCGACTGGCGTTCATAGTCGAAGCCCACCTGCCGGAACCCCATGGCCGAGATCAGCCCGCGCACATAGGGTGTCCGGTCGCGGATGCCGCGCAGCCGGTCCAGGACGCGCCGGTCCACCAGCCGGAATTCGCCCGCGTCACGGGGCAGTTCGTCCGGGCTGACCTTGGCGATGGACCAGTAGAACCCCTTGCGCAGGGCCGTGACCACCGGTCCGTCCGGCAGGGACCGGCGGATGCCATAGACGACCTCGTTTCCCTCGGACCACAGCTTCAGCATCTGCGGGATCAGCTCGGGCGGATCCTGCATGTCGCTGTCGATCTGGATCGCGCAATCGCCGTTGGCGGACTGGTAGGCATGCAGGATCGACCGGCCATAGCCGACATTGCGCGAAAAACGGTAAACCCGCAGCCGGGGGTCCTGGGCGGCAAGCCCCTGGAGGATCTGGAAGGTCCGGTCCGTGGAGTGGTTGTCGTTGACGATGATTTCCAGCCGGTATTCGGGCAGGTTCGCGAAGACCTCGGTCACGCGGCGATAGCAGCGCTCGATGTTTTCCTCTTCGTTCAGGGCCGGGATCAGGACCGAAACAAGTTTCTGCTTCATTCGGCACCTCGTGACAGACAAAGGCGATCCTCCTCGTGTTCCAGAAGACTGCGCAGGGCAAGGCGGCGGTCGGTGCGGGGCATCCAGCCAAGACCGGTCAGCGCCGCCGATGGGGCGGCAACCACCCGGTCCGCGGCCCCCGCTGAGGGGTCGCCGATGCGCGCGACCGGGCCGCGGCCAAGGGCGGCGATCTCGGCGGCCAGGTCGGCCATCGTCAGGGGCCGGGGATCCGAGACGGTGACAACGGGCGGCATCCGCGCTGCATGATAGCCAATGGCCAGAAGCGCCGAGACGACATCATCGACATGAAGCAGCGACCGCTCTGCGGCGGGATGGGCCAGGGTCTCGGGCTGGCCCGTCATTGCGGCCTTGACCAGCCGGGGCACCAGGAAGTCGGGCGACTGGCCGGGCCCATAGGTCAGTGACAGCCGGGCGGTCACGGCAGGCAGCCCGGTCAGCGCCCGGACGGTTCGCAGATACTGCGTCCCCATCAGCGCCGACAGGCCATAGGCGCCCGCAGGCCGCTCCGGCACATCATCGCGGTAAGGCGCCGGCGCCAGACCGAATTCGGCCAGCGTTCCCGCCCGGACAAAGGCGCGCGGCGGGGCGTCCGCCAGCGCGGTCACCATTGCGACCAGCGGGTCCAGGTTCTGTCGGATGGCCTGGGCCAGCGCGGCCGGGCTGCCCGGATCGCGAAAGCGGGTCCGTGCGGCCAGATGGAAGACCAGCGCGGGCGCCAGGTCGCGGGCGGCACGTGCAAAGCACTCGGGCGGCAGGCGCAGCAGCGCAAGGCGCCCGTCGAGGCCGGCCAGGCGCCAGGCATCGCTGTCCGGCCGGGTCAGCACCGTCACGCGATCGCCGCGCGCGATGCAGGCCCGCACCAGATGCGACCCGATGAAGCCGGTGCCCCCCGTGACCAGAACCTCCGCCATCAATCTTGACCGATGACCTTCGGCGTGGGCAGCGGCACGATGAAGCGGCCGCCCGCGGCCTCGTAATCGGCAAGCTGGCTGCGGATTTCATCGAAGAAGTTCCAGGCCAGCACCAGCAGGTAGTCGGGCGTCTCATCCTCGATGGCCTCGACGGGCCGGATCTCGATCTGCATGCCGGGCGAGTAGGTGCCGTGCTTCAGCGGGTTGCGGTCCACCAAGTAATCCAGCCTGTCCGGGCCGATGTTGTAGAAGTTCAGGATCGTGTTGCCCTTGGCGGGCGCGCCATAGCCGGCGATCCGGGCGCCCTTGCCCTTCAGGTCGTCCAGCATCGCCAGAAGGTCGCGCTTGGCCTCCTGGGCCCGTTCCCCGAACCGGTCATAGGCCGCAGTGTCGCGCACGCCCGCCGCATCTTCCTGTGCCAGGAAATCTGTCACGCGGTCCGAGACGGGCTCCTTGCCCGGCCGGCGCATGAAGACGCGCAGCGATCCCGCATGGACCGGCAGCAGATCGACATCCACCACCTCCAGCCCCGTGCGCTTGCCCAGTTCCACCATCGAGCGCAGGCTGAGTTCCGAGATATGCTCGTGATAGACGTTGTCGAACTGGTTCTTCTCGATGATCTCCTTGGCCCAGGGAACCTCGACCACGAAGACGCCGTCATCGGCCAGAAGGGTCATCACGCCTTCGACAAAACCGGTCAGGTCGTCGATATGGTTGAAGGTGTTGGTGGCCGAGATCACGGCGGCGGGGCCGTGGGTTTCGCGGATCTCGGCCGCGACCCGGGGCGAGAAATAGGCGATGTGGACCGGCACGCCGCGCGCCTCGGCCATGGGGGCGATATTGGCGGCGGGATCGACGCCCAGCACCCGCGCGCCCTTCTTGGCCGCAAAGCCCAGCATCAGCCCGTCATTGCAGCCGATATCGACGATCAGCCCGTTCTTCCCCGCCCTGTCCATCAGAACATCGGCAAGCCCGGAAAAGTGGTCGTGCATGGTCGCCGCGCCCGAGGGGACATAAAGGTAATGGCGGTAATAGTCGGCGGGCACCTGGTCGGCGACCTGGATCAGGCCGCAATCCAGGCAGGCCTGCGCGTTCAGCGGCCAGGCCTTGTGGGGCTGGTCCAACTCCTCGGGGCGCAGGAACATGTTGGCGGGCGGATGGTCGCCCATGGCCAGGAACAGCTTCAGCCGGTCGGATCCGCAGGTGCGGCAATGAACCAGTGTCGAGGGGCGGGCGGCGGGTCCGGTCATGTCGTTCATTTCACATGCTCCTGCGCGTATTGCCTGGCAAAGCCGAGAAAGGTTTCCTGCATGTAGGCGATCTGGTCGGGCTGGAGGCCGTGGTGGCAGGCCAGCAGGATGCCGCCCGTCATCACCTCGTCCGCCATCGGATATCCCCCCGGCGCAATGCGTGCGGGCACGCCCTTCATGGCAGGCTGGCGCAGGATGTTGCCGGTGAAGACGGGGCGGGTCTGGATGTCGCGGCTTTCGAACCAGGTCTGCAGGGCGCGCCGGTCGAAGGGCGCGTCGGGGCGAACGGTCAGCGGGAAGGCCAGCCAGCCGGTGCGCGACCGCGGCAGTTGCCGGGGCAGGATGAACCAGTCCTCGTAGGCCCGGAAGAACTGCAGATGGGCGGCGAAATTCGCCTCGCGGGCGGCGATGTTGCCCTGCAGCTTGTCCAGCTGGACCAAACCGAAGGCCGCGCCCATTTCCGAGGGCTCGACGTTCCAGCCCAGTTCCTCGAACAGGAACTTGGAGTCGTAGGGAATGCCGTCCAGCTCGACGTTGAAGCGGTTTTCCAGCGCCTCGCTGTCGGCAAACAGCGACGAGGACCGCCCCCAGGACCGCAACAGCAGCGCGCGGCGGTTCCATTCCTCGTTGTTGACGCACAGCATTCCGCCGTTGCCCGCGCAGTTGATGACGTGCGAGCCATAGAAGCTGGTGGTCGAGATGTCGCTGTAGACCCCCGTCGAGGTCCCGTCGATGGTCGCGCCCAGCGTGTCCGCGCTGTCCTCGATCACCAGAAGGCGGTGGCGGTCGGCAATCTCGCGGATGCGCTTCCAGTCGGGCAGGTTGCCGATCAGCGACGGGATCATCATGGCCCGCGTTTTCGGGCCGATCATCTCCTCGATGCGGTCCACGTCGATGTTGTAGGTGCCGCGCGCCGCATCGACGAAGACCGGCACCATGCCGCCGCGCACGATGGGCGCGACCGTGGTGGCGAAGGTCAGCACCGGGGTGATCACCTCGTCCCCCGGCTTCAGGCGCAGCAGTTCCATCGCCAGGTAGTTGGCCGAGGATCCCGAATTGACCATGATGCCGTGGCTTTTCTCGAAAAGCCTGGCCACGCGGGACTGCATCCGGCGGACATGATCGCCCATCTGGGTGGATGTCCGCAGCACGTTCACGACCGCGGCGATTTCGTCCTCTCCGTGGACGGTCTGTCCATAGTTGACTCGCATGTCAGGCACTTGCTCCATCATTCATGGGGTGAAGGGCCAGATCCCGTCCGCACAGCTCCTCGTAGCTGGCGATCTGGCCTTGGGTCAGCTCTCGCATGTCGTCGCCCCGGGCATCGGCGATGTACCATTCGGCGGTCAGGCGCAGCGCGCGCGACAGATCCAGGCGGGGCTTCCAGCCCAGCCTCACGGTCGCCTTGGTGCTGTCCAGCCGCAGCAGCCCGGCCTCGGGCAGACCGTCGAAGGCGGGCTCCATGCAATAGGGCAGCCCGCCGCCCGGCCAGTGGCGGGACAGGGTCGCGACCAGCGTGGCCACGTCCACCGTGGCCTCGGTGCCCGGGCCGAAGTTCCAGGCGCCCTCGGCACGGTCGGGATCCACCAGCAGCAGCTCGGCCAGCATCAGATAGCCCGCCAGCGGTTCCAGAACATGCTGCCAGGGCCGGACCGAACCCGGGTTGCGGATGATCGCGGGCTGGTCGGACCGCGCCGCGCGCACCAGGTCGGGAACCAGCCGGTCCCCGGCCCAATCGCCGCCGCCGAAGACATTGCCGGACCGCGCGCGGGCGATGCGCGGTCCCCCGGGCGCCTGGAAGAAGGACTGCGACCAGGCGGCGGCGGCAAGCTCGGCCGCGCCCTTCGATGCGCTATAGGGATCCTTGCCGCCCATCGGGTCTGTTTCGCGATAACCCCAGACCCATTCCCGGTTCTCGTAGCACTTGTCGCTGGTCACCACGATGATGCCGCGCAGGTCGGGCTCGTCGCGGCCAAGCTGCATCACGTTGGCGGTGCCGATCACATTGGTCAGGAAGGTCCCGACCGGATCGGCATAGGACGCGCGGACCAGGGACTGCGCGGCCATGTGGATGATGATCTCGGGGCGGAAGCCTTCGACCGCCTGGCGCAGCGCCGACAGGTCGTTGATGTCGGCAAGGCGGCTTTCGACCAGATCGCCGCCCCCGACCCTGTCGAACATCGACGGTTCCTGGGGCGGCAGGGCGACGCCCCTGACCTGCGCCCCAAGCCGCGCCAGCCACAAGGCCAGCCAGCTGCCCTTGAAGCCCGTGTGGCCGGTCAGCAGAATCCGCTTGCCATTCAGCCTGCTGCCCGGAGATATCACCCATCTGACCTGCATCTGCATGTTCCGTTCAGATGGCCACGATGCGCCGCGTCTGCTGGGCCGCTTCGTTGAAGTCCAACCAGGGCGGCAGATCCTCTTGCGCCAGCTCGTTCAGGGTGTTGCGGTCGCGGATCGTGTCCATCGGATGCCAGAAGCCGTAATGGCGATAGGCCATCAGTTCCCCGTCGCGGGCCAGCTGCGACAAGGGCGTCTGCTCCAGCGGCTCCATCTCGTCGACCAGGTAGTCCAGGACCTCGGGCTCGAAGACGAAGAAGCCGCCGTTGATCCAGGTGTCATAGCCCAGCACCTTTTCGGTGAAGGCATCGACCCGGTCGCCCCGCAGCGCCAGGCTGCCGAAGCGCGCCGGCGGCTGCACGGCGGTCACCGTGGCCAGCTTTCCATGCGCGCGGTGGAAGTCCAGCAACTGCTGGATGTTCACGTTTCCCAACCCGTCGGAATAGGTGACCATGAAGGTCTCGCCGTCCAGCCAGTCTCGCAAACGGGCGATCCGGCCGCTGGTCATGGTCGTGGGGCCGGTATCGACCACGGACACGTTCCAGCCCCCCGGCGTGCGGGGGCGAAGCTCCATCCGGCCGGTATCGACCGAAACGGTGATGTCATTCGCGATCAGGTGATAGCTCGCGAAGAACTGCTTGAGCATGTTGCCCTTGTAGCCCGCCGCCACGATGAAGTCGCGATGGCCAAAGGCGCTGTAGATATCCATGACCCGCGCGATGATCGGGCGGCCACCGACCTCGACCATGGGCTTGGGAATGGTGACCGTTTCCTCTGCAAGCCTTGATCCAAGACCGCCGGCAAGAAGAATGACCTTCATTATGCTAACCTCCTGTGTTCTGGGCGGCGCCTTCGTGTCAGGGGCGGATGAACAGAACCCCTGTTCCGTAGCGGTCGCTTATTTCCGTCAGTTCCGTGCGCCGATAGCCGTTCGCCTGGGCGAACTGCACCAGCGGTTCTTCCAGCGTGCCGTCGAAACCCGTCAGGATCGCGGCAGGCATGTCCGCCTGCAGGAAGGCGGTGATTTCGCCGGGCCCGGTCATGCGGTAATGCGCGCGAAGGCCGGGCGGCGTGTAATCCGCGATCCGATAGGCAAAGGGCCCGGTCGCGAATTCGGGATAGACCGGCAGGCCGCCTTCCAGCGGATAGACCGGGTTCAGGGCCAGCACCCGTTCCCCCGCATGGCCGGCATCGGCCAGGACATCCGCAAGCTGCTGTCCTGCGCGGTGAGCCTTGCTCACCACCGTTTCGTCGGGGTGGCGCAGCGCCATCAGCCCGTCCGCCAGCCGTGGAAAGGCCAGCAGCAGGCACAGCGCTGCCGCCACCCCTGCCGCCGTCTCCAGCTGACCGGAGCGTCCGACGGTGTCCCGTGCCAGGACCGCGATCAGCAGGGGCAGGCAGATCAGCGGCTGGATATAGTATTGGGGAAAGGCGGGCGTGGGCAGGAAGCTGAGCGCGACGCAGAACAGCAGCACCGCCCCCAGCATGATCGCAGGGCCGGCGGCCCGGGCATCCCTAGCGTCCTTGCGCGACAGGGCAAGCCAGCCTGCCAGCATCGCGGCAAAGACCAGAAGCAGCGCGCTGCCCCGCAGCCAGACCGTATAGGCCAGGCGCAGCTTGTCGCCCAGGCCAAGGACCAGGTTCGGCTCGTCCGCCATGTGGTCGCGCCAGTAGGCGACATGCGGGCCGGTATGGAAGCCCAGCACATGGGCCAGGAACAGGTCCGGCTGGGTGGCCAGCAGCCAGAACAGCGGCAATGTGCCCAGGATGCCGCCCAGCATCACCGGCAGGGTGACATGGCGCAGGCGGATGGCCATCGGCAGGGACCGGGGCAGCAGGAAGGCCGCCACGACCAGCGCCGGGACAAAGGCCACGGCGCTGACCTTCATGCCAAGGGCGATGGCGACCGACAGGCCCGACAGGAACAGCAGGCCGGAATTGCAGCGCTCCTCGATCACCTGCCAGGTAAACAGGCCCAACCCCACGAAGGCGAAGGCCAGGGGCAGCAGGTTGTTCGTGGCGGCCATTCCCGCCTGTTCCAGCAGCACGTCGCTGCAGATCAGCGCCAGCACCCCGAACAGCGCCACGACCATCGACCGGGATATCAGCCACAGCAGGGTCCCGCCCCCCAGGACCAGCAGAAGCCAGCCCAGGAAGACCGCGATCCGCCCTGCCTCGAGCAGGCCGATGCCCGGCAGCGCCAGGTGGACCAGCCGGAAGAGCCAGGCCGAATAGGGCAGGTGATTGTAGAAGAAATCGCCATAAAGCGACATCTGGCCCAGCAGTTCGGCGGGCGGGACGAACAGCGTCTCGTCCCGGCGCAGGCCGAAATCCATCATCCGCCCCCAAAGCCCGGCCAGCACCAGGACCAGCAGCGCGCCCGTCAGGGCCAGGCGGCGGCTTGGGCTGCGGGTGATCGAGAGCGTCGCGCCGTCACTTGATGCGATCATCGTCCACCCCTTGAAGAAAGCACTCGCGAGACGAGAAGAAAGGACAGCACCACCATCGGCGCCAGCAGCAGAAGCTGCGCCGCCAGCGGTCCCACGCCCGCCTCCAGCAGACCTTGCAGGGCCAGCCCGTTGACGGCCCAGAGCAGCAGATAGGCGCCGACATAGGCCGGCAGCCGCCGCAGGCCCCGGTGGGCGAAGACCAGCCGGGCGTGCATCCCATAGTTCCACAGCGCACCCAGGACGAACTGCACGACCAGCGCCGCCTGCGGCGGCAGCCCGGCCAGCAGGCCCGCCGCATAGATCGCATAGCCCACGCCCGTGTTCACCACGCCCACGGCGACAAAGCGCAGGAAGCGGTTGGGCATCGTCACGACAAGGGCATCAGCCATGAACCGGATCCTCCAGCCCGATCGTCGTCAGGATCAGGCGATTGATGTCATGGACATCGTTGTTGGCAGCGACCTCGGCCCGCGCGGCGCGGCCCATCTGCGTGATGAGGCCGGGCGCCTTGATGAAGCGCCGCATCGCCGCCGCCAGCGCCGCCACGTCGCCCGCAGGCACCACGAAACCCGAGACGCCGTCGCTGATGGTCGATCCGCAGCCCGGCGCATCCGTGGTGATGACCGCGCGGCCCGTGGACATGGCTTCCAGGATCGACCGCGGCACGCCTTCGCGCAGCATGGTCGGCAGCACGAAGACCGAGGCACCGGCCAGCCAGGGGCGCACGTCGCGGGTGGCGCCGGGCAGTTCGGCGATCCCCTCGGCCCGCCAGGCGGCCAGCGTCTCGGCCGACACCGCGTCGGGATTGCTGTCGGTCGGGCCAAGCAGGCACAGCTCGAACCGGGCGCCCCCGGCGCGCAACAGGCGCGCAGCCTCGACCAGGATCTCGACGCCCTTGCTTTTCAGCAGGCGCCCCACGAACAGGAAGCGCACGGGATCCGTCGGAGGCTCGCTTGCCTGGAACAGGCGCGTATCGACGCCCGATCCGGGAACGCGCACCAGCCGCGCATGGGGCGGAACCAAGCCAAAGGCGCGGATGTCGCGTTCCTCGGCATCGTTGTAGCAGAAGGCGACGGTGACCTTGCGCAGCGCCAGCCGGTGCAGCCGGACCACGATGTCCCGGATCACCCGCCGCCGCCCTTCCGGCGCGGGGTCGTTGAAGGCATAGCCCAGGCCGGTGAACAGCGGCGTCGTGCGCACCCCTGCCAGCCGCCCGGCCAGCGCGCCATAGACGATCGGCTTCAGGGTATAGGGCAGCACGAGGTCCGGCCTTTCGCGCAGCAGGATGCGCAGGATCGCGGACAGGGTGACCAGGTCGCTGACCGGATTGACGCCCGTGCGGCTCATCGGGATCTGGACAAAGCGGATCCGCTCGGCCCGCAGGGCGGTGGCGGTGGCCTCGTCGATCTCGGGCGACAGCACCAGCAGGTCATGGCCATTGGCCTGGATGCGGCGCAGCAGTTCCAGCCGGAAATTGATCAGCGACCAGCCAAGCGAGGCGATCACCACCACCTTCCTGCGACGGCGAGGCACGGCCCCCGCCGCTGCGAAGGCGTTGTCGGCGACAAATGTTTCGGTCATACCGCCGCCCCCACGGAAAGCGAGCCGCGGCGGATCAGGGGCTGGACGGGCGTCGGCGTGAGGATGACCGGCCCCCCTTCCTGGGTCGGATCCTCGTATCCCGGCACGGCCGAGCGGAGGTAATGGCGCACCAGCCCGACATCGCCGGCCACCGCCGAGGCTTCCAGCCGCTGCATGACCGCGCGAAGGGCCGCAATGGGAACGCCCATGGGGGTCGCCGCGCGCACGCCGGGGAACACCTCGGGGTGGACGGTCTCGTTATGGTCGAACAGTTCCTCGAACAGCTTTTCGCCGGGACGGATCCCCACGAACTTGATCTCGATGTCCTTGCCGGGCACCTTGCCCGCCATGCGGATCATCCGTTCGGCCAGATCCAGGATGCGGACCGGCTTGCCCATGTCCAGAACAAAGATCCGGCCCAGTTCCGAGTTCTCGGCAAAGCCCGCGGCGGCGGACAGAAGCGTCAGCTCGACCGCTTCCCGGATCGACATGAAATAGCGTTCCATGTTCGGATCGGTCACGGTCAGCGGCCCGCCCTGCGCGATCTGGCGCTGGAACAGCGGGATCAGAGAGCCCGACGATCCCAGCACGTTGCCGAAGCGGACCACGAAGAAGCGGGTCTGCTCCTCGGTCGCGCGGGTCGCGCGGTCCTGCGCCTGGCAATAGAATTCGGCGACGCGCTTGGTGGCGCCCATCACGTTGGTGGTGTTGACCGCCTTGTCGGTCGAAATCTGCACCATGGCCAGAACACCGACACGCCGCGACGCATCGGCCACGTTGCGCGCGCCGATGATGTTGGTCAGCACGCCGTCGCAGGGGTTCATCTCGACCAGGGGCACATGCTTCAGCGCGGCGGCGTTGAAGACGAATTCGGGACGGTGTTCGGCAAAGATCCTGTCCACCCGGTCCTTGTTGCGGATGCAGCTGACATAGATCTTGCGCGGCACGTCGGGGAAATACTGCGCCAACGCCATGTCGATGTTGTAGGCGTTCAGCTCGCAGCTTTCGATCAGCACCAGTTCCTGCGGGCGCAGAGCGGCCAGCTGGCGGGCCAGTTCGCTGCCGATGGAGCCCCCGCCGCCAGTCACCAGCACCCGCCGGCCCGTGAACTGCTGGAACAGCAGGCTTTTCTGGACCCGCATCTGCGGACGGTCCAGGATCGTCTCGGGGTCGATGCTGACCACCGGGACATGGCGGGGATCGATCGCGGCGCGCGGCGTCCCAATATCGGGCAGGGCCGAAACCTTGACCCCGTTGCCGTCCGCCCATCCCAGCAGCCGCCGGATCCCGTCGCTGTCGAAATGGGTCACGGGTTCGGTCAAGAGCAGCATCTCGGGGCGCTCGGGCAGGCGCTCCAGCTTGTCGATCAGGCTGGCGGGATTGCGGACCGAGTCGACGATGCGGACATCGCCGAAATACATCTCGGTCGTGCCGCGGGCGTCGTCGATGATGCCGATGGCGCGGAACTGCGCGGCCGGCGCTCGCAGGGAGCGCAGGAACAGGTCGCAGGTCGCCCCCGTGCCCACCACCAGAACAGGAATGCGGGCCTGTTCGTGGCTGCGGTTGCGCAGCAATTCCCGACCCCTTGCGGCAAATCGGACTGCAGCCAGCGCCGGAGTTACAATCAGGAATTGAATGATAAACACATTCAAGGGAATGACATTATCATGCCCCAGTCCCGATGCGACCAGCCAGATACCTGTGATTGTAATAAACGCAGCGGTAATCAACCGCTGGACATCCTTGAACGAGGATGAACGCGCGACCCGGCGATAAAGCCCCAGAAAGGGATAACAAATAAGACTGGTGATTACCGATACCAGGACATAACCCTGGATCGCCTCGGATGGAACGGGCGGCAGGACCGGGCCAAAACCCAGGAACAGGGCCGCGACCGCCGCGAACGCCGCTACGGCGATGTCGAAAAAATACAACCGTCGATTGACATTAACACCTGACAGCCGTAGAAGCCGAGCTGAGAAATGCTTGAGCGTATAAGAATTGATCGCCCGAAGGCGCCATTTTTGAGTACTCATTCCAATCATTACTCACCAATTGATCCACCAGCCGGTGGAGATCACGGCTCACTACACAGGCAGATATTAACAAACATTTCGATTTCGTGATCGAAAATGTGTGCCAGGCACGAAACGCGTAGGCAATTTCGAACAGCCGATTGAATTTTAATTAAAAGATTTGGCTATTTTTCTGGTTTTCGACTGGGGCGCGCTGGTGGGCGGGCTTTTCGCTGCCTGGCAGGACCTTTTTGAAAAAGAGTCCTGTCGTTACCCCACCGAATCAGTGGGTTTCCTTCCAATGCCCAAGCCGGCGGACAGCCCGCCGGCCTTGCTGTTACGGATGCTGGCGGCTGCGGCAGCGGACACTCAACTTGCAATGGTGGCAGGGCCGCAGCCAGGCGACATCCGCAGCCGACCTCCCTGGCTCCTGGCCCAAGGCCGCCGGAGACCGGCAAGCAGTTTCGTTCAGCCGCCTGCACGGCCTTGGCTAATGCAGGCCGAACCGGCCCATCAGCATCCGGCGCATCCGCACGAAATCGGCCCCGTTGCGGTCGCGCGGGCGCGGCAGGTCCACTGGGATCACTGCCGGGGGCGTGCCGTCGGCGGACAGGACCAGCACCCGGTCGGCCAGGAAGATCGCCTCCTCGAGGTCATGGGTCACCAGGATCATGGTGACGTTCTCCTCGCGCCAGATGCGGGCCAGTTCCTCCTGCATGGTCAGCTTGGTCATCGCGTCCAGCGCGCCAAGCGGTTCGTCCAGCAGCAGGATTTCCGGCTTCACGGTCAGCGCCCGGGCGATGCCCACGCGCTGCGCCATGCCGCCTGACAGCTGGCGGGGCCAGGCCCCCTGGAAGTCGGACAGGCCGACCAGACGGATGTAGTGGCGCGCGCGGTCCTGGGCTGCGGCCCTGGCCATGCCCCTGACCTCCAGCCCGAAGGCCACGTTCTCCAGCACGGTCAACCAGGGCAGCAGGCGGGGTTCCTGGTAGATCACCGCCCGTTCGGTTCCGACGCCCGTGACGGGCTTGCCGTCGATCACGACCTGGCCGCTGTCGGCGACCTCCAACCCTGCCAGCAGGCGCAGAAGCGTGGTCTTGCCGCAGCCCGAGGGGCCGACAATGGCCAGCGCCTCGCCCGCGCGGATGTCCAGCGACAGGCTGCGCAGGACCGGCAGGGGCTGGCCGTTCAGGGTGAAGGACTTGGACAGGTGGCGCAGGGCCACCTGGCCGCGATGGGCGGTGTCCGTGGTCATTTCGCGGCCACCTCCTCGCCCGTGACCAGCAGCACGTCGCTGGCCTTCAGCTTGCCTTCGGGCAGCTTGCCCTCTCGCACCAGCACGTCGATCCAGAACTGGACATCGCGTTCGACGGCAAGCCCGCCGGGACGCACGCCGAAGCCCGCGAAATACTGCGCGACCTCGGGGTTTTCGCCCCGTTCCTGCAGGACGCGGGCCAGGATCTCGCGCGTTTCCTCGGGATGCTCGCGGGCATAGTCCAGGGCACGGGCGGATTGGCGGATGAACTGGTCGGCCGCTTCGGGATGTTCGGCGACCCAGTCCTTGCGCAGCACGGTAAAGCCGCCGGCGATCTCGCCCAGGACATCAGTGTCGTCAAAGATCGCCCGCAGCCCGCCATTCTTGCGCGCGGCGCCTTCAAAGGTGGTCTGCCAGTATCCGAAGGCCGCCACATCGACCTGGCCCGAGCGCAGCACCTGTTCCAGCTGGGGTCCCGGCACGGTCACCAGGTTCGCCGCGTCCTCGGGCAGGCCTTTCGCGTGCAGCGCCTCGCGCACGGTATAGTCCAGATGCGCGCCAAGCGTGTTGACCGCGACGGTCTTGCCGGGGATGTCCTCGACCGATTTGATCGGGCTGTCTTCCAGCACATAGAAGATCGACTGCACCTGGTCGTTGATGCCGTTGGTCGGATAGGCCGCGACGAAGTCGTTGCCGCCGATGATGGAATTCAGCACCGCCGCCGTGGCCGCGCTGCCGATCTCGATCGATCCGCCGGCCAGCGCCATCAGCGATTCCGGCCCGCCCGAGGCATAGCCCGCGCTTTCCAGCACGATGCCGGTGCTTTCAAAATAGCCCAATTCCTGGGCCAGGTCATGGGCGCTGACGCCGCCGTGGCTGGGCATATAGCGCATCACCACCTCTTCGGCCCGGGCAGGGGCAGTCAGGGCGGTGGACAGGGCGAGCGAGATCAGGAGGTGTTTCATCGGGTGTTCCCTTGAATGGAGGCGGGGTTCAGTCCAGCGACCAGCGGCACAGCCGCCGTTGCAGCAGGACCAGGACGGCGTTGGCGGCCAGGCCCAGGCTGGCCATCAGGAAGATCGCCGCGAACATCAGCGGGATCTGGAAGTTGTACTGGGCGTTCATGACCTGGAAGCCGATGCCCTTGTTCGCGCCGATCATCTCGGCCGCGATCAGCAGCAGCAGGGCCGTCGTGGCCGACAGGCGCAGCCCCACGAAGATCGCGGGCACCGCGGCGGGCAGCACCACCCGACGGAACACCTGCAAGCGGCCCGCGCCATAGCTTTCGGCCATCTCGATCAGCTTGCGGTCCACCTGCTTGACGCCGCCGATGGTGGCCAGCAGCGTCGGAAACAGCGTGGCCCAGAAGATCACGAAGACCTTGGATGTCTCGCCCAGGCCCAGCAGCAGGATGAAGACCGGATAAAGCGCCAGGGCCGAGGTCTGGCGGAACAGTTGCAGGATCGGGTCCAGCGCGCGCTCGACGGGGCGCAACTGCCCCATCAGCAGGCCCAGGGGGACGCCCAGGGCGGCAGCCGCCCCGAAGGCCAGCCCGGCGCGCTGCAGGCTGATGGCGATATCATCGACCAGGGCGCCGCTGGCGATCCCGGTCCATAGCGCCCCAAGGATCGCGTCCAAGGGCGGCAGGACGGCCGGGCTGATCCAGCCCAGCTTGCCCGAGGTCTGCCACAGCACCAGGAAGGCGATGACCAGGCCATAGCGCGCGAGATACGCGCGGACCGGCGGGGCGGGAAGGCCGCGGGCGCGGCGCGTGGGGGTGTCGAGGTTCTGCAGGGTCATGGCCTTACTCCGCTGCCTGAGCGGCCGCGCGGGCGGCGGCGTGGCGGTTGACCGGGAAGGGCAGGCCCAGGTTCTCGCGCAGGGTGCGGCCCTCGTAGGCGGTGCGGAACAGCCCGCGCCGCTGCAGTTCCGGGATCACCAGATCGACGAAATCCGTCAGGCCCGTGGGCAGCCAGGGCGGCAGGATGTTGAAGCCGTCGGCGGCCTCGCTGGTGAACCATTCCTCCAGCATGTCGGCCACCTGGGTGGCGCTGCCGATGATGGTGTAATGCCCGCGGGCCGAGGCGACCCATTGGTAAAGCTGCCGGATGGAAAAGTTGTTGTCGTCGGCGATCTGGCGGATCAGCGCCTGGCGCGACTTCATTCCCTCGGTCGGCGGCGCGGGCGGCAGGGGGCCGTCGATGTCATAGCCGGTCAGATCCAGCGTGCCCCCGGTCAGGCCGTTCAGCAGCGCGACCCCGTCCTGCGGCAGGATCAGGCTCGTCAGGCGGTCGTATTTCTCGTGCGCCTCGTCCTCAGTCCGGCCCACGAAGGGCGACACGCCGGGCATGATCAGGATGTGCGACGGATCGCGCCCCTGCCCCGCCGCGCGGGCCTTGATGTCGCGATAGAAGTCCTGCGCCGTGTCCAGCCGCTGATGGGCGGTGAAGATCACCTCGGCGGTGGCGGCGGCCAGGCCGCGCCCGTCCTCGGACTGGCCCGCCTGAACGATCACCGGATGGCCCTGCGGGGACCGGGGCACATTCAGCGGCCCCTCGACCTTGAAATGCTCGCCCTTGTGGCGGGTAGCGTGCAGCTTGGCACCGTCGAAGAAAGTGCCGCTGTCCTTGTCGCGGATGAAGATGTCATCCTCGAAACTGTCCCACAGCGCCTTCACGACGGCCACATGCTCGGCCGCGCGGCGATAGCGGGCGGCATGCGGATGCTGGTTGTCCAGGTTGAAGTTCCGCGCCGCGGCCTCGGTCGCGGTCGTGACCACGTTCCAGCCCGCGCGTCCACCCGAGATCAGGTCCAGCGAGGCGAACTTGCGCGCGGTGTTGAACGGCTCCTCATAGGTGGTCGAGGCGGTGGCGATGAAGCCGAGGTTCTCCGTCAGCGGCGCCAGGGCCGCGAACAGGGACACGGGCTCGAACCCTGCGACACGGGCGGGGCCGCCCTCGGACAGTCCGCCGGTCGATGTGGCCAGCCCGTCGGCCAGGAAATAGGCATCGAACAGGCCGCGCTCGGCCTCGCGCGCCAGCTGGACGTGGAAGTCGAAATTCACCGCGCCATCGGCGGGCTGGTCGGGGTGGCGCCAGCTTGCGATATGCTGGCCGCCGCCGGGAAGAAAGGCGCCAAGGCGGATCTTGCGGGTCATGGGTTTCTCCTCGTTCAGGCTGCGGTCAGGGCGGTGCTGGCGCGGAAGCACAGCACCTTGTGGTGCAGAAGCAGCACCTTGATCGAGTTCTGGGTCTCGGCCGGCAGGTCGGCCGACAGGGGGATGTTGCGGATCTCGGCCCCGATGCGCGGGGTGACGGGCAGCACGTCGGCTGCGGGGACTGCGGCAAAACTCTCGTGGCGCGTCATGGCGCTTCCTTTCGGGGGATCAGGCGGCGGCCGACAGGGCGGGGTTCTCGCGCGGGATGAAGGGCGCGAACTGGTCGATGGCGCGGTCCAGGCGGTCCAGCAGCGCGGGGGATGCGGGGATCCCGTCCTGGAAATCGCCCGCGCCCGCATAAACGCCGGTGGAGAGCGTCGCGGCCTCGAAGAAGCCCATCAGCGGGCGCAGCTGATGTTCGATGACCAGGGCATGGCGATCCCCGCCGCCCGTCGCGGTCAGCAGCACCGGCTTGTGGCGCAGCGCCTCGGGGTCGATCAGGTCGAACAGGTGCTTGAACAGGCCGGGATAGCTGCCCTTGTAGACAGGCGCCCCCAGGATCAGCGCATCGGCGCTGACCAGCGACTGCACGATGCCCAGCGGCAGGGGATCCAGATCCTCCAGCCGGCCTGCCCCGCCAAGCGATGGTTGCAGATCCGCCAGGTCATAGCTGGCGCCGATGACATCAAACCGGCGGGTCAGCTTGTCCAGCGCCAGATCGACCAGGGCACGCGTCTTCGAGGGGGCGGAAAGGCTGCCAGAAAAGGCAACAATGCGGAAGGCCATGCACATCTCCTATTAACGACTTATATGGTCGTGTTTTAGGGGACAGTGGTCCTCCAGGCGATTCCAAAGGTCCGGGCAGATTTGGAACGTGCTGCCTGCCGCAACGGGCTGGACAGGAAATTTGCTTCTGTCGGGGTCAGGCATCTGGCGCGCAAGCCCGCGGCACAGGCTTGATTCGCGAGCGGCCTCAGGCGGCGGGGGCGACCCGGCGGATGGCGGCGCGCGCCAGGGCATCCAGAAGATAGCCCAGGATGCCGATCACCAGCACCGTCGCGATCAGCTGGTCATAGGCCAGCCGGTCGCGGGTATCGAGGATGAAATAGCCAAGCCCCGCCTGCACGCCCAGCATCTCGGCCGGGACCAGAACGATCCAGGTGATGCCGATGGCCAGCCGCAATCCGGTCAGCACCTGGGGCAGGACGCCGGGCAGGATGACGCGGCTGAGCGTTTCCCAGCGGGTGGCGGCAAGGCTGCGGGACAGCAGCAGCCATTGCGGGTCCAGCTGGCGCACGCCCGCGGCGGTGTTCAGCAGGATCGGCCAGACGGCGGCGAAGGCCAGCAGGAAATAGATCGGCGCGTCGCCCACGCCAAAGACCATCACTGCGACCGGCATCCAGGACAGCGGAGAGATCATGCGCAGGAACTGGAAGACGGGCGTGGTCGCGGCCTCGGCCAGACGCGAGGCGCCGACCAGCAGGCCCAGCGGCACGCCGGCCAGCAGCGCGGCGGCAAGACCGACAAGGACACGCCGCAGGCTTTGGCCGACATGCACCCACAGATCGGGGCCCGCCAGCAGGCCAGCCAGCGCCGGAAAGGTGCGCGAGGGGGAAAAGCGCCGGGCAAAGCTGGTGTCGCCCGCGATCACGTCGGTCGCGAACCACCACGCCAGAAGCAGCAACCCGATGCCGGCCATGCCCAGCACCGCACCGGCCAGCCGGGACGGGCCGCGCGCCTTGTCGCCCGCGGGTCTGCTCACGCCTCGACGACCTCTTGCCGGGTCCAGCCCTCGGGCAGGCCGAAGGCGGGCAAGCCGCCGATCCCCTGCAGGGCCTTCTTGACAAAGCTGTCATCGACCAGGTCGGTCGCGACAAAGGCCGGGTCGAGATCGTCCAGGAAGCCGCGCTCACCCGCGACCTCGGTGTCCTTCAGCATCCGCACCAGCTCCTCGGTATACGACGGGAAGGGATAGGGCTGGAAGGCGATGCGCTTGTCCTGCCAGTCGGGATGGCGGATCGCGCCGGACGCGGCATAGCCCGCAAGGTCGGCCTCGGACGGCGTCAGGACGCGGGACAGGATCTCGGGGGAATGGGGGGTATATTTCTGCGCATCGGCGGACGACAGAAGCTGCGCGGTTTCTGCCCGGTTGTCGCGGGTCCAGAGTTGCGCCTTGACCATGGCGTTAACGACCTTTTGCGACCATTCCGGGCGGTTGGCCAGATGGTCCTCATGCATGAAGACCAGGCAGCAGGCGTGATCCTTCCACACGTCGCCGGTAAAGCGCAGCACCTTGCCGATGCCGTTGATCTCGGCCGCGGCGTTGAAAGGTTCGGCCACGATATAGCCCGCGATCTGGCCCGCAGCCAGCGCCGGCACCATGTCGGCGGGCGACATCAGGGACAGCGCCACCTGGTTGGCGGCAGGGGTGCCGCTTGTCACGATCTCCAGCCCGTTTTCGCGCAGCAGGCGTTGCAGGACGACGTTGTGGATCGAATACCAGTAGGGGATCGCCACCGTTCTGCCGCCCAGATCGGCGACCGAGTTGATGTCGTTCGCCGCCGTCAGGGCAGACCCCGAGGTGTGGTTCCAGGCCACCACCTTGGCAGGCGTCTGGCTGCCATAGCGCGCCCAGACGGTGATGGGCGACAGCAGGTGGACGACATTGACCTGGCCCGCAAGGAAGGCCTCGACGATCTGGGACCAGCCGCGGAACATCACGGGCTTCTCGACGGCCAGTCCCTCGGCCTCGAAGAAGCCCTTGCCGTGGGCGACCAGCAGGGGCGTGGCGTCCGTGATCGGCAGATAGCCGATCCGGACCGGCTCGTCGGGATCCTGGGCGCGGGCGGCGCGGGCGTTCAGGAAGGGCAGCGCCCCCGAGGCCGTCAGAAGCGCCGACAGGCGCATGATGTCGCGGCGGGAAAACAGGCTGTCCTCGGTCGGCATGATAGGCTCCTTCAATGGCGGCGGGTCGCGCGGCGCAGCGCGCCGACGATGTCGATGCGGATGCGGCCAAGCTCGGCCAGGTGATCCTCGCGCGGGCGGGGCAGGTCAAGGCGCCATTCGCCGATGGTACCCGCCGGGCTGCCGCCCAGCAGGACGATGCGGTCCGACACCAGCAGCGCCTCGTCGATGTCATGGGTGACCAGCACGGCTGCGGTCTGGTAATCGGCCACGACCTTGATCAGCAGGTCCTGCATCATGGCCCGCGTGACCTCGTCCAGCGCGCCGAAGGGTTCGTCCAGCAGCAGCACCTGCGGCTGGCGGGCCAGGCATCGGGCCAAGGCGGCGCGCTGCGCCATGCCGCCGGACAGGGCGGCGGGGCGCAGGTGGCGGGCGTGGTCCAGCCCGACCTCGGCAATGGCGCGGTCGATCCGGTCCCGGCGTTCGTCGGGCGACAAGTGAGGCTGGCGCCTGAAATCCAGCCCGAAGGCGACATTGCGTTCCAGATCCAGCCAGGGCAGCAGGCCAGGTTGCTGGAAGGCCATGGCAAGGCGGGGATGGACGCCCGCCAGGGGCGTCCCCTCCATCTCGATCCGACCGGCGTCGGGCGGCTGCAGCCCGGCCAGCACGCGCAGCAGGCTGGACTTGCCGACGCCGCTTGGTCCCAGGATGGAAACGATCTCTCCGGGCGCAAGCTCCAGGTCGAAGCCTTCCAGCACGGGTGCGGTTGCCCCCGGATAGCGCAGCGCCACGCCTGCGGCGCGCAGCACGGGCCGGGCATCGGGGGTGGTCATGCGGCCTTGCTCGCGGCGGCCAGGATCGTGCGCAACTGCACGGTGCTGGGCGTGATGACCGGGATAAAGGCCGCCTCGCGCCAGCGGCGGGCGAAACCCTGGCCCGGACCCTGCAGATAGCAGCGCCCGCCGCCCGCCTGCAGTTCCAGGGCCACGGCCTCGAACACGATGTCGGACAGGGCGATGCGCAGCTCGAACAGCGCGGCGGGGCGGGACACAAAGGCGCCCGAGCCAAGGCCCGCATCCAGCGAGGCCGTGACCTGGTCCAGCCGCGCCTGCAGCGCCGCCACCGGGGCGGCCAGCACGGCGCGCCCTGCCCCGCCCGCGGCCCCGGCCTCGGCCAGGGATCGGCGGGCAAGGCCGATCGCCATGCCGCATTGCAGGGCGATGAAGACGGGACGCACGCCGGGCAGCCATTCGGGGGCGTTCGCCGCGATGATCCGGTCGCGGCCGATGCGGGCGCCGTCGATCCGCACCGCTGCGGTATCGGACGAGCGCATGGCCATCAACGACAGATCCGCGCTGCGCCGAACGCCGGGATCGTCATGGGCAAGCGCCACGATCATTGCGGGGCCGCCATCGGCGGGATCGGCGGCGGCGGCCACGAAAAAGCCCTGCCCCCGCAGGTTCGTGACCCAGGGCAGCATGCCGTCGATGACAAGATCCTCGCCCTCGGGCCGGGCCGTCATCTGCAGCGGCTCGAGTCCAGCGAGGAACTTCATGACGTTCGACAGGCCCGAGGCCCCGGCCACCCGCCCCGCCAGCAGATCGGGCAAAAGCCGGTCGCGCAGGGCATTGTTCGGGGTCTGGACCATGAATTCGACGAAACAGCGATGGCCCCACAGCATGAAGGCCGCAGCCAGCGACTCCCGGGCCACGGCGGCAACCGCCTGGACCGCGTCCATGACCGTGCCCCCCTGGCCGCCCAGGTCCCCCGGCACGCCGATCCGCACCAAGCCCGCATCCGCCAGGCGCGGCAGGATCAGGGCTGCAGGCACGTCGCCGCTGTCGATCCCCTCGGCCTCGGCGGCAAGCCATCCGGCCAGATCCTGCGGCAGGGCCTGCGTCATTGGGCAGGCACCGCCGGGCGCCATTCATAGGCGGAAAGCTCCGGGTTCAGCGCAGGCTGGCCCAGGTTGTTGGCGAAATTGCACAGGGTCGCCAGGCTGACGCCCAGCACGACCTCGAGCGCGGCCTGATCGTCGAAGCCGGCCTGCTTGAAGGCGGCCAGTTCGGCGTTCGACACCGCCCCGCGCGATGCGATCACCGCCTTGGTGAAGCGCGCCACCGCGTCCAGCCGGGCATCGGGCACCGTCGTTCCGTCCCGCAGGGCGCCGACAACGGCGTCCTCAAGCCGCGCCTTCTTGTCGGCGATCGCGCTGTGGCCCGCCACGCAGAACCCGCAGCCATGGATCGCCGCCGCCGTGATCTGCACAGCCTCGCGCTCGGCAAGCGTCAGCGAGGCGCGGCCGTTGATCTCGGACACGGTCTGATAGGTTTCCAGGGCGACCGGCGCATTGGCCAGAAGGCGCACCAGGTTGGGCAGGAAGCCGTTGTTCTTCTGCGCCGCCTCAAGGCGCGGCTGCGCGGCCTCGGGGGCATCCTCGATCGAACGCAAGGGAAGTCTGCTCATGGCCTTCTCCGTCGGGGCTGGTTTCCTGTCGCGCGCGACCTTAGCCGGTCAGATCCTGACCGCAACCCCGCGCGGCCCGTCCTTCCGGAAGAAGGGACAGACCTTTTGCCGGCCCCGCTGCGGACAGAACTTTTTCCTGTCCGCTCAGGCCTTCGCAACCGGGGCAGCCTCGGCGCGAAAGCCGTGCATTCCCTTGAACCATTGCAGGGCAACGAACATCCCCTTGACCGGGGGCAGCATGGCCAGCGACAGCACCACGCTGGCCATGCCCAGCACCACGGCGATCATGGTGGGCCGGTCGCCCAGCAGGTCGAACATCACCGGCAGCGAAAAGCCGATCAGGTGGGCCACGATCAGGATCACGACATAGGCGGGACCGTCGTCCGCCCGCTGCGGCGTCAGATCAAGTCCGCAGCAACCGCATTGCGGCGCGACCTTCAGGTAGCTGGAAAACATCCGCCCCTCGCCGCAGCGGGGGCATCTGAGACGCGCGCCGCGCAGAAGCGCAGGCTTCATGCTGTCGCCATGCTGCTGGATGATCTGGAGGGTTTTCGACATCGTGATGGGGGTCCTGTTTGCGTTGCACCGCTTCCGTGCCTCCGGGATATAGGGGACTGGCGGCAAAATTGAAGCGGCATTGAATGCATGAACGGCAGTAATTGCCTGCATCAGGATGGGACAAATCGCCTCAGCCCATCCAGCCACCCTCCGACAGGGAGTTGGCCATGAACAGCAGGCTTGCCTGCAACTCGCTGCGACTGATCGCGCCCCCCAGGCAGACGCGGACATGCTCGCCCGCCTCGCCCGCCACCGTGAACGCGTCCGAGGGCATCAGCCCGACACGCCGTCCCGCCATGCGCCCCATCAACTCGGCCCGGCTTGAGCCTTCCGGCAGGGCCAGCCAGATGTTGAAGGCCTCGGGATCGGACCGGAACTCTAAACCCGAGAGAATCTCGGCGGCGATCTTCTGGCGCGCCGCGCTTTCGCTGCGCAGGAAATGGCGGATGCGGTCGGCCGTCCCGTCCTCTATCCAGCGGGTCGCCAGGGCGGCGCAGATGGGCGAGGGCATGACCGAGATCGCCCGCAGCGCCTGGCCCAGGGCAAGCGCGCAGCGGGCGTCGGGGGCCACCACATAGGCCAGCCGCAGCCCTGCCCCGATGCATTTGGACAGCCCGCCGACATGCCATGTCAGATCCGGCGCCAGCACCGCCAGGGGCGGAGGCGGCGCGCCGGGGACAAAGCCATAGGCATCATCCTCGATCAGCGGCAGGCGGTGGCGGGCCAGGACAGCGGCGATCTGCGCGCGCCGCGCCTGCGGGATCGTCAGGGTGGTGGGATTGTGCACCGTCGGGTTGAGATACAGCGCCTTGGGGCTGTCCCGGCGGATCACCTCCTCCAAGGCCTCGGGGATGATGCCATCACCGTCCATCGGAACGCCGACAAGCCGCAGGTTCAGCCGTGCGGCAATGGCGCGCAGGCCGGGATAGGTGACGGCCTCGCACAGCACGGTGTCACCCGCGCGCGCCAGGATGGACAAGATGGCCGTCATGGCAGCATGGGCGCCCGGCGTGACCGCCACGCGGTCGAGGCCCGGGCGCATGCCGCGCCCGGCCAGCCAGGACAGGGCCGCGGCCTTGTCGCAGTCGCTGCCGGTGGCGGACTGATAGCGCAGCAGGGCCGTCAGGTTGGCCGAGACCGTGCGCAGCCCGTCGCCCATCCGCTCCAGAAGCTCCTTGTCCGCGGGCTCGGGCGGCATGTTCATCGACAGATCCTCGTCCCGGCAGCGCCGGGGATCGGGGACCTCGGACGCCGGGGCAGCCGCGCGCACGAAGGTGCCCCGGCCGACATGGCTTTCGACAAGGTTGCGCGCCGCGGCCTCGGCATAGGCGCGGCTGACGGTGGTGAAGTCGATCCCCAGGCGTCCGGCCAGCCTGCGCTGCGGCGGCAGCCTGTCACCAGCGCCCAGTTCGCCGGCCCGGATCGCGGCCCCGATCGCATCCGCGATCTGCAGGTAGCGCGGCTTGCCGCTGTCGACCAGCGACGGCACCCAGTCCTTCACGTGGCGTCTCGCTTGCAGAAGATGACGCGCATCGGCGCGATTGTTGCACATTGTATGGATTCGTGGCCGAAATGCAAGGAGCAGGCAATCCAGTCAGGCCTTGTCAGGCCTGTGCCAGAGCCGCGCGATTTGTGGAATTGTTGTTCCTTTGTTCTTCCCGTAGGATATCCGTCCTGAGTGACATTCGCTTCAGGCAAGTCACCCTGTCAGCCCGAACGGAAATGCGCCGTCTGATCTCGACCCTCTTCTATCTGTTCAGATACGCCGTCCTTTCCGCCACAGTGATCGTGATCTGCGGCTTTCTGATGGCGACCTTCGCCGGGAACGGGATGGTGACCGAACAAACCCGGGCGCCGGCAGTCGCGGGCATCATCGCGGCCGCGCTGCTGCTGCCCGCGCTCCTGCTGCGCCAGAGAACATCGGCGCGGCGCACGGGAAGGCGCCGCCCGAAGAAAACCCCTGCGCGGCGGGCCGCGTTCTGTCCCAAGGACGGTCACGCCTTCGAGCAATGGGTCGCCGGCAGGCTGGAACTGCATGGCTGGCGCGCCGATGTCACGGCGGGATCGGGCGACCAGGGCATCGACATCATCGCCCGGCGCGACGGCAGGAAGATCGGGATCCAGTGCAAGCGCTATGACGGTCCCGTCGGCAACAAGGCGGTGCAGGAAGCTTTTTCCGGCCGCGCCTATCATCGCGTCGACATAGCCGTGGTGATCACCACCGGCCATTACACGCAAAGCGCCAAGGCCCTGTCCCACCGCACCGGCGTGCATCTGCTGCATGTCAAGGACATCCCGCGCCTGCGCCGGCTGACCTGACGAATGCCCGGCCGGCCTTTCAGCCGTGGCTGCGGCGGATGCCCGCGTTGAAGCGGGCGATCTCTCGGGCTTCGGGTTCGCGCCCCGCATAGATCTTGACATACATGGGAATGCGTTCCAGCCGGGTTCCTATGTCCTCGCTGGCCTGCATCGAGATATAGCCGATCTGGACCAGATAGATGGTCCGAGCGCGGATGTCGGCCTCCATCGGCTCGTGGCCCCAGCGTGCCAGCATCCGGGTCAGCGCGGCCAGGCGGGCTTCGTCCGCCGCCTTGACACGCGCCGCCACGTCCTCGTCCTGCAAGGCCCAGCTGCGCACGGCGAATTCCAGGCGCGCATCGAAGACATCGGCCGACAGGAAGCAGGCCAGCACGTTCAGCATCGCCTCGGGCAGGGTTTCGGCATATTGGGTGGTGGCCGCGACCAGGGGCCTTGTGGTTCGCGCCTCCCAGCCCTCGATCAGCGCGGCCAGCAGCGCCTCGCGGTCCTGGAAGAACCAGTAGAAGCTGGTGCGCGACAGCTTCAGCCGCTTGGCCAGAGGCAGGATCTTCACCGCGTCGATGCCACCCTCGATCAGCGCCTGATAACCGGCCTCGAGCCAGCCCTCGCGCGATCCGCGCCATCCGCTTTCCGGTGCTTCCGCCTGATCCATCCGCTTTCGATAAGCGCTTGCGCCTTTGCCCGCAAGCCAAGCGTGCAGGAAAGTCTGCAAAACGTTCATCAGTGACTTCATACTTGACATAGGTGAACATTCTGGCAAGTATTCCCCCGCACCGTCCACCCTTGCAGGCAGGCCATGTCGAACGATCCCCTTCTCCAGCCGTTCCAGCTGAAGCACCTGACGCTTCGCAACCGGATCATGATCACCAGCCATGAACCGGCCTATCCCGAGGATGGAATGCCCAAGGATCGCTACCGCGCGTATCACGTCGAACGTGCCAGGGCGGGCGTGGCGCTGACCATGACCGCGGGGTCGGCCTCCGTGGCGCGCGACAGCCCCCCGGTCTTCAACAACATCCTGGCCTGGAAGGACGAGGTGGTGGGCTGGATGAGGAAGCTTGCCGACGAATGCCACGACCACGGCTGCGCGGTGATGATCCAGCTGACGCATCTGGGCCGGCGCACCCGCTGGGACAAGGCCGACTGGCTGCCGGTCGTATCCCCCAGCCATGAACGAGAGGCCGCGCACCGGTCCTTTCCGAAGAAGCTGGAGGACTGGGACATCGCCCGCATCATCGGCGATTACGTCGATGCCGCCGAACGGATGAAGGCCGCAGGCCTGGACGGGATCGAGTTGCAGGCCTATGGCCACCTGATGGACCAGTTCTGGTCGCCGCTGACCAACGCCCTGGACGGCCCCTATGGCGGCGATCTCGACAACCGGCTGCGCTTCACCTTCGACATCCTGCGGGGCATCCGGGAACGCTGCGGCAATGATTTCATCGTCGGCGTGCGCTATACCGGCGACGAAGATCTGCCGGGCGGCATCACCGCCGCCGACGGGCTGGCGATCTCTCAGAAGTTGAAGGACAGCGGCCTTGTGGACTTCCTGAACGTGGTCCGAGGCCATATCGACACGGATGCGGGCCTAACTGACGTGATCCCCGTCCAGGGAATGCGCAACGCGCCGCACCTGGAATTCGCGGGCGCGATCCGGCGGGCCACGAACTTCCCGACATTCCACGCAGCCAAGATCCCGGACGTGCCGACCGCGCGCCATGCCATCGCCGCGGGGCTTCTGGACATGGTCGGCATGACCCGCGCCCACATGGCCGACCCGCATCTGGTCAGGAAGATCGTCGAAGGGCGCGAGGACGACATCCGGCCCTGCGTCGGCGCCAACTATTGCCTGGACCGGATCTATCAGGGCGGCATGGCCTTCTGCCTGCACAACGCGGCAACAGGGCGCGAGGAAACCATGCCCCACGCGATCCCGCCCGCGCCCCGGAAGAAGCGCGTCACGGTTGTCGGCGCCGGCCCCGCGGGCATGGAGGCCGCCCGCGTCGCGGCCGAGCGCGGCCATGCCGTGACCGTCTTCGAGGCCGCAGACCGGCCCGGCGGCCAGATCCGCCTGACCGCCCTGCATGAACGCCGGCGCGAGATGATCTCGATCATCGCCTGGCGCCAGGCCATGTGCGAGAAGCACGGCGTTTCCTTCCGCTTCAACACCTTCGCCGAGGCCGGGGACGTGCTGGCCACCGATCCCGACGAGGTGATCATCGCCACGGGTGGCCTGCCGCATACCGAGGTTCTGTCAGCCGGCAACGACCTGGTGGTCTCGGCCTGGGACATCCTGTCCGGCGACGTGAAGCCCGGCACCAACGTGCTGATCTATGACGATGCGGGCGACCATGCCGCGCTGCAGGCTGCCGATCTTGTCGCCGCGACCGGCGCCAGGGTCGAGATCGCGACCCCCGACCGGGCCTTCTCGCCCGAGGTGATGGCCATGAACCTGGTCCCCTACATGCGCAGCCTGCAGAAGCTGGACACCACCTTCACGGTCACCTGGCGGCTGCAAGCGGTCAGCCGCGAAGGCAACCAGCTGCGCGCCACCCTGGGCAGCGACTATGGCTCGATGACCCGCGACCGGATCGTCGATCAGGTGGTCGTCAACCACGGTACCCGGCCGCTCGACGAGCTTTACTTCGACCTCAAGCCGCTGTCGTCCAATGGAGGGGAGGTCGATTACGAGGCGCTGACCACCAGCGGGATGCAAGACGTGCGCAAGACCGACGGCAGCTTCCGCCTGTTCCGCATCGGCGATGCCGTAGCGGCGCGGAACACCCATGCCGCGATCTATGATGCGCTGCGGCTGGTCAAGGATTTGTAGGAAAGGCATCCCGCGACAATGCAATCGTCGCGGTCTGGCGGATGGAAGATCGCCGCGACATCACGTCATGGCCGGGGCTTGAACATGGGGGCGGTGCGGATCCGGTCGTGGTCGCGCACGAACAGCGCGCACCATGCGGCCACCGGCAGATGAGGCAGCAAAAGGTCTTTCCCACGGCATTCTCGCCGCCGCCTGCGCCGATGCTCGAAGCGCAGCGGTAACGACGAAGGGGCCACGGATGGCCCCTCCGTCCAGGCGTCAATCCTGATAGATCGGGAAGCGGTCGCACATCGCCTTGACCTGGGACCGGACCTCGGCTTCGATGGCGGCGTCGCCTTCGGCATTCTGCCCAAGCGCGCGCAGCACGCACAGGATCATCTGGCCGATCTGGCGGAACTCGGCCTCGCCGAAGCCGCGGGTGGTTCCGGCCGAACTGCCCAGGCGGATGCCCGAGGTCACGAAGGGCTTTTCCGGGTCGAAGGGAATCGCGTTCTTGTTGCAGGTCAGGCCTGCGCGTTCCAGCGCGATCTCGGCCGCCTTGCCGGTCACGCCCAAGGGGCGCAGGTCGCACAGCACCATGTGGCAATCGGTGCCGCCCGACACGATGCCGACGCCGCCTTCGGTCAGCGTGTCGGACAGGGCACGGGCATTGGCCACCACATTGCGGGCATAGTCCTTGAACGACGGCTGCAGCGCCTCGCCGAAGGCCACGGCCTTGGCGGCGATCACATGCATCAGCGGGCCGCCCTGGTTGCCGGGGAACACGGCCGAATTCAGCTTCTTTGCCAAGTCATCGTCATTGGTCAGGATGACGCCGCCGCGCGGGCCGCGCAGGGTCTTGTGCGTGGTCGAGGTCACGACATGGGCGTGGGGTACCGGGTTCGGATATTCGCCCGCCGCGATCAGGCCCGCGTAATGGGCCATGTCCACCATCAGCCAGGCGCCGACTTCATCCGCGATGGCGCGGAAGGCGGCAAAGTCGAGCCTGCGCGGATAGGCGGATGCGCCCGCCACGATCAGCTTCGGACGTTCGGCCAGCGCCTTGTCGCGGACCTTCGCCATGTCGATCAGGTGGCTGTCGGGCTCGACCTTGTAGGAGACCACCTCGAACCACTTGCCCGACATGGTCACGGGCGAGCCATGCGTCAGGTGCCCGCCATGGGCCAGCGACAGCCCCATGATCTTGTCGCCGGGGGCCAGCAGGGCCAGGAACACCGCCTGGTTGGCCTGCGCGCCCGAATGGGGCTGCACGTTCACATGCGCCGCACCGAACAGCTGCTTCAGGCGGTCGCGGGCGATGTCCTCGACCTCGTCCACGAACTCGCAGCCGCCGTAATAGCGCTTGCCGGGATAGCCCTCGGCATATTTGTTCGTCAGGACCGAGCCCTGGGCGATCAGCACGTCGCGCGAGACGATGTTCTCGGAGGCGATCAGTTCGATCTGGTCCTGCTGGCGGGTCAGTTCGCGGGCGATGGCGCCGGCCACGGCATCGTCCGTCAGCCCGGCGGTCTTGGTATCAAGCATCTGTCATCTCCCTTTGGGGGGTTTGAAACGGCTGCGACGGTTCTACAACCTTGCCGCGCGCGCCGGCGGGATCCATGCGTCACCGGACCTGCATGTTCACGTCACAAGGGCGCGTGGCGGCGTGCAGTCCAGGATCGCGGGACGGCTGGCTGAACGCCACGGCCTCGGCTAGTCTCCGGACGCTGCAACGAACCTGTCCCTCGACCGTTAACAGGCTCCTGTTTCCAGACCTGATGAAAGGCAACACATGACCATTCTCGCCTATGGCACGCCCGCTGCCGACCAGCCGCTGGACCGCATGGAGATCACCCGCCGCGAGGTCGGCCCCCATGACGTGCGGATCGAGATCGTTTATTGCGGCATCTGCCATTCCGACCTCCACCAGGTGCGCAGCGAATGGGCGGGCACGCTTTACCCCTGCGTGCCCGGCCACGAGATCGTGGGCCGCGTCGCCGCCGTGGGCGGCCATGTTTCCAGCCATAAGGTCGGCGATCTGGTGGGCGTCGGCTGCATCGTGGACAGCTGCCAGCATTGCGCCGAATGCGACGAAGGGCTGGAGAATTACTGCGACGGGATGGTCGGCACCTATAACGGCCCGACCGAAGACGCGCCCGGCCACACGCTGGGCGGCTATTCCCAGGCCGTCGTCGTCCACGAACGCTATGTCTTGCGGATCACCCATCCCGAGGATCAGCTGGCCGCCGTGGCCCCGCTGCTGTGTGCGGGCATCACGACCTGGTCGCCCCTGCGCCACTGGGGCGCGGGTCCGGGCAAGAAGGTCGGCGTGGTGGGCATCGGCGGGCTTGGCCACATGGGCTTGAAGCTGGCGCATGCCATGGGCGCGCATGTGGTGGCCTTCACCACCTCGGAGGGCAAGCGCCAGGACGCGCTGGACCTGGGCGCCGACGAAGTGGTCGTGTCGCGCAATGCCGAGGAGATGGCGGCGCACGCGCAAAGCTTCGACCTGATCCTGAACACGGTCGCTGCCCCCCATGACCTGGACGCCTTCCTGGCGCTTCTGAAACGCGACGGCACCATGGTGCTGGTGGGCGCGCCCGCGACGCCGCATCCCTCGCCCAATGTGTTCAACCTGATCATGCGCCGCCGCAGCCTCGCGGGCTCGATGATCGGCGGCATTCCCGAAACACAGGAGATGCTGGATTTCTGCGCCCAGCATGGCATCACCGCCGATATCGAGATGATCCGCGCCGACGAGATCGAGCAAGCCTACGAGCGGATGCTGAAGGGCGACGTGAAGTACCGCTTCGTCATGGACATCGCGACCATGGCAGAATGAGCTGCGCAAAGCGGCGGCGGTGATCGCCGCCCTTCCGCCGCCGGCCTGACCGGGCAGGCAAGGCCGGAGCAGAAGTGGCGCGGTCACCCTGCATCTGGTTGCAAGGTAGAGCGGTCGCTCAAAAAACCGAATCACCAGCGGCCGGGAACGCAGCTTCTTCGAGGGGTTAGAGGCCCTGCGCGCCGCGCGTCAGATCACGCGTTTCGGGCGTTTTTCAGCGCCGCCTGCAGCTTCTGGAACGCCGCGAAGCGCGCGTCATGGACCGGGCGGGCTGTGGCGTCGGGGGCGTATTCCGCGGCGGGGCGCGACATGGCGGCCATGGCCTGGCCCATCCCGGCGAAGGTCCCCGCGGCGACCGCGCCCAGGATGGCCGATCCCAGAAGCACCGGCTCGGCCGCCTCGCTGGCCAGCACCGGCTTGCCCGTGCCGTCGGCCAGAAGCTGGCGCACCAGGTCCAGCTGTCCCGCGCCTCCCGAGATCACGATCCGGTCCACCGGGGCGCCGGCCTTGTCCTGGGCCTCGATGATCTGGCGCAGGCCATAGGCGACGCCGCAGAGGCCCGCGACATAGAGCGCCACCAGGCTG
>NZ_JAPTYD010000030.1 GCF_026913015.1 Paracoccus benzoatiresistens
ACATCAAGGACCCCTCCCAGAACATCACCTGGACCACCCCCCAGGGCGGCGACGGGCCAAATTACCCGAATATGTGAACTGCGGCGCCAACACGGCCAGCCGATGATGGACACATCACCAGCCTGTAGTGTCTTTCATGATCGACCTGCCCAAGGTCGGACCCCGTAAACATCGGATCCGGGATAGGGCGACACGGGCGAGGGTAATGGCATTGAGGACGATGCCTCCGCAGCGCTCGTGAGCGGTGGCGATGCCGCGCCAGTCCTTCACGCGTGCGAAGGCATTCGAAGCGGCAGCGGGTCCTGCAGAGGCGCTCGGATGCCGGTGAAGTCGGCCGGAATCGGACTGCCGCCGGTCCTGGGAATGCTATCAATTTCGGCCCGCCTGCCTTATCATGCCCTTGTTCGTGCCTGTATCGGCCGGAAGCGCCGGACAGGCACATGTCAAGATGCCAACGCCATCCACAGAAGGAGGACGCATCATGAACCTCAGGCCGGATCCGACCTTCTATCCCTCGCCCAAGCTGGCGATGGCCGCGCCGACCGAGACGATCGCCTTCATGCTGATGCTCAGCCCCGACCGCTCGCGGCCCGACGGGCTTGCAGTCGTGGACGTGGATCCGACCTCTGCCAGCTATGGTCAGATCGTCCACCAGGTGATCATGCCCTACAAGGGCGACGAATTTCACCATTTCGGCTGGAACGCCTGCTCCTCGGCGCTGTCGCCGCTTTCCGGGCATGCCTTCCTGGAACGGCGCTACCTGATCATCCCCGGCATCCGCTCCAGCCGGATCTACATCATCGACGCCAAGGAGCCGCGCGAGGCCCGGATCCACAGGATCATCGAGCCCGAGGAGGTTTTCGCCAAGACCGGCTATTCGCGACCGCACACCGTCCATTGCGGCCCGGACGGCATCTACATCTCGACCCTGGGGGGCGGCGGCCCGGACGGGACCGACGGGCCGCCCGGGATCTTCCTTCTGGACTGCCAGACCTTCGACGTGATCGGCCGCTACGAGATCGACCGGGGCAGTCAGGACAAGCAATACGATTTCTGGTGGAACCTGCCGCGCGACTACATGGTCAGTTCGGAATGGGCGCTGCCGCCGCAGTTCGAGAACGGCCTTGTTCCCGAGGATCTTCTGTCCAACAAATACGGCCACCGGCTGCATTTCTGGAACCTGCGCGAACGCCGCAACGTGCAGACGATCGATCTTGGCGCCAATCACCAGATGGCGCTCGAGGTGCGGCCCGCCCATGACCCGGTCAAGGAATACGGCTTCTGCGGGGTCGTGGTGGACACGACCAACCTTGAAGGCTCGGTCTGGACCTGGTGGCGCGAAGGGGGCGAATGGCAGGCCCGCAAGACCGTCACGATCCCGCCGCAGCCTGCCAGCCCCGACGACCTGCCCGAACTGCTGAAGGGCTTCGGGGCGGTGCCGCCGCTGGTCACGGACATCGATCTCAGCCTCGACGATCGGTTCCTGTACGTGTCCTGCTGGGGAACGGGCGAGATGCACCAGTACGACGTCTCGGACCCGATGGCGCCAAGGCTTGCCGGCAAGGTCGAGATCGGCGGCATCGTCAAGCGGGCCAAGCATCCCAACGGCCGCGGCTTCGGCTATGGCCCGCAGATGGTCGAGATCAGCCGCGACGGAAGGCGGGTCTACTGGACGAACTCGCTGTATTCGGCCTGGGACGACCAGTTCTATCCGGGCGACCGGGGCGGCGCGATGGTCAAGGCCGATGCGGGCGCGGATGGCGGGCTGGAGCTGGACCCGGACTTCTTCGTCGAATTTCCCCAGGGATACCGGAGCCACCAGATCCGGCTGGAAGGCGGCGACTGTTCGACCGACAGCTTCTGCTATCCCTCGGCCTGATCCTTGGGCGGCCCCATCGGCACCACGGCCGCGCTGTGGCTGGCGGTGGTGGCCAGTGGGCTTTACCACGGCCTCAATCCCGGCATGGGCTGGCCGCTGGCGGTTTCCGCCGCGCTGATGGAGCGGCGGCAGGGTGCGCTGTGGCGGGCGCTGGCCGCGCTTGGGGCGGGGCATCTTCTGGCCATGCTGGCGATCCTGACGCCCTTCGCGGTGATGACGGTGCTTCTGGAGTGGCAGCGCGCGATCCGGCTGGCGGCCGGGCTTGCGGTGATCGCCCTCGGCCTGTGGATCCTGGTCACGAAGCGCCACCCGAGGTTCCTGTCGCGGGTGAAGCCGTCGCGCTTGGCGCTGTGGTCGTTCCTGGTCGCGCTTGCCCATGGCGCGGCGCTGATGCTGGTGCCGGTCTATCTGGGGCTCTGCGGAACGGAACCCGATGCGGGCCACCGCGCCGCCGGGATGCTGATGCGGGACACGCTTTCCATCGCCCTTGCCGTGGCCCTGGCCCATACCGCCGCCATGGTCCTGGCCGGTGGCGCCCTTGCCTGGGCGGTCTATCGTTGGCTCGGGCTGGCCTTCCTCAGGATGGCCTGGCTCGACCTGGAGCGGCTCTGGGCGGCCAGCCTTGTGCTTGTGGGCGCCATCGCACTGGCGACCGCCTGACGACGGCGGATGCCGCGCCTCACTCCTGGGCGCGCAGCACGCGGGCCGGGCGGACCGACAAGGGCCGCAGGGCGAAGACCAGACCCGCGGCCAGGGTGGCCGCCACCCCGCCCGCGATGATGGCCAGCGCCGATCCCGGGGCGAAGCGGTAATCCAGTTCCATCACCTGGGTCAGGATCGCCCCCGCGGCTAGGACGGCGACACCAACCGCGACCAGGCCCGCCGCCGCGCCCATCATCGCGGACCGCAGCGCAAAGCTTGCCAGCACCAGCCCGCGCGTGGCGCCAAGGGTCTTCAGCACCGCGGCCTCGAAGACGCGGGCCTGTTCGCCTGCCGCCGCCGCGCCGATCAGCACCACGAAGCCGGTCGCCAGCGTCGCCAGCGAGGCCAGCGAGGTGGCGCGCGCCAGCGCCGTCATCGCCTCGGCCACGCGCCCGGCGGCCTCGCGCACGTTGACGGCGGTGATGTTGGGATAGGCGTTCGAGATGTTGCGCAGGATGCGGCCCTCGGCCTCGGGCGCGGCATGAAGGGTGGCGATATGGGTCTGGGGCGCGGACCCCAGGGTGGCCGCGTCGAAGATCATGACAAAGCCGATGCCGCCGCTGCGGAAGTCCAGCTGCCGGAAATTCGCCACGGTACCGGTGATGTCCCGCCCCAGGATGTTGACCGTGACGCGGTCGCCAAGGCGCAGGCCCAGCTCCTCGGCTTCCTCTGCGCCAAAGCTGAGAAGCGGCGGGCCGGAATGGTCGGGCGCCCACCATTCGCCCGCCGTCAGCACCGTGCCATCGGGCGGGGCCGCGGCATGGCTGACGCCGCGATCGCCGCGCAGCACCCAATGGTCGCCCCATTCACGGGCCGGAATGTCGTTGATCGCGGTGATGATCCCGCGCAGGGACGGGGCGGTCTCGACCTCGGCCACGCCCGGATCGCCGGCCAGCCGGTCCAGGACGCCCGCCAGCTGATCGGGCTGGATGTCGATGAGGAAGAAGGACGGCGCGCGCGCGGGGATCTCGGTCGCGATGGCGCGGCGCAGGTTGGCGTCGATCTGCCCGACGGTTGCCAGAACCGTCAGGCCAAGGCCCAGCGACAGGATCACGGCCGTGGATCCTTCCCGCGGGTTGCCCACGGCCCCCAGGGCCAGCCGCAGGGCGGTGCGCCCGCGCAGGGCAGGGTGGCGCGCCAGTCGCCGCGCCAACGCGCGCAGGCCAAGGGCCGCCAGCGCCAATGCCGCCAAGGCCGCCGCAACGCCCGCGGCCACCGCCAGCGCCAGGCGCGGCACCGAGGCCATGAGGGCGGCCGACCCGATCAGCGCCAGAACCGCCAGCACCAGAGCCAGCAGGTAGGGACCGCTGGGGCGGGCGCGCGACCCCGTCCCGATGCCGCGGAACAGGGCGGCAGCGCGCACCCGTTCCACCCGCGCCAGCGGCAGCAGGGTAAAGACCAGCGCGGTCAGCACGCCATACAGCGCCGCCTCGGCCAAGGGGGCGGGATAAAAGCCGAATTCTGCCGGGATCGGCAGGCGCGATTGCAGCAGGGGCGCGGCAAGAACCGGCGCCAGACCGCCGATCAGCAGCCCGGCCAGAACCCCCAGAAGGGTCAGCACGCCGATCTGCATGACATAGACGGCGACGATGGTCCGCCCCTCGGCGCCCAGGGTCTTGAGCGTGGCGATCACCGGGGTCTTGCGGTCCAGATAGCTTTGCACGGCCGAGGACACGCCGATCCCGCCCACCGCAAGCCCGGCGAGCCCGACCAGCACCAGGAACGAGCCCAGCCGGTCCACGAAGCGTTCGACCCCCGGTGCGCCGCGGCGGCTGTCGCGCCAGCGCATCCCCGCGCCTTCGAATTCCGCCAAGGCGGCCCTGCGCAGCCCGTCCAGCGTGTCGCCTGGACGCAGCGCCAGGCGATAGCTGGTCTCGAACAGGCTCCCCGGCGCCAGCAGCCCCGACCCGGCAAGACCCTCGGTCGAGACAAGCGTGCGCGGCCCCAGGCCGAAGCTGGCGCCAAGCGCGTCGGGTTCCCTGACCAGCGCGGCCATCAGGACGAAGTCCTGCACACCCAGCCGGAAGCGGTCGCCCACGGCCAGCCCCAGCCGGTCGATCAGCAGCGGATCCATGGCCGCGCCGGGCAAGCCGTCGCGTCCGGCCAGCACGTCGGCGACCGGCATGGCCGGATCGAACAGCGCCTGCCCGTAAAGAGGCCAGACGGCATCGACGCCCTTCACCTGGGTCAGTGCCCGTTCGCCATCCTCGGCCCCACCTGCCACCGCCAAGGACCGGAAATCGACAACCTCGGAAACGCGCGCGGCATTGGCCTCGATCCAGGCCCGCTCGGGGGGTTCGGCAAAGCGATAGGTCAGGCGCAGCTCCGCGTCGCCGCCCAGCAGCACCGCGCCTTCGCGCGACAGACCGGATTCCAAGGCTGCACGGACCGACCCGACCGCCGCAATGGCGCCGACGCCCAAGGCCAGGCACAGAAGGAAAATCCAGAAGCCCGACAGCCCGCCCCGCAGTTCGCGCCGGGCGATGCGCCAGGCGGCGGTCATATTGCGGTTCCTGACGCCGACCGCGAAGCAGGCTTGCGGTGGCTGCTTTCACCCTCGATCCGGCCATCGCGCAGGTGCAGGACGCGGTCGCAGCGCGCGGTCAGTTCGGCGGCATGGGTGACCAGCACCAGCGTCGCGTCGTGGCGGTCGCGCAGGTCGAACAGCAGGTCCATGATCACCTTTCCGCTTGCGCCGTCCAGGTTTCCCGTCGGCTCGTCCGCCAGCAGGATCGCGGGCCGCGGCGCGGTGGCGCGCGCCAGGGCCACCCGCTGCTGTTCCCCGCCCGACATCTGCGCCGGGTAATGGTTCATCCGCGCGCCAAGACCCACGGCGCGCAGTTCGGTCGCGGCGCGGTCGAACACGTCGCCCTGGCCTGCAAGCTCCAGCGGGGTGGCCACATTCTCCAGCGCGGTCATGGTCGGGATCAGGTAGAAGGATTGGAACACCACGCCCATCCTGCCCCTGCGGAACCGGGCCAGCGCATCCTCGTCCAGCGCCGTGAGGTCCTGTCCCAGGGCCTGCACCGTCCCGCCGGTCGCGCGTTCCAGTCCCCCCATCAGCATCAAAAGCGACGACTTGCCCGACCCCGAGGGGCCGACCAGGCCCAGGGTCTCGCCCCGGTGGACATCCAGCGAAACGCCTCGCAAGATCGCCACGGGCCCGGCATTGCCCTGCAGGGTCAGTTCAACGTCCTTCAGTGACAAAACCGGATCGGCCATGAACATCGTTCCCGAAAACCTGCGTTCCTTGCCATCTAGGTCTTGCCGCGTCCCAGGCAAACCACAATGGCGCAACATTCTCATGTCGCTGGTCCTGGCAGCCCTTCCGGCAGCCGGGCTGGCCCAGGAACCGCTGCGCCTTGTCGCACTGGGGGATTCGCTGACGCAGGGCTATGGCCTGCCCCCCGATCAGGGGCTGGTGCCGCAGTTGCAGGGCTGGCTGCGCAAGGCCGGCCATGACGTGATCGTGATCAACGCGGGCGTCAGCGGCGACACCACGGCGGGCGGGTTGTCGCGGCTGGACTGGACGCTGGCTGACAAGCCCGATGCGATGATCGTGGCGCTTGGCGGCAACGACATGCTGCGCGGCATCGACCCCGGGGTCAGCCGCGCCAACCTGGATGCGATCCTGACGCGGCTAGGGGCCGCGGGCGTTCCTGCCATGCTGGTGGGCCTGCCCGCGCCGGGAAACTATGGCCCAGAGTTCCAACAGGCCTTCGGGGCCATGTATCCCGAACTGGCCCGGGAGCACGGCGCGACGCTCTATCCCGACCTGCTGGCGCCCATCACGCAGCGATACGCGACGGGGGACAGCTATGGCGACCTGATGCAGGACGACCGCCTGCACCCTAGCGCCGCCGGGGTCGAGGCGATCGTCGCCGCCATGGGCCCGGCGGTGGCCGAATGGCTGCAGGAGATCAAGGCATCGGCGGAGTGATCGGCGGCCACGGGTGCCCGCACCGCTGCAACCGCCGGGACATTGATGCAGCCGGGGCATGGCCTGCCACGCCTTGGCAAGGCTACTTGCCGCGATCTGGCGACCGCTCTTGTGGCTGGGCCGCGAACCACGCCGCGTAAGGGGTGTTCCTTGCCATTTTCCGGTTCAGATCGGGTGTGCCGTCGTCCCACCAGACGGCCCCGCGTTCGCCCAGGCCTTGCTTGGCCGCGTCCACGGCACGATGCGCGGCATCCTCGGCCGTTGCGTCGCCCGCCGCACGCGCCGCGCGGACAGCCCGCCTTGCCGCCATCAACTGCGAGACAAGCCGCTGGCGCTCGCTTTCGGGCAGGTTCGGATTTGCCGCCCGCCAGAGCCTGCCGCGAACGACGATATAGCGCTTGTCGGGGGTGATCAGTGTCATCTTTCCTGCAGCCGCGGGCGCGGTGCCCTGGTTCTTGACGTCCGCCGGATCATTGCCGGTGGTCGATCGGCTCTGCCATCGCGCGGATCGCGCCTGCCGGGGTGATCGGCTTTTCCAGCCGGGGGAAATTGTCGAAGCGCGGGGGAAGAACCGTCTGGTCATAGCCGGTGGTGAACAGGAACGGCACGCCCCGCCGGACCAGCATGTCGGCCGCGGGAAAGACCATCTGGTCGCGCAGGTTCACGTCCAGGATCGCCCCGTCGGCCACGGGGGCCGAGGTGATCAGGTCCAGTGCGCCGGGGACGGTGCCGACAGGCCCGACAACGGTTGCGCCCGCCTCCTCCAATGCGCGGCGCGGTTTCGAGGGCAGCAGGAAATCGTCCTCGACGACCAGGATGTGCCGGTGATGCAGCGAGACGCCGGTCATGGCGGCGGGCTTTCCGACGTCAGGGGGACTGCAATGGTGCAATGGATCCCGTCGTCTTTCAGGCTGTAGCTCGTCCTGGCGCCCAGCTGATAGGGCAGGGCCTGTTCGATCAGTTCGCGCCCCTGCCCCGAGGTCGAGAGGGCCGGGTCCTTCTGCCCCAGAACCACCCCCGCTTCGCGCCAGTCGACATGCAGCCAGGACCGTCCGTCGGCCTGGGACGGGTCAACCCGCCACCGGACCGTAAGCTGTGCCGCCGGCTGGCCCAGGGCACCGTACTTGACGGCGTTGGTCGCCAGTTCGTGCAAGGCCAGGGCCATGATCTGGACCGTGGACGAACGCAGCCGGACATCCGATGGCCCGTCCAGATGCAGGGCCGCGGACTTGCCGTCCTGCGCGCCATGGGCGGACAGTTCGGATCGCAGCAATTCGTCGAAGGCCACCCGGTCCCCCTTGGGCAGGCGCGACAGCAGGCCTTGCACGCGGGCCAGCGCATCAAGGCGGCCAAGGAAGCTGTTCTCGAAATCGCCGGAATTCGCGGCGCTGCGCAGGGTCTTTTCCGCGACCGACCGGATCACCCCCATCAGGTTTCGGGTGCGGTGCTGCAATTCGGCAACCAGAACCTCCATCCGATTGGCGGCGGCTCGTTCGTCGGTGACGTCGCGGCCGATGCCGCCGATCTGGCGCACCGTCCCGTCGTCGCCGAACAGCGGAAACTCGGTGTTGCGAAGCCAGCGGATTTCCTGGTCGCTGGGGCGCCGGATCCGGTACTCGAAATTCACGCGCTCGCCCTGCCGGACGCGGCGGATATGGTCCAGCGCGTGGTCGCGGTCCTCGGGAACGATCAGTTCGGCCCAGCTGCGCAGATTGTTCCCGCCCATGACCTGATCGCGCTGGAGACCGTAGATCCTTTCGAAGGCCGGGGTCAGATAAACCCATTGCAGGCTTTCGGCGTCCCGGATCCACAGGACATCGGATGATGCCTCGCCGAATTCGCGCAGCTGTTCCTCGCTTTTGCGCAGCGCGGCCTCGATCGCCTTGCGCCCGGAAATGTCGATGCAGAACTCGGCCATTGTGCCGTCGCCCATATCGCGCCCGGCAAACAGCATCCAGCAGCGCGAGCCGTCGGCCAGGATGTATTCCTTTTCATAGGGCCCGATCCGCCCGGTGCGGTTCAGGATCTTTATCTGCCTGTTGCTCTCGGGGATGTGCTCCTCGGGCGTCAGCTTCTGCCAGGTCAGCTCGCCCTGTTCCACCTGCGACCGGCTGTAGCCCGTCATGCGCAGGAACACGTCGTTCGCGCTCAGCATGACGCCGTCATAGCTGAACGAGATCACGCCCACCGCCTTGGTTTCCAGCAGGTGGAATATCTCAGTCGCGGCGGGGGTGAAGTTGCGCACCCGCAGGTCGTTGTCCAGGAACACCGTGGCGATCTGCGTCGCTTCCAGCAGGTTCTTGAGGTTGGAATTGGCCCGGCCCAGTTCCGACACCCGATACGCCAGTTCGCCGTTGACGGTCTGCAGTTCCTCGTTGACCGATTGCAGTTCCTCCTTCAAGGTTTCCATTTCCTCGTTGGCGGCCTGCAATTCCTCGTTGATGGACTGGTATTCCTCGTTCGAGGACTTCAGCTCCCCGTTGGTCGATTACAGTTCGTCAATGGTGGCCTGCAGCCGGTGGCGGGTCACGGGCAGGTCGGTTTCCAGCCGCTGGACATGTTCATCGCCGTTCAGGCGCGCGCTTTTGGCCAGCCAGCCTTCGGCCATCAGCCCCATGTCCTGGAACAGCACCACCAGCGAGGTGATATCCCCCGCCCCCAAGGGTTCGATGATGATGTTGACGGCATTGGTCCTGTCCTCGTGGCGGACCAGCACGCCCGGCACCTCGATCCGGTTGCCCCCGGCCACGGCGCTTTGCAGGGCGGCCCGGACATCAAGGCGCAGGTCGCGGTGAACCAGGCTCATCAGGTTCAGGCTGGCGGCGCCCGGGGCGGGCTTGAAATACTGGCCCATCCGCCCCGAGAACTGCAGCACGTCCCCATGCGTGTCCACCACGACATAGGCGGGCGCATAGCGTTCGGCCACGGCCTCGGCCTGGCGGCTGATCGCATCGCCAAGGCGCGCGGGCGACAGCATCAACCCCTGCGCCGAGGCCACAGGGTCGCCGGCCCACGCCCGCAGGCTCAGCGGGACATCGGGAATGACCCGCGCCGCGGTTTCCAGCCGGCGGAACACCCGGTTCTTGCGTTCCACGGCCGCGAACAGCCTGCCATGCCGGGTGACGTTCTCGGACGAGCCCAGGAACAGGACGCCGCCGGGCCGCAGGGCGAAATGGAGGATCGGCATGATCCGGTCCTGCAATTCGCTGGTCAGGTAGATCAGCAGGTTGCGGCAGGACAGGATGTCGATCCTGGAAAACGGCGCGTCCTTGACCACGTTGTGGGGCGAGAAGATGCACATCTCGCTCAGTTCCCTGGACACGCAATAGGTGTCGCCCTCGCGGACGAACCAGCGCGCCAGCCGGTCGGGCCGGAAATGGGTGGCGACGCTGGCCGAATACCGTCCCGCCCGCGCGATGCCCAAGGCCCGCGCATCCAGGTCGGTGGCAAAGATCTGCACCTCGGGCGGGTGGTCAAGCCGCGCCATGTATTCGCGCAGCAGGATGGCGATGGAATAGGCTTCCTCGCCCGTGGCGCAGCCCAGAACCCAGACCCGCAACCGGTCCTCGGCGCCCTTCCCCTCGAACAGGCGGGGCATCTCGGCCTCCAGCACCTCGAATTCGGCGGGATCGCGGAAGAATTGCGTCACGCCGATCAGCAGGTCCTGGAGCAGGTTCTGCACCTCGTCACGGTCGGCCCGCAGCCGTTCGGCATAGGCCTCGACCGTTTCGATCTGCAGCACCTGCATCCGGCGCTGGACGCGGCGGGTAAGGGTCCCGCGCTTGTAGCCGTGGAAATCGTGGCCGGTGACATTGCGCATGATGGTGGTGATCTGCGTCAGATGCGCCTCGAGGGCGGACGGCACCTCCTCGTCGGCGGCCTGGGCCTGGCCCAGGCTGGACACATAGCGCCGGATCTGGGCGGCGATCGCATCGGCGGGCAGATGCAGGTCCACCGCGCCGGAGGGCCCCGCGCCATTGCCCGGCGGCTGTTTGTCCGGGCCCAGCTCGGCAATCGACAACCCGCCGAAATTCTTGGTGGCCGTGACGCCCGCCGTTCCGTCGCTGCCCAGGCCGGATAGGATCACCACCACCGCATGTTCATGGGCATGTTCGGCCAGCGAGATCAGCAGCGTGTCCACAGTGCCGCGATGGCCGATCGGCTCGGCCGCGGGCCGGACGCGCATGTGGCCGTCCTCGATCGTGATCAAGTCGTCCGAGCCGCAGACATAGATGTGATCGGGGGCCATCGCCTCGCCGTCGCGCGCGATGCTGACCTTCAAGGCCGAAAGACCTTCCAGCGCCTCCAGCACGGCGGGCACGTCCAGCCCTTCGTTCTGGTGGAGGGCGATCAGGTAGACGGCGCCCGTCGGCTCGTCGAGGTCGGCGAGGATCGTCCGGAAGGACGGAAGCGATTGTGCCGATACGCTGATCCCGATGACGGCCAAGGGCATGTCCGATCCGTCCGGCCGGCCCGGACGCTGCCTTTTCGCTTGTTCGTCCTGTCTCACGCGGGAATCCCTGGTGGCGCGGGGCATGATAGGTCTTTCCAGGGGCGGAAAGAAGCCGGGTTCCCTGCCTGCCCGCACCGGGGCAGGCCGATCTGCCGGACGGTGCCGAGCCGGCTAGTTCCTGGGCGAATCCCCATGGTGTTCACGCATCTGGTCGATATCGCCCAGGCTTCCCGGATGGGGCTTGTGGCGCGCCTTGTTCCAAAGCCAGGTCCCCGCCCACAGCACGATGCCCGTGGCCAGCAGCCAGCCCGCGATGCGGTACTGGTCCATCTGGGCCGCGCTTCGTGCCCAGGGCCCCGCCAGGAAGGCGCAGGTCGCCGCGCCGATCCAGGGCAGGGCCCCCGGCGCGCGGAAATGGTCATGCTCGACCGGACGGCGGCGCAGCACCAGCAGCGAGATGTTGACCACCGTGAACACGCAGAGCAGCAGCAGGGATGTCGTGCCGCCCAGCAGGCTGACCGCGGGAAGATCGGACCGCGTGACGACGAAATAGATCAGTCCGAAGGCCAGCGCGGTCGTGAACAGGATCGCGACCCAGGGGGTCCGCCGGGCGTGATGGACCAGCCCAAGGCCGTGCGGCAGCACCCCCTGGCGCGCCAGGCCATAGATCAGCCGGCTGGCCATCATCATGTTGATCAGCGCCGAATTGGCGACGGCGAACATGCCGATGAAGGGAAAGATCTTGTCGAAGGGCAGGTTCGGCGCGCCGGCGCGCACCACCTGCGTCAGGGCAGAGCCCTTGTCGGGGTTGGACAGGTCGCCCACCGGCACCAGGGCCACGGCGCAGATCGACACAAGGATGTAGATGACGCCCGTGATCCCCAACCCCGTCAGCATGATGCGGGGAAAGATGCGGACCGGGTCCTTGACCTCCTCGGCCATGTTGACCGAATCCTCGAAGCCGACCATGGCGAAGAAGGCCAGGGCGGTCGCGGCGGTCAGGGACAGGAAGGCGCCCTTTTCCTCGGACGACTGAAAGACCATCACCTCGGAAAAGTCCGCCCGGCCCTGCGCCATGGCATAGAAGCCGACCAGGATGATCATCAGAAGGCCCGTCAGTTCCACGCAGGTCAGGACCACGTTCGCCTTGACGCTTTCCCCCACGCCGCGCAGGTTGATGACGGCGACCAGCGCCATGAAGCCAAGCGCAAGCAGCAGGATGCCCGCGCTGCCCTTGGCAAGGCCCAGGCCGAAGCCGTCGTTCAGGAAGCCCGCGAAGGCATTCGACGCCGTCGAGGCCGAGGTGATCCCCGAGCACATCACCGTGAAGGCGACCAGGAATGTCAGGAAGTGGATGCCAAAGGCACGGTGCGCGTAAAGCGCGGCCCCCGCGGCCTGCGGATAGCGCGTCACCAGCTCCAGATAGGAGATGGCCGTGATCGTGGCCACCAGGAAGGCCACGAGAAACGGCGCCCAGGCCGCGCCGCCCACCTCGGCCGCGACGGTTCCGGTCAGGGCATAGACGCCGGTCCCCAGGATGTCGCCGACAATGAACAGCAACAAGAGCTTCGGTCCCATCACACGATGAAGTTCAGGCTGATGCGGCGTCGCAGCCCGTGTCGGATTTGCGTCAGACATGTTGCCCCCCGTGATCGCTTCAACCAAAGGATGTCTGCTGGGTCGCATGGCAGCAAGGGAAATCGCCCTGCTTCAGATCCGCCTCCTCCCCCGACAAAACGCTCGGTGGCTTTCCGCGCATCCGTGTTACAGTCTGGCTCCACGACCCGCGATTTCCCGCAAACGCCCGATTTTTGCATTTATTTCGGAGCCGGCCATGCATCCTTTCCTTGTCCTGATCCACCTGGCTGCAGCCGTCATGTTGCTGCTCTGGGCTGTCAGGATGGTGCGGACCGGTGTCGAGCGCGCCTTCGGTGCCCGCCTGCGGGGCGCCATGCGGCAGGCGGGAAGCAGCCTGCCCGCCATGGCGGCGATGGGGCTGGGGCTTGCCATCCTGCTGCAAAGCGCGACCGCCGTGGGGGTGCTGGCGACCGGCTTTGCCGCGTCCGGCCTGATCGGGGTCAAGATCGGCATCGCGGCGCTTCTTGGCGCGGATCTGGGATCCGCCCTGGTGGTCAAGCTGCTGTCCTTCGATCTTCGCGAACTGATCCCCGCGCTGCTTCTGGTCGGCACGACGGCCTTCCTCAAGTCCGAGCGCCGGATGGTGCGGCAGGCCGGGAGGATCGTCCTGGGCATCGCCTTCATCCTTCTGTCGCTGCGCATGATGGGCGAGGCGACGCAGCCCCTGCGCGACAGCGCCGTGCTTCCGCAGGTGGTGGAATGGCTGGCCGGCGATCCGCTGACGGCCTTTGCCGTGGCCACCCTGCTAGCCTGGGGGCTTCATTCGTCCGTGGCCACCCTGCTGATCGTGGCGAACTTCGCCGCAGGGGGCCTTCTATCGGTCGAGGCGGCGGCCCCCATGGTCCTGGGCGCGAACCTGGGCGGCGGGTTTGTCGCGGCATGGCTGACCCGGGGGTCGGGGCTTCCGGCGCGGCGGATCCCGCTGGCCAACCTGATCTTCCGCGGCATCGGCGCGGTTGCCGTCCTTCTGCTGTTGCCGTTGTTGCCGCTGCATTGGCTGGGAGGCGACGCGGCTGTCCGGCTTGTCAACCTTCATGTGCTGTTCAACCTGTGCCTGCTGGTCGCCTCGCTGCCCCTTGCGGGATTGATGGACCGGCTGACCGCGCAGCTTTGGCCCACCCCCGCGGAACCCGACACGGCGAACGGTGCCTGGCGAAGCGCCCTGGATCGCGCCCTGGTGTCGCGGCCCAACCTTGCGCTTGCCAGCGCCCGGCGGGAACTGCTGCGCATGGGGGAAACCCTTGAAGCGATGCTGCGGCCGGTCATGGATGTCCTGGAAACGGGCGACGAACGTCGGATCGCCCGCCTGCGCGGCATGGACCAGGAGATCAACCGCCGCCACAGCGACATCAAGATGTTCATCGCCGAGCTGAACCATGCCAACCTGACCGCCGAGGAAACCCGCCATGGGTTGGAGCTTGCCAGCCTGGCCATCGACTTCCAGGCCATCGGCGACCTGATCGCCAGGAACCTGCTGGGGCAGGCCACCGACAAAGCCCGCGCCCGGCTGCGGTTCTCGAACGAGGGCTGGCGCGAACTGAACGCCCTGCACGACCGGGTCATGGCGAACATGCAGATCGCGCTGAACATGCTGGTTTCGGGCAATGTGGAAAGCGCCAGGCACCTGGTGGCCGAAAAGGCGGTGCTGCGGCAGATGGAACGTGACTGCCACGACCGCCACCTGTCGCGCCTGCGCAGCGGGAATCCCTACAGCATCGAGACCAGCGACATCCACCTGGAGGTGGTGCGCGCCCTGAAGGAGATCAACTCGCTGCTGGTCAAGGTCGCCTATCCCATCCTGTCCGAACACGGCCATCTGCTGGAAACCCGGCTTGCCGAGCCGATCAGCTACAGAATGAACTGACGCCGTCCCGTCCGGGGGGGGCGCGACCGGCTTCTTTTTTCCTCCGATATGAACCACCTGTGCTGTCCTGGCGTTTGGCGTTACTAATCCTTGGCAGCAGGGTGCCTGTGTGATCCCACCTCTTCCGCCGTCGCGCGCCGAGCCGTCGCCGCAACCGCAACAGTTCGACGTGCTGCGCCTTGCCGCGGCGCTGGTGATCGCAGCCGTCATCATCGCCACCCTCTACCTTGGCCAGGTCGTGCTGATTCCGCTGGCCATCGCCTTTCTCATCAGCTTCGCACTGGGGCCCCTGGTGCACTGGCTGGTGCGGCATGGGCTGTCGCGCATCCTTGCCGTGTCGCTGACAATGGCGCTGGTGCTGACGGTGCTTGGCGCGCTCGGGGCCGTTGTCGCGCTGCAGGTGCAGTCGCTCAGTGCCCAGTTGCCGACCTATCAGTCCACCATCAGGACCAAGATCGAGGATCTGGGCACGCGGATGCAAGGGCCGGGCTTTCTGGAAGGCGCGCTGCAGACCGTCGATACCGTCCAGAAGGAAGTGGCCGAGGTCGTGGGCGAGGGAGAGGAAAACGCCGTTCCCCCGCAGCGGGTGCGCGTCATCCCCGAGCCGGTCTCGCCCCTGAAGACCGCAATGCAGTGGCTTGCGCCGCTTCTTGCGCCGATCGCCACGGCGGGCATCGTGCTGGTGTTCGTGGTGCTGATCCTGCTGGACCAGGGGGACCTGCGGGACAGGCTGCTCAGGATACTCGGCGGCAACATCTATCGCTCGACCGACGCGCTGGAGGAGGCGAGCAAGCGCATCTCGAAATACCTGCTGATGCAGCTGGTCGTGAACGTGACCTATGCGATCCCGATGGGGCTGGGGCTTTGGGCCATCGGGGTGCCGGGATGGATCCTGTGGGGCACGCTGGCCGCGGTGATGCGGTTCATCCCCTATGTCGGGCCGATCCTGTCGGCCGTCTTCCCCCTCAGCCTGGCCTTCGCGGTCGATCCGGGCTGGAACATGGTGCTGCTGACGGCAGGGCTGATCCTCGTGCTGGAGCTTGTGTCGAACAACGTGGTCGAGCCGCTTCTTTATGGCAGCAGCACGGGGCTGTCGGTGCTGTCGCTGATCGCGGCGGCCACCTTCTGGACCGCGATCTGGGGCCCGGTGGGGCTGGTCCTTTCGACGCCGCTGACCGTCTGCCTGCTGGTCGTCGGCCGCTACCTTCCGCAGCTATCCATCCTGGAAACGCTGCTCGGTTCCAGTCCCGCGCTCAGCCGGCAGACCCGGATCTACCAGCGCCTCATCGCCAACGATCCCGAAGACGCCATCGACCTTGCCGAGGACGCCATCGGCGAGGCGTCGGTGGTCGACTTCTACAACGACGAGGGGATGGAGGTGCTGCGCCAGGCCAGCATCGACTATATCAACAACGCCCGCGCCGAGCACCGGCTGCGGATCGCCAACGGCATGGACGATCTGCTGCAGGAAATCCGCGACGAACACCCCGCCGATCTGCCGGAAGACGCCGCACCCAGGGTCGTCTGCATTGCCGGCAAGTGGGAAATCGACCGCCAGGCCGGCGAGATGCTGGCCCACAGCCTGCAGCTTGACGGATTGCCCGCCGCCGTGCGTGCGCCGGGCAGCATCACCTCGCGCCATGTGGCCGGGCTGGAACTGGAAGGGGCAGAGGTCGTGGTGCTGAGCTTCTTCAGCCGCGAACCGGACGCCGCGGCCCGGAACCTGACCCGGCGCATCCGCAGCCGCTGGCCGCGGGCCAAGATCGTGCTCGGCCTCTGGGGCGTGCCGTCCGACGAACTGGACGACCGGCGGCGCGATGCGCTTGGCGCCGATGCGGTGGTGGCCTCGATCGGGGAGGCGGTGCGCCGCGTCGTGCTTCTGACTGGCGAGGCAGAAAAGGCTGCGGTCCCGGTCGAGCAGGACCCGCAGGCCGCGGCCGCCCGGAACGAGACCTTGAAGGACGTCCCGCTGGGAGACCAGGACCTGCGCGAGGATCTGAACGATTACGCGATCCGCGCCGCCGACGTGTTCGACGTGAAGACCGCGGTGATCATCGCCATCGAGCCTGCCCATGAACTGGTGATCGGCGCCAGCCGCGACCTGCCTGGTCCGCGCAGTGCCGACGGGCGGGGCCTGGTCCTGCTGCCGCCGCACGCGGCCCTGGCGGCGCGGCTTCTTGTCGATGCCCATCCGCTGATGGTCCCCGACATCGAGCGCGACCCCGAGCTGGCGGACAACGACATCCTGCGCGCCTGGTCGGCCCGCGCGCTTGCCGCCGCGCCGGTGCGGCAGGCAGATGGCGTGGTCCTGGGCGCGCTGTGCCTGATCCACGACGAGGTGCGAGAGCTTGACGAGGAGGAGGTGCGGCTGCTTGAGACACTGGCCGCCGAGCTTGCCGAGCGGCTGACCGGCGAGGAGGCCGCACCGCTCCGCGAACCCGAGGAGCCTGTCGTTTCCGCCAAGGTGGGCCAGCAGGTGCCGGAGTGACGCCGGGGGCGCGGGTCACGCCTGCGAGGTCAGCCTGACGCCCGCCAGCGTGACCGCAAGCCCCACGAACATGACCGCCGTCAGCGGCTCGTCGAACAGGGCCCAGGCCCAGATCATCGTGACAGGCGGGCACAGATAGATGACCGCGCTGACCTTGGCGGCCGGAAACATCCGCAGGCTGGCATAATAGATCCCATAGGCGACAAAGGTCGCGATCAGCACCAGCCAGACCATGCCGATGGCGAATTCGCGCGTCATCGGCGGGGCAAGCCCATCCCCCGCCGCCAGCGAGAACGACCCGAACAGGACCGAGCCTGTCAGCGAGTGGATGCAAAGGCTTTGGTGGATCGGCATCTGCAGGGAAGGACGGCCCCGGCGCAGGACCGAGGCAAGCGCGAAGACCAGCATCGATCCCACCGTCAGGCCATAGGCCCAGAGCGGCGCCGTCCCGACGCTGATGCTGTCGAGGGATACGATCAGCACGCCAGCGGTCGCGATGGCCGTTCCCAGCCATTGCCGCGCGGTCAGGCGCTCGCCAAGGACCGGTTGGGACAGCGCCGCGATGGCCAGCGGCAGAAGATCGCTGATCAGGGCCACCAGCCCCGTCGGGACCCGCTGTTCGATCGCCAGCGCGAAGCCCCCCAGATAAAGGAAGACCGCCATCACGCCGAAGCCCATCTGCAGCAGCACCGCCCGCATCCGCAGGCGCGGCCCGGAGAGGATCGCGAAGGGCAGAAGGATCAGGCCGGACAGCAGCGTGCGCCAGAACAGCAGCAGAAAGACGCTTGCCTCTTCGTTCGCATAGCGGATCCCGATGAACCCCGAACTCCACCCGATCACAAGGACCGTGGCCATGATGGGCCAGAGCAGGGGATGGTGCCGGGGTGCCGCGGAGGCAGGCGCAAGATCGGTCATGTGTCGCTTTCAAAGCGGGGTTACCGACCCTGCCTAACCGGGCGCCGGGAAGGATGCACATGACAAATTTCGATCAGGGCATGACAGTGCAGCTTGTGGCGTCATGAACTGTTGCTTTTGGCAGCCAGTCGGGTCATGGAAGGGGAAGGTTGCAGGACATTCGCCAATGACCGAACTGATCGCCCGACGCCTTGACATCGACGCCTTGCGCGCCCTGCGCGCGATCGACCAGCATGGCGGGGTCACCCGCGCGGCCGAGGCGCTTGGCCTGACGCAATCCGCCGTCAGCCACAAGATCAGGCGGCTGGAATCCAGCCTGGGCTGCGATCTTCTTGACCGACGGGCGGGCGGGCGGATCTTCACCGCCTTTGGCGAGGAGCTTCTGCACTATGCCGGCCGGATCCTGTCGCTTCATGACGAGGCGCTTCTGAACCTGACCAGGACCGAGCTCGCGGGCCGCGTCCTTCTGGGGCTGACCGAGGATACCAGCTGCTCGGATCTGTCCCGCATCCTGGGGCGCTTCCGCCGCGTGCATCCGCAGGTGGCGGTCCGGACCAAGGTCCGCATGAGCCTGGTCCTGCGCGCGATGCTTGACCGGGGCGAACTGGATGCCGCGATCGTGCAGGTCTTTGCGCATGAAGTCAGGCCGACCGACACGGTCGTGCTGCGCGAACGGCTCCACTGGGTCAGGGCGCGCGGACTGGCCATTCCGGCAGGCGGGCCGATTCCCTTTCTGTCCTTTGATGACGATTGCTTCTACCGCCGCTGGGCCCTGGATATCGGGCAGGACGGAGGGATCGATCTGGAAACCGTCTTCGAATGCCCAAGCGCCGCCGGCATTGTTGCCGCCGTCGGCGCGGGCCTTGGCGTGGCGCTGCTGAACGAGCACCACGTGACGGCAGGGATGGACATCATCACGGACCTGCTTCCGGCGCCGCCGGATCTCGCCTATGTCATCCGCCGGGCCCGCAAGTCCCGGAACCCGGCGATGGACAGCCTTGTCGCGGTGATCGAGGACGAGATCAGCCGCCGTGGCGGGCTGGCCCTGGCGGTCTGAAGCAGGCCGCGGCGCCTGCCGCCCCGCGCCCTGCCCGGGCGATCCTAGCCGTGCGAATGGCGGCTGGTCGCATAGTCGATCATGCCCTGGAAATCGACCACCACGGCCGGCTCGTCGCCGACGGTCCAGGCATCGTGCCCGCTTGGCAAAAGCGAGACATCGCCCGGCTTGCAGTCGAATTCCGAGCCGTCGTCCATCCGCACCCTCAGCACGCCCGAGACGTGATACTGGAAATGCGGTGCCTCGCAGCTGGGGGTATTGGCAAGCGGCTGGACCGAGGTGGACCAGCGCCAGCCCGGCTCGAAGATGCCCCGGCCGACGGTGGCCCCGCCGACCTTGACCAGTTCAAGGCGGCCCTTGGGAAATTCGCGGACCTCGTCCGGGGTGGTGAAGGCCTTCACTTCCGCCTTCGCGGCGTTTTCGACAAGCATGGTTTGAACCCTTTCGGTCAAGGGGCGCATCTGTCCGGCGCAGCCGCCCCAGTTCCGGACCGCTGCCCGGCGGCCAGGGGTGTCGGGGAATGCCGGAACGTCCGGGTCGTGAACTATTCGTCCCAGGCCTGGACCACGGTTTGTTCGGCGATCATCCCGTCTTCAAGCCTGAGCAGCGCGATGCAGAAGACCTTCGCGCCGTCCGGATAGGTGCAGGCCTGGGAAAAGGCCATGCGGTCCCCGTCGGCAAGCGTGATGTCGACGTGATGCGTCATCATCCGGCTGCAGATATCGTCCCAGAAGCTGGCAATCGCGCCCCGGCCCCTGATTTCCTTGGGACGGCTTGGCGGATTGTTGCGGTCGATGATCCGGGTCACCGCATGGTCGGCGTAGAACGAGGCGAGCGTCCGGCCGTCGCGGTTCTCGATGGCCTGCTTGATCGCATCTCCGGTCACGGGTGTCGATGTGGTCAGCATGGTGTTTCTCCTTTCCGGCCGATCCTCATCCTGATCAAAGCCTAGCCCCTTTCCGCCGCCCCCGCTTCCACCGAAAGCGCCATGCCTTCGATGGCCCGAAAGAGCCATGGTCACGGCGCGTCCCGCCGGGCGGCCAGACCGGCCACGGCGGCCCGGCTTGGCAGGTCCAGCTTCAGCAGGATGTTGGCGACATGCCGCTTGACGGTATGTTCGCTAAGGCCGAGGTCCACGGCGATATGCGGGTTGCTGAGGCCGTCCGCGACCAAGGCCAGGACCTCGCGCTCGCGCGGTGTGAGCGCGTCCAGGTTTGCTGCCCGGGGCGCGGTCCGGCTCCGCGGCTCCAGATGGCGTTCGCTGGCGATGGCCACAAGGGGCAGGGGGGCGCGGCAATCGATCCCGGCAAGCGCCCCGCGATCCACGAATTGCAGGCCCGAGCCCGAGACCAGTTCGCTTGCCAGGCGCGACAACAGGATCTCGGGCCCGCTGCCCCGGGCGGCGATCCGGTCGGCGACGTCCAGCACGGGTCCCGACAGGTCTTCGGGTGAGGGGTCGATCTCGCCCACATGGATGCCCTGGGCCACCCACAGCCCCAGCGAGGCGGCGGTCTCGCGAAGGGCCACCGCGCAGCTTGCGGCGCGGGCGGCAGCCGGGAAGCGCGCATGGGCCTGGTCCGGCCTGGTCCATCGCGCGTGACCGCCATGGCGGGCGACGACCGGGGGCAGGGCGTCGCGGAACAGTTCCATCCTTTCGCCCAGGTGCCGCCCCGGCACGGTCCTGCCGGCTCCGCTGGACATCCCGAGGACGCGCAGGACCAGCAGCGCGGCCAGCATCCGGTCGCCATGGGCCACCGGCTTCTCGCCGGTCAGGAACTGCTCGATCGCGTCGGCGGCAGCGTCCACGTCGCCCATCCAGATCGGATGCTCCTCACCCGGCAACTCGACAAGCCGGGCGCCCGGTATGCCGCGCGCCAGCGCGCGGCTGCTTTCGACGGGAACATGCGCATCCCCGGTCCGGTGGAGAACCAGGGCCGGCACGGCGATCGAAGGCAGGCTGTCGCGGACATCAAGGGCGCCCCACATTCCCACCAGGGCTGCCGCAGCCGTCGGACTGGCCGAAAGGCGTTCCAGGCGTCCCCACCAGCCGACAAGGGCGCGGTCGGCGGCGCGTCGGGGCGCGAGCCGCGCCAAGGTGGCCCCGGTCCCCCACGCGCCCTCGGTGGCCGACGCGAAAGCCTGCAGGGCCTTCGCATCCATGACCGAGGCGAGAAAGCAGGCATATCCCCCGTGCAGCACCAGCGCCCGGCAGCGCGACGGCCACATTGCCGCTGCAAGCATGGCGGCTGCCGCTCCGTCCGATGCCCCGATCAGGGCGGCGCGCCCGCTGCCTGCCGCATCCATGACGGCCAGGATGTCGGCGGCCCGCCCCCGCGCGTCCGGAGGGTTGCGCGAGTCGATGCCATCGCTCAGCCCCATTCCGCGCGGATCAAGCAGGATCAACCGGCAGAAGGCCGCCAGCCGCTTGACGAGATGGCCAAAGCCGGGGTCCTCCCAAAGGATTTCGATGTTTGAGGGAAAACCCGGAACCAGAACCACGTCCAGCGAGCCATTGCCGACCGTCTGATAGGCGATCCTTGCCCCGCCACTGGTGGCGTATCGGCTGATGACCTTCCGCATGTCCTGCACACCGGGTCCTTCGCAGCCCAGGATAGCACATTCGTCACCTGTCCGTCACAGAGCATCGCTATGTGCCACCTGCGACGAAGGCGAGCGGCTTTCGTGCGAAGATACATGTTCGGAGATCAAGATGTCCCGCCTTGCCCTTGCGCTGATCCCTCTGCTGGCGCTTCCCTTCGCCGCCTCGGCCGAAACGCTGAAGCTCTACACCTCGCAGCCGAACGAGGATGCGCAGAAGACCGTCGATGCCTTCCAGGCGGCGAATCCCGGCATCCCCGTGGACTGGGTGCGCGACGGCACCACGCAGCTGATGGCGCGCATGGCGGCCGAGATGGAGGCGGGCGCGGGCCAGCCCGACGTGCTGCTGATCGCCGACACCGTGACGCTGGAAGGGCTGGCGCAGGAGGGCAGGCTGGCCGCCTATGCCTCGCCCGAGGCTTCGGCCTACGATCCCGGCCTCTACAGCCCGGACGGCCATTACTATTCGACCAAGCTGATCACGACCGGCATCGTCTACAACACCGGGGCAAAGGATGTCCCGGCGTCCTGGGCGGATCTGGAACAGCCCGAATACAAGGGCCTCGTCGCCTCGCCCTCGCCGCTGTATTCGGGTGCGGCGCTGGTCCATCTGGCGACGCTGACGGGCAATGCCGATCTGGGCTGGAAGCATTACGAGGCATTGGCCGCCAATGATGTGCGCGCCGAAGGCGGCAATGGCGGCGTGTTCAAGGCGGTGGCCTCGGGCGAGAAACCCTATGGCATCCTGGTGGACTACATGGCGCTGCGCGCCAAGGCCGAGGGGTCGCCCGTGGACTTCGTGTTCCCGTCCGAGGGCCTGACCTATGTGACCGAGCCGGTCGCGATCATGGAAGGCGCGGCCAACCGCGAGGCGGCCGAGGCATTCGTCGATTTCGTGCTGTCCGAGAAGGGACAGCAACTGGTCGCCGACATGGGCTATATCCCCGCCCGCAACGGCATCGCCAGCCCCGACGGTTTCCCGGCCCGGGACAGCCTGAAGCTGATGGAGTTCGACGCCGCCAGGGCGCTTGCCGACACCGAAGCCAACAAGGCCCGCTTCTCGGAAATCTTCGGCGTCCAATGATCGCCTCGCCCCGGACTGCGATCAGCCGTTCTCCGGACCGGCTGATCTCCTTGCTTCTGCTGCCGGTTGCGCTGATCGCCCTTGGCCCGATCCTGCGCCTTCTGGGCGAAGGCTTCGGCATCGGCAGCGGCGCCACCCTGTCCCATGCTGCCGAGGTCCTGGGCCGCGACAGCACATTGACCGCGCTGCGGCATTCGTTGGCCACCTCCGGAGCCGGCACGCTGATTTCGGTCGCGATCGGCGCGGGCTTTGCCTTTGTCGTCGCGCTGACCGATATCCGCGCCAAGGGGGCGCTGGTGTTCTGCCTGATGATCCCGATGATGATCCCCCCGCAGATCACCGCGCTGGCATGGATGCAGGTCACGGGGCCGTCCTCGGTCCTGTTGAAGACGCTGGGCATCGCGCCCCCCTTGGGCAGCCCGCAGCCGTTGCATTCCGCATGGGGCATCGCGGTGCTGCTGGGCATCCAGCATGCCTCCATCGTATTCCTGACGCTCCGCGCGGGCCTTCGCATGATCCCCGGCGATCTGGTGGAAGCCGCGCGCATTTCCGGCGCCCGCGGCTGGCGGGTCTGGGCGCAAATCGTCCTGCCGCTTTGCCTGCCCAGCCTTGCGGCGGGTGCCGCCATGACCTTCGTGACCGCCCTTGGCAATTTCGGAATTCCCGCGATGCTGGGCATTCCGGCGCGCTATTCGACGCTGCCGACGCTGATCTATCAGCGGCTCGCGGGAATGGGGCAGTCGGTGCTGCCGGAAGTCGCTGTTCTTGCGCTGCTGATCGGGACCGTGGCGATTGCGGGCGTGCTTGCCGGCCGCCTGTTCCTGCGGCGACGTGCCCACGGCCTCGTGGGGCTTTCCGCGCAGCCGTTGTCCCTGTCGCTTGGCCGCAAGCGCCCCCTGGTCGAGGCGCTGCTTTGGACCTTCGTCGTCCTGACGCTTGTCCTGCCGCTTTTGGCGCTGGTGGCGACATCGCTGATCCCGGCCTATGGCGTTCCCCTGACGCATAAGACAGCGACCCTGGAGGCCTGGGCCGAGGTCCTGCTGAACCAGCCCGTCACGCGCCGCGCTTATGCCAATTCCCTGCTGCTGGCGACGCTGGCCGCCGCGATCCTGATGGCGGTCGCCATTCCGCTGGCCTGGATCATGCACCGCCGCCCGACGCGCCTGACCCGCGCCGTCGATGCCCTGGTGGACCTGCCCTATGCGCTTCCCGGCGTCGTGCTGGCGATTTCCTGCATCCTGGCATTCATGCGGCTGCCCTTCGGGTTCACGCTCTACGGCACGCTGACGATCATCCTGCTGGCTTATCTGTCGCGCTTCCTTGTGGTGATGCTGCGCCCGGTGCAGGCCGCGATCGGACAGCTTGACCCCGCGATGGAGGAAGCGGCCGCCAGCGCCGGCGCGCGCCTTGGCCGCCGCCTGCGCACCATCGTCCTGCCCTTGTCCGCGCCTGCCGCGGCGGCGGGCGCGATCCTTGTCTTCCTGACGGCGGTGAACGAACTGACCGTCTCGGCGCTGCTGTGGGCGGGGGGCACGGAAACGCTGGGGGTGGTCATCTTCAACCTGGAGGACAGCGGCGACACGGTGATGGCCTCGGCCCTGGCCGCCTCGATCGTCGCGCTTGTCATCGCCCTCATGGGGGTCGTGCAGCTGTCTGCCTCCCGTCTGCCGAAAGGAACCGTGCCGTGGCAGGGTTAAGCTTTTCCGATGTCTCGAAACTGTTTGCGGGCACGCGCGCGCTGGACGGGATCGACGCCACCATCGCCAAGGGAGAATTCGTGGCGCTTCTGGGCCCCTCGGGCTGCGGCAAGACCACGCTGCTGCGCCTGACCGCCGGATTCGAGATACCCGACAGCGGCACCGTGACCCTGGACGGGCAGGTGCTTGCTGGCGCTGGCCGCTTTGTCGCGCCCGAGGATCGCAACATCGGCATCGTGTTCCAGTCCTATGCCCTGTGGCCCCACAAGACCGTGGCGGGCAACGTATCCTATCCGCTGGAGGTGCGGCGCATCCCCGCCGCCGAGCGCAGGCGCCGCGTCGCCGAGGCGCTGGAGCTGACGGGGCTTTCCGCCCTTGCGGACCGCGCGCCCGCGCAGCTGTCGGGCGGGCAGCGGCAGCGGGTGGCGCTGGCCCGCTGCCTGGTGGCCGACCCCCGTGCGGTGCTGCTGGACGAGCCTCTGGCAAATCTCGACCTCGCCCTCCGCGCCGCGATGCAAGAGGCTTTTGCCGCCTTTCACCGCCGCACCGGCGCGACCATGCTTTATGTCACGCATGACCAGACCGAGGCGCTGGCGCTTGCCGACCGCGTGGCGGTGATGGAGGGCGGGCGGATCAGGCAATTCGCCTCGCCCGAGGCGCTGTATGACCGCCCCGTGGATTGCTTCGTGGCGGGCTTCGTGGGCGATGGCGCGGTGATCGCGCTTGCCGGCGCCGGGGCGCCCCATGCGGGCCGTGTCGCCGTCCGCGCCCTTGGCCAGGAGATCGAGGCGCGCTGCGATGGCGCGGCGCCGACCCATCTCTGCATCCGGCCGGAACAGCTGCGCATCGATCCCGCCGGCCCGATCCGCGCCCGCGTCAGCGCCTGCACCTATCAGGGCGGGCGCTTCCGCCTGGTTCTGGAGACCGAGGGCGACACGCTGGTCGCCCATGCCCCCGCCCGCGCGCGCGTGGGAGAGGACATGCGCCTGTCGCTGCACAGCCCCTGGGCATTTCGCGATCCCGCCTCCCCGGCAGTGCTGAGGATGCTGCAGGATGCTTGACCGACCTGCCCCCGCCGCCGCCGCAAGGAACCGGGGCACCGCCCCTTGGATCGAGGTCCTGTCCGGCCTGGGCGAGAAGGGCCCCGCCTGCATCCGTCTGTGGACGGGGCGGCGGCTCTGGCTTCTGGACGTGGGTTCCGGCCCCGAGGCAACCTCTCCTTTCCAAGCCGAATGGCTGGAAGGGGCAGAGGCCGTCTTCATCACCCATGACCACATCGACCATATCGGCGGGGCCGCGCATGTGATCCGGGCAGGGCTGCCGATCCATGCCACGGCGCAGACGGCCCGCGCGCTTCCGTTCGGCGCCGATCTGCGGCTGCTGCCCGCGCGCGGGCAGGTGATCATCGACGGGATCACCGTGACCACGGGCCGCAACGGACATGCCCTTGGCGGCGTCTGGCTGCATCTTGCGCTTGGGCAGGAGGGGTTGTTCTATTCCGGCGACTGGTCCGAAGAATCCGGCTGGTTCGCCTTCGATGCGCCTCCGCCCGCCGGAACCGCCCTTCTCGATGCGTCCTACCATCTGGATGCGGTGCCGCAATCGGAACGCCGAAAGGCGCTGGACCTGAAGCTTGCCGCCCTTGATCCGGCGGCCCAGGTGCTGTTTCCCGTGCCGCCCTCGGGCCGGGCAGGGGAACTGGCGCTGCATCTGATGACCCGCGGCCGCGTCACCCTGGACGATGCGTGCCGCGCCACCTTGCGCGATGCGCTTGCCTCGGGCGCGGTTTCGGAGGATGCGCATCGGCTTGCCACGGTTGTCGCCGCACCCTTCGATCCGGCGGCGCGCTTCCTGATCTGCGACACGCCCAATGCCGACGGCGGCATGGCCTGGCGCATCGTGCAGGCCTGGCGCGACACCGGTGTCCTGGGACGACGCGGCGTTGTGGTCTTCACCGGCTACATGACCGCCCATGCCCGGGCCATCGCGGCGCAGCTTGGGCATTTCGCGCGCTGGAACGTCCATCCTCCGCTTGGCGATCAGAAGCGCATGCTGGCGCGGCTCGGGGCCCGGCGCTTCGCCCCGCTGTTCTGCCCCATGCCCGAGGATTACCTGCTGGAGCCGGACCTTCCGCCGCTGCTTGCCGGACGGACGCTGCTATGATCCTGCCGAAGCGCCCGTTCTGCCTGATCCGCCACGGCCAGACCGGCGCCAACCGGGACGGCATCATCGCGGGCCGGACCGAGGCCCGCCTGACGGACAGGGGCCGCGACGCCGCCCGCGCCCTTGCGGATCACCCGTGGCCCTGTCCTGTCGCGCTGTTCACCAGCCCGCAGGACCGGGCGCGGGAAACCGCGTCCCTTGCCTTTCCATCGCAGACGGCCCGCGTCGTCGAGGATTTGCGCGAACGGGACTGGGGCATCTTCGAGGGCCGCCCCGTGGCCGAACTGCCCCCTCGCACATCAACCCCCGAAGGCGGTGAGAGTTGGCATGACATGCTGGCGCGCATTGCCGCGGCCTTGGGCGGCTGCATGGTCATGGCAGGCGACGCGCTTCCCGTCATCGTGGCCCATTCAGGCGTGATCCGCGCCGCGCGGGCGCTGACGGGGCAGGATTTCACCGGGCCGTCGGCGCCAAACACCACCCCGCTGCTTTACACGGTCGTATCCGGCGGCTGGCGGGAACAGCCGCTGACAGCCTCCTCCCAGGTCCGATTGCAGCCAGCCTGAAGCGGGCAGGGGGCCTGCCGACGCGGCAAGCCGCGCCACGATATGGCCGCGCGATGTCACCAGACAGGTCACAGCAGGCTGCTGAAATTCTGATGGAACATGCCTGATCCACCAGCCTGATCAAGCGTTTCAGGGCGGCTTGGTGCGGGTGGCCAGATTGCTTGCAATGTCGTGGGGATTGGGCGACCAATTGACGCTCATCAAGGAGGTAGGGATGCCGGCATTCGGGAAACACAAGGTATTATTGGCAGCCATGGTCGCAACGCTGGCCTGGCCCTGCATCTCTGCCGCAGGGGACTATCCCCATGCCAGCGAACCCATCGGCACGGTCGAGGAAATCTATGACGGGCACCTGACGCCCGACCTGGCGGTCAGCACGTTCCGCAACATCGATCGCCTTTTCCCGGTCCGGACTATCAAGGCCGGTGACGCGCCACGCGATCTGCCCGCGGCGCCGCAGGATCTGGCTGCCAAGGTGTCCTTTGACATCGACGGCGTGACCTACGACCTTTACGACTTCCTTGCCTTGGACAACGTGACCGGTCTGGTCGTGCTGAAGGACGGCGCCGTTGTCTATGAAACCTACCAGCGGGGCAACACGCCCGACACCCGCTGGATGTCGATGTCGGTGGCAAAGTCCATCACCTCGACCCTGGTCGGCGCGGCGATCCGGGACGGGCATATCGGCAGCCTGGACGACATGGTGGTCGACTACGTGCCCGTCCTGAAGGGCAGCGCCTATGACGGGGTCAGCATCCGCGACGTCCTGCGCATGGCGTCGGGCGTGCAATGGAACGAAACCTATACAGATCCGCAGTCGGATCGCCGCGCCCTTCTGCGCGCCCAGATCTCGCAGCAGCCGGATGCGGCGATGAAGGTGATGGCCGCCCTGCCGCGCGCGGCGGAACCCGGCACCGTCCATGTCTATTCGACCGGCGAGACGCAGGTGCTGGGCGAGGTCCTGCGCGGCGCGGTCAAGAAACCCCTGGCCGAGTATCTGTCGGAAAAGATCTGGCAGCCCTACGGGATGGAGGCCGATGCCAACTGGTGGCTGGCCTCGCCCGACGGGATCGAGATCGGCGGCAGCGGCATTTCGGCCACGCTGCGGGATTTCGCGCGCTTCGGTCAGTTCTTCCTGGAAGGCGGGATAATCGGCGGCACGCCTGTCCTGCCTGATGGCTGGACCGAACAGGCGGGCGTCCCCCAGACGTTGGACGATGGCACGACCATTGAATACGGGCTGATGTGGTGGCCGGGCTGGACAGAGCCCTCGATCGCCGACAAGGCCTTCGCGGCCATCGGCATCCAGGGCCAGAACATCTACATCAACCCGGCGAAGAACATCGTCATCGCCACGCACATGGCGCAGCCGAAGCCCGTCGGGAAAGAGCCCATCGACCCGCTGGTGTTCTTCGACGCGGTTTCGGCAGCCCTGGAGTGACAGGCAGATCGTCCGCGGGCGGGGATTGTCGATCGACACGCAGGATCGTGCCCCCGTCGCATCCCCGCGACTGATCACGATGCGGGGCACCACCCAGGACCCGCGCCGCCATCCTCATGCGGCCAGGCAGCCGTCCCCGAGAACTAGCGTGCAGCCTGCCGCCGCGATGCCCATCACAGGCATTGCGGCGCCAAGCTTGTCCCCTGATCCGTCCAAGGTGACGAACCCGCCTTCCGATCCCGCGATCGTCAAGCGCCCGTGACGCGCCAGACCACGTCCCCCACGTCGTCCGCCATCAACAGGGACTTCCTGTCCGGCCCGATGGCAACGCCGACGGGGCGTCCATAGGCGAGCCTTTCGTCCTCGGACAGAAAGCCGGTCAGGATGTCTCGGGGCGGGCCGCTTGGCGCGCCGTTCTCGAAGGGCACGAAGATCAGCTTGTAGCCGCTCAGCTTCGAGCGGTTCCACGATCCATGCTGGCCAATGACCATGCCGTCGCCGAAGCCGGGCAGGGTGCCGGCGGGCATCCAGCACAGCCCGAGCGACGCCGTGTGTCCCCCCAGGGCATAATCCGGGGTGATCGCGCGGGCGACCAGCGCGGCGTCCTGCGGAACCCGGTCGTCCACGATGGACCCCCAATAGGAATAAGGCCAGCCGTAGAACCCGCCGTCCTGCACGGAGGTCAGGTAATCCGGAGGCGTCTCGTCCCCCAGTCCGTCCCGTTCGTTGACAACCGTCCAGAGCTTCCCGGTCATCGGCTCCCATGCCATGCCGACGGCATTCCGCAGGCCCGACGCGAAGATGCGGGCGGTTCCCGTCCTGACATCCAGTTCCCAGATCGCCGCGCGCCCCTGTTCGGCCTCCATGCCGCGATCCCCGATGTTCGACAGCGATCCCACGCCCGCATAGACCTTGGTGCCGTCAGGGGACGCGATGAGGCTGCGCGTCCAGTGCCCGTGCGGCTTGAAGCTGACGAGCTTCTGCCCGCTCCCCGACAAGGACGTGGCACCCGGATGATAGTCGAACACGACGATGCCGTCGGTGTTTCCAAGGTAGAACCTGTTCCCGATCAGCGCCATGCCGAAGGGCTGGTTCTGGTTCTCGACAAAGACCTCCCGGATCTCGGCCACTCCGTCGCCATCCGCGTCCCGCCACAGCGAAACGCGGTTCGCGCTGTCCCCGATTGCCTTGGCCCGCCGCATCGTCGCCTGGGCCGCATGGTCCATCAGGGTCCTGGGCGGCGTCGCCTGTTCCTTGGATTCCGCCACCAGAACGTCGCCATTCGGCAGAACCTCTATCCACCGGGGATGGTCGAGGCCGGATGCGAAGGCGTTGACCCTGAGGCCGGGCGCGCATGCAGGAACGTGCCCGTCCTTCCAGCCCCGGGCGACTGGCATCTTCAGGGTCATGATCCCTTGGGCCTTCGCATCCGGGATCTGCGGACTTGGCCCCATGGACTGATGTGCAGGCGCCCCGATCCGACGCAGGCGCGCCACCGCGCCCCCCACAACAGCGGTCGCCTTCGCGATAAGTTCCATATTCGGCCTCCAATCTGACGAAGGCCACGCTAGCGGGACCGCGAGAAGCTTGACAGAGGTTTTCCTGCTGCGGCCGCCGAAGCCGGGGTCCGGCGGCCGGACCGCCTACTGCTGGCCCGCGTTCTTTTCGACCCAGGCCGTCATCTCTTCGATTTCCGGACCCTGGGCGTCGATGATCTTCTGCGCCATGGCTTTCGACTGCTCGTCGTTGCCGTATTTCAGTTCGATCTCGGCCATGGCGATGGCGCCCGTATGATGCGCGATCATGCCGCAGTGAAAGGCCAGGTCGGGATCCTTGATGCTGTGGGCGGCCATCATCGGCATGTTCATCTTCATCATGGTCTGCATGTAGGCCTTCTGGGCCTCGTCCATGCCGCCCATGCCGCCCATCATCGCGGGCATGTCCATGCCCCCCATCATCCCCCCCATCCCGGACTGCTGGATGGCGTCCCGGCAGCCCTGCGGCAGGACGGACAGGTCGGCAGTCTGGGCGTGCGGGCCCCTGGCATGGTCGGGACGGCCCGCGGGGCGGTCCGTCGCGCTGTCCTGGGCAAAGGCGGCAGGAACGGCAAGAAAGGCGGCAAGGATGGCGGCGATTTCGAATTTACGCATGAGAGTTCTCCTGATGGAAAAGTGCTGGTCGGATCGGGCAGCCCTTTTCGGCTGCCGTCGGTGCAGGCCCGAAGCCGTGGCGCCCTTGTCGGGTCAGGCGGCCGGACCGGAAGGCAAGATGATCGGAAAGCCGCCTGCCGGGGGAGGGCGCTGCGGCTCTTCGGGATCCTGGCCGGTCCTGGAAGGATCGCCCGTCAGGGATTTCAAGGGCATGCCCCAAGGTTCGGGCAGGGAATGATCAGCGACCGGCACCAGTCCCAGCAGACATGCATCGCCGCAGCACAAGGGCATCCCTTCGGCGGAAGCCCGGTGGCTGTGGGCCACCACAGGTGAGTGCTCGTGGCCCGGAGCCGCCCTGGCCGGCGCATATCCGTCAGCCGGTGCTGCCATTGCAGGAGAGGCATGATGGTCATGGCCGTGCGGAACTGCAGCCCGGGCCGCGACACCATGTGCCGCCAGCATGACGACCGCCAGAACCGCAAGCGCCCGTGCAAGCTTCTGCCAGAGCGTCGCCGCGTCCGTGCTGATGGCCAGCCGTCTCATGGAATGAAAACGCCCTTCGGGACAAGTTGTTCCGCGCTGGAGACAGGCTAGCGGCCGGGAGGCAGAGCCACAAGGGTCAGGCAAGGTCTGGCGCCGCCCGGCAGGCGGACCGACCCCGGTCGCGCTGTCGCCGAGCCCCGGCCTTGCTCCGGGCAGGGCTTCCGGATGGAACCCGGCGCGCGACCCGGCGTTGAAAGGAACTTCCTCACCAGCTTGCCTGCCCCGCCTTCAACAAGGCGGGGCATCCGGGTGTCCGCCGTTGGCCGAATCCGGTTGCGCGAACTGCCGCCTGTACTGGCCCGGGCTGATCCCGGCGATCCGCGCGAACAGGCGGCGGAAGGCGGAGGGATCCTCATAGCCGACGGCCCAGGCAACCTGTTCGATGGGCTCGAGGGTGCGCTCCAGGCGGCGCTTGGCGTGCTCGACCCGCAGGTGCTGCACATAGTCCAGCGGCGAATGACCCGTCGCGGCCTGGAAGCGACGCGAGAAGCCCCGCTCGGAAAGGCCCGAGCGGCTGACCATCTCTCGCACCGGAAATGCGACCGAAGCGTGGCTGTCCAGCCAGGCCTGCGATGCCTCGACCAGCGCGTCGCCATGTCCGCGCGGCGGGTCGAAGACCATGAAGGGTGCCAGCCCGTCCACATGGCGCTGCAAGGCGAAGACCTTGCAGACGGCCTGCGCGGCGGCCGGGCCGGCCTCGCGCCCGATCAGGTACAGGACAAGATCGTGCCAGCTGGTCGAGGCGCCCGAACTGACCAGCTCGCCCCGCGGACCCGCGACGATCAGAGCGCGATCGGGATGGGCGCGCACGGCCGGATACTGCGCGGTGAACATCCGTGCATAGGGCCAGTGGATCGTCGCATCCACCCCGTCGAAAAGCCCCGTTTCGGCGATCAGGAACAGCCCGGAACAGGCCGAACAGATCGTCGCCCCGGCCCCGTGCCGCTCCAGGATCCAGCGAACGAGGCCGGGATAGCGCCCGGGGGTCCAGCCGTCGTCCCGCACGAACAGCGACGGCACGATCACCAGGTCGCAGGGCCGCCCCTGGGCCGCGCCGTCCAGCGGCAGGGTGATGCCGCTTGCAAGCTGCACGGGGCCGTCGCCCTCGCCCAGCAACTCGACCCGGAAGGGCGGATCGGGGGGAATGCCATCGCGCCCGGCAAGCCAGGAGAGGCTGTTCAGGACATCGAAGATGCCGCTCAGGGTGGCAAGGCCGGCCTCGGGGACCGCGACGATGCCCACGCGAACCGGCCTTGATCCCCCGCTGCCCATCTCCGGCGCTCCTGACCGATGCGGACCCTTTGTGGCCAGTCTCGCACTCGTGCGCCGGTGCGGCAATCGCAATGATGGCAGGGTGTTTTCTGGAAAGGAGCCAACCATGGCACTGGACAATCAGACGATCGACGCCGGCAGGCTGGATGACCTGGTCGGCAAGGCTGTCACGGAACTCGCCGCGGGATATGGCGGCGTCATGATCGACATCGGCCATCGGCTGGGCCTCTATCGGGCCATGGCCGGGAAAGGCCCGATGACCAGCCACGAACTCGCCAAGGCCGCCGGTTGCGCCGAACGCTATGTGCGCGAATGGCTGAACGGGCAGGCCGCCGGCGGATACGTCCTTTATCATCCCGCCAGCCGCACCTACGAACTGACGCCCGAACAGGCGGCCGTCCTGGCCGACGACACAAGCCCGGTGTTCATGCCGTCCGTCTGGCAGGTCGTTGCCGCTGCCTGGGCCGATGCCGAACTGACGGCCACGGCGATCCGCACCGGCAAGGGCATCCCTTGGGGCGATCACGACGGCCGCCTGCATTGCGGCGTCGCGGCCTTCTTCCGCAACGGCTATCGCGCGAGCCTGGTATCCGAATGGCTGCCCGCGCTGGACGGCGTGCTGCCGAAACTGCAGGCGGGGATCCGCGTTGCGGACATCGGCTGCGGCCACGGGCATTCGACCCTGCTGATGGCCGAGGCCTTTCCGGCCAGCCGCTTCGTGGGGATCGACACCCATCCCGGTTCCATCGCCGCTGCGCAGGCCCATGCAAGGGACGCCGGGCTGTCGGACCGGGTGGAGTTCCTGCTGGCCGATGCAAAGGCGCCGCTGCCGGGGGTCTTCGACCTGATCTGTTTCTTCGACTGTCTGCACGACCTCGGCCATCCGATCGAGGCTGCGCGCCGCGCACGCGAGGCGCTGACCCCGGACGGTACGCTGATGCTGGTCGAGCCCGCCGCCTCGGACCATGTGGAGGAGAACCTGAACCCCATTGGGCGGATCTACTACACCGGATCCACCTGGCTTTGCTGCGCCCATGCGATCTCCGAGGAAGGCACGCATGTCCTGGGCGCGCAGGCTGGCACGGCGCGACTGGCGCAGGTGTGTCGCGAGGCAGGCTTTTCGCGCATCCGCAAGGCGACCGAAACGCCCTTCAACCTGATCCTCGAGGCGCGTCCCTGATCGTCCTTGCTGCCCCGGGATCCGGCGCCTTGCTTTTTGCAGCGCGCCGGACCGTCTTGCGCGCCCCCTGGACCCGCTTGCCAGGCATCATGGGGCCATGCCGGACGGTGGTGCAGCGGAACATTTCGTCGGCCTGCGGGTTCAGCAGCGGACAAACCCCGGAGGCAGGATGGAAGACGACGAACGAATTCGCCATCGCGCGTATCAGATCTGGGAAACCGAAGGACGCCCCGAGGGCCGCGCGGCCCAGCATTGGGCCCAGGCCCGGGACGAGCTTGGCATCAGCGGAGCGCCGGATGACGGCGCGTTTCCCGAAAGGCAGGAAGACGGCAGCCTGTCCGAAGTTCCCGCCGACTTTGTTCCCGAAGACAGCGGCCCGGCGGACGGGCGCATCATCGAGGCAGGCCAAGGCGGAACGGCCGGTGGACCTGACGAGGCGGAAGAAGCGCTTGCCTCGGGGGTTCCGGACGCCCGCGAGGGCCGCTAGCGCGCCGCACCATGCGGCAAGGCCGACGTGCGGCCACTGACGCGGAGTGACCTAGGCCTGGCTTGCCGGGGCGTCCGGCAGGCCGGGCGCCTGGTTACGCGCGCCGAGATGTTGCAGGCATTCCCTGGCGAATTCGTCGAAGCCGCCGTCATAGGGCACAAGATGCGGGGCCCGCATCCTTTCCATCGCGGGGAACACCTCGGCGATGATCTTGCGCTTGTCCTCGTCGTTTCCCGGCCCGAGATAGAAGATGACCTTGCCCAGGCCGTCCTCGGGCTCTTCGGCGAACTGGCGCAGGAAGAACCTGATCAGGGCGTCATCCGAGGGCAGGCTGTAGCCCACGATGACCAGCACGGTGGTATCCCGCATCAGCCGGACCACCTTGGGAAACACCATCTTGAAGTAGGGGTCCGAGTAATCCTGTTCCCGAGACGCCAGCGTCACGATCGGTGGGTCGGCCATGATCGCGCCTGGATCACGTTCGCTGTAGTCCAGGACATAGCCGCTGCCCCGCCGCAGGATCTCGAAGCCGCCGTTGATCTTCAGCAGGTGCTGCACGCGCCAGTGCTCATGGACCGGCGCGAAGCTGCGGCTTCCCAGGACCTGCGTCGGCGTGAAACCCCGGTACGTGTTGAAGAACAGCGATTTCTTCTCGCTGGTCAGGTTGTCGAGGATCGTCTCGATGACGTAGTCATAATTGGTCGTGATGAAGTGCGTCCGCACTCCCTCTGTCGGACAGTCCTCTGCAGCAGGACCAAAGCGCAGGTGCCGGAAGAAGTTCAGGATGTCGCGCTGGCAGGTTGTCTGCGATTTCAGGGGAAAGCCGCCGACGGACTCGTCGAAATAGTTAAGCCTGGTGAACTTGTCGTAGCGGTCGACAACAGCGGCCCTGAGAACGCCGCGAAACATGCGCAGGTTCTGTTCATCCAGGTAGCGGGGGCGGACATCCGGAAAGCGGTCGTACATGTCGAGCTGGTAGACGATCTGCCTGAGAGTATCGGGATCGATCTCTTCGGAGGCGTTCAGCCCGAACATGCGCATCAACGTTCCGGCTTCCGCAACGCTCTCGATCAATCTCGTATCGAGGGTGAAGAGCTCACATCCGATCGGAGCCCTGGCATCCCATGCCTTTGAAAATCCTGCCCCTGCGAAGAAGGTGAAGTTGGTAAGTGCCATTGCCCGGTCCGACCTGTCCTTGCGATAGCTGAACTGGTCGACATACCCCATGAACAGTTCGGCAGGCGTGCCAGAGGAGGACAGAGGGGTCTTCTGATGCATGATCCAGGGTTTCCTATCCTGTTATGCGCGGCTGCGGGACATGACCGGCGCCGCCCGGATCGGGGGGTGATGTCGAAAACATCATCCGCGCTTCCTGCCGCGCCCTCATGGGCAGGCCGGTGGTCGGCAGCAGTCTGCCTGGCTGCCAGAACCCTTGCGATCGTGGTTTGTCATCCGCGCCTCCCGCCGCCGGATGTGCGAAACAATCAAAAGTCCGCGACGTTCCAGCCAGGCAGCAGGATTTTCATCCGAAGGCGGCACGGTGCTGTCCATGTCGCAGTGACCAGCCGCGCGACAGCAAAGGCTGCAATATGGGCCTGGAGAGGACCCGCGTCGCTTGCCCGCCCATGGCGGCAAGGCGGCAGTGACTGGGGATGGAAGAAACGCCCGCAGCGTGGCAAAGTGGAACAACAATCCTGTTCCCCGGTCTGACGGTTCCCATGGCACGCTCGTCGCCCCTTGTGATCTGGTTCGAGGACTTGTCCAGAAAGGACGTGCCCACGGTCGGCGGGAAGAACGCCTCGTTGGGTGAAATGGTGGCGCGGCTTTCTGGTGCGGGCATCCGCGTGCCGCCCGGCTTTGCCACCTCGGCCGACATGTTCCGGAACTTCCTGGCGTTCAACGGCCTGCGCGAGCCCATGAACGAAATCTTCACGCGCCTCGACAGGGATGAGATCTCTCTGGCCGGGGCAGGCCAGACCATCCGCGCCGCCATTCTGGCTGCGGACTGGCCCGAAGATGCGCGCCAGGCCATCCTGGCTGGCTATCGCGAACTTGCCCGCCGCACAGGCGTGACAAATCCCCCTGTCGCCGTGCGATCCAGCGCCACCGCTGAGGACCTGCCAGACGCAAGCTTCGCGGGGCAGCAAGAGACATTCCTGAACATCTGCGGCGAAGCGGCACTGCTGGATGCCTGCCGGCGCTGCTATGCCTCGCTTTATACCGACCGGGCGATCACCTACCGTTCCCTCAAGGGTTTTGAGCACGGCAAGGTCGCGCTTTCCGTCGGCGTCCAGCACATGGTCCGATCCGATATTGGCGGGGCCGGGGTGATGTTCTCGATCGACACCGAGTCGGGCTTCGACAAGGTCGTTCTCATCAATGCGGCCTGGGGCCTGGGCGAGACGGTCGTGCAGGGAACGGTCAGCCCTGACGAATACCAGGTCTTCAAGCCCTTGCTGGACCAGCCCGGCCTCGTGCCCATTCTCGAGAAGAAGATGGGCGCCAAGGAGCACAAGCTGGTCCATGGAGAAGAGCCGGGCGAGGCCACCCGCGATGTTCCCACATCAGGCGCCGAACGCGGGCGCCTGGTCCTTTCCGACGAGGAGATCCTCGACCTCGCCCGCCAGGCCTGTGTGATCGAGCGCCATTATGGCAGGGCCATGGACATCGAATGGGCCAGGGACGGCGAGACGGGGCCGATCTTCATCGTCCAGGCCCGCCCCGAGACCGTCCGGTCCGGAGGCAAGGGCACCTTCCTGTCTTATCGCATCGGGCAGCACGGCCGCGAACTGCTGCGCGGTCTCAGCATCGGAGAAAGCGTGGTTTCGGGCGCCGTCTGTTCGATTGCAAGCCCGCAGGACATCGACCGCTTCGTGGACGGCTCGATCCTGGTGACCTCCAACACTGATCCCGATTGGGTCCCGGTCATGAAGCGCGCCGCCGCCATCGTCACCGACCACGGCGGCCGCACGTCCCACGCCGCCATCGTCAGCCGCGAACTGGGCCTGCCCGCGATCGTCGGCGCGGGGAACGCGACCGGGCTTCTGCGCGACGGCCAGCAGATCACGGTGTCCTGCGCCGAGGGCCAGGAGGGCATCGTCTACGAGGGCACCGCCGCCTTCACGGTCGAGGAACTGGACCCCGCCGCCGTCCCCGCCACCCGCACCCACGTCATGCTGAACCTTGCCGATCCCGCCGCAGCCTTCCGCTGGTGGTGGCTGCCCTCTGACGGGGTGGGACTTGCGCGGATGGAATTCGTGGTCTCGAATGCCGTGAGGATCCATCCCCTTGCCCTGACCCGCTTCGACGCGTTGCAGGATCCGGCCGTGAAGGCCGAGATCGAGAGCCTGACGCAGGGATATGCGAAACGGGAAGACTACTTCGTGGATCGCCTGGCGCGGGGCTTGTCGCGCATTGCGGCCGTGGTGCATCCGCGTCCCGCCATCATCCGGATGAGCGACTTCAAGACCAACGAATACGCGGGCCTCCTGGGCGGCGCGCAGTTCGAGCCGGCCGAGGAGAACCCGATGATCGGCTTCCGTGGCGCCTCGCGCTATTATTCCGACCGCTACCGGGACGGCTTCCTGCTGGAGTGCCGGGCAATCCGTCGCCTGCGCGAAACGATGGGCTTTCGGAACGTCCTTGTCATGGTGCCCTTCTGCCGCACCCCGAAAGAGGCTGACCAGGTCCTTGCCGCCATGGCCGAGGCAGGGCTGGTGCGTGGGCAGGATGGTCTGGAGATCTACGTGATGTGCGAGATCCCCTCGAACGTGATCCTGGCAGAGGAATTCGCCCGGCGGTTCGACGGCTTCTCCATCGGGTCGAACGACCTGACGCAGCTGACGCTGGGCGTGGACCGCGACTCGGCCGAGCTTGCCGCCCTGTTCGACGAACGCGACCCCGCCGTGCAATGGATGATAGAAACCGTGATCGCCCGAGCGCATCAGGCGGGGCGCAAGGTCGGTCTGTGCGGCCAGGCGCCCAGCAGCGACCCGGCCTTCGCGCGGCTCCTGGTGCAGGCCGAAATCGATTCCATCTCGGTCACGCCGGACAGCTTTCTGGCTGTCAAGGCGCATGTTGCCGCCGCCGAGCGGGAAATCGGAAGCAGAGCTTCCGGGAAGGCGGGTTCCGGGACAGGAAAGGTCACCTGACGGTTTCCCCCCTGCCTGGAAGCCGCCTGTCACCAACCTTCATGTCGGAAAATGGAATTTTCGTCAGCCAATCGCCTTCGCGGGATCCCTGCGCGTGCCGCGCATGGCAGACATATTGTTGCCACGGGGGGACGAAGGTCTGGTGAGACAATTTTCGGGCAACTTCGTTGCACCAGCAGCACGCAAGCCGCCGGCTGATTCGAATGACGTGGGGGATTTCCGTTTGATTAACGGGCGTGGCGTACAAGGACGCCACGCCCGCCCTGCGGGGCAAAAAGACTCACACGCGCAACATATCAACAGCCGCCGCGGGAACTCTGCCGAAAAGCGGGCCGGCCGTGCCCGTTCCCGGGATCCAGGCGATCACGCGGCCCGGATCTCGATCTTCTTCTCGGCCGCGATTGCCTTTTCGGACTTGGGCAAGGACACCGTCAGCACGCCATTGGCAAAGCTTGCCTCGATCTTGCTGTCGTCCACATCCTCGGGCAGCCGGATCTGGCGCAGGAAGCTTCCCCAGCGGCGCTCGCTGAGGTGATAATCCTTGCGCTCCTCATCCTTGGCCTCTTTTTTCTCGCCGCGGATCGTCAACACCCCGCCGGCCAGTTTCACCTCGACATTCTCGGCGTCAAGGCCCGGCAATTCGGCGGAAAGTTCGTAGCCGCCATTCTTCTCGACCAGATCGACGGCAGGCGCCAGCCGCAGCGCAGCAAGGTCCTGCCCCAGGGCAGGCAGGCTGCGGCCAAACCATCCGCGGGGTTCAAAGACCTCGAACAGGCGGTCCATCTCGCTGCGCAGGTTGCCGAAACCGGGCCAGATGTCCGGATCAAGACCGGACGCTCGAGGGGCTTGAGAGACGGAAACCTGGGTGTTCTTTGTCATTGCACACTCCTCAAAGCAGGTAGGCACGCCCCTGCCGACATGTTCCAAGGGCCTGTCTCTGGGATCCGCATGGAAGCTCGGAAGTTCCTTGCCGCCCTGCGGATAGGGGTATCAAGCCTTGCCAGGCGATCGCGCACATTGATCAGGATCAACAGCGGGCCTCTTTCTTGATGTCGCGGCCCACTTTTGCGTCGGGCAACCTCCAGCAGGATTGACGGCAATCAATGCAAACGCCCGGCGGCAGGCGACCATGGCAGCATGTCAGATGGAGTCCACGATGCGCTTCTTCCTGCTGGGATTGTCCCTCATCGCCGCCACTGCCGGCGTCGCACATGCACAAGAAGTCACGCCCGGTGCGCAGCTCTATGGCTATTACTGCGCCTATTGCCATGGCGTGAATGCGACCGGCGATGGCACGCTTGCCCGGTTTCTCAAGATTCCGGTGCCGGATCTTACCGCCCTTGCCGCGCGCAACGGGGGCGAATTCCCGATGCTCGATGTGGTCCACCAGCTTGACGGCACGCGCGAAGACAAGCTTCACGGCGGACCGATGCCGGACTTCGGGCCGCTTTTCGACGAAGAGAACCTGGGCTATTATGACCAGATGACCGCGATTGTGGATCGCAACGGTCGCATTCTGACGATCGCGTTGTACCTTGAACAGCTGCAGAAACCCTGATCGGAGTTGATGGATATCGGTGGGCGATGCGGGGAATTCGGACGAACAGCCGCTTTCCGCCCGCTTGCGCGCCCTGCCTGACAACCAGCCGATGTCGATCTCGGATCTGGCCCGAGAGCTTGGCACGCGCGTCCATGGCCTTGCGCTGCTCATCCTCGCGCTGCCCGAGGCGCTGCCGCTGCCATTGCCCAGCATGGCTGCCATCCTGGGCCTGCCCATGGCGGCGGTTTCCTTTCATCTGATGCTGAACGGGGAAAACGGCCGCCTGCCTGCCTGGCTTGGCCGCTATCCGCTCTCGCCATCGCTGGTCACGATTGTCCGGACAAGGCTGGCCGATCTGGTCGCGCGGGGCGAGCGTCTGTCCCGGCCGCGCTGGACAAGCATCGTCGGGCGTGACCGTGCCGTGGGTGGGCTGTGCCTGCTTCTGTCGATGATCCTGTTGCTGCCTTTGCCTCTCTTCAACATGGCGCCCGCAGCATGCCTGGCGTTGCTGGCCTGGGGCCTGCTGCGGCGCGACGGCCTCTTTGTTGTGATCGGCGTGGCCGGATCAGTTCTGGTCCTTGCCTCGCTAATCCTCGCGCTGTCAGGGCTTGCCTGGTGGCTGGAAGGGACGTGATCCAGACTGTCTAGAAGGGCCGTCCCGCTTCGGACTTCGGCCTCGCTCCCCGGCAGCATTGCCATGGCTCTCGGGCGTTGCGAGCCCCCATGAAGGCCGGAGGCGAGGATCAAGCCAAGCCCCTCTGGCCGATCTCCCGTTGGCATGGGATGCCGCGCAATGACGGCCGTCAATGCCCGGCGAGAAGCAGAGGTTCATGCTGGCCCGATCCATCTCTGTTCCGGGCATCAAAATGAGACTTCCCCTTATCCTCGCAGTCATCATCGCCGGCGGAGGCGCGTTTGCGCAGGACCGGGACATCGGAGCCGATCTCTATGCCGGCTCCTGCGCCGGATGCCATGGCGCCAAGGCCGATGGAAAAGGACCCGTGTCCGAGGTGTTCAGGATCCCCGTGCCGGCGCTGACCGACCTTGCCGCACGCAACGGTGGCAGGTTTCCGATGCTCGAGGTCATCCAGATCATCGACGGCCGCACGGAAAAGCGTGGGCATGACGGGGTGATGCCGATCTTCGGCACACTGTTTTCTCATGAGCATGCCGGAGGCGCCAGCGATCAGGACGTGGTACTTGAAGTCCGGGGCAAGATCCTGTCGATCGCGCTGTATCTGGAAAGCATCCAGCAGTAATCGCGGTTAATGGCGCGCGTATCAGTGACTTCATAAGACAGGGAAAATTCCAGTCCCAAACAGATGGCTGGGCTTCGACATTCTCGATCCAGCGTCTGAAAGATACAATTCCGACCATGACAACTTGATATCCCGCCCGATATGCTGGCGCCTTCAACCCTTTGTCCGCTTCAGCCCCACGCTCTGCCCGAAGGTATCGTTTTCTTCATGAAGCTCATCCCAGTAAGGCCTTGCGCGGTCCTGACGGACCCGAGGCGACCAGATCGTTTCATGTTCCATGCCAGCTTGCCGCATCAGCATCCTGACATTTCTGATTTCGTAGAGACCCGGCTCAACCTGCTGGACAAGATCAGCCTTGGACAGGTCCTTCAGCGTCCGGCAGATCGTCTCCACCGTCGTGCCGCAAAGAGCCGCCCAGTCCCTTCTGGAGATTTCCATCCTGACCGTGGCACTGCCATCGGATCGTCGCGTCGTAGGCATGATCTCCATAGCGGCCACAAGAAAGGCGACAATTCTCTGGAAGCTGCTTAACGCACCGCGAGACCAGATCAGGTTCAACAGGCGGTGGTGCGTATTGGCCAGTTCCTGAAGGACATAGATCTTGGTGCAGGTGTCCTGCTCCAGAAGCCCGGCAATCCGCCTTGGATCGAAGCTGCAGATCTCGACATCGGTGGCGGCTTCAACGGTGTGGAAGTCCGTTCTTCCCGTCCAGTTGCCGACAAGATCGCCCGGCACATAAAGGGCCAGAACGTTCCTGTGCCCGTCGCGGGTCACATGCTCGACCCGCAGGAAACCGGTCTTCAGAACGCCGGCCCAGGACAGCATCCGATCCTCGCCCGAGAGAACCGTATCGCGCGGCAAGCGGCGCACCGTGGGCCAAGCGGGCTTTTTCATGTGACGCATCGCGCGGCATACGGCCGAGGCGGCCAAGTGGCAGGCGGCACAGGCGACCGCAGGATGACCGACAACAGCGCCATTATGCGTTCCGTCCTCAAGACAGGAAAAAGACCGTCGCATCGGGTAAGTCCTTCTTGAAGGCTGAGTGTCGAAAGAAGCCCTGCAGCAGGCTGGCCGGTCGTTGTATTTGGATGATGCGCCTCAATTCGGACTGTGCGTTGACGAAGCGCAATCGGCCCATAGGAAACAAACCCGCGACCAGTCCCGCGGCGGAAATTTGCCTACAATGAAAATCAAAGACCATTGAGTCCGGTAACGGCTATGACCGGCGGCGGCTTGGCAAGAAGGAAGCAGCAGATGAGCGAGGTCTACGCTTCCGGGGGGAATGGCGATAGCCAGGGAAAGCGGTTGGACCTTGCGCCATTCTCGCGCCTTGCTCCGGACACCCTGCATCTGCTGGAGCGGATCTGCCAGGTCCGCAGCTATCCTGCGGGGCAGTCCGTGCTGGTGGCCGGGGACACCGCCGCCTTCGTGGGCTTTGTGCAGTCGGGCATCCTGCGCATGCAGAAGCTGCTTCCGGACGGCCGCCGGCACATCGTGGCGCTGCTGATGGACGGCGACATGTTCGGCAGGATCTTCGACGGGCCGATGCCTTATGCGATCGAGGCGGCCGCCGACAGCAAGGTGCTGTGCTTCCGGCGCGATCCCTTCGAGCGCCTCATCCTGCAGG
>NZ_JAPTYD010000031.1 GCF_026913015.1 Paracoccus benzoatiresistens
GTGCGACTGGCGGGACTTCAACCGGCTGACGTCATTCAGGCGTCCTGAGAGACCAACACGATATGCGGACATCCCCTTTTTTTTTGGGCCGCCCCTCACGAAATCGCGGCTTGATCGTGTCCCCGGCGCTGCCTAGCGTGCAGCAGACACCACAGCCGGAGTTCGCCGATGCACCGCCTTGCCCTGATCGCCGCCCTGGCCCTTGCCCCGGCATCCGCCGCCCTGTCGCAAGAGGCAACGGCAGCCGAGGCGGCCGAGGGGGCCGGGAAGGTCGTCAAGACCCATGCCATCGCGCTGTTTGGCGAACCCGCGCTGCCCGCCGACTTCCCCCATTACCGCTATGTCAATCCCGACGCACCCAAGGGGGGCGAGATTTCCTTTGGCGCGGTCGGCGGCTTTGACAGCTACAACCCCTTCACGCATCGCGGCCGGGCCATCGCGCTGGCGGTGATCCAGCTGGAACGGCTGATGGACAGCCCTGCGGACGAACTGGGCGTCGATTACTGCCTGCTCTGCGAGACGCTGGAATATCCCGAGAGCAAGGACTGGGTGATCTTCAACCTGCGTCCCGAGGCGAAGTTCAGCGACGGCACGCCCCTGACCGCCCATGACGTGCTGTTCAGCTTCGAGACCCTGCGCGACAAGGGCCTGTCCTCGTTCCGCATGGCGATGCAGCAGATGGTCGCCAAGGCCGAGGTCCTGGACGACCACCGCATCAAGTTCACCTTTGCCGAAGGCTATCCCCGCCGCGACGTGATCAGCCAGATGGGCAGCCAGATCGTCTTCTCGAAAAAGGACTTCGAGGAGAACAACCGCGACCTGGAGCAAAGCACCAATATCCCTTACGTCGGATCGGGCCCCTACATGTTCGACCGCGCCGACATGGGCCGCACGATGATCGTCAAGCGCAACCCCGACTATTGGGGCAAGGACCTGCCGATCAACAAGGGCCGCTTCAACTTCGACCGCATCCGCTATGAGATGTTTGGCGATTTCGACAGCGCCTTCGAGGCATTCAAGGCGGGAGAATACACCTTCCGCAACGAGACATCCTCGATGCACTGGTCCACGCGCTATGACTTCCCGGCGCTGGCCTCGGGCGCGGTGGTGCGGGAAACGCTGCCTGACGGGCAGATCGCCAGCGCCGATGGCTGGGTCTTCAACCTGCGCCGCGAGAAGTTCAAGGACATCCGCGTGCGCGAGGCGATCGGGCTGATGTTCAACTTCGAGTGGACGAACCAGACGCTGCTTTACGGCCTGGAAACGCGCGTCAACTCGTTCTGGGACAACAGCCAGTTCCGCGCCGACGGCCCCCCCACGCCCGAGGAGGTCGCGCTGCTGGAACCCGTCGCGGGCGATCTGCCCGAAGGGATCCTGACCGAGCCCGCCGTGGTCCAGCCCACCTCGGGTGAACGCCAGCTTGACCGCAAGAACATGCGCCGCGCCGTGTCCCTGCTGGACGAAGCCGGATGGACGGTGGGCAGCGATGGCGTGCGCCGCAATGCGGCGGGCGAGGTGCTGACGCTCGAAATCCTGAATGACGATGTAGGCAACGACCGGATCATCAACCCCTTCATCCAGAATCTGCGCGCCATCGGCATCGACGCCACCAACCGCCGCGTGGACAATGCGGAAATGCAGTTGCGAACCCGGTCCAAGGATTTCGACATGGTCGAGGATTCGCTGGGCCAGTCCTATGCCATCGGCGGCTATGCCGGCCAGGTCTTCGGGTCCGAGGATGCGGATGACGTGTTCAACCCGATGGGCCTGGCGAACCCGGCCATCGACAAACTGCTGGAGGTCGGCCAACAGGCGGAAACGCAGGAGGACAACATCGTGGCGATCAACGCGCTGGACCGCGCGCTGCGCAGCCTGCGCTTCTGGGTGCCGAAATGGTTCAAGGCGGAATACACGCTGGCATATTACGACATCTATCGCCACCCCGAAACCATGCCGCCCTATGCGCTTGGCACGCTGGATTTCTGGTGGGCCGATACTGCCCGCGAGGCTGAACTGAAGGCGGCGGGCGCGATCCGCTAACGGCAGGGTTGATTTCCCGGCGGTCCGGCCCGACAAGGGCCGACAACGGAAAAGGGGCCGCGAAGGCCCGCAAGGGGCAAGGGCAATCCGATGGGCGCCTATATCCTGCGGCGGTTGCTGCTGATCATCCCGACGCTGATCGGGATCATGGTGGTGAACTTCACCCTGACGCAATTCGTGCCGGGCGGCCCGATCGAGCAGATCGCGGCCCAGGTTCAAGGGGCGGGCGACGTCTTCAGCAACATCTCGGGCGCAGGCGCCGGGGCCGATACCGGCGTGGTCGAGGGGTATGAGGGCGCGCGAGGCCTGCCGCCCGAGTTCATCGCCCAGCTGGAAAAGGAATTCGGCTTCGACAAGCCGCCCTTGCAGCGGTTCCTGTCGATGATGGGCAATTACCTGACCTTCGATTTCGGGACCAGCTGGTTCCGGTCGATCAGCGTCATCGACCTGGTGGTGGAAAAGATGCCGGTATCGATCACGCTGGGCCTGTGGTCCACGCTGCTGGCCTATCTGATCTCGATCCCGCTGGGCATCCGCAAGGCCACGCGGGACGGAACGCGGTTCGACACCTGGACCTCGGCCGTGATCATCATGGCCTATGCCATCCCGGCATTCCTGTTCGCGGTGCTGCTGATGGTGCTGTTCGCGGGCGGCAGCTATTGGCAGATCTTCCCGTTGCGGGGGCTGACCAGCGACAACTTCGCCGACCTGTCGCTGTGGGGCAAGATCAAGGACTATGCCTGGCACGCGACGCTGCCGGTCATCGCCTCGACCATTTCCAGCTTTGCCACCCTGACCCTGCTGACCAAGAACAGCTTTTTGGACGAGATCAACAAGCAATACGTGATGACCGCCCGCGCCAAGGGCCTGACCGAGGGCCGCGTGCTTTACGGCCATGTCTTCCGAAACGCCATGCTGATCGTGATCGCGGGTTTTCCGGCGATGTTCCTGGGCGTCTTCTTCGGGGCGTCCATCCTGATCGAGACGATTTTCTCGCTGGACGGGCTTGGCCGCCTGGGGTTCGAGGCGGCGGTGCAGCGCGATTATCCGGTGATCTTCGGCACGCTTTACGTCTTCGGCCTGATGAGCTTGGTCGTGGGTCTTCTGTCGGACATGATGTATGTCTTTGTCGATCCGCGCATCGACTTTGAATCGAGGGCCGGGTGATGGCGCTCAGCGAACTCAACCGCCGCCGCTGGCGCAATTTCCGCCGCAACGGCCGGGCCTTCTGGTCTCTGGTGATCTTTTCGGTGCTGTTCGTGGTGGCGATGTGCGCCGAGATCGTGGCCAACGACAAGCCCATCGTTGCCAGCTATCGGGGGGAATTCTATTTCCCCGCCTATCGCTTCTATCCCGAGACTACCTTCGGCGGCGATTTCGGGACCGAGGCGATCTATAACGACCCGGCCGTGCAATGCCTGATCGTCACCGGAGGCAGCCAGGATTGCTGGGATACCCCCGAGGATCTGATCGCCGCCGTCAGGGCCGGGACCAGCGACATCCCCGAGGCCGAGCAAGGCTGGATGATCTGGCCACCTATCCCCTTCCATTACTCCACCATCAACAACGTGGGCAGCGCCCCGAGCGCGCCTGACGCCACCCACTGGCTGGGCACCGACGACACCGCGCGCGACGTTCTGGCGCGGGTGATCTATGGCTTCCGCATCTCGATCCTGTTCACGCTGATCGTGACGGTGGTGGCATCGGTCGTGGGGATCGCTGCGGGCGCGATCCAGGGCTATTTCGGCGGACGCACCGACCTGGTCTTCCAGCGGGTGCTGGAGATCTGGGCCTCGACGCCCTCGCTTTACGTGATCATCATCCTGTTCGCGATCCTGGGGCGCAGCTTCTGGCTGCTGGTCTTCGTGACCATCCTGTTCGGCTGGCCCGCGCTTGTGGGCGTGGTCCGGGCCGAGTTCCTGCGGGCGCGCAACCTCGAATATGTTCGCGCGGCGCGCGCCCTCGGCGTTTCCGACCGCACCATCATGTTCCGCCATATCCTGCCCAATGCCATGGTCGCCACGCTGACCATGCTGCCCTTTGTCGTGACGGGCACGATCAGCGGCCTGGCGGCGCTGGACTATCTGGGCTACGGGCTCCCGGCATCGGCGCCCTCGCTTGGGGAACTGGCGCTGCAGGCCAAGCAGAACCTTCAGGCGCCGTGGCTGGCCTTCACGGCCTTCTTCACCTTCGCGATCATGCTGTCGCTGCTGGTCTTCATCTTCGAAGGGGTGCGCGACGCCTTCGATCCGCGAAAGACGTTCAAATGACCAACGACCTGCAGCCCGTCATTCCCGCCCCCGGCGCAGCCGCCGCCGTGGCCGAGGACCATGGCGCGCAGATGCCGGGCGAGGCGCGGGGCCGCCCCGTCCCGTCGCCCGCCAGCGATGCGGTCCTGGCGGTCCGTGACCTGCGCATCAGCTTTCGCCAGGAAGGCCGCATCGTGCCTGCCGTCAAGGGCGTCAGTTTCCATATCGGCAGGGGCGAGACCGTCGCGCTTGTGGGCGAATCCGGGTCGGGCAAGTCGGTGACGGCGCTGTCCACGGTGCAGCTTCTGGGCGATGCGGCCCTGATCGAGGGTTCGGTCAAATACGAAGGCCGCGAAATGGTCGGCGCCCCCGACCGGGTTCTGCGCGACATCCGGGGCGATGACATCAGCTTCATTTTTCAAGAGCCGATGACATCCCTGAATCCGCTGCACACGCTGGAACGGCAGCTTGGCGAAAGCCTGGCGCTGCACCAGGGGCTGACGGGCGCGCGGGCACGGGCGCGGATCGTGGACCTGCTGACCCGCGTGGGCATCCGCGACCCGGAAAGCCGGCTGGCCGATTATCCCCACCAGTTGTCGGGCGGGCAGCGCCAGCGGGTGATGATCGCCATGGCCCTGGCGAACGGCCCCGAACTGCTGATCGCGGACGAGCCGACCACGGCGCTGGACGTGACGATCCAGGCGCAGATCCTGGATCTGCTGGCGGAACTGAAGGCGGCCGAGGGGCTGTCGATGCTGTTCATCAGCCATGACCTGGGCATCGTGCGCCGCATCGCAGACCGCGTCTGCGTGATGAAGGATGGCGAGATCGTCGAGCAAGGCCCGGTCGCGGCGATCTTCGCCAATCCGCAGCACGACTACACCCGCAAGCTGCTGGCGGCAGAGCCCGCTGGCACCGCCGACCCTGTGCCCGATGGCGCGGAAACCAGGGTCGAGACGCGCGACCTGAAGGTCTGGTTTCCGATCCAGCGCGGCCTGCTGCGCCGGACCGTGGGCCATGTGAAGGCCGTGAACGGCGCCACCTTGGCCGTGCGTGCGGGCGAGACCCTGGGCATCGTGGGCGAATCGGGGTCCGGCAAGACCACGCTGGCCCTGGCGATCATGCGGCTGATCGGCAGCGACGGGCCGATCCTGTTCATGGGGCAGGACATCTCGGCCTGGCAGTCAAGGCAACTGCGGAAACTGCGCCGGGACATGCAGATCGTCTTCCAGGACCCCTTCGGCAGCCTGTCCCCCCGCATGACCGTGGAGCAGATCATTGCCGAGGGCCTCGGCGTCCACGGCGTCGAGAAGGGCCACGACCGTCGCGCCATGGTGGCCGATATCATGGCCGAGGTCGGGCTGAACCCTGACACCATGCACCGCTATCCCCATGAATTCTCCGGCGGCCAGCGCCAGCGCATCGCCATTGCTCGCGCGATGATCCTGCGGCCGAAGGTGGTGGTGCTGGACGAACCGACAAGCGCCCTGGACATGACGGTGCAGGTGCAGATCGTCCAGCTTCTGCGCGGCTTGCAACGGAAATACGGTCTTGCCTTCCTGTTCATCAGCCACGACCTGCGCGTCGTGCGCGCCATGTCGCACAAGATCATGGTCATGCGGGCGGGCGAGGTGGTCGAGCAGGGCAGCACCGCCCAGATCTTCGACAATCCGCAGCAGGAATACACGCGCGCCTTGCTGGCGGCGGCGTTCCGCGACCACCACCGATGAAGATCCTGTTCGTCCACCAGAACTTTCCCGGACAGTTTCCCCATCTTGCGCCGGCGCTGGCGGCGCGCGGCCACCAGGTTCTGGCCCTGACGGACGAGAAGAACCAGCGGCCAAGCCCTGTCCCGACCCTGCGCTACAAGACGCCCGAGCCGGTCGAGACCAGCAGCGCCTTTGGCCGCAGCTATGCGGGACACGCCGAACGCGGCTATCTGGCGGCGCGGGGCGCGCGGGCGATGCGCGACCGGCACGGCTTCACGCCCGACCTGATCATCGGCCACACGGGCTGGGGCGAAACGCTGTTTCTTCAGGAAATCTGGGCCAAGGCGAAGCTTCTGGTCTATGCGGAACTTCTGTATCGCACGCGTGGCCATGATGTCGGCTTCGACCCAGAATTTCAGGCGGACAACGACGAATCGCGGATGATGGCCTTGGCCCGCAGCGCCCATCTGATCCAGGGAATCGTGCAGGCTGACGCGGCGATCTCGCCCACCCGCTACCAGGCCGACAGCTTCCCGCCCGCGTTGCGGGGCAAGATCACCGTCATCCATGACGGCATCGACACCGCCCGCGTCCGCCCGAACCCGGCAGCCAGCCTGACCCTGCCGGGCGGGCAGGTGCTGCGCGCGGGGGATGAGGTCCTGTCCTATGTCAGCCGCTCGCTGGAGCCCTATCGCGGCTTTCACATCTTCATGCGCGCCTTGCCCGATGTTCTGGCCGCCCGTCCGCAGGCGCAGGTGGTCGTGGTCGGGGCCGAGGGCGTCAGCTATGGCAGCGCACCCCGGGAAGGCGGCAGCTGGAAGGCCAGGATGCTGGCAGAACTGGGCGACCGGCTTGATCTGTCGCGCGTCCATTTCCTGGGGCGCGTCCCTTATCCCGACTATCTCTCGCTGATCCAGTTGGCCCGCGTCCATTGCTATCTGACCTATCCCTTCGTGCTGTCATGGTCCCTGACCGAGGCCCTGGCGGCGGGAGGCTATGTCGTGGCGTCCGACACCGAACCCGTGCGCGAGTTGATCCGCGACGGCGATAACGGCCGCTTGGTGCCATTCTTCGACATTCCCGCGCTGTCCGCCGCTCTGATCCAGGGCCTTGAGGGGGATCCCGAGGCAGACCGCCTGCGGGCGGCGGCGCGGCAGACCATCCTTGACGGCTATGACCTGCACCGCCACAGCCTGCCGCGCCAGATCGCATGGGTGGAAAGCTTCGCCCCGATGGGCTAGATCCGCGATGACAACGAAAGGCGCATCATGGTCGAGATCCGGCTGACGAATACCCGCACCCGCACCAAGCAGGCGTTCCAGCCTCTGGACCCGCAAAACGTGCGGCTCTATCTCTGCGGGCCGACCGTCTATGATCGCGCGCATCTGGGCAATGCCCGGCCGGTGCTGGTCTTCGACGTGCTGGTGCGGCTGCTGCGCCATGTCTATGGCGCGGACCACGTCACCTATGTCCGCAACTTCACCGACGTGGACGACAAGATCAATGCCCGCGCCGCCGCCACCGGCCGCGACATCCGCGAGATCACCGAGGAAACGGTGGCCTGGTATCACGACGACATGGACGCGCTTGGCGCCGACCGCCCCGATCATGAACCCCGCGCGACCGAATACATCGTGCAGATGATCGCCATGATCGAGACCCTGATCACACGCGGCCATGCCTATGAGGCCGAGGGGCATGTGCTGTTCGACGTGCGCTCCTTCCCCGAATACGGCCGCCTGTCGGGCCGTTCCGTGGATGACATGATCGCAGGCGCCCGGGTCGAGGTCGCGCCCTTCAAGCGCGATCCCATGGACTTCGTCCTGTGGAAACCGTCCGAGGCCGACCAGCCCGGCTGGGACAGCCCTTGGGGCAGGGGCCGCCCGGGCTGGCATATCGAATGCTCGGCCATGTCAGCGGCGCTTCTGGGGCCAAGCTTCGACATCCACGGCGGCGGCATCGACCTGCAATTTCCGCACCATGAGAACGAGGTCGCGCAAAGCTGCTGCGCCCATCCCGGCGCGGGTTTCGCCAATGTCTGGCTGCACAACGAGATGCTGCAGGTCGAGGGCAAGAAGATGTCCAAGTCGCTGGGCAACTTCTTCACCGTCCGCGACTTGCTGGACCGTCGCATCGCGGGCGAGGTGATCCGGTATGTCCTGCTGTCCACCCATTACCGCAAGCCGATGGACTGGACCCAAGGCAAGGCGGACGAGGCGCGCGACATCCTGTGGCAGTGGCGGCTCTTGACCAAGGACGTGGAGCCGGCAGCCGCGCCACATCCCGAGGTCATCGAAGCGCTTGCCAACGACCTGAACACGCCGGGCGCGATTGCCGTGCTGCACCGGCTGAAGGACGACCCGGCGCTGCTCTTGGCCTCGGCACGCTTCATCGGGCTGCTGCAGGCGGGCGGTGACGACTGGATGCGGGCCGATTACCAGGCGCTGGACAGCCAGTCGGCCTTCAAGGACTTCGACCAGATCCTGGCCGCGTTGCAGGACCGGCTGGCCGATATCCGGGCTCAGGCGATGGCCAGCAAGGACTTCTCGCGCCTCGACCGGGCAAAGGCCGATCTGACCGGCGCGGGGCTGGAGGTGCGCATGTCCAAGGCCGGGATCGAGCTTCTGGTCCGCCCGACCACGGTGCAGCGGGACGTGGCCCGCATCGCCGAGGACTTGCTCGCGTGACGCTGGAGGCCTGCACCGAACTGGTGCGGAGCCAGGATCCCGACCGCTTTGGCGCCGTCCTGGTGGCACGCCCGGAGGATCGCCCTGCGCTGATAACGCTTTATGCGCTGAACCTCGAAATCGCGCGCGCACCGTTGCAGTCGGACGAGCCCATGCTGGCCGAGATGCGGCTGCAATGGTGGATCGATCGCCTGGCCGAGATGGGGACAGGCAAGGCGCCGCCCCTGCATGACGTGCTGACCCCCTTGTGGGAGGTCTGGGGCAAAAGCGCCGGCCAGGCCGTTCCGCTGGCCGAGGCGCGCCGCCGCGATTGCGAGCGGGAGCCACTGGCCGGTCCGGATGCGGTGGTGGATTATGTGACCGATACCGCCGGCCGGCTGATGGGACTGGCGGCGGAACGGCTTGGGGCCCCCGCCGAGGCACGCAGGGTGGTGGCCGACCAGGCGCTTGGCGCGGGGCTGGCCGCCTGGCTGCGTGCCTTGCCGCGCCTGCAACCTCTGCGGCTTGGGCTGGACCAGCCACGACCTGCGGATGCGGTTGCGCTGGCCGGCATCGCCCGGGATGCCCTGCGCCGCGCCGCCCGGGCGCGGCATCTGCTGCCCAGACGGGCGACGGCAGCCCTGTATCCTGGCCCCCGCGTCCTGCACTTCCTGGCTGGTGTCCTGAGAGGTGACATAAACTGTTTTTCGGAAACACCTGATATCACGGAATTTCAGCGAAGGGCCGCTCTGGCGGGGCTGGCGCTGACCGGGCGATGGTGGCGATAGCGCCGGCGGGATGACAGTCGCATAAACCCTCTTTTCACGCTTTCGCCGATATGAAAGGAATTGAGATGAGGGCGCGGCGGGAAGGATCGGATGGCCAAGGCACTGGATGCACAGGCGAGGCGGGGTTATGCCCTCATCGCGCCGCCGTTCCTTTATGCGCTGCTGATCCTGGCCGCGCCGCTTCTGACCATCCTGACCTACAGCTTTCTGACCGACGGCTATCTGGAAGTCGTGCGCGACTTCACCCCCGCCAACTATGTCCAAGTCTGGACCGATCCGATCGTGCGCACGGTGATGCTCCGGTCGCTGATGGTCTCGGCCCTGGTCACGCTGGTGACGGTGCTTCTGGCCTTTCCGGTGGCCTACTACGTCAGCTTCATCGTCCGGCCCGAGAAGAAGGCCCTGTGGCTATTCCTGATCACCATCCCGTTCTGGACCAGCTACCTGATCCGGGTGTTCTTGTGGAAGGTGATCCTTGGCTATAACGGTGTCATCAATTCCAGCCTGACCGGGCTTGGCATCATCGATGAGCCGCTGACCTTCATCCTCTACAATGTCAATTCCATCGTGATCACCCTGGCCCATGCCTATGCGCCCTTCGCGATCCTGCCGATCTTCGTGGCCCTGGAGAAGATCGACCGGTCCCTGCTCGAGGCCGGGCGCGACCTGGGGGAAAGCCGCGCGATGACCTTCTGGCGGGTGACGCTGCCCCTGGCGATGCCGGGGGTGCTGGCGGCGGTGCTGATCGTCTTCATCCCGACCATCGGCGATTACGTCACGCCCGAACTGATCGGCGGCGGCAAGATCCCGATGATCGCCAACCTGATCCAGGTGCAGATGCTGGCCCTGGACAACAGGCCGCTGGGATCGGCGCTGGCCGTGACGGCCATGGCAATCGTCGCGCTGGTCAGCATCGTGTTCCTGCTGATCAACCGCCGCTTCCTGAAGGCGCGGTCATGAGCGGGAAGGGGCGCGGCCTGCAGGCTTATGCGGCCTTGTACCTGCTGTTCCTTTACGCGCCGATCATTCTTCTGCCGCTGTTCGCGTTCAATTCGGGCACGATCATCGCCTTTCCCCTGCAAGGCTTCACCACCAACTGGTTCGCGCAGATGTGGGCCAATGCCACGCTGCGCACGGCGCTGACCAACTCGCTGCTCATCGCGGTCAGCGCGGCGATCCTGGCGACCTGCCTTGGCATCTTCGCCGCCCGCGCCTCGACTCGGTTCGAGTTTCCGGGCAAGGGCGGCATGATGGGCTTCATCCTGCTGCCCATGGTGCTGCCGGAAATCATCATCGCGATGTCGCTGCTGGTCGTGCTGCTGGGCGCCGGGGTGCAACTGTCGATCCTGACGGTGATCGTCGGCCACGTCCTGATCTGCATGCCTTATGCCATCGCGATCCTGTCCACGGCCTTCTCGTCCCTGGACAAGTCGCTGGAGGAAGCGGCCTATGACCTGGGAGAAACGCGGTGGAGCGCGTTCCGGCTGGTCACCCTGCCGCTGGTCATGCCCGGCATCATCAGTTCGCTGCTGATCTCCTTCACCATCAGCCTGGACGAATTCATCATCGCCTTCTTCCTGGCGGGCAACCAGCCGACGCTGCCCACCTATATCTTCAGCCAGCTGCGCTTCCCCAAGCAGATCCCGATGATCATGGCGCTTGGCACCGTGCTGGTGGCGCTGTCCATCGTGCTGCTGACGCTGGGCGAGTACTTCCGCCGCCGCGGCAATGCCCGCATGGGCGGCAATCCTACCGGAGGGTTCCTGTGACCGACGACCGCAAGCCGATGATCGAATGTCGCGGCGTCCACAAGCATTACGGCGACTATCACGCGCTGCGCGGCATCGACCTGACCATCCGGGCGGGCGAGTTCTTCTCGCTGCTGGGCCCCTCGGGCTGCGGCAAGACCACGCTCTTGCGCACCATTGCCGGCTTCGAGGATATTTCCGACGGTGCCATCCTGATCGACCAGAAGCGCATGGACGAGGTGCCGGCCAACAAGCGGCCCACCAACATGGTGTTCCAGTCCTACGCGATCTTCCCGCACCTGACGGTTGCGCAGAACGTGGCCTTCGGGCTGCGCCGCGACCCTCGCAGCAAGGCGGAAAAGGCGGCCCTGGTCGACGAAGCCCTCGCCATGGTCGGCCTGCGCGGTTTCGGCAACCGTGCGGCTCATGCGCTGTCGGGCGGGCAGCGCCAGCGGGTTGCCCTGGCTCGCGCGCTGATCCTGAAGCCCAAGGTGCTGCTGCTGGACGAACCGTTGTCCGCGCTGGACCGCAAGATGCGCGAGCAGATGCAGGTCGAACTGATCAAGCTGCAGCGCCAGGTCGGCATCACCTTTGTCCTGGTCACGCATGACCAGGAGGAAGCCCTGGTCATGTCCGACCGCATCGCCGTGATGTTCGACGGCGAGATCGCGCAGCTTGACGGCCCCGAGGCGCTTTATGCCCGGCCCGCCAACCGCCGGGTCGCCGATTTCATCGGGGTGATGAACTTCCTGCCAGCCCGGATCCTGGGGGAAAGCGACGGTGCCGTCACGGTCGAGGCTCCGGGTCTTGGCGTGGTCGAACTGCCTGCCCGTCAGGTCAGCCGCGCAAACCCGGATGACGAGGGCCCGACCTTGGGCTTCCGGCCCGAAACCATGACGCTGGTCGGCGCGAACCAGACCCACAGCCAGCCGCGCGAGACGAATGCGACCATCGACGAGGTCGTCTATTACGGCGACATGACCTATTACGACCTGCGGCTGGATGGGGCGGCAGGGTTGGACGGCAGGGCGCGGCCCGTGCGGATCTCCATGCGCAACGTCTTCGGCCGCGACGTGCAGGAGGTCGGGACTCGGACCCGCCTGGCCTGGTCCCCTGGGTCGCTGGTGCTGTTCCGCTGAGGGGGATCGTGGTCGCTTTCTGAACCGCCGCGCCTTGAAGGCCCGGTCGGCGTCCCCTTGTCTTTCGCCGGGGAAAAGGGATGCGTTTCCTTGTCCGTCCGTACCGGCGAGTGGAGCGGGCGCTTGCAGAACCGGCACCGCTTGCCTAGAACGCGGCCTGACTTGGCTGAAAGGGGCGCGTCATGGGCTTTCGCATGGGAATTGTCGGCTTGCCGAACGTGGGCAAATCGACGCTGTTCAACGCGCTGACGAAGACGGCGGCCGCGCAGGCCGCCAACTTCCCCTTCTGCACCATCGAACCGAACGTGGGTGAGGTCGCGGTGCCCGACCCGCGCCTGGACAAGCTGGCCGCCATCGCCAATTCCAAGCAGATCATCCCGACGCGGATCACCTTCGTGGACATCGCGGGCCTGGTGAAGGGCGCCAGCAAGGGCGAGGGGCTGGGCAACCAGTTCCTGGCCAACATCCGCGAGGTCGATGCCATCGCCCATGTCCTGCGGTGCTTCGAGGACGGCGATGTCACCCATGTGGAGGGCCGCGTCGATCCCCTTGCCGATGCCGAGACCATCGAGACCGAACTGATGATCGCCGACCTGGAATCGGTCGAGCGTCGCCTTGCCAACATCGCCCGCAAGCTGAAGGGCGGCGACAAGGAGGCCGTGGCCCAGGAAAGGCTGCTCAAGGCCGCGCAGGCCGCGCTTGAATCCGGCAAGCCCGCCCGCACCGTGCAGGTGGCCGAGGACGAGCGGAAGGCCTGGAACATGCTGCAGCTGCTGACCGCCAAGCCCGTCCTGTTCGTCTGCAATGTCGAGGAGGACAAGGCCGCGACCGGCAACGCCCAGTCCAAGCGCGTGGCCGAAATGGCCCGTGCGCAGGGCGCGGGCCATGTGGTGATTTCCGCCAAGATCGAGGAAGAGATCAGCCAGCTTCCGCCCGAGGAGGCCGCGATGTTCCTGGAGGAGATGGGGCTTCACGAGGCGGGTCTGGATCGCCTGATCCGCGAGGGCTACAAGCTCTTGGGGCTGGACACCTATTTCACCGTCGGCCCCAAGGAAGCCCGCGCCTGGACCATCCACAAGGGCACGCTGGCCCCGCAGGCGGCGGGCGTGATCCATGGCGATTTCGAGCGCGGCTTCATCCGGGCCGAGACCATCTCCTATGACGATTACGTCACCTACAAGGGCGAGGCAGGGGCGCGCGAGGCGGGCAAGTTCCGCGTCGAGGGAAAGACCTATGAAGTCAAGGACGGCGATGTCCTGCACTTCCTGTTCAACGGCTGACCCCTAGCCCATCCACAGATACACACCCACGGCCGCAGCCAGCAGGATCGCGGCCAAAACACCGGCTGTGCCGCGCCACCAGGGGGTCCGTTCCAGCGGATCGACCGCCAGGGGCGCCAGCCCGTGGCCCAGGTTTTCGCGGATCCGCTGGCGCGCCCGTGCCGGGGCCATGACCGGGGTCAGGTCCCCGGCAAGCAGGGCCAGCCGTTCCTGCCAGTCGCGCAGCCGACGTGCAAAGGCAGGATCAGTAGAGGCGCGCGTCGCAGCCTCGGCCGCCGAAGCATCGGTCAGGCCAAGCGCCAGTTCGGCGGCCAACACCTCGTCCGGTTGGAGGAATTCGGCGGCCATCTCGGCCAGCCCCTCGTGCAGGTGCTGGCGGGCAGCCTCGACCGACAGGCCCGTGCGCTGCGCGAAGCCTGCCGGATCGAGCCCCTGCAGATAGGCATGGCGCACCGCCAGCACGGGATCGGACAATGCCTCGGCCAGTCCCGCATCGGGTAGCATGGCGGGCGCTGTCACCGCAGCGGGGTGCGCCTCCTGGCGGCGCAGGCTGTCGATGGCCCGGTCGCGCGCGAGCGTTGCAAGCCAGGCCATGGGCGACAGCCCGCTCTCGGCGAACTGCGGGGCGGTCTTCCAGATCTGGATAAAGCTCTGTTCCAGCGCTTCCTCGGCCTCGCGCCGGTCCCTCAGCACGGACAGGCAGATGGCGTTCAGCTGCGCCGAGGTCGCCTGATACAGCGCATCGAAGGCAGGACGGTCGCCTTTGGCGACCCGGGTGATCAGATCCTGCAGATGGGTGCGGCGGGTGTCCGGCAACGGCAATCCTTCCATGGTTGCAGGGGACAACTTAGCAGCCCCTTGTGGCCCGTCAACGCAGCCCCGGCTTGCACGCGGCAGACTTATGCGCGATCAAGGCTGACGATGCGAGGAAAGGTGCCGACAATGATGGACATGAACGCCAAACCGACTGAGGAGATCGACCTGCGCGAGGTGTTCGGTCTGGACAGCGACATGAAGGTCAAGGGCTTTGCCGAGCGCTCTGACCGCGTGCCGGAAATCGACAGCACCTACAAGTTCGATCCCGACACCACCATGGCGATCCTGGCGGGCTTCGCCTATAACCGCCGGGTGATGATCCAGGGCTATCACGGCACCGGAAAATCGACGCATATCGAACAGGTGGCGGCGCGGCTCAACTGGCCCTGCGTGCGCGTGAACCTGGACAGCCATGTCAGCCGCATCGACCTGATCGGCAAGGACGCGATCAAGCTGGTCGATGGCAAGCAGGTCACGGTCTTCCACGAAGGCATCCTGCCCTGGGCGCTGCGCAACCCCACCGCCATCGTCTTTGACGAATATGATGCGGGCCGCGCGGACGTGATGTTCGTGATCCAGCGCGTGCTGGAAACCGACGGCAAGCTGACGCTGCTGGACCAGAACGAGGTCATCACCCCGAATCCCTATTTCCGCCTGTTCGCCACGGCCAATACCGTGGGCCTGGGCGACACGACGGGCCTGTACCACGGCACCCAGCAGATCAACCAGGGCCAGATGGACCGCTGGTCGCTGGTGTCCACGCTGAACTACCTGTCCCACGACGCCGAGGCCGCGATCGTGCTGGCCAAGAACCCGACCTACAACACCGAGAAGGGCCGCAAGATCATCGGCCAGATGGTGACGCTGGCGGACCTGACGCGCACTGCCTTCATGCAGGGGGATCTTTCCACCGTCATGTCGCCGCGCACGGTGATCGCCTGGGCGCAGAACGCGCGCATCTTCGGCAACAACATCGGCTATGCCTTCCGGCTGACCTTCCTGAACAAATGCGACGAGCTGGAGCGCCAGACGGTGGCCGAATTCTATCAGCGCCTGTTCGACGAGGAACTGCCCGAAAGCGCGGCCGCGCGGGCCAAGTGAACCGGTCCATCGCTTAAGGAAAGGCGGGCCAGAAAACGGCCCGCCTTTTTCATGATCAGACTTCCTCGGCGATGGGATAGTCCACGTAGCCTTTCGGCCCGCTGCCGTAGAAGGTCGAGGGGTCCTGCTGGTTCAGCGACAGGTCCTCGGCAAAGCGGCGGGGCAGGTCGGGCGTGGCGATGAAATCCTTGCCGAAGGCCACCGCATCCGCGCGGCCCGACTGCACCATGTCACGGGCACTGTCGCGGGTCAGCTTTTCGTTGGCGATCACCACGCCCCCGAAGGCGGCCTTGATGTCGTCCATCAGGCTGTCGGGGCCCAGGTATTCGCGCAGGCAGATGAAGGCCAAGCCGCGCTGCTTCATCTCGCGCGCGACATGCGTGAACAGCGCCTTGGGGTCGCTGTCGCCCATGTCGTGGTTGTCGCCGCGCGGGGACAGGTGCAGGCCCACGCGGTCCGCGCCCCAGACGCCGATCACGGCATCCGCGATCTGGTTCAGGAAGCGGGCGCGGTTCTCGATCGGGCCGCCATATTCGTCGGTGCGGCGGTTGGTGCTGTCCTGTAGGAATTCGTCGATCAGATAGCCGTTGGCCGCATGGATCTCGATCCCGTCGAAGCCGGCGCGCTTGGCGTTCTCGGCCCCCTTGCGATAGGCCTCGACGATGCCCGGGATTTCATCGGTCTCAAGCGCGCGGGGCGTCTCGTAGTCCTTCTTGGGGCGCACCAGGCTGACATGGCCCGCGGGCTTCACGGCGCTTGGCGCGACGGGCTGCTGGCCGTCAAGGAAGATCGGGTCCGAGATCCGGCCCACATGCCACAACTGCATGAAGATCAGCCCGCCCGCGTCATGGACGGCCTTGGTCACCAGCTTCCAGCCTTCGACCTGTTCGTCGTTCCAGATGCCCGGCGTGTCGGCGTAACCCACGCCCATCGGCGTCACGCTGGTGGCTTCCGACAGGATCAGCCCGGCCCCCGACCGCTGCGCGTAGTATTCGGCCATCATGGCGTTGGGCACCCGTTCGGCACCGGCGCGGGCGCGGGTCAGAGGCGCCATGACGATGCGGTTGCGAAGGGTCAGCGGCCCGACCTGGAGCGGATCGAAAAGGGTGGGCATATGCGGTCCTTTCTGTTGTTGCGTTGTGTGCAACTGTGCATCGGCCGGCGCAGTTTCAACATGCCGCGCGTGCATGACAGCCTTGGCCTGCGCGCCGTGGCGGGCTAGAACCGCCTTCCGTTTTCGGAGGATCCCATGGACACAGCCGCCCGCATCGCCCGCATCATCGCCGCCGAAATCAGCGCCTCGCCCGCCCAGGTGACGGCGGCGGCGGAACTTCTGGACGGCGGCGCGACCGTCCCCTTTGTCGCCCGCTATCGAAAAGAGGCGACGGGCGGGCTGAACGACACGCAACTGCGGAACCTGGCCGACCGGCTCGCCTATCTGCGCGACATGGAGGCGCGGCGGGCGGCGATCCTGAACTCGATCAAGGACCAGGGCAAGCTGACCGACGACCTGGCCCGTGCCATCGCCGGGGCCGAGACAAAGGCCACGCTCGAGGACATCTATCTGCCCTTCAAGCCCAAGCGCCGCACCAAGGCGATGATCGCCCGCGAGAACGGGCTGGAGCCGCTGCTGCGCGCGATCCAGGCGGATCGCGGGACCGATCCGGCGGTGCTGGCAGCGGGCTATGTCACGGGCGCCGTGCCGGACGTGAAGGCCGCCCTGGACGGCGCACGTGACATCCTGGTCGAGGAACTGTCGGAAAACGCCGCATTGCTGGGCGCCCTGCGCGACTTCATGCGCACCGAGGCCTTCATCGCGGCCAGGCTGATCGCGGGCAAGGAAGCCGCGGGCGCCAAGTTCAGCGACTACTTCGACCATCGCGAGAAGTGGTCCGCGATCCCCGGGCATCGCGCGCTGGCGATCCTGCGCGCCGCGAAGGAGGAGATCGTGACCATCGACATCTCGCCCGACCCGGAAACCGGCGCGCAGCGGGCCGAGGGGATCGTGGTCCGGGCCATCGGCACCCTGGGCAGCGGCTCCGGCGATCAGTGGTTGCGGCAGGTCGCGGGCTGGACCTGGCGCGTGCGGCTGTCGAACACGATGTATATCGACCTGCTGACCGAATTGCGGAAGCGCGCTCATGACGAGGCGATCCGCGTCTTTGGCCGCAACCTGCGCGACCTGCTGCTGGCCGCGCCTGCCGGGGCACGGGTGACGCTGGGCATCGATCCCGGCATCCGCACCGGCTGCAAGATCGCGGTGGTGGACGCGACGGGCAAGCTGCTGGACACCGCGACCATCTATCCTTTCCAGCCCAAGAACGACCTGCGCGGGGCCGAGGCGACCCTGCTGGCGCTGATCGCCCGGCATGGCGTGGACCTGATCGCCATCGGCAACGGCACCGCCAGCCGCGAAACCGAACGCCTGGTCAGCGACGCGCTGAAGCGCCTGCCCACGGGCATGAAGGTGCCGACCAAGGTCGTTGTCAGCGAGGCGGGGGCCTCGGTCTATTCGGCCTCGGAACTGGCGGCCAGAGAGTTTCCGCAGCTTGACGTTTCCCTGCGCGGCGCGGTCTCCATCGCGCGGCGCTTGCAGGATCCGCTGGCGGAACTGGTCAAGGTGCCGCCCGAATCCATCGGCGTCGGCCAGTACCAGCACGACGTTGACCAGCGACAACTGGCGAAAACGCTGGAAGCCGTGGTCGAGGATGCCGTGAACGCGGTCGGCGTGGACCTGAACACGGCATCGGCCCCGCTGCTGGCCCATGTCGCCGGCCTCGGCCCGTCGCTGGCGCAGAACATCGTGGCCTGGCGCGACGAGAACGGCGCCTTCCCGTCGCGTGCGGCGTTGAAGAAGGTGGCCGGCCTTGGGCCGCGCGCCTTCGAGCAATGCGCGGGCTTCCTGCGCATCCGCGACGGCAAGGAGCCGCTGGACGCCTCGGCCGTCCACCCCGAGGCCTACGGCGTCGCCCGCAAGATCGTGGCCGCCTGCGGGCGCGACATTCGTGCGATCCTGGGCGACGGGGCGGCGCTGAAAGGCATCCGGGCCGAACAGTTCGTGGACGAGCATTTCGGCCTGCCCACCATCCGCGACATCCTGTCGGAACTGGAAAAGCCCGGCCGCGACCCGCGTCCCAGCTTTGTCACCGCAAGCTTTGCCGAAGGGGTCGAGGAGATCACCGACCTGAAGCCCGGCATGGTGCTGGAAGGCACCGTCACCAATGTCGCGGCCTTTGGCGCCTTTGTGGATATCGGCGTTCATCAGGACGGGCTTGTCCATGTCAGCCAGCTGGCCAACCGCTTCGTCAAGGATCCGAACGAGGTGGTGAAGGTCGGCGACGTGGTCCGCGTCCGCGTGACCGAGGTGGACGTGGCCCGCAAGCGGATCGGGCTGACCATGCGCTCTGACGCCGAGGCCGCTAAGCCCGCGCAGAAGGCGCAGGCCAAGTCAGGCCCCCGATCAGCCAGCACTGCCCCGAAAACAGGCGAGCAGGGCGGTTTCGGGGCAGCCCTTGCCGAAGCGATGCGCCGTAAATAGGAAGTTGCGCGCGCCGCGGATCCGCATCCTGCCGCCGGTCGTTTGGTGCCGTGGCAACCAGGGACGGCAGGGATGCGGATCAGGATCGAAGTCGAGCTTCACTACAGGCTTCTCACGCCGGGGCCGGCGATCCTTGCGGTCGAGGCCGCAGGCGCCTTCGGGCAGGAGATCAGCAACGCCGAGATCGATTTCGGCCCCGTCGAACATCAGGCCCGCGTTCCGGGCGAGGAAGGCATCGGCGAAAAGATCATCATCCGCGCAGCCGAGGACCTGCATTGTCGCTATTCATCCGACGTGGTGGTGACGCGCCCGCGCCCGGTCTTCGAGCGGATGGCCGCGCTGGAGGTCGATCAGATGTCGGGCGACGCGCTGCGCTATCTGTTGCCGTCGCGATACTGCCAGGCGGAGCGCTTCGTGCCCTTTGTCCAGCAGCGTTTCGGCGACAAGGCGGGGGGTGCGAAGGTGCTGGCGATCCGCGAATGGATCGAACAGCGGCTGGACTATGTCTCGGGTGTCAGCAACGCCTCCACCACTGCGGCCGATACCTTCCTGGAACGACGCGGGGTTTGCCGCGACTACGCCCACCTGATGATCGCGCTGTGCCGCGCCGCGCAGATCCCCGCGCGCATCGCCAGCGTCTTCGCGCCTTCGGTCGAGCCGCCCGACTTCCATGCGGTGGCCGAGGTCCATCTGGACGGCACGTGGCACCTGATCGACCCGACGGGCATGGCCGAGGCTGACGAGATGGCGCTGATCGCGGTTGGCCGCGACGCGGTGGACGTGGCCTTCCTGACCACGGTCACGGCGACCGAATTGCAGACGCAGACGGTCAAGGTCACGAGGGCGGAATAAGAGAAAGCCTGGCCGAGGGTTTCTCGGCCAGGCTTCCAGTGCCTTGCAGGAACGGACGGATCAGTTCTTGGCGTAGTATTCGACGACCAGGTTCGGCTCCATCACCACGGCATAGGGCACGTCGCCCAGGGCCGGGGTGCGCACGAAGGTCGCGGTCATCTTGTTGTGGTCGACTTCCAGGTAGTCAGGAACGTCACGCTCGGTCAGGCCGACGGCTTCCAGCACGATGGCCAGCTGGCGCGAACGCTCGCGGATGGCGATCACGTCGCCTTCCTTGACGCGGTAGGAGGCGATGTTGACGCGCTGGCCGTTCACCTCGATGTGGCCGTGGTTCACGAACTGGCGCGCGGCCCAGATGGTCGCAACGAACTTGGCGCGATACACGACGGCGTCCAGGCGGCGCTCCAGCAGGCCGATCAGGTTCTCGCCGGTGTCGCCCTTGACGCGCTCGGCCTCGGCATAGATGCGGCGGAACTGCTTTTCGGTCAGGTCGCCGTAATAGCCCTTGAGCTTCTGCTTGGCGCGCAGCTGGGTACCGAAGTCGGACAGCTTGTTCTTGCGGCGCTGGCCGTGCTGGCCGGGGCCGTATTCACGCTTGTTCACCGGGGACTTGGCGCGCCCCCAGATGTTCTCGCCCATGCGGCGGTCGATCTTGTACTTGGCAGACGTGCGTTTGGTCACGGCTGATCTCCTTCTTGCGTTATCGAAGGGCGTTGTCCTTTGGCCAGGGACTTGCGGTCCTGGGCCCGACAGGCTTCCCCTTGCGGGGTCCGCCAACACCAATGAAGTGCGCGCTTATAAGGGCAGGCGCGGCGCTGTCAAGTCAGCGCGCCGCCTGGCTCGAAGAAATGCGCGAGCGGCAGGGCGGCGGCACCCAGGATGCGGGCGCTGCGGGCCAGGCTGCCCTCGATGACCTGGGGGCGGTCGATGCCCGCGGCGGGCAGATGCGCCAGGGCCTTGCGCGTGGCGTCGGCCAGCGCGCGGCGCGTGGGCTGCGGGATGGCGCCGTCTATGACCGCCACCGGGATGTCCAGCAGCGCCACGGCGGACAGGACGACAAAGGCCAGAGCCTCGGCCGACTCCGCGACCCATTGCTCCTCGATGTCTGGCGGAACCTGCCAGCCGGAATCGTCTGGCGGCAGCGACCGGCCCAGCCGGTCCTCCAGGGTTGAGACAGAGGCGATGTCCAGAAGCTGGTGCCCGCCCGGGACCGGCATGGAGCCAAGCGCCCCGGCATTGCGGCGCGGCCCCACGCGCAGGCGGCCGTCCAGCACCACCCCCCCGCCCGCGAAATGCGCGATATAAAGATGCACGAAGTCCCGCGGCAGGACCGACCGTCCGAAGATCAGTTCGGCCGCGCAGGCGGTGCTGGCGTCGTTTTCCAGGAAGACCGGAAAGGGCAGGTCCTCGGCCAGCCGGGCCGCCAGGTCAAAGTCGTGCCAGCCCGTCATCTCGGCCCCCCAGTCCCACAGGCGGAAGGGTGTGGCAATGCCGAGCCCCGCGATTCGGGCCGGCTGCGGAATCGAGCCAAGGATTGTGGCGATGCCGTTCTTCGCAAAGCTCAGCACCCGGTCGGGGGTCGGATGGCTGTATATCTCTTGCCGATGGATTTTTACCTGGCCGACGAAATCCACCAGTGCCAGCTCGACCAGCCTGCGCCCCAGCTTCAGGCCAAGGAACAGCGCACCCCCGGGCGCAAGGGACAAGGGCGTGGACGGCTGGCCGACCTTGCCGCGCACCACTGCGCCGGCGTCCAGAAAACCGTGGTCAATCAGTTTCCTGGTCAGATTCGTGATGGCCTGGGGCGAGAGCCCCGTCGCTTGCGCCAGCGCTGCACGAGGCATCGGTCCGCGTCTGCGGATCAGCGACAGGATCTGCCGCTCGTTCCGGCTGAGGTCAGGCCGGTGCATCACATCGATCGACATGGGCGTGATCCTTTCCAGGCGGTATTAGTCAACGGAATTGATTTATTGACAAGAGGAAATGCTTCGTGCTTTCTGAAACAGGAAAGCGGAGGAGGCGCCGCTGTTCGGAGGAGTTTCAAGAATGATGACCAAATCTTTGGCAAGCCTGTCCCTGGCTGCGTCCGTCGTGGCCCTGTCGGTGGGGGTCGCCAGCGCGCAGGATCCGGTCAAGGCCTGCCTTATCACCAAGACCGACATCAATCCGTTCTTCGTGAAGATGAAGGAAGGCGCAACCGCCAAGGCCGAGGAACTCGGCATGGAGCTGATGACCTTTGCGGGCAAGATCGACGGCGACCACGAGACGCAGCAGCAGGCGATGGAAAGCTGCATCGCGGCGGGCGTGAAGGGCGTCCTGATCACCGCGTCCGACACCAAGGCGATCACCGAATCTGTCAAGCAGGCGCGCGACGCGGGCATCCTGGTCATCGCGCTGGACACGCCGCTTGACCCGATCGACGCGGCCGACGCCACCTTTGCCACCGACAACCGCGAGGCGGGCCGCCTGATCGGGGCCTGGGCCGCCGGAAAGATGGGCGACGGCGCGAAGGAAGCCAAGATCGCCATGCTGGATCTGGCCGCCAGTGCCCCTTCGGTCGATGTGCTGCGCAACCAGGGCTTCCTGGAAGGCTTCGGCATCGATGTGAAGGACGAAAACCTGATCGGGGACGAGGAGGACGCGCGCATCGTCGGCCATGACGTCACCTCGGGCAATGAGGAGGGCGGCCGTCAGGCGATGGAGGCGCTGATGCAGAAGGACCCGGCAATCAACCTGGTCTACACCATCAACGAACCCGCCGCCGCAGGCGCCTATGAGGCGCTGAAATCCTTTGGCATGGAAGGCAATGCGACGATCGTGTCCATCGATGGCGGCTGCCCCGGCGTGGAGAACGTCAAGGCAGGCGTGATCGGCGCCACGTCGCAGCAATATCCGCTGAAGATGGCGTCGATGGGCATCGAGGCGATCGCCGCCTTCGCCAAGGACGGCACCAAGCCGCAGCCCACCGAAGGGCTGGACTTCACCGATACCGGCGTGAACCTGGTCACGGACCAGGCGGTCGAGGGCGTGCCCTCGATCAGCGTCGAGGATGGCCTCGCCCAGTGCTGGGGCTGACCTGACCACCGGGCGGCGGCATGGAGGCCGCCGCCTTTCTCGAGAACCCGGAGGGCCCGATGTCCGACATCCCCGATCCCGTGGTCGAGCGCAACAAGACCGAAACGGTCGCCAGCTTCGAGCATCACTCGCGCGGCGCGCTGGACCGGGTGCAGCATTTCCTGCACCGTTTTCCAACAATGGTTCCGGTCATCGTGCTGGTGCTGTCGGTGATTGCCTTCGGGCTGATCTCGCCCAACTTCTTCTCGGCCTTCAACCTGTCGCTGATCCTGCAGCAGGTCGCCGTCGTCGGCACCCTGGCCGCCGCGCAATCGCTGGTGATCCTGACGGCCGGCATCGACCTGTCGGTCGGCGCGGTCATGGTGATGGTGTCCGTCATCATGGGCAAGCTGTCGGTCGATTTCGGAATTCCGGTGCCGATCGCCATTGTGATCGGGCTGGTCGTGGGGGCGGGGACCGGGGCGCTGAACGGGGCGCTTGTGACCCGGCTGAAGCTGCCGCCCTTCATTACGACGCTGGGGACATGGAATATCTTCCTTGCGTTGAATTATTACCTGTCCAACCGCGAGACGATCCGCAGCCAGACACTGGATGCCGAGGCGCCGCTGCTCAAGCTCTTCGGCGAACGCTTCAACCTGGGCGGCGCGGTGCTGACCTATGGCGTGGTGCTGATGCTGCTCGTCTTTGCCGTGCTCTGGTATGCGCTGTACCAGACGGCCTGGGGTCGCCGGGTCTATGCCGTGGGCGACGATCCCGAGGCCGCGGCCCTGGCGGGCATCCAGACCAAGCGCGTGCTGATGTCGGTCTATGTCGTCGCGGGCGTCATCTGCGCGCTGGCGGCCTGGTCCTCGATCGGGCGGGTTGGATCGGTCAGCCCGACCTCGTTCTTCGAGGCGAACCTGGAATCCATCACGGCCGTCGTGATCGGGGGCATCTCGTTGTTCGGCGGACGCGGGTCCATCCTGGGGCCGCTGATCGGGGCGCTGATCGTGGGCGTCTTCAACTCGGGGCTGCGGCTGGCGGGCGTGGACGTGCTGTGGCAGCTGTTCGCGACCGGCTGGCTGATCATCGTCGCCGTCGCAATCGACCAATGGATCAGGAAGATTTCGTCATGACCGAGCCGCTTCTGTATGCACGCAACCTGGTCAAGCGCTATGGCCGCGTGACCGCCATGGACCACGCCGACTTCGATCTGTACCCGGGCGAGATCCTGGCCGTGATCGGCGACAACGGCGCGGGGAAGTCCAGCCTGATCAAGGCGCTTTCGGGCGCCGTCCAGCCTGACGAGGGGGAAATACGGCTGGACGGCCAGCCCGTCGCCTTTGCAAGCCCCCTGGAGGCCCGCAAGGCCGGTATCGAGACGGTCTACCAGACCCTGGCCCTGTCGCCTGCGCTGTCCATCTCCGACAACATGTTCATGGGTCGCGAAATCCAGCGCCAGGGCTTCATGGGCAAGTGGTTCGGGATGCTGGACAAGCCTGCGATGGAGGCCTTTTCCCGCCAGAAGCTGTCGGAACTGGGGCTGATGACGATCCAGAACATCAGCCAGCCGGTCGAAACGCTGTCAGGCGGCCAGCGCCAGGGCGTGGCCGTGGCCCGCGCCGCGGCCTTTGGCAGCCGGGTCATCATCCTGGACGAGCCGACCGCCGCCCTTGGCGTCAAGGAAAGCCGCCGCGTGCTGGATCTGATCCTGGACGTGCGGTCGCGGGGCATTCCCATCGTGCTGATCAGCCACAACATGCCCCATGTCTTCGAGGTTGCGGACCGGATCCATATCCATCGCCTGGGGCGGCGGCTGTGCGTCATCAATCCCAAGGAGCACACCATGTCGGATGCGGTCGCCTATATGACCGGCGCAAAGGTGCCCGAGGTTCTGGCGGCATGAGCGGCGCGGAAGGGGGGCCTTGCCCCCCGTCCTTCGGACTCCCTTCAGGATATTTCGATGAAGAAGAAGGGCAGCGGCTGCTGTCCCGGATCCGCGCCCTGGAAGGGGCGCGGGTTCTGGTTGCGGTGGCGGGCGCGCCTGGATCGGGGAAGTCCACCTTCGCAGAGGCTCTGGTCGCGCGGCTGGACGATGCGGTGCTGGTCCCGATGGACGGCTTTCACCTGGACGACTGCGTGCTGGAAGCGCGCGGGCTGCGCGCCAGGAAAGGCGCGGTCGAGACCTTCGATGCCGAGGGTTTTGCGGCGCTGGTCCAGCGGCTGGCCCTGCCGTGGGACGATGTGTTCTTTCCCGTCTTCGACCGCAGCCGTGAGCTGGCCGTGGCCGGGGCGGGGGTCGTCAGCCCCGATCATCGGGTCGTGGTGATCGAGGGCAATTACCTGCTGCTGGATCAGGCGCCCTGGAGCCGGCTGCGATACGATCTGAGGGTCTGGCTGGACGTGCCCGAGGCGGAACTGGAACGCCGCCTGACCGCGCGGTGGCAGGGCTATGGCAAGGACGCGGACCAGATCGCCGCGCATCTGGAAAACGACCTTGCCAATGCGCGCTTCGTGATCCGGCGGTCGGGCGGGGCGGACCTGTCAGTCGCGCAGCCGGCCCATTAGGAGCCATGCAAGGGCTGAGCAGATCAGCGTCGCTGTCATGGCGGGGATCGGGGTGCCGTTGTAAAGCTGCCCGACCGGCGCCGCAATCAGCGTCGCCGCGATAGTGGACAGGGCCGCGATGATGGATGCGGCCATGCCAGCGATATGGCCCATGCGTTGCAGCGCCAGCGCGTTCAGGTTGCCGAAGGTCACGCCGGCCATGAAGAAGACGCTGACAGCCCAGAAGAAGAAGGCCGGGAAGCGCAACCCGGCGGGCAGGGCATCCGTCAGCGTCAGCGCCAGCATGCAGACCGAGACGACGGTCTGCATGACATAGGCCCATTTCGCGATCCGCCGCATTCCGAAGCGCATCACGAAGGTCGCGTTCAGCAGCGTGCCCGCGCCTGACAGGATCGCCATCAGCGCGAACCAAGCCGGGAAGTTCTCACCCTTGCCGTAAGCCTCTCCGAACAGTTGCTGGGCGGATGACAGCAGCGCGAACATCTGGCCGAAGCCCAGGGTCAACACCAGGGTGCAGAGCATCACCTGACGGTCGGACAGGACCTCTCGTGCGGCGGCGGTCAGGGGGCCAAGGCGCAGCGGGCGCCGTTCCGAGGGCGGCAGGGTCTCGGCCTGGCGAAGGCCAAGCCAGCCGGCCCCGATCAACGCGAACAGAATGAAGGCACCGAACACGCCGTGCCATCCCGAAAACGCGATGATGCCGGCGCCGATCGAGGGTGCCAGCGCCGGGATCATGATGAAGACCATCATCACGAAGCTGGAGATGCGCGCCATCTCTCGCCCGGAATACAGGTCGCGGATCAGCGCCAGGCCGACGATGCGCGGGCCGGAGGCGCCAATGCCCTGGACGAAGCGGGCGGCCAGCAGGAACTCGATCGATTGGGAAAAGATCGCGGCGATGGTGGCGGTGATATAGATCGCCGTGCCCAGGAAGATCGCCGGCTTGCGGCCGATGGCATCCGACAGCGGCCCGGCAAACAGCGTGCCCAGCCCCATTCCCGCCATGAAGGCCGTCAGGATCAGCTGCGCCCTGTTGACATTGTCGGGCGTCAGCTCTGCCGCGATGTCGGGCAGGGCGGGCAGCATGGCGTCGATGGAAAAGGCGACCGTGGCGAACAGGAACGCCAGCAGCGCCACGAATTCGGGCAGAGCCAAGCGACGCTGCGGCGCAGCCGTGTCGGAGGCGGTCATGGACATGGGCGAGCCTTTCGGTCAGGCTCTGCCCTATAATCGAAAACTGCACGATGTGCAAGTTAGGCTGGCGCTGCCCCGGTCAGTTCATCGATCACCTGCTGCCACAGGCTGGCAGGCTGCGCACCGCTGACCGCGTGGCGGTTCGACACGATAAAGGTCGGGACCGAGCTGATGCCACGTTCGCGGGCGTGCTGTTCGCGCGACGCAACCTCGGCCCGGTCGGCGTCGCTGGCCAGCAGGCGGGCCACCAGTTCCCCATCCATCCCCGCCCCGTCCGCGATCCGCACGAGTTCGGACGCATCGCCGATGTCGCGGGCCTCTTGCCAATGGGCTCGTAGCAGGCTGGACATGACACGCGTTTGCGCCCCCTCGAGCCCGGCCCAGTGCATCAGCCGATGGGCGTCGGTCGTGTCCGGCTCGGTGGGCGAGGGGTTCAGCACCAGGCCAAGCGCGGCTGCCCTTTGGGCCACGGTGCGGGATGCGTCCTCGGCCCGGTCGCCCAGCTTGGCGTGCAGATGAGCGATTCGGTCCACGCCGCCCCCGGGCATCTGCGGGTTCAGCCGGAACGGATGCCAAGCGATCTGGAACGGATGGGACGGGCGGCTTTCCAGCGCGCGGTCAAGTTCGACCTTGCCGATCAGGCACCAGGGGCAAACGGGATCGGCGAAGATGTCCAGCGGGATCATGGCTGGTCCTTTTGATCGTGGCGGGATGTGGCCCGCAAATAAAAACGGCCCGCGAACGGGCCGTTCCGCAACCTTTCGGAAGCTGGATCAGAGCAGCTTCAGATCGCTGGCCGAGGCGCGGCCGTCGCGGCCCGACTGCAACTCGTATGCGATCTTCTGGTTGTCCTTGAGGCCCGTCAGCCCGGCGCGTTCGACGGCCGAGATATGGACGAACACGTCCTTGCCACCTTCATCGGGGGCGATGAAGCCATAGCCCTTGGTGGCGTTGAACCATTTAACCGTTCCGGTCGCCATAACCGTTCTCTCCTTCAAGTCATCCCGACGCAGGATTGCGCCAGGCCGTGCAGCCCGCTTTCGAACTTCCGGCTGCCCATGAAGGGAGGCGGTAGAAAGGCATTCGCTCACGCATCTGAGAGGATGGACGAATCGTTAAAAAAGGCAAGCAGGAAACGCGCGCAGAATGCGATCTGCGCGCCGGAAACCAGCGAAAACCGATGCACTTCAACGCAGGTCGGGTGGCGTGGCTTCGTCTTTCAGAGTGGCAACAGCTTCGGCTAGCGGTAACAGACGCGAACCTTGTTGATCGAGACGCCGAAGCGATACCGTGCGATCTTCTACCTCTTTCATGCCGATGGCAAGAATCGCCGGCACCTTTGCCACCGAATGTTCGCGGACCTTGTAGTTGATCTTCTCGTTCCGGGTATCTGCCTCGGCCCGGATGCCCGCGGCGCGCAGGCTATCCACCACTTCGTGCACGTATCCGTCGGCGTCCGAGACAATCGAAGCGACGACCACCTGCCGGGGCGCGAGCCAGAAGGGCAGCTTGCCCGAGCTGTTCTCGATCAGGATGCCGATGAATCGCTCGAAACTGCCCAGGACCGCGCGGTGCAGCATGATGGGGCGGTGCTTGGCGCCGTCGGGGCCGACATATTCCGCGTCCAGCCGTTCCGGCAGGTTCGGGTCCACCTGAAGCGTGCCGCACTGCCAGTCGCGGCCGATGGCGTCGCGCAGGACGAATTCCAGCTTGGGCCCATAGAAGGCGCCTTCGCCAGGGAACAGTTCGTATTCGTAACCGGCGGCCTTGCAGGCATTGCCAAGCGCGGCTTCGACTCGGTCCCAGCTTTCGTCCGACCCGATGCGCTTCTCGGGCCGCGTGGACAGCTTGATCCGCCATTCGGTGAAGCCCAGGTCGGCATAGATCCCGGCCAGGAACTCGATGAACTTCTTCGTCTCGGACTCGATCTGGTCCTCGGTGCAGAAGATATGCGCGTCGTCCTGCGTGAAGCCGCGCACGCGCATGATCCCGTGCAGCGCGCCCGAGGGTTCATAGCGGTTGCAGGATCCGAACTCGGCCATGCGCAGGGGCAGGTCGCGATAGGACTTCAGGCCGTGGTTGAAGACCTGCACATGGCAAGGGCAGTTCATCGGCTTCAGCGCGTTGACGGTCTTGGTCTTGGCATGCTCCTCGTCCACTTCGACGATGAACATGTTTTCCTGGTAGTTGTCCCAGTGGCCCGACGCTTCCCACAGCTTGCGGCTGACGACCTGCGGGGTGTTCACCTCGACATAGCCGTCGGCGCGCTGCTTGCGGCGCATGTAGTCCTGCAGCGTGGTGTAGATGTTCCAGCCGTTCGGATGCCAGAAGATTTGGCCCGGCGCTTCCTCCTGCATGTGGAACAGTTCCATCTCGCGGCCCAGCTTGCGGTGGTCGCGCTTGGCGGCCTCCTCCAGCATGGTCAGGTGGGCCTTGAGTTCGTCGCGGTTGCGGAAGGCCACGCCATAGATGCGCTGCAGCATCGGGCGCGTGCTGTCGCCCAGCCAGTAGGCGCCCGCGATATGGGTCAGCTTGAAGGCGTCGGCGGGCAACTGGCCCACGTTCTGCAGATGCGGGCCGCGGCACAGGTCCTGCCAGTCGCCGTGCCAGTACATCCGCAGCGGCTCGCCTTCGGGAATGCGGTCGATCAGCTCGACCTTGAAGGGCTCGCCCCGGTCCTTGTAATAGGCAACGGCGCGGTCGCGGTCCCAGACCTCGGTGCGGACCGGTTCGCGCAGCGCGATGATCTGCTTCATCGCGGCCTCGACCCGGCCCAGATCCTCGGGGGTGAAGGGCTCGGCGCGGTCGAAGTCGTAGAACCAGCCGAAATCGCGCACGGGCCCGATCGTAACCTTCACGTCAGGCCACAGTTCCTGCACGGCGCGGGCCATGACATGGGCGAAGTCGTGCCGGATCAGCTCCAGCGCAGGGGCGTCGTCCTTCATCGTGTTGATGCTGATCGCGCCCGACGCGTCGATCGGCCATTGCAGGTCGATGTGCCGCCCGTCCAGGCTGGCCGAGATCGCGCGCTTGGCCAGGCTGGGCGCGATGCTTTCGGCGACTGCGGCGGCGGTGATGCCGGCGGGATAGTCGCGCGAATTTCCATCGGGGAAGGTCAGGGAAATCTGGGACATATCGTCCTCCTCGTCGGTTTGGCGCCCACGGAACGCCCGGTTGCGGGTTATCTGCGCCCTCCATTGGACCGAGGCGGGAAAACTGTCAAGATAAGCGCGACCACCGCAGGAGAGCCGCGAATGAGCGAATATCTGGAAACCCCCGCCGGGCGTCGCATCGCCTATCAGCGCAGCATCGGGCGCGGGCCGGGCGTGGTGTTCCTGGGCGGGTTCAAGTCCGACATGACGGGCACCAAGGCCGCCTGGCTGCACGACTGGGCGCGCGAACGGGGCCGGGGCTTCCTGCGCTTCGACTATTCCGGCCATGGCGACAGCAGCGGCAGTTTCGAGGAAGGCAGCATCGGCGACTGGTCCCAGGACGCCCGCCACGTGATCGAGACGCTGACCGACGGGCCGCAGGTGCTGGCGGGGTCCTCGATGGGCGGCTGGATCGCGCTGCTGGTCGCCCGCGCCCTGCCGCAGCGGGTGGCGGGGCTTGTCACCATCGCCGCCGCGCCGGATTTCACCGAGCAGGGCTTCTGGGCCGGGTTCGACGAGACGCAGCGGCAGGCGCTGACGACGGCGGGCCGGGTGGCGCTGCCAAGCGATTACAGCGACCAGCCCTATGTCATAACCCGCCGCCTGATCGAGGATGGGCGCGATCATCTGGTGATGAACCAGCCGCTGCCGCTGCCCTTCCCGGTACGCATGTTGCAGGGCACGGCGGATGCCGATGTGCCGGTCGATTGGGCCATGCGCCTGCTGGACCACGCCACGGGCGGGGATATCCGCCTGACCCTGGTCAAGGGGGCCGATCACCGTTTTTCGTCGCCCGAATGCCTGCGGCTGATCGCGCAATCGATCGACGATGTTCTTGCTTAAGCTGGCGCTTGCGCTGACCCTTGGGCTGGCGCTGCTGTGGATTTTCGGGCCGCGCGACAGGCTGCGGCTTGACCAGGTGGCGGTCGATCTGCCCGCCGACCCGCAGGCCTGGCTGGCTGCGCGCGAGGCGGGGATCCGGCCAGAGGTGGCTTCCTATATCCAGTGGGCCGGCCAGCCGGGGCAGGTTGCCGATCTGGCGATCCTCTATGTGCACGGCTTTTCCGCCAGCCCGGCCGAGTTGCGGCCCTTGCCCGAGGATCTGGCGCGGCAGCTTGGCGCGAACCTGCTGGCGATCCGCCTGACCGGGCACGGGCAGGGCGGCGCGGAACTGGCGGCCGCACGGGCCGGGGACTGGTGGCGCGACTTGACCCAGGGGCTGGCCGTTGCAAGGCAGATGGGCCGGAGAGTGATCGTCATTGGCATGTCCACGGGTGCGACCCTGACCGCCCTGGCGGCGCGCGATCCGCAGATGGGCAGGGCGATGGATGGCGTCGTCCTGATCTCACCCAACTTCGCGCTGCGCAGGCGGGGCGCATGGATGCTGGATCTGCCCTTTGCCCGGACACTCCTGCGGCTGGCGGGCGACCCGGAACGGTGCTTCGTCGTCCGCAACGACATGCACCGGGCGCGATGGACAAGCTGCTATCCCGCCTCGACGGTGCTTGCCGTGGGCGCCGTGCTGCGGCAGGCGCGGCGGGGCAATTATCGCGCCACGATGCCGCCCGCGCTGTTCATCTGGTCCGATGCCGACCGGATCGTCGACCACCGAGCCAGCGACCGGGTGGCGGCGGAATGGGGCGGCGGGGCAACGGTCATCAGGGTGACGCCGGGGCCGATGGACGATCCCGACGCCCATGTAATCGCGGGCGAGGCGCTGTCGCCCGGACTGACCCGCGATGTTGTCACTGCGATTGCCGGCTGGATCGGCGGCTTGCGCTGATCAGAAGGTCAGCGTGTAATGTTCGCCCATGTCGGGCTTCTGGCCGGTGACCTTGGATTTCGCGATCTCGTAGATGAAGGACAGCTTGCCGCCGGTGGCCCAGACCTCGGCATCGGCCAGATCGAAGCGCATCAGCTGGATATCGGGGTCGCGCTTTCCTTCCTCGAACCAGCTGGAGGCGACGGCGTTCCACAATTCGTCCAGCTTTTCGTCGTCGTCCGATAGCGACAGGCTGCCATGGATGCTGGCATAAAGCCCTTCGGCGGCGTCGCTGACGACGTGGACGGCAGGCTTAGCCCCGTCTGCCACCGATCGCGCCAGATCCGTGCCCTTGGCCGTTATGAACCACAGGACCCTGGATTCCGGTTCGGCGTAATGGGACATCGGAATAAGCCGCGCACCCTCGGACAAGCCCAGCATGCCGGAAGTGATGTCCTCGAGGCGGTCCCAGAAGGTTGCGGCGTGCGTTTCTTCGGTCATCCTGTTCCCCTGTGCCGCAGCAGGCGGCTGTCAGGGAACAACGGATGACCGCAAGGCCGGGTTCCTAGACGGCGAGCTTGCTGCTGTCGCCGATCGGATCGTTGACGCCGCAATCCGCCGCGACGCCGCCACGGGCGCGCCGCTTCTTCGGCTTGATCGAGTCGGGCACCGACATGTGGTCGTCGATGAAGTCCAGCACCAGCGGGCGGATGTTCAGCCGCCAGGACTTGCCCGCGAAGATGCCGTAATGTCCCGCGCCGGGCTCCAGGTGCTGTTGCTTGCGTTCGGCAGGAACGCCCGTGCACAGGTCCAGCGCGGCCACGCATTGACCGGGGGCCGAGATGTCGTCATTCGAACCCTCGACCGTCATGATCGCCACGTCGGTGATCTTGCCGATATCGACACGGCGGCCATTCACCACGAACTGGTTGTTGGCGATTTCCAGGTTCTTGAAGATCCGCTCGACCGTCGAAAGATAGAACTCGGCCGTCATGTCCATGACCGCCAGATATTCGTCATAGAACTTGTTGTGCTTGTCGCCTTCGGAGCCGGTGCCGCGCGCCTCGGACCAGATCTTGTCGATGAAGGCGCGGGCATGGGTTTCGGCGTTCATCGCGATGAAGGACGCCAGCTGCGCCAGCCCGGGATAGACCATGCGCCCGGCGCCCCGATACTTGAAGCCCACCGACTGGATCACGGTATGTTCCAGTTCGCCCATGGTCATGCGGTTGCCGAAATCCGTCACCTCGGTCGCGGCGGCGTCGGGATCGACCGGGCCGCCGATCAGCGTCAGGGTGCGCGGCTGCGAGGTGGGATGATCCTCGGCCAGAATGGCGGTTGCAGCCAGGGCCAGGGGCGCAGGCTGGCAGACGGCGATCACGTTGGTGTCGGGTCCCAGGTGGCGGATGAAATCGACCAGATACTGGGTATAGTCCTCGATGTCGAACTTGCCCTCGCTTACGGGGATGTCGCGGGCATTGTGCCAGTCGGATACGTAAACCTCGCAGTCGGGCAGCAGCGAGGTCACGGTGGACCGCATCAGGGTCGCGTAATGGCCCGACATCGGCGCGATCAGCAGGACCTTGCGGGGCTGCACTTCGCGCCGGGCGACGCGGAAATGGACCAGATCGCCGAAGGGCCGCTTCATTACCGGCTCGACATAGACGATATGGTCCTGGCCCTGGTCGCCCGGGATCGGCGGGATCTGCCAGTCAGGCTTGATTACCATGCGGGCGAAGCTGCGCTCGGTGACGCGGCCCCATGCGCTCATCAGCTTGAAGGCGGGGTGCGGGTAAAGCGCGAAGACCGGGTAGGATGCGATGGCTCGGGCCGAGGCGCCCATCCATTCGTTCGTGTTCCGAATGGTTTCCATTGCGTCATAAGACACGATGCCCTTGATGCCCTTGATCGTCACCTAGATCGCCCTTTCGCTGCTCGGCGTGACAGAAAGCTTGGCCGTAGCAATCCGGTTCCCAAAACCCGTGTTTGCGCAACGCCTGCCCTGCGCTTATCATTGACCCTGTATTAGGGGGGAACCGGGATCATGGCAAGAAGTGCGGGATCTGGTGGAAATAAAATTGCCAAGAGCGCAAGTATTCCTGAAACAATCGCAAAGTCAGGGAATGCTGCTGCCAAAAAGCCGCGCAATGCAGGCAACAAGGCACCGCGCAAGCGCAAGGCAGTGACAGAATCGGTCCCCGCGACCGAGTCATCCACGATGCAGGCGCCGGGCATGGCGGCTCCGCACTTGCACCTTGACAAGGCGGCAGCCGTGGCGGCCGAACCGTTGATCGAAGACGGTCGTGCGCCGCAGGCCGCGGCCGAGGCGATGGCCATCGGCTCCTCGCCCTCGACCGCCAGGAAGCTGGCCGAGAATATCGAGCGGATCGAGGCCCTGGGCCAGCGCCTGATGGCCGCTCTGAGATCGCGATCCCTGCCCAATCACAGGATCGAGGCACCGGGGCCGGAACTGCTGATGACCGCCGCCAATGCCTGGATGAAGACGCTGTCCGAGCAGCCCGGCCGCGTCCTGGAACACCAGGTCAACTACTGGGGCGAGACGCTGAAGAACTATGCCAACGCGCAGATCATGCTGACGCGCCGGCAGGCGGGAACGCCCGATGACGACCACCGGGGCGACAAGCGCTTTTCTCATCCGCTGTGGCAAAGCCATCCGTACTTCAACTTCGTCAAGCGGCAGTATCTGATCAATGCCAAGGCGTTGAAGGATGTGGCGCAGAACCTGGATCTGCCCGACGACACGGCGCGGCGGCGCATCACCTGGATGACCAACCAGATCGTGGACATGATGGCGCCGACGAACTTCCTGGCGACCAACCCCGATGCCCTTGAACGCGCCATCGAGACCGAGGGCGAAAGCCTGGTCAAGGGGCTGGAGAACCTGGTCCGCGATGTCGAGCTCAACGGCGGGGACATCGTCGTGTCGCTGGCCGACCGCGAGGCCTTTACCGTGGGCGAGAACGTCGGCACCTCGGAAGGCGTGGTCGTCCACCGCACACCCCTTTGCGAGTTGATCCAGTACAAGCCCGCGACCGCCCAGGTGCATCAGCTGCCCCTGCTGATCTTTCCGCCCTGGATCAACAAGTTCTACATCCTCGATCTCAAGCCCCAGAACAGCCTGATCAGATGGCTGATCGAGCAGGGGCATACCCTGTTCGTCGTCAGCTGGAAGAACCCCGACGCCAGCTATGCCGATGTGGGGCTGGAGGACTATGTCTCGAACTATCTGGAGGCCATGGACAAGGTGCGCGAGCTGACGGGGCAGCCGCGGCTGAATGTCGTGGGCTATTGCATCGGCGGCACCACGCTGTCGCTGACGATGGCGCTGCTGAAGCAGCGGAAAGACGACCGCGTCAACTCGGCCACGCTGTTCACCACGCTGACCGACTTTTCGGACCAGGGCGAGTTCGTCAGCTTCCTGCAGGACGATTTCGTCACCGGCATTGCCGACGAGGTTGCGCGCCACGGAATGCTGCGCGCGCGGCTGATGTCGCGCACCATGAGCTTTCTTCGCCCGAATGATCTGGTCTGGGGCCCGGCCATCCGCAGCTACATGATGGGCGAAACGCCACCGGCCTTTGACCTGCTGTTCTGGAACGGCGACAGCACGAACCTGCCGGGCAAGATGACCATGCAGTATCTGCGCGGCCTTTGCCAGCAGAACGCCTTTGCCGAAGGCGGCTTCGAGATGCTGGGCCACAGGTTGCACATCTCGGACGTGACGGTGCCGCTCTGCGCGGTGACCTGCGAGGCCGACCATATTGCCCCTTGGAAGGACAGCTGGCGCGGCGTGGCCCGCATGGGATCGACCGACAAGACCTTCATCCTGTCCGAATCGGGCCATATCGCCGGCATCGTCAATCCGCCGTCCAAGAAGAAATACGGCCACTACATGGGTAGCAGCGACTTCAGCAAGGATCATCAGGCCTGGAAGGAATCAGCAACCTTCGCCGAGGGAAGCTGGTGGCCCAGATGGGGCGAATGGCTGGCCGAACGGGCAGGGCCGATGGTGCCTGCGCGCGATCCTGGACTGGGCCTTGAGCCGGCCCCCGGAACCTATGTCCATGAACGGGCAGCCTGATCCGAAAACGGATCTTCGGCAGGTCAATGACTTGCCGAAGACTGCCGATGGCAACAGCTGCCGGAACAGCAACTTTTTCTGCGGCGCAGCATAAAAAACTTGAAATGCCGCGCTGCAGCATCCATACTATCGTCACGAGAATGGCTTTAGCTGCGGAAACCTCTCTCATCGATCTCTTCCTTCCGCTGCGCTGATAGGAGTGACTGACATGGCAAAGACCCCTGATTTCGCAAAAACCTTCCAGGACATGATGGCTAACTTCCCGGTCGACACCTCGTCGTTCCAGGAGGCTTTCAAATCGCAGGGTGCCCTGGGCGAGAAACTGGCGCGGGTGGCCCTGACCGCCGCCGAGCGTTCGACCGACATCTCGGCTCGCTGGGCCAAGGACACCATTTCCCGCATGGGTGAACTGGCCGTCGTGAAGCGCGAGCCGTCCGACTATGCCAAGTCGCTGAGCGATTTCGCCTCGGCCTCGGCCGAAGTCGCGGCCGAACACATGGCTGCCTTCGCCGAAGTGGCGAAAAAGGTCCAGATGGACACCGTCGACCTGATGCTGACGGCTGGCAAGGACGTGGCCGACGACGCCCGCACCGTTGCGGAAAATGTCGCGCGCGACAACCAGATGGCCGTGAAAAAGGCCGCTGCCACGACGGCCACCGTCGCCGCGAAGTAATCGCTGACGGACAGTAGTTCGAGGAAAGGGGCGTCACCGCCCCTTTTTTCATGCGCGCAGTGCAGCACCTTGGCAGGTGCAGAATTTTCTTTGCCTTTTGCGCATGCAGCACCCATCATGTTGGAAACCGTTTGCCCGAGGTCCGACATGGCCGGAACGTCCACGCCGCTGCTGATCAAGCGCTATGCCAGCCGGCGGCTTTATAACACCGAAACCAGCGACTATGTGACGCTCGAGGACATCGCCGCCTTCATCCGCGACGGGCGAGAGGTCAAGATCATTGACCTGAAGTCCGGCGACGACCTGACGCGGCAATACCTGCTGCAGATTATCGCCGAGCACGAGGGCCGGGGCGAAAACGTCCTGCCGATCGGCGTGCTGACCGATCTGGTGCGCAGCTATACCACCAGCGCGCAATCGATCGTCCCGCAATTCCTGGCGGCAAGTTTCGAGATGCTGCGCGAGAGCCAGTCGAAGCTGATGGAAAACATGGCGGTCATGCCGAACCCCATGGCCCGCGTCCCCGGCTTCGACGCAATGCACCGCCAGCAGCAGGCATTCCTGAAGGCGATGATGGGCGGCTGGACCGGCTCCTCGGGGCCGGAGCCGACCGATCTGGAATCGCCCGATCAGCCTGGCGACTCTGCGTCCGGCCGCAAGCCCAGGCAGAAGCCCGCGCCCGAGGGCGAGAGTGCCGAGGACATGGCGGAAATCCGGCGCCAGTTGGCCGAACTTCAGCGGCGCATCTCAAAGCTCTGACTTGCGCAAGGCGCGGACACAAGCTAGACCGCGCCCACGGACAGTTGGCCGAGTGGTCGAAGGCGCACGCCTGGAAAGTGTGTAGGCGGGGAACCGTCTCGAGGGTTCGAATCCCTCACTGTCCGCCATACCTTATCTCTTGTTAAAATTCAGTAGGTTAGAGGGTAGTAACCACCTACGCTAACCACCTACGTTATCTACCTACGTTTAGACAGTAGCCAGTTCCTCAAGACAGTTCCCCGCTAAGAGGGAGCTACAGGGTCAAACCCGTGCGAATTTTTTTTTTATTTTGAAAATGTGAGGGGTTACGCGCCTGCCGAAGGGGGGACTACCTGATTTCGAGGGGGGACCCTACAGGAATGAAAAAGAGGACCCTCGATAGAGAGTCCCCGATGGTAAACCTACAACTAGGTTAAGTAAAAGTTAGTGCCACTTGGCTAGTGCAGCTTCCGCCTGTTCTGGATTGTCCTTGATCCTGATAACTGCCTGACGTGACAGGTTATGCATACGGGCAACCTCTGACACACTCACAGAAGCGCGTAGAGCCTCACAGACAGCTTCAAACGTCTTACGGTCATAGGAAGGCTTGCGGCCTAGGTACTTGCCCTCAGAAGCCTTGGCATGGGCGATACCAGCCTTTTGTGCTTCCTTGGTAGCTTCGGCTTGTGCCTGTGATGTAGCCGCCATGAAGGCAATGAGACTGTCGCGGATAGCCTTCTGAACCGGGTCTGTAGTGCTGCCATCAAAGGTAAAGTTGTTAATCACTGTCCTGATGACCACGCCTTGGGCCATGAGGCTACGGATGGTCTGTGTCACATCATCATAATTGCGGCCTAGACGATCTACCCAACGGACCACCAGCGTGTCACCGGGCCGGAGCATGTCAAATAGACGCTTGGCCTCTGGCCGGTCTGCAAAGGCTACAGAGACGCCGCTAACGCCTTCATCAGCCACTACACGGTCAATCTTAAAGCCTGCCTGTTCCGCCTGGTTCTTCTGATGAGCGGTAGTCTGATCGGCAGTCGAGACGCGGGCATAGAGGATGGTCTGCATCGGAGCGATTCCTGTCCGTAAAGGTCATGTCCTTAGATAAACATGTCCGTAGACTTATATCAACCCTTATGGACACCCTTACAGCACTCTTTCTGCATGTCCGTTGCAGTATACCCGTATGGACAGGTAAATCCGCTGGGTAGGTGGTGGGTGTTCAGTTAAGGCGGATGGTGCTTGCGCTGACTGTCGCCATGCTTAAAGGTGACGGTGCTTTCAACATCCTGCTGTATTCATGCCAACTATCGAGCAAGTTCTTGTTCAAAGGGGAGCCGTCCCGTTCAAGGAAGGCAACGTGAACGAAACCTACAAAGGTTTTGTGCGCTTCGCCGATGGAAGGCGGCGTCACGCGATCATCAAAGACCTAAATCAGACGCAACTTGCAAATGAGTTGCTGGCTTCAGTTCTGGGCAAGGCTCTACAGCTTCCGGTCCCAGATTCATACTTAGGCGTGGTGCCAACTGACGTTCTTCCTGTGAGCAAGGTAAAGCTGTCTGATGGAAGCGGGCACCTTGTGTTCGTTAGTGCAGATGTAGCTACCCCTAACCTGACGCAGCAAGTAACCACACATGGGGATTTCGTCGGCCTCTTGTTGATTGAGGAACTGAAGAAGTGGCTGAACCTAGGAGCACTTTATGCTTTCGATTCGTGGATCGCGAACACTGATCGGCACCCTGGCAACCTTCTGATAGATGGACCAAACAACATCTGGCTGATCGACCATGGGCATGCTTTTACGGGTCCGGGTTGGGAACCCGGTGATCTTGATCCTGTGGCAGCTTATCAGAACAAACTGGCGTTGTGGCTTACTGCACGGCTTTCAGCCTCCCAGAAGAGCGAGAAGGTCAATGATGCGGGGGTATTTGCTACACGGATCGGATCGGTAGCCATCCCAGACGCACTACAAAACAGCTTGGCCGACAGGCTTCTACCTACGGACCATGCCAAGGCTCTGAAGGATTTCTTGATGCAACGTGTTCAACATGTTCCGAGGCATGCGAAAGAAGCTCTAGGCGTTCCGGGGCTTACCCTATGATTGACCTTGACATAACTGCTACTTCGATCTCTGACTTCGGCTCTCTAGTGCAAGCGCACTGGGCACCTATAGTTTTGCATCCAATCTCTGGTTCCTACGAGCGCCTTGTAGTTGGTTGTATTGCCGCTAACCGATCAGGATTTCATATCGAGATGGCAAATGCGCTCGACCGCTTGGATTGCTTTTACGGCGAGAGAGCTCAGAGTGTGCGTTTTGCCGTTGAGCTTGCTGGAAAGGCCCTTGAGCTTGACTTAGTTGAACGAGGCTTAGCTGCCCTTTTAGAACCAAAATCTCCACTTAGTGGAGTAACCGTTGTAGAGGCCCGTGAGGTAGAAGGCGGAAGCTTACAGGAAATCGCAAAAGACTGGATGTCTGTGATGTCCTCTCTCTATCAGCAGGGACCGCTATCGTCTGTCGTTGAGCCGCCCGAAACCGAAGTGCTGAAGAGTTCCCGCAATAAAGATCGCCTTCCGCAACTGGTTTTGGCTCACATTGCTGAGAAGGACCTCAGCGTTGCACAACATTTCAGTGATGAGATAGTCTCAGGTAAGACAGGTAAGAAGCGCCGATCCGCCCACGACCTAGAAATTGACTTTAAAGGGCATCGCCTGGTGGCTAATTTTGCAACGCTGAATGCGTCCCGAATTGGCTACGCTGTTGGCAATATAAAACAGCGCCTGTTTGATCTGGGAGTGGAGCGAAAGAACGGACTATCAAGGGGAATTCATCGAGAGCATGAGGTTATTATTCAAGTTCCTCGATCAGACGATCCCCAAATAACTGAGCACCAATACGAACGGCTTGAGTATGAGTATTTGGGACTTCTTGATCACGCAGATAAAGTGGAATTGCGGCTAAGGCAATTCAATACTGCCGGACAGATTGGGGAGCATATCTTGGAAAAAGAAGCGGCCTGATCATTAAAGGACTTTCCGAATGCCAAGTATTTAGCGAGGAGAGCGATGGGGGAGCAATAATCAGCCATAATGGCTACGCGCTTGTGCTGTCGCTACACACAATTAAGCCGCTAAGTAATAGCCTTAGTGCATTGTAAACAAAGAAAATACTGAATATCTACCTCTGAAGAGGATCGAGCACTGACTGTGGGGTAACACTACGTTCGGCGGTACTGATAGCCTACTCTCGCGAGGCCACTAGTGTTCGCCATCTAACAAACGGTTCTCAGCTCGTCGCGGGTCGCCTTGAGCATAGCAACCTAAGCCTAGAGAAGCAGCAATGAGGACAAACCCCTCGTATCCATCTGATCAGACGAGTACTGCTCTGGTACAGGGCATGATGTGACACTCCCACGGACGAATGCAGCGCAATCATATGTCTACTGCATTATGGCATTCTGATTTTTCAGTTAATTAAACTATCCTTGAGATAGACATACCTCCAGGTCTCTGATTGTGGCTGGGCCACGTCTAGTGAAACTGGACATGCGCTACCTGCAATGTTCAGAAGAAGCTTTCTTAACTCTTCAATGGTTTACTTGTTAGGCCTTTTGAAATCCGGTCCTGCTCCAATATGCTCTCAAGGTGCTCTTTCGACAGATGAGTTTTTTGGACGGACACTCTGGGAAGGTTCACAACGTTTAATTCAGCGCCATACCTCAAGAACTCTTCGTCACTACGACTGACAGGTGTTCCAAATCTTCTTTGAGCTACTATCCACTGCGTTCTAGATATTGTAAATGCGGCAAAGTCAGCGATTTGGATTCCGGCGACGTCTTGAGATCTGCTAAAACGGACCGAAGGACCATATATAACGTCTCCCCAGTTGGGCAGAGGTATAATTGAACCCGCGACCGCCAAACCTTCATCAGCAAACATCGGAAGCGTGTCGTTGAAGTCAGGATGACCGTATGCACGCATTTCCCGAGCATATTCACTAATTTCTAAGCAGCAACGCAGAAAACCAAATCGAGGAACGCTAATGTCCCAGAATTGATTGCTATCTAACCGTATACCTTTAAAAAATAAAGAGTGATCATTCAGCGTTTCTTGACTGGTCGTAACGTGAACAATTGGAAGCTCCATCCGGGCAACAAAAGACGCCATCAAGCGGAACATCTTTATTCTATCTTCAATGTCGACCTTCTTCCAAACACCCCTGCCGCTAAAAATGTCGGTGAAATGGAGCTCCGTGGCGCAATGGTCTTGCTTAATGCCTTTGAGGAAAATATCCATTATCTGTGAGCAAACCCTAGCCAAGCTTGGTGGGATGATGACTGCGGTCCAAGATTTTCGCGTCTTTGACAAATGTATGGATCCAGAGTCCGTGCCGGGGTTCCCTGAATCGTCCACATATATCCCAGGTCGCACCCGCATCTCTAAGTCCATTAACAAGCACTCCAAGCCTGACTACACAGGCAGATTATCCGCGTTGCGAACGCAGGTCGAGAACGGGTCATCGAAAAGAGTTTCATTATTATGAGACCTGTCAAAGAAAGTCTATGGCGACGCCATTTCTGCGGACGCATCAGATAGCCTAACGGGCACTAAGCCGTTACCCAAGTGCTTCGCGGATCTTACGTCAGGCGATGAGCACTAGCGAGTTGACATCGAGCAGCCGCTTGATATATATCCTCGCTCGATCGGCCTAGGCCGCTCAGTATTTCTTAAAATGCTAGCAAATATAAGTCCAGAAAGAGATTTCTGGAGGTGTTTTTTATGTGGAAGGGTTAAAATGATTATTGAAGTTCTTGATTCACTACCTGGAACAGGTAAAAGTACTGCCGTTTTCAAGATGATGTCCAGTAAAAGGACTGAAAAGTACATATATGTCAGTCCCCTTTTGTCGGAAGTTACAGATAGCGAAGATGGTCCAGCGAGAATTAATCGGTGTTTATCAAGGTAGTTGTCCGCCGATTTCATGCGACGTCTCTGATCTCAGGGACGCTGGTTTCGCGGTCAGGG
>NZ_JAPTYD010000032.1 GCF_026913015.1 Paracoccus benzoatiresistens
CGGCCTTCTCCAGCAAGGCCTCGATATCCTCAGCAATGCCGTCCAAAGGGCCTCGGAAATGCCAACCGCAGCCGCTGCTTTGCCTCGAAATCTGAGGCACCCCGCCTTGAACATCGCTTCTTGCCCTTACCACGTGGAGCGCTACGCCGGGCAGGTCGCATAAGATGCGTGCCGCACGATTCCAAGTCCGACATCCTTCCCGTAGTGGAAGAAACGGTGTCGCTGAGCAAGCGCTCGGTCCCAACAGGTCGTGTGCGGATCGCCACGGAAACCGAGACCATCGAACACCTTTTGTCCGCTGAACTGTCACAGATGGAGGTCGAGGTTGGCCGGGTGCCTGTGGATCGCAGGATGGATGCGGTGCCGAAAGACACCACCAAAGGGTCCTGACCATCATTCTGGTGGTGGAGGAACGTCTTGTCGCCATGCGCGAGCTGTATTGTCGAGGAGAAGTGCATGTCCGCCGTGTCGAACGGCAGCACAGGGTAGCGTTGGGCTGCCAAAACGGGCAAGATAAACTCCTTAGTTGATCTGGGCCGGGTATCACCGGGGTCAATGATTGGCAGCTCCATTTTTCGGGCCGGGAAACGTTTCCCACGCTTGGGGTGCGGCGGCGGAGCAATCCGTGCGTTTGCTCGAACATGCTCCGGGATGAGATCAGCATGGGCGCGGAGCCGATAGCCGGCGCCTTCTGTCTGGATGACCACGGCACGATGCAGGTGGCGGTCCAGCAATGCTTTTGCGACAACCGGATCTCCGAAGACCTCACCCCACTCGGCAAAGCCGCGGTTCTAGGTAAGGATCATGGCGCGCCGATCCAGGCGGCGCAGCCGGTTAAAGATCATGTTCGGGAGGCTCAAGGACTGGAGGCGCGTTGCAACTCGATGAAACCGCTGCCCAGAAGCCTTCTTCTCAGCCAGCGCGCGCGCCGCGACAGTTCTGTTCTGGCTCTGACATCAATAGCCTGGAGCCTACATGAATGACGCGGCGAAATCGCGCGCTGATCAATATACACTTCTGCCATATAGATGTTAGTTATAGCTTGTTTTTCATGAAAATTAAGTCATATTACCTTCACTAAACTCCTTATTAGACATTAATTTATTGTAGATCCTTTGCATCTTCGGTATAAAAAATAACTATTCATACTGAAAATTGACGAAAGATTCTATCAACGAATCTTTAGGTGGTTTATTATTCCATAAACCTTGAGATGCTGAGACACATCAAGGCTTTTCAAGCCTTTTGAATCAGTCCGATATGTTCATCCAGGGAATATGCATCATGGTCGGTCTTGTTGGGCGGCTTGGATTTGCCGATTTGCTCTTGGGCATCAATGAGGAAGACAACGGACTTACCGGCGATGCGGATGAAATGTCCGGCAGGCAGGCCGGAAGGCGCGACCTGCTGGTCAGCCGGCGCGACAACAACACGCTGGTCGCAAGTCATACCGGAAGCCGCGAGCTTTACGGCTGTGCCTACCAGATGCTGGGCCAACCTTCGGGCGGCGAGGACCGGATGCAGGGAAATGCCAAGGTCCGCGGCGACATTCATCTGGGCGAGGCAAGTGAGAGCGAAGGGTGTGCGGTCCCTCCGCAGACCGACAAGACCACGGGCGGCATCGACAACTCTGTCTTCAGGCCCGGCGCTGGCGGCGACACGATCCACGATTTTCATATAGGCCGGGATGTCAGCAATCTCCAGGGGTTCGGAAGCGACCTCGAAGAATTCGGCCAGATGGTAATCATCCAAGATGGCAAGGACTTCATGATAGCCTTCACCGGGCTTGCCGAGGGTGACATCCGGTTCGGCTGATGCCGGGTCTGAACAAATGATGGCTTGGGAATTCCCGCGAGGACGGGAATGGCGGCGCTTTTGCGTCTTGTAAGGAAGGACAGGACAATGGCAACTTTTTATGGCACCGACAGGGACGACATCATAGAGCCTGACTATCTCTCGCGGGGGGTGGACGCCGACCCGCGCGGTGCGTTTCCTTCATACAGGCCCGATACCCTTTATGGCTACCGGGGCGATGACAGTCTTTCGGGCGGTGGCGGGGACGACCTGCTGTATGGCGGAGGGGGCTACGACACGCTTTTCGGCCGATCGGGCGACGACACCCTGAACGGAGGGTCGGGCGACGACTGGCTCGATGGGGGCAACGGCGACGACAGGATGAACGGCAATTCGGGGCATGACACGCTTTACGGGAGTGACGGCGACGACGAGTCCTACGGCAACCGGGGCAGTGACCTGATCGATGGCGGGCGCGGCAATGACACCTCCTATGGCGGTTCGGGCGACGATATCCTGCGGGGGCGTGCGGGCCGGGATTGGCTGGAGGGCGGCAATGGCGACGACTCGATCTCCGGCGGGATCGGAAGAGATCTGCTGAGTGGAGATGCCGGAGAGGACACGCTTTCGGGCGGCGATGGTGACGATGAGCTTTACGGCGGAGAGGGCGACGATGAGCTTTCCGGCGGAGAGGGCGACGATTGGCTTTACGGCTATTCGGGGAACGACACCTTCGATGGTGGCTCGGGCGACGACACGATCTATGGGGCATACGGCGACGACAGCATCGTTGCTGGCTCCGGTGACGACTACGTCTACGCGTATGAGGGCGACGACACCGTCCACGGCAATTCCGGGGACGACACCCTCGAGGGAGGGTATGACGATGACCGCCTTTATGGCGGCAGTGGCGATGACCTGCTGAGTGGGAACGAGGGGGACGATACCCTTTATGGCGGCCAAGGCGATGACACGCTGATCAGTTCTTACGGCAGCGACGTTCTGTATGGCGACAACGGCTATGACACTTTCCTGATCGAACCCAATTACTACGGTGCGGGGACTTCAGGCGAAGTGCTCATCATGGACTTCGAAAGCGGCGACGATCTTGTCGATCTGTCCTGGCTCGACGCGGACCTGAACACCAGTTCGCCAGATGACGCCTTCGAATTCATCGGTGACGACGACTTCTCCGGCACGGCCGGTGAGCTTCGCTTCTATGATGAGGTCTTGTCGGGCGACCAGGACGGCGACGGGTGGGCCGACTTCGAAATCGAAATTGCTGACGTATACGACATGTACGACAGCGATTTCATCCTCTAGCGGCCTTGGAACCTGATGGCGGGCGCTGATCCTGGCGCCTGCCTGTCCCGGAATTCACCGCCCCGTCTCCTCGGGTCGTCCCCTGCGAACCCAAGGCAACCCACGGCCATTGCCCGGCCGGATTCACTTGCGGGTGGATCGGCAGGGCGGGATGCGATGGCGCAGCAGGTCCGCCGCAAGCGCCGAGGCGCTCAGCCAGGGCCACATCGCCGACGCAGCCAAGCGCCACCGTCAGAAGAAGCCCCGCGTCCCGCTTGGCAGTCGGTTTGGCCAAAGCGCAAGGCATCCGGCGGAAGGCGGAACACCGTCTTGCCGAGGCCCCCGGAACAGCCGGCGCACCTCAAGGACGGAAGGTCGAGTGGATGACATCCGCCAGCCTGCCGAACTGGGGCACGGGCGCGGGGGATCTCCATCTCGATGCGATCAAGGTGAACAGGCGGGACTTTCGGTAAGACTGCGGACGTGTGCTTGTCGACGGCCGCGACATTGGCGATCTGTCCGAAGCGGGGCTTGTCGCGCTGCGGCGGCGGATCGGAATGATCTTCCAGCATTTCCGCGAAGACCGTGCGGGAAAACGTCGCCCTGCCGCTGAAGGTGGCAGGCGTCGCGCGCGAGCAGATCGACACCCGGGTGTCCGAGGTGCTGGATCTGGCCTGGCTGTCGGACAAGGGCGCGGCCTATCCCTCTCGCCTGTCGGGCGGCCAGAAGCAGCGGGTGAGCATTGCCCGCGCCCTGGTCAGCCGCCCCGAGATCCTTCTCTGTGACAAGGCGACAAGCGCGTTCGATCCCGAAACCACGCTGTCGATCCTGACGCTGCTGCGCGACATCAACGCGCGGCTTGGCCTGACCATTGTCCTGATCACCCACGAAATGGCCGTCATCCGCGAAATTTGCGACCGCGTCCTGGTCCTGGAGGGAGGACGCATCGCCGAGGCGGGTCCGGTCTGGCAGGTCTTCGGCCCGCCCCGCCATCCCGCCACCCGGGCCCTGCTGGCACCGCTGATGAAGAACCTTCCCGACGACCTCGCGGCCCGGCTGCGGCCCGCCCGGCATAGCCATCGCGACGAGATCATCCTGGAACTGGGCTTCGCGGGTACCACCCGTCCGGATCTGGGCGCGCTTGCGCAGGGGATCGGCGGCGGCGGTCGGCTTTTGACCGCCGACATCGACAGCATCCAGGGCAGGCAGGTCGGTCGCGTTCTGATCGCGGCGCCCTCCGACGCGGATCTCACGCCTCTCGATTCCTTCTGCGATCACAGAAAGGTTCTTGGTCATGCTGACCACGCCAATGATTGATCGCCTGTGGCATGCGTTCCAGGACACGCTGCTGATGGTCGGCGTGTCTGCCGGGATCGCCCTGCTGGCCGGAATTCCGCTGGCGGTGTTCCTGGTCACGTCGGAGCCGGACGGCGTCTTTCCGGCCCCCAGGCTGAACCGGATCGTCGGCGCGGTCGTCAACGGTTTTCGGGCAGTGCCCTTCATCGTCCTGCTGGTCGCGCTGATCCCGCTGACCCGGCTGCTGGCCGGAACGACCATCGGCGTGTGGGCCGCGATCGTCCCGCTGTCGATCTCGGCCACGCCCTTCTTTGCCCGCATTGCCGAGGTGTCGCTCCGGGAGGTCGATCCCGGCTTGGTCGAGGCTGCGCAATCCATCGGGTGCCGCCGCTGGCACATCGTGCGCCACGTCCTTCTGCCCGAGGCCCTGCCGGGCATCATCGGTGGATTCACCATCACGGTCGTGTCGATGATCGGCGCATCGGCCATGGCGGGCGCGGTCGGCGCGGGGGGATTGGGCGATGTCGCGATCCGCTATGGCTATCAGAGGTTCGACACCACGGTCATGCTGGTGGTGATCGCCATCCTGATCCTGCTGGTGTCGGCCGTCCAGTTGACCGGCGACCTCTGGGTGAGGCGGCTGAAGGCCCGCTAGAACGGGCCCCCTTGGGCCGGCCTTCACGCCGGCCCCACGGGGCCTGGTCGGAAGGTCCGGGGGCCATCCTGATGGGGTCGCGGGCCGCCCGGCCCTGTCGCGGCAAGCGGCGGGCCGGGGACGCTGACCACGGCTATTTGGCCGCCTGCGAGACCATGCCGCGACGAAAGGCCGCCGCGGCGTGATCGGACGGCAACCTGTCGCCTTGGCCCGTCAGCTTGTTGCGCCAGGTTCCCGGAGCATATCGGGTCTTGTAGCTGCCGCGATCCTGCAATTCGGGAACAACCAGCCGCGCGAAGTCCTCGTATGTGCCCGGGGAAGCCAGGCGGGTCAGGTTGAACCCATCGACATCCGCCTCTCGGACCCAGGATTCCAGTTCGTCCGCGACCTGCGCGGGGGTACCCACGGCCAGGGGATAGCGCCCGCCCAGGGCAAGCTGCGCCAACAGGTCGCGCTTGGTCCATCCCCTGCTCTGGGCAAGGGCGGTGGCGGACTGGAGGGCATTGCCCGGACCGTAGGGGATCGGATCGTCAAGGCCGTAGGGCTCGAAATCGATGCCTGTCGAGGCCCAGAAATGCGCCAGCCCCGCTTCGGCACTGGCATGGGCGCGGTGGCCCTCCAGCTTGTCCCGCGCGGCGGCCTCGCTGTCGTCCACGGTCACGTTGACGCCGATCAGCACCTTCACGGCACGGGGATCGCGCCCCGCATCCGCCACCGCCTGGCGCAGCCCCGTGACGGCCTTCTTCGCGGCCGCCTTGTCGGGTGCCGCGATGAACACGCATTCGGCGTGCCGGGCCGCGAAGCGCAGTCCGCGCCCCGAGCTGCCCGCCTGCAGCAGGACCGGGGTCCGCTGGGGCGAGGGCTCGGACAGATGGGGCCCCTCGACCTTGTAGAAGGGGCCGTCGTGACGGATCGTGCGGACCTTCGCCGGATCGGCATAGATGCGAGAGGACCGGTCGCGGATCACGGCATCTTCGTCCCACGAACCCTCCCACAGCTTGTAGAGCACGTCGAGTTAATCATCCGCTTGGTCATAGCGCAGGTCGTGGTTGGTCTGGCCGCTTTGCCCCAGGGCACGCGCCGCGCTGTCCAGATAGCCGGTGACGATGTTCCAGCCGATCCGGCCTTCGGTCAGGTGGTCCAGCGTCGAAAGGCGGCGGGCGAAGGTATAGGGCGCCTCCTGATTCACATTGACGGTGACGCCGAAGCCCAGGTTCCTTGTCACCGCCGCCATTGCCGAGACAAGCAGGATCGGATCGTTGACCGGCAACTGTACGGACTTGCGAAGCGTGACGTCCAGCGCCTGGCCAGAGACATCATAGGTGCCGATCACGTCTGCCAGGAATAGCCCGTCGAACAGCCCCTCCTCCAGCTTGCGGGCAAGGTCGATCCAGTAGGACAGCTTGGTGTAATCCGCCGAGCGGTCGCGGGGGTGGGTCCATTGACCGTGATTGATATGGCCCACGCAGTTCATGTTGAAGGCGTTGACGATGATGTGGCGGCCCAGGGGCGTGGTCATTCAGATGGCTCCGTGTCGGGGCGGATTGACGCCGTTCAGGCGATGGTGCCGATCGCGTGGTATTTCCAACGCACCGGGTCGTGCAGCGTGTGGGTCCGGACGTTCCGCCAATAGCAGTCAAGGTTGTCTGCTCCCGACGTGGCTGAGGTGCCCGACAGTTCGAACAGCCTGCTGGCCGCCAGAAGCCCCGCGGTCGTCGTCAAGGCGCGGGCCGCCGCGACCGCCAGCGATGCATCGGCCACCGTCGCCTCGGTGGCATCGGCCTGGGCCAGGTCCAGGACACGGCCCGCGCGGTGCAGGAGGGCTTCGGCTGCGCGAAGGCGCAGGGCAACCTCGCCCACGCCCGCGATGGTCAGCGAATCCTGGTCTGCGCGGTCCACGCCCGCATCGATCCAGGGCCGGGCCCGATCGCGGATGAACGAAGTCATCTGGCCAAAGGCCTCCTGCCCGATGCCAAGGCCGATGGCGGCGTGCATGATCTGCGCATGGGGGCCGATCGGCGTCACCCGATCGAAGCTGTCCTGGAAGGGCACGATCCACTCGGGGTGCACCTCGACATCATCGAACGCGACCGAGCCGGAGCCGGTGACCCTTTGGCCAAAGCCATCCCAGTCGTCGGTGATGGTCGCGCCCGACGCCTCGCGCGGGACGAAGACCATCTGCTGGCGGTCGTCGTCCTCGACAGCCAGAGCCGGGATCCAGTGGGCATAAGTCGCCCCCGTGCAATAGAACTTGCACATGTTCAGCCGCAGCCGGCCGGCCACGGTCAGCCGGGTCCGGCGCTTGAAGTCCTTGGCACGTGGGGCAATTCGGGCGGCGGTGCGATGCGTGTCATGGCTCAGTCCCATTGGTGGCGGGACGGAGCCGCGCCGTTCAGGTGCCAGTTGCCCAGCAGGTGGTATTTCCAGCGGACCGGATCGTGCAGGGTGTGAACCCGCGCGTTGCGCCAATGCCGCCCAAGGTTCGGCCCCTTCCGCACGGCCGACGACCCGGCCAGTTCGAACAGCTTCTCGGTCGCGGTCAGCGCAACCTCGCTCGTCAGGATCTTGGCTTCCGTGACGGCGACCGAGGCCGCGCGCTGTCCTCGGCCGTGACGGGACGGGATGCGATCTCGTCGACCAATTCCGCCGCCCGGTGCAGCACCTCCCTTGCAGCCCGAAGGTCGATCTGGAGGCGCCCGACATCCGCGATGACATAGGGATCATCCGACGCCCGGTCGAGCCCGCTGTCCATCCAGGGGCGGGCCTTGTCGCGGACGTAATCCACCGCATCCACCAGGGCGGCGATGGCGATGCCGCTGTCGATCGCGGCCTGGATAAGTTGGGATGTCGGACCCGACGGGCTCGGAATGTCCGCCCTCTGCCACAGGGGGATGGTCTGGTCGTCCTGCACGGCCACATCCTGAAAGACCACCGTGCCCGACGCCGTCGTGCGCTGGCCGAAGCTGTCCCAGTCGTCCAGGACCTTGACGCCCGGCGCGTCGCGAGGAACCCAGACCTGGACCGGGCGGCCCTGCTCGTCATTGGCCCTGGTCGGTATCCAGTGGGCAAAGATCGCCGCTGTCGAGTAAAAGCGCCGTCCGGTCAGGCGCAAACCGGCTTCGGTGCGATGCAGGCCCGTCCGGTTGTGGGTGATGATCTTTCGCCCCTTTTCGGGCCCGGCATTGCCGATGCGCCTTCCCGCCAGGACATCGCCGAACCACCGCCGCTTCTGATCGGGGCTGCCTACTTCGGACAGCAGGTGCAGGACCCCGAAATGGTTCTGCGGCACCTGCCCGGCCGAGCTGTCGGCGGCGCACAGGATCTCGAACACCTCGACCAGCGTGCGCCGGCCAGGCCCGGTCCGCCATAGGCGACGGGCACGGTGATGGCCCCCAGCCCGCTGTCGCTGAAGGCCTGCATCTCGGCATGGGGCAGGAATCGCTGCGCGTCCCGCTGGGCCGCGCGTGTCGCCCAGTCATGCGCCAGGATGCGTGCGGCGGCAAGCGCTTGGTCATGTGTCGTGATGCGGGCTGACGCCGCCTCGGGGGGTTTTCGGTCCTGATGGGTCATTCCTGTTCCTCTCGCGCGCGGGCCAGCCCCGGCAGGGTTTGGTCCAGCACCGCCATGACCTGACGGCGGCGCAATTCGAAAGCATGGCTGGTGCGGTCCCGTGGGCACGGCAGATCGACCGCGAGGTCGCTGGCGATCCGGCCCGGATCGGGACGCATGACGACGATCCGGTCGGCCAGCATCAGTGCCTCGTCGAGGTCGTGCGTGACGACGACCAGCGTCGGCCGGGGTTCGCCCGAGGACCAGATCTGCAGAAGGCGGCGTTGCTGATCCCGGCGGGTGAATGCATCCAAGGCCGAGAACGGCTCGTCCAGCAAGAGCACCCCGGGCCTTGCGACCAGGGCGCGGGCGATGGCCACGCGCTGTGCCTGGCCGCCCGAGAGCTGCCTGGGCCAGGCGCCTGCCTTGTCGGGCAGCCCGCCCCCAGCCAGGGCCTGCCCCACCCGGGCGTGTCGCTCCGAGCCGGGCAAGGCGGAAAGGCCGAACCCGACATTCTGCTCGACCGTCAGTCAGGGAAGCAGGCGCGGTTCCTGAAACACGATGCCGATCCGGGGATGAGGACCATCGACAAAGGCTCCGTCGATGGTGACGCGCCCATGGCTGGGGCGGTCCAGCCCGGCGACTACACGCAGCAGGGTCGATTTTCCGCATCCCGAGCCGCGCAGGACGGCCAGGACCTGGCCTTCGGGCACGACAAGGTCGATCCGGTCCAGGGCATGGGTGCCGCCCGGATAGCTGCGGGACAGGTTCTGGATCGCAAGCATCGCTTACTCCGATTGGCGGGCGCCGGCAAAGCTGTCCTGCCACCGCAGGAAGGGTGCCGCGGCCAGGGCCAGCAGGCTGTCGGTCAGCTTGCCCAGCAAGGCAAAGGTGATGATCGCGGCGACGATCTGCGCGGGCTTGCCCAGTTGCTGGCCATCGATCAGCAGATACCCCAGGCCGGCGGACGTGCCCATGAACTCGGCCGCGACCACAAACATCCAGCCCAGTCCGAGACCGGCCCGCAGCGCCGTCACATAGGCGGGCAGGATCGCGGGCAGCAGGATGCGCCCGATCATGGCTAGGCCGGACAGCCGAAAGACGCGGCCGCCTCGACGATCTTGCGGTCGACGCCCCGTATCGCGTCCATCACGCCAAGATAGACCGGAAAGAACACGCCGACCGCGATAAGGGCGATCTTTGGCGTCTCGAAGATGCCGAACCACAGGATGAACAGCGGGACCCAGGCAATCGACGGAATGGCCCGCAAGGCCTGCAGCGACGGATCGGGCAGGCGCGACGCCGTCCGCGAATAGCCGGTGACCGCCCCAAGGACCGTGCCCGCCGCGACCCCGGCCACGAAGCCAAGCCCGACCCGGACAAGCGTCGCCTGCGCGTGGTGGACCAGGTCCCCCTGGGCCCAAAGGTCTGACAGCGTGTCCCAGACCACGGACGGAGGGGGCAACAGCCGCCCCGAGTTCCATCCCGCCGCCACTACCAGCTCCCACCCCAAGGCAAGGCCCAGGGGCAAAAGAAATCCCTGAAGCGGACGCAGGCGCGTCAGGCGCGGACCCGTGCCGCTGGCCCGGCGGGTGTGGTGAAGGACATCGACCATCCGCTCAGACCGTCGGCAAGCGGTCATCCAGCAGCGCCCACAAGACCTCCTGGACGTCGACCGTCTGCCCGATTACGCCGGCCGCCTGAAGGGCAAGACCCGCCGCAAGGATGCTGTCATGCTGGGGCTGGCCCAGGCGGGGCTGGGTCAGGTCGGTCCGCTGGTTCAGCTGGACGTCGATGATCCGGGGCGCAAGGCCGGTGGCGGCGACCGTCACGGCATGTAGCTCCTTGGGGTTTTCAAGCGCGAACCGGCGCGCGCGCTCATAGACGGACAGGACACGGGCGACGGCCTCGGGCCGTTCCGCCAGAAAGGCCTCTCGGGTGTTCAGGATGCCTCAGGTATCGGCCTCGGGCTTGCGGAAGAACAGGCTGGCGCCGTCCTCGACCTCGGCGGCGGCCATCAGCGGATCAAGCCCCGCCCACGCGTCCACGTCGCCGCGGATCAGCGCGGTCTTGCCGTCCGCGTGCTACAGCAGGACCGGCGTGAGGTCACGTTCGGTCAGGCCTGCGTCGGCAAGGGCGCGGATCAGGAAGACATGGGGATCGGTGCCCCGCGTGACCGCGACCGACTTTCCCTTCAGATCCGCCACCGTGCCGATATCCGTATCGGCCCGCGTGACAAGCGCCGTCCATTCCGGCCGGGAAAAGCTGTGGATGGCCTTCACTGGATTGCCGTTGACCCGCGCGACCAGGGCCGCCGATCCGGCGGTCCATCCGAAGTCGATCGCGCTTGCGTTCAGAAATTCAAGCGCCTTGTTCGAACCTGCCGACTGCAGCCAGGTGATCCTGGTGCCGTCGCCTTGGAATTCCTGCTCCAGCCAGCCCTTGTCGCGAAGCAGCATCGAGACGGGGTTGTATGTCGCCCAGTCGATGCGGATTTCATCAAGGGCCTGCGCCCGCAGCAGGCCGGGTGCCGCAAGCGCGGCACGGCCTGAGATCGATGCGGTGCGAAGCAGGCTGCGCCTGTCGAAGACGGTCATCATGTCCAACCTCATTATTACTCTAGAAAGTTGATCGAGTTTTATGCCGCGGGCAATCCGGGGCCCATTCTCTATTTGGTCGGAATCGAAAAGCTCGTCCTCTTGGGGTGCAGGATCGCAATTTCAGGATTCTCCGTCTCCTGGGCGGCCCGGGGTTCGTCCGTCGCTGCCCGAGAAAACGGTTCCCGTTCGGGGTTTCGCCGGGGAAGATACCTTCCGTCGGGCAGCACATGTTTGGAATGGGCATCCCCTGCCAAGGCCCCTAGAAGACCCTACTAAGTTAATAGAATTTAGGAACATTCTTGGCCACACTCCGATTTGCTGCGTTTGTGGGATCATGGAGCAGCCCGTCCAAGACGCGGATCTTTGTCAAAGAGGCCGCGAATGCCGCAGTGGCGCTTCCGCGGGTCTGCCCATGTCTTCGATGCCGGCGACCTGGGGGCCGAATTCGGCCCGGCCTCGGTTCCCGGAACGGCCTCGAGCCTGGACAGGCACCTGGACGCCTTCATCTCCGCGGACGCGGTCATCGTGGCGAGTCCCATCTACAAGGGGAGCTACACAGGGCTCTTTAAGCATTTCTTCGATCTGATCGATCCCCAGGCCTTGGTCGACCAGCCAGTCTTGCTGGCGGCGACGGATGGCGGCTATCGGCATGCCCTGATCATAGAACACCAGCTGCGTCCGCTATTCGGCTTTTTCGAGGCGAACGTGCTGGCCACGGGCGTCTACGCCTCGTCGGCCGACTTCCATGCCGGGCGACTGGCGGCCCCTGACGTGCGGGCGCGTCTTGACCGGGCCGTGGCGCAGTTCGGCCCCTCACTGCTTCCCGCCCGCGCGGCCGTCGCCTAAGGTCCACATCATGAGCAAACCCGACATCTTCTGGTTCCTTCCCACTTCGGGCGACACCCGTTATCTGGGCACGTCCGACTTCGGCCGCGCGCCCTCGACCGCCTACCTGAGCGAGATCGGGCAGACGGCCGATCGTCTTGGCTATGACGGGATGCTGATCCCCACGGGTGCCAGCTGCCTCGACCCCTGGATCGTCGCAGCGGCGCTTGCCCCGGTGACCCACAGGCTCAGGCTTCTTGTCGCGCTTCGCACCTCGGTTACGGGGCCCACGGTCGCCGCGCGCCAGGCTGCGGCCCTGGACGAGACCTTGGGCGGCAGGCTGCTTTTTGAATGTCGTGCCGGGCGGCGACCCGCGCGAACTGGCCGCGGACGACGCATTCTTCGACCATGACGGGCGCTACGAGAACGCCGACGAGTTCCTGACCGTCAGGAAGCGCCTGATGAAGGGCGAGAGCGTCGATTTCCATGGCAAGCACGTCCGGGTCGAGGGCGCGCAGAACTTTCACCCCGGACCCCAGCAGCCTTGGCCCCCGCTCTATTTCGGGGGGTCGTCGCCTGCCGCGCATGCCTTGGCAGCCGAGCATGTCGACGTCTACCTGACCTGGGGCGAACCCCCCGCAGCCGTGGCCCGGAAGACCGCCGATGTCCGGGCCCGCGCCGCAGCGCATGGGCGGACGGTCCGGTTCGGCATCCGCCTTCACGCCATCGTCCGAGAAATCGAGGCCGAGGCCTGGGCCGAGGCCGAGCGCCTGATCAGCCGCCTGACGGACGACGACATCGCACGGGCGCAGGCCAACTATGCCAAGATGGATTCCGTCGGCCAAAGCCGTATGGCCGCGCTGCATGGCGGCCGCCGCGACAGGCTGGAGGTCGCGCCGAACCTTTGGGCAGGCGTGGGTCTTGTGCGCGGTGGTGCCGGAACGGCCCTTGTGGGCGATCCGGAAACCGTCGTCGCGCGGATGCGCGAATACCAGGACCTCGGGATCGAGACCTTCGTGATGTCGGGCTATCCTCATCTCGAGGAAGCGATCCGCTTTGCCGAACTGGTCTTCCCGCTGGTCGGAAAGGTCCCCGTTACCCTGCGCGGCGTCGCCCAGACCGGCGGTGCGTTCGACGTCCTCGCCCGCGCGGCAAACTGAAGGATCGCCATGACCCGCCCCATCATCGACATGCGCTGCCGGCCGGCCTATCTGCACGACTTCTTCGGCAGGACGCCGGGGACCCCAGACTATGAAACGGTTCGCTGGCTGAGCCGGCGCGTGGGAACGCGCGGCGACGACCAGCATTTCGCCCGCTCGGCCACGCCCGAGGGTTTCCTGGCCGAAATCGCCGATGCCCGCCTGACGCGGGCCATCGTCGTCGGGCGGCATACGCCCACCCAGCATCTGCCCAACGACGACATCGCAGCAATCGTGGCCCTGGACCCCGACCGGATCAGCGGCATCGGCGCCGTCGACCCCATCGTCCAGGGAGAGGCCGCGGCCCTGACCGAGGCCGAGCGCGCCATCCGCGACCTGGGCCTGCGCGGCCTCGACGTCGAGCCTGGCTTCGGCAGTCCTGCCCGCCATCCCGACGACCGCGCCTATTTCCCCGTCTACGAACTGGCACAGTCCCTGGACGTCCCCATCTTCCTGATGAGCGGTCCGACCAACTCCGATCCCCGCTTCAACGATCCCGCCGGCATTGCCAGCGTCGCGCAGGCCTTCCCGCGGCTGCGGATCGGGGTCTTCCACGGCTACTGGCCCAACGTGCAGGCCATCCTCGGCCTAGCTTTCCGCTGGGAGAACATCCACCTGATCCCGGACATGTACCTGTTCCAGACCGGCTCGAGGGCCTATGTCGATGCGGCAAACGGCTGGCTGGGCGACCAGCTTCTGTTCGGATCAAGCCATCCCTTCCGGCCGATCAGGCAATCGATCGACGACGCCCTGTCCCTTGGCTTGAAGGAAACGGTCCTGGACCGCTTCTTCCATGACAACGCAGCCCGCCTGCTGGGCCTGACACCGGCATGACGGCGGTGGATGTCGCCATCATCGGCGGTGGTTTCACGGGCGCCCTTGTGGCCTGGCACCTCGCCCGCCAAGCGCCCGATGCCGAAATCGCCGTCATCGAGCCGCGCGAAAGGCTGGGGGCGGGCCTGGCCTATTCGACGGCCGATCCCAGCCACCGCATCAACGTCCCCGCAAGTCGAATGACGATGCGGACCGATATCCGCGACGATTTGCATCGCTGGCTTGAGGCCGGCGCCGTGCAACTGTCCGAGGGCACCGCCGGGCCGGACGGCGCGCTGTTTCCGCAACGCGGGATCGTGGCCGATTATGTCTCGGACGCCTTGCGGCAGGACCTGACGGCCGGCCGCATCCGCCACCTTCGCGGCCATGCCGTGACGCTGGCGCGCGCCGCACCAGCCTTCCGCGTGACCCTGCAGGACGGCAGCGTCGTCACCACAGGCCAGGTCGTCATCGCGACCAGTCACCCGCCCCCCGCCTTGCCGCGCCATCTGGCCGCGCTTCGCCACGATGCCCGGCTGATCGCCGATCCCTCGGACGCCCGGGCGATCACGGCGGCGGCGGGGACGCGGCGGGTGCTTGTGCTGGGCAACGGGCTGACCTCGGCCGATGTCATCGCAAGTCTTGACCGGCAGGGGTTCCGGGGCGCGATCCTGGCCCTGTCGCGGCGGGGACTGCGGTCGCGCGGCCATGCCTTCGGCTGCCGGGAAAGCCGGACGGATTTCGCGACCAATCCGGCGGCGACGGCGCTTGGCCTTTTGCGCCGGGAGCGTGCGGCGGTCCGCGTGGATACGGCCGCGGGCCTGCCCTGGCAGGCCGCGCTTGACAATGTGCGGCGCGACGGCGCGGCGATCTGGAGCGCCCTGCCCCTGCGGGAACGCTGCCGGCTGGTCCGGCGCCTGCGCGTCTGGTGGGACGTTCACCGGTTTCGCATCGCGCCCCAGGTCGAGGAGGTGCTGGATCGCCTGATCGCCTCCGGCAACCTGCGAATTCGTGCGGGTCGCCTGGATGGCATCCGGCCCGAGGAGGCCGGCCTGATCGTGTCCTGGGCCTCCTGCGGCCACGGAGCGCGGAAGGAGATCTTCGACCGGGTCTATCCTGACGACCGGGTCTGCGCATGACCGAATCATCCAGGTCTCGCCAGTCTTGGCATCCGCAGCGGATGCGGGGCTGGTGCGGCTCGACTCCCTTGGCCTGGGCCTGGACGTCACGGAGGGGTGCCGGGCCGTCGGGACAAAGGGCGAAGCGGTTCCCGGCCTTTGGGTCGCGGGGCCGCTGGCGCGCGGCCATCTCGGCGAACTCATGGGCATCCCCGAGGTCACCGCCCATGCCGAACTGGTCGCGGCCCGCCTTGCACGGGCGATCGCAGAAGCGGAACCTGTTGAGGCTGATGCCTGATTTGACCGAACTCCGGCTGTCGCGGGCGACTACCGTGCCGGGGGCTTGGGTCAGCTGGGGCGCGGTCAACCACACGCCACCGTCAATGACGGCACCCTGCCCGATCTCTATCCATTCCAGGATCGTCGCCCCGTGTAGATCACAACATCCTCGCCGATCGCCGGATGGCGAGGCAGGCCGTTGACCAGATCGCCTTGGCTGTCGGGTTCGAACCGCCGGCACCCAAGGTGACCTGCCAGATGAACCGCTGCCGACACCGGCGCCTGCGATGCGCGCCATGCGTGCGCGCCAGGGCTTTGATGATGTTACCGCCCCCGACGGCATCTGATGTGCCAAGGTGGGTCTGCAACGATCCACAAAGGGGAGCGGTCACATCATCATAGCCGCACCACGACGCAAGAGGGCAGTCGGCTGAAGAACTCCCGCACCTGGCCTCACCGCGACTTCCTGCGCAGCACGGCCCGCCTGCGCCATCGGCTTAATGCACCTGGAACACATTCTTCGCCAGATTGAGCCCGACCGTGACGATCTCCGACATGACCGCTCTCCTTTTTGGGTTCGTTGCAGAGCCACCGCGCCACATTAGATGCCGTCGGGGAACGGTCATGTCACCAGAGCCGTCTGGAGCCCGTAAATCCGGATCGTGACTAATCAAGTGCATCAATGCACTCTACACGGCTGCGACCCGATATACTGCTCTAACCAGACTGAGGTGGGTCCCCCAAAGGCAGATGGCGCAACACCGTCAATGTTGCGCCTCCAGATGCCTGGCCAGACGGATGCAGTTTCTTGCACCCGGTCTCAGGGACTGCTCTACAGGTCCTCGCGATCACCCGCGCTGCCTGATCCGCACGAGCTGCGCGTGAAGCGTCCTCCGCCAAGATGCACCCAGTCCACCCCGACCGAGGCTGCAAGGTATTCATCCGACCCGTGCGGTGCCAGTTCTGCTTGCCGGTAGCGTGGCAGAACCAGTCCCTTCATCAGCACCAGATACAGCAGAAAGCCCAAGGGAAAGCCGATCACGAAGGCATAGACCGACCACCAGGCGGCGACTGCCCCTGCCACGACCCATGCGACTAACCCGGCCGGATTGAAGCCGCGGTAATAGCGATACTGGCCATAAGGATCGAACAGGTCAGGCACGTTCACGCGGCGGCGGCGGATCACATAATAGTCCGCGACCATGATCCCGCCGATGGCCGACAGGAAGGCGCCGTAGTAGCCCAGGAACACGAAAAGGTTGTCCAGGATCTGCCAGGGAAAGCACAGGGTGCCGACCACGCCCGCGATCACCACCGCCATGCGGTAATTGACGACACGCGGTGCCAGGTTGATGAAGGTCAGCGCGGCGGGAATCAGGTTGGCCGAGTTGTTGGTGGACCATTGCGCCAGCACCACCAGGATCAGCAGGACCAGCAGCGCGATGCCCTGTGCATCCCCTTGGATCACCTCGACCGGGTTCCAGTTGCCGGTCGCAATGAAGGACACGGCGCCGATTCCCGCAATCATCGCCTGCGTCACCGGCAACGCGACCAGTTGCGCCAGGAAGATCGACCGGTTGCGCTGCACGAAGCTGCGGCTGCCGGTCCTGGTCTTGACGAAGCGTGTCAGGTTCGGGATGTCGATTGCCATGGTGGACCAGAAGCTCATGTTGGCGATGAACAGCACCATCAGGGAAGCCTGCCCCTCGGCCCGAAAGGTCCAGATATTCAGGCCCTTGGTTTCGGCGATGCCTTCCAGCGTGAAATACATCCAGACGGAAATCGCGATGATCGCGGGCGCGGCCAGAGAGGCCAGCCGTTCGACCGACTTGATGCCCAGCATGGTGTTGGCGACCTGCACGGCGGCAAAGACCGCATACCACAGGAACCAATTGGAAAAGCCCAGGAAGTATTCGCCGATGCCGTTCAGCGCCAGGGCGCCCAGATAGGTCTGGATGCCGAACCACATCGCGGCCACGATCCCGCGCGACACGGCAGGCAGATGGGTGCCGTGGATTCCGAAGGGTGCGCGCAGATAGACCGCGAAGGAGAGCCCGTGTTCCGTACCGATATCGGCGGTGGCCAGCATCAGCGCGCCGATGGTCAGGTTCGCAAGCCCGATCGTCAGCGCCACCGTCGCCAGATCAAAGCCACCCTGGATGCCCGTGGCGCCCAGCGAATAGGTGGCGATGATGACCGCGATGCCCACCCATATCCAGGCATAGCCCAGCGTGCCGATGGGCCGCTGGCTTGCCCGGGTGGGCAGAATGCTTTCCTCGATCAGGGCGGTGCGATCGCGCCCGGTGGACAGTCCGTCTTGTATCAGTGACATGGTTTGTATCCCTGTTTGTTGGACATATGCGACCGTCGCGCGGTGAATCACCCCGCGCGGCCGTTCTTCTTGGAAAAGGAAAGGGCCGCGCGAGGCGGCCCCTTCGGTTCAGCTGTGGCGCCGCATCGCGAAGCGCAGCTTTTCGGTGGTCGCCATGTCCACCGTCTCGGTTTCAAGGTCTATGGCGACCCCGTAGACCTCTCGGGCGTGCTCGACCGAGCAGAACCCGTCGAGGACATCTTCCAGCACCTTGCGCGGCGCGCGGTTCAGCGGATTGCCATAGCCGCCGCCGTTCGGGCTGTAATAGGTCATCACGTCATCGGCGCCGACCGCCAGACCCGAGAACTTGGAATACATTTCCTTCTCCTCGCCTGGCCGGGCGGGATTGCTGATCGTGCAACGCCCGACCGCGCCATCCTGCCCGCCGAAGATGCCCCAGGGCGCATCGGTATGGCGTTCGGATTCGTGGGTGATGAAGGCCTGCGTCAGCACGCGCTGCGCCTTGACCACGCCGATCCCGCCCCGGAATTCGCCCGCGCCCGGAGGAGCATCGTCGCGCAGCTCATAGCGGTCGCAGATCATCGGGATATGCATCGCCAAGTCTTCAAGCGGGTTGTTGCGGGTGTTTGCCATCAGGTTGTCGATGCTGTCCGGCCCGTCCGACCGCGGCCGCCCGCCATAGGCGCCCTCGTTCACTTCCAGGAACACCCAGTAATCGCCCGAGGGCCGCACACCCGAATAGGCGGCAAAGCTGATCGAGGCGGAGGACCCCGCGATCACCTGGTCGGGCATCACTGGGGCAAGGGCGCGTATAATCAGGTCGATCATACGGTTGCATTGGGTGAACCGCGCTTCCGCCGATGCTGGCGCGCGGGGGTTGAAGATGGACCCCAAGGGCGCCGTAACCTTGATCGGGCGGAATGATCCCTCGTTAGACGGCACCCGCGTGTCCGAGGTGGCGGCATCCAGCAGCAGCTTGCGGAAGCCCGCATAGGCCGCGACCTTGGTCGACCCCTCGAAGGGCACGTTATAAGCCGTAGGCGTCTGGTCGGCGGAGCCCGTCAGATCCACCTCGACCTCGTCGCCCCGGACGCGGACCGTCACCTTGACCTTCAGCCGCTGGTCGCGATTACGCCCGTCGTCGTCCAGCCAGCCTTCGGCACTATAGTCGCCATCGGGGATCTCGCTGATTCGCTGCCGGGTCATGCGCTCGGCATAATCCATCAACTGGTTGGCCGCGCCGAAGACGGTCTCCTCGCCGTATTTTTCCAGCAGTTCGACAAAGCGGCGCGCGCCAAGCCGGGCCGAAGCAATCTGGGCCTCGATGTCCATCACCAGCTGCCCTGCCGCGCGGGAATTGCGGCGGATATAGTTCCACATGGCGTTGTTCGGCTCGCCCTTGCGGTAAAGCTTGGTGCCCGCGAACAGCATCCCCTCGGCATAGACGTCAGGCACGTCGATGATCAGGCCCGGGGTCGCCGCGCCGATATCGACATGGTGCGCGGTATTGCCCGCAAAGCCCACAAGGCGCCCGTGAAAGAACACGGGTACGACGATGGCCAGGTCAGGTGTGTGCGATGACCCGTGATAGGGATGGTTGTGGACCACCGCGTCGCCTTCATACCATTCGCCGTCCTCCAGAGTTTCGGCGATGCCGCGCAGGTATCCGGGGATGGACCCGATATGCATCGGCGTCGATTCGGATTCGCAGAGCGTGTTGAAGTTCGTGTCGAACAGCCCCGCGCCCAGATCCTGGCTTTCCCGAATGATCGAGGAAAAGGACATCCGGTAAAGGACATGGCCCATTTCCTCGGCGATGGTTTCGAAGGCGCCACGGATCACTTGCAGCGTGATCGGGTCGACCTCGGTGATCTTGGTCATCTGGTTCATGTCAGGCCCCCTTGCTGATGCGCGTGTTGCCGAAGTCCAGCGTCTCGGCCACATAGCCGGGAGGAACCAGGGTGGTGGAGTTGTGCTGGATCAGGATCGCAGGCCCCGGCACCCGGTCACCCGCATAAAGCTTGGTTCGGTCATAGCGCGGCGTTTCCAGCGTCCGGCCGCAGTCGAAGGTCGTCGGGCGCACGAACATCAGCGCCCGGTCGATAGACGATCCGTCGGTGGGCTGCACCTTCGGGATCTCGATCCGGCGGACGCTGGCCGATCCGATGACCCGCAGCGTGATCAGTTCGACCTCGGCGCTGCGATAGGCATAGCCATAGTCTTGTTCATGCGCGTCGTGGAAGCTGTCGATGATGACACGCTTGTTCTCCTGCGTCAGCGGCCCGTCGGGGAAATCGGCGCGCAGTTCGAACCCCTGGCCCTGATAGCGGCATTCCGCGATGATCTTCAGGTCCTGCGCGTCGCGGGCGATCCCGTCGGCGTCCAGTTCCTCGTGGACCGCATTGCACAGCTTCTCGATATGGCCGTTGATGCGGGCGATATCGGCATCCGTCGCGGTGTTGAGGATCAGGATCCCGGCTTCGGTATGTTCGTATTGCAGGTCGGTCTTCAGCAGCCCCACGGCCGCCGTGATGCCTGGCGCCACTGGCACGATCACGTCGCGCGCGCTGACCGCCTCGGCCAGGGCCACGCCATGCAGCGGGCCTGCGCCGCCGAAAGGCATGATGGAAAACTCACGCGGGTCGATGCCGCGCGCGACCGAGTTCGACCGGATTGCAAGCGCCATGTTGTTGTTGATGATCTTGATGATCCCAAGGGCCGCGTCCTTGACCGACATGCCCAGGGGCTTCGCGATCTTCTCCTCAACCGCCTTGCGGGACAGTTCCGCATCCAGCCGCAGGTCGCCGCCAAGCGCCATGTCGGGGTCCAGGCGACCCAGCACGATCTGCGCGTCTGTCACCGTCGGCTCCTCTCCGCCGCGGCCATAGCAGGCGGGGCCCGGTTCGGAACCGGCAGAACGCGGACCGACGTTGAAGGCGCCCGCCTCGTCGATAAAGGCGACCGAGCCGCCGCCCGCACCGATGGTGACCAGGTCGATCATCGGCGTCAGCACCGGATAGCCGGATACATAGGTGTCGCGCTGGTTCATGATCTTCAGCTTGCCACCGGGGATCGTGGAGATATCGGCCGAGGTGCCGCCGATATCGACCGTGATGATGTTGGGGGTGCCTGCCATCTCGCCTTCCGACGCGCCGCCGATGACGCCGCCTGCCGGGCCGGACATCAGGATGCGGATCGGGCGGCGGGCGCAGCTTTCCACCGTGGACACGCCGCCGTTCGACTGCATGATCCGCAGCTTGGACGTGACCCCGGCTTCGCGCAGGCGGGCATCCAGGTCGCGCAGATAATAGGCGGTCTTCGGCCCGACATAGCAGTTCATCGCCGCGGTCGAGAAGCGTTCGTATTCCCGCATCACGCGCGCCAGTTCCGACGACATGGTGACATAGGCGCCGGGGATCTCCTCCAGCACGATTTCCTTGGCGCGGGCTTCGTGGGCATCGTTCAGGAAGCTGAACATGAAGCCGACAACCACCGAACTGATGCCCCGCTTGCGAAACAGCGCGCAGGCGTCGCGCACGGCCTGTTCGTCCAGCGGCTCGGCGATCTCTCCGGTCGGCGGCAGGATGCGTTCGCGCACGGCGATGCGGTTGCGGCGCTTGACCAGCGGCTGGCTTTGCCAGGGCACGTCGAAATGCAGGCTGAAGTTGTAGGGCCGCTTATGCCGCCCGATATGCAGGATGTCGCGAAAGCCGTGCGTGGTGATCATCCCGCATTCCGCGCCGTTGTGTTCGATGGTGATGTTGGTGGCAGTCGTCGTGCCGTGGACAATCGTCTCGACCTCGGACGGGTCGATCCCGGCCATGGTGCAGATGCCCTGCACACCCTGGACCACGCCAATGGACTGGTTCTTCAGCGTGGTCGGAACCTTGTGATAGAAGACCCCCTTGGGGCATTCGAGGACGAGATCGGTATTTGTCCCGCCCACGTCGACGCCAATCCTGGCCATGTGACACCTCTCCGTTGGTTGCACGCGCCGGTCTTTGGCGGCGCTGTAAAAGGCGCCGGCCGCAAGCGCCCGGCGTAGGGGGGAGTTTGTTATTCCGCCGCGATCTTCTGCGCGCCGAGGCCGTCGATATAGGCCACGCATTCATCGACAGTGTGGACGTCACCGAACTTGGCGTCGATGTCGAACAGGTTCCAGGCCACCGCGCCCGGCACCCGGTCGCCGATCGCCTCCTTGACCGCGATGGTGCGGAAGCCGTCGGCGATGCCGTCGCAGATCGTCTGGCGCACGCAGGCGCAGGCTGTCACGCTGGTTACCAAGATCGTGTCCACACCGTTTGCGCGCAGGATGCCCGCCAGTTCGGTCCCGTGGAAGGACGAGGCGCGTTTCTTCAGCAGCGTGTATTCGCCTTCGATGGGCGCGATGCGGCTGTCGATGGCCCACAGATCCTTGTTCTTCAGGTCCACCACATCGACAGGGATCTTGTTGTGCCACAAGCCCATGTCGGTGAAATCGGCATTGCGGTCGGTGATCTCATAGGCGGTGGTCACATGGATGATCGGCAGGTTCGCGGCGCGGAAGGCCTTGAGCAGCTTCTGCATCCCCGGGATGATCTCGTTGTCCATCTTCTCCTGGTCGCAGGTGAAGGGGTTGCCGGGGCGGGTCCAGGCATTCGCCAAGTCAACGCTGACCAGGGCCGGACGCTTTCCAAAACCGACACGACGCTGGAAGCCGCGCTCCTTGTACAGTTTGCTGGCAGTATCGAACGCTTCCTGCAGCAGGCGGTCCAGTTCCTTGGTGTCCACTTCGCTCATCTTCTCGATCCTTGTCCTGGTTGGAGGGCGCAGGGCTGCACCCCTTTGTACGAGCCGTCTTCAAGCCCCATGCAGGCTGATGATCCGCTGCTCTGAGGTCATATTCCCTGCTTCCTTGACCTAGGGGAAATGGCGTATCAGCAATTATTCATGCGCCATGCGCATCAATCAGGAGGTGCCTTTTCATGAGCGACTATGCGGGCATCGAGAATGTGCATTCCTTTGTCACCCTTGCCGAGGAATTGAGCTTCCGCCGCGCGGCCGAACGCCTGCATCTGGATCAGTCGGCGCTCAGCCGTCGCATCCAGAAGCTGGAGGGTTCGCTGGGATTTCGGCTGTTGGAACGCACGACGCGGGAAGTCAGGCTGACCCAGGCCGGACGCAGTTTCTATGAGGATAACGCCCATCTGCTGCGCGGCTACGAGTCGTCCATCCAGCTTGCCCGGCGCATCGCCGAAGGCAAGCTGGGTTCTTTGCAGGTGGCCTACATGGCCTTCGCGGCAACGGAACTGATGCCCGCAGCGGTCGCGCGCTTCCGGCAGGCCCATCCCGATGTCGACCTGAAAATCCGCTACATCCGGACACAAGGACAGAAGATCGCTCTGGCAAATGACGAGATCGACCTGGGCTACATGAACGGCCCCTTCGATCATTCGGATTATCACAGCCTGACGCTGTCTGTCGAACCGCTCTATGTAGTCACGCCACGCAACCACGCGCTGCTGCGCCTGCCGGTGGTGACGCCGGTCGATCTGGCCAACCAGGACATCATTCTGGGCGACACACAGGAATGGGAGGAATATCGCTGGCGGCTGAACAACCTGTTCAGCGCCGAAGGAATATCGCTCAATATTGCCCTCGAGGCATCAAACACACTGGCCCTTCTGGGCCTCGTGGCAGCTGGCTTGGGGGTGACCATCTATCCTGAAAGCCTGATCGGGTTCCTGGGTCGCAATGTCGAAGTGCGTCCCGTCATGCATCCGCTATTCCGCATCAATACGGTTCTAGCCTGGAAACGGTCAAACCGGTCGCGCCAAGTGCGAGAATTTGTTGACGTCGCCAAGCTGGCCGGAATGCGATGAAGGTGCAGAGCCGATCATGCAGCGCCACGGATCCTCATATCCAAGCGCCGTCACGGGGGATGAGTCATCTCCTGCCCCGGAGACCGATTTATTGTCATGGCAGTCACCTCCCTCCTGCCAAACTGCTCAATACGTCCCGAGTTATCTGCGCCGAAGGAAGGTTGGAGTTGCTTTGCTGAAGACATCGCAATCCGGACAGGGGCACGCTTTGCCAACCGCCGTGAACGCTGAACGTCCTCGTTCTAACAAGCCTAGACATGCGTGTCGCCAATCTCAGGGGCCGCTTTGTCATGCCGGGGCTGTATGACGCTTCTATGCATCTGCTACCGGTCAGCGTCACGATGAGCCGATCCGATCCGCGTCACAAGGTTGCGCCTACCCTTGCGTCATTGCTCGGTACGCTGAGGGCGCGGGCGGCCGTGACACCTATGGGCGAATGGAGGCTCGGCCATGGATTCAACCATTTCCCCTCAGACATCGAATGCTTCTCGCATCGGGATCAGCTGGATGAAACCTGCCCCTATCACCCCAGCTATATCGCCCGCATCTACGTTCATTCCGCCGTCGTCACCACTTGTACGCCTGTCGGGGCCGATGTGGACGAAAAGATGCCGCCGCCCGAAACGGGTTGACTGAGGAAGGCGATTTGGTCTCTTGCCATTTCACGGAAAGCCTGCCGCCGGTACCTGCGGAAACTGCCGGTGTCGGAAACACTGTCCTGGGACGATGCCTGCGGGTGCTTGCCCAAGTCGAAAAGGATGCCAGATGAACGGGGCGGAAAGCGTTGTGCGCAGCCTGCATGCTGCGGGAACCGAGGTGTGCTTCGCCAATCCGGGCACCTCCGAGATGCAGTTCGTTGATGCGCTTGACCGCACCCGGTTGATGCGCTGCGTGCTGGGCTTGTTCGAAGGCGTGGTGACTGGCGCGGCCGACGGTTATGCGCGGATGGCGCGCAAGCCTGCCGCGACGTTGCTGCACCTGGCGCCGGGCTTTGCCAATGGCGCGGCCAACCTGCACAACGCCCGCAAGGCGCGCAGCCCGGTCTTGAACCTGGTGGGCGAGCATGCCGTGCGGCACTTGGACTATGACGCGCCGCTGTCAGCCGACATCGCGGGCGCAGCGGCGCCCTTCTCGGACTGGGTCAGGACCGGGACATCGGCTGCGACCCTCGCGCGGGATGCGATGGCGGGATGGGCCGCGGCCTCGTCCCATCCGGGCGCGGTGGCGACACTGATCCTGCCCGCCGACTTGGGCTGGGACGAAGGCGGCGTCATCGCCCCACCGCCCGCCCCCGCCGGGCCCCGCGCCATCGCGGAAAGCGCCCTTGGTCAGGCGGCGCAGGCCCTGGGGGCGGGGGCGCTGCTGCTGGTCGGCGGCACGGTAATGGAGGATCCGGCGGCCCTGGCACTTGCGGCGGGCATCGCGCAGGCGACAGGCGCCACGCTGATGGCCCCCGGGTCGAACCGCCGGGTCGAGATGGGGACTGGCCTGCCCGCCATCGCGCGCGTCCCCTATCCCATCGACATGGCGATCGAGACCCTGTCGCGCTTCGACCGCGCCGTCCTGGTCGAGGCGGTCGAGCCGGTGGCCTTCTTTGCCTATCCCGGCCGCCCCAGCCTGCTGCTGCCGCCCGAATGCCGGGTGACGACGCTGGCGGCGCGCGATCAGGACGGCCCTTCTGCCCTGGCCGCCCTGGCCGATCTGCTGGGCGCGCGGCCCTGGCGGGGAACCGACGCGCCCCGCCCCCTGCCCCCGCAGGCCGGTCCCCTGGACGACGCCGCGCTGTCGCTGGCAATCGCCTCGGCCCTGCCGGAGGGTGGGATCGTCATCGACGAGGGGATCACCCGGGCGCGCGGCGTGGGCAGCCTTGCCGCCGGGGCGCCGCGGCTGTCCTGGCTGTCGATCACCGGCGGGTCGATCGGTATCGGCGTGCCCCTGGCGGCGGGGGCGGCGGTCGCATGTCCCGACCGCCCGGTCGTGGCGCTGCAGGCGGATGGATCGGCCATGTACACGCTGCAGGGCCTCTGGACCCAAGCGCGCGAGGGGCTGAACGTCACCACCGTGATCCTGGCCAACCGCAGCTACGAGATCCTGAAAGGGGAACTGTTCCGCGTCGGCGCCAATCCCGGCCCCACGGCCCTGGACATGCTGGACCTGCGCCGGCCGGACCTGGACTTCTGCGCCCTGGCCCGCGGCATGGGCGTCCCCGCCGTCCGGGTCGAGGATGCGGCCGAGTTGCGCCGCGCCATCGCGGCATCGGTCCTCGAACCCGGACCCATGCTGATCGAGGCGATGCTTGATTAGGCCGGCACCGGGAAAGGGGCGCCTGACCCCCGGCCGATTACCTGACGGCCCCTCCGGGTGCTAAGCCGTGACTTTTGCCCGTCCGTCACTCAAGAAAGGATGACTCAGACCGATGCGCACGGACCGGTCAGGCGCACCGGCCGACATTCCGCGCGCACCCAAGCCCTGCTGCCAGCCCTTGAACGCCTAGGCCTGATTCCCGAAATGCCTGCCGATCATGGTCATGAATACGCGGCAGCCATCCATCCGACCCACTGCATGGATTTCCTGGGATCGGCCTTTCGCCGCTGGCTGGATCTGCCCGGACACGGGCCCGAAGTGCTGTCCAATACCTTCCCGCAGCTTTTCGGCACCGGCAGGCGGCCTCCCTGCCCGATCTGCTATCTCGACAATGCCGCCATCGCGGCCGAGCGCCTGCGCAGCCGCTTCGCCAATGTGGCGATCCTGGACATCGACGACCATCACGTCGACGGCATTCAGTCGATCTTCTACGACCACACCGACGTGATCGGCGACTGCCTGGAAGCCTTCCTGTCAGGGCTGGATTCTTGACCCCGCGCCGACTGCTCAGACACCTTCCTCGGCTTCCAGTTCGGCCAGCGATTTCGCGACGATCTCGAACATCTCGTCGGCCTGGGCCCGGGTGATGATCAGGGGCGGGCAGAAGGCCGCGGCGTCGGTCATGCTGCGCGAGATCAGACCGTTGCGTAGCAGCGCGGCGTTCATCATCGTTCCCAGCCGACCCGGCGTGGCGACCGATTTCGTCGCCTTGTCCTCGACCAATTCGATGGCCGCGATCAGGCCCACGCCCCGGACCTCGCCCACCAGCGGGCTGGATTTCAGACCCTCCAGCCGGGCGCGGAAATGGGCGCCCACCTCGCGCGCGTTGGCGACAAGGTCGCGTTCCTCGATGATCGCCAGGTTCTCAAGCGCCACGGCCGCGCCCACGGGATGCCCGCCGGCGGTGAAGCCGTGCCCGAAGGTGCCGATGCGGTCGCTTTCCTCGGCAATGGGGCCAAAGAAGCGGTCGTTCATCATGATGGCCGAGAAGGGCACATAGCTCGAGGTGATCTGCTTGGAGAGCACCATCACGTCGGGCCGGATCCCGTAGGTGGTCGAGCCGAACATCTCTCCGGTCCGGCCGAAGCCGCAGATGACCTCGTCGGCGACGAACAGGATGTCGTATTTTGCCAGGACCGCCTGGATCTTGTCGAAATAGCCCGTGGGCGGCACGATCACGCCGCCCGCGCCCATGACCGGCTCGGCCCAGAAGGCCGCGATGGTTTCGGGGCCCTCGCGCAGGATCAGGGTCTCCAGCTCCTCGGCGCAGCGGGTCGCAAATTCTTCCTCGGTCTCGCCGGGCCGCCCTTCGCGCCAGTAATGCGGAGAGCCGATATGCAGGACCCGGTCCAGAGGCAGGTCGAAGGACCGGTGGTTGTAGGGCAGCCCCGTCAGGCTGGCCGACGCGATCGTCACGCCGTGATAGCCGCGGATGCGGGCGATGACCTTCTTCTTGTCGGGCTGGCCAAGCGCGTTCGACCGGTACCACACCATCTTCAGGACGGTGTCGTTGGCCTCGGATCCCGAATTGGTGAAGAAGACCTTCGACATCGGCACGGGCGCGATGTCGATCAGCCTTTCCGCGAAGTCGATGGCGGGGCCGTGGCTCTTGTGGCCGAAATTGTGATAGAAGGGCAGCTTCTCCATCTGCCGGGTCGCGGCCTCGATCAGGCGCCGTTCCTGGAAGCCGACCCCCACGCTCCACAGCCCGGCCATGCCCTCGATATAGCGGCGGCCGCTGTTGTCGGTGACATGGATGCCGCTGCCTTCCTCGATGATCATGGGTCCCACGTCCATGTGCCGGCGGGCATTGGTATAGGCGTGGAAGTGGTTGCGGATGTCGCGTTCCTCGGCGGTGCCGCCGAAGTTGGTAAGGTCGTCCATGATCGGGATCCTGAAAGGAAATGCAGTAAGCGGATAGCCTGTTAACCTGCCCGGTGCGGGTCAGGCTGTCCATACCGGATCGCCTTTCCAAAGTTTGACGTCCTGAAAGCTTTCGTGCGGTCACTGACCAGCAGCCGTCCATAGCAACATCGGCCGGCCTAACGGCTCTGTCGAGACAAGATGGAGTTCAATCGGCAGGCGTAGAGAAGCCCATACACCAGCCGTATAATGTTCAACGACATAAGAAAAAATCGGTGATAGTGGAAGAAAGCGATATCGTAGGCCGCCTGCCGGACGCCGGAATTTCGTGCTGTGCTGGGCGGCATCGACCATGCCGGACAACTGCGACCAGGATGCATACCTTACACAGGAAGCAAGGGTGAGACGCAACACTGACAACTTTCCTCTCGCATGCGGCAACCTGCTTCGCGGTGCGACAAACGGCCTTACCGATATTCCCGGCGTCCTGGTTGGCCATTGCACCTTGCGTAGCGGCGATATCAACACGGGCGTCACGGCGATCCTGCCGCACGGGGGCAACCTTTTCCGGCGCAAGGTGGCCGCAGCCAGCCACGTGATCAACGGGTTCGGCAAGACCGTCGGGCTTGTGCAGATTGACGAACTTGGCACGATCGAGACGCCGATCCTCTTGACCAACACGCTTTCGGTCGCAGCTTGCAGCGCAGCCCTGATCCGCGATGCCTTGGCGCGCAATCCCGAGATCGGCCGCACCACTTCCACGGTCAACGCCGTGGTCGGCGAATGTAACGACGGTCCCCTCAACGACATCCAAGCGATGGCAGTCACCGAAGACCATGCACGGTCTGCGCTGGCGGCGGCGCATGGCGGCCCGGTGGAGCAAGGCAGCATCGGGGCCGGCACGGGCATGACATGCTTCGGGTTCAAGGGCGGGATCGGATCGGCCTCGAGGCGGATTGAGATCGCAAGAGAGGAATTTCACCTGGGCGCGCTTGTCCTGACGAACTTCGGCAGGGCGGGCGACCTGATCCTGCCCGACGGCCGCCGTCCGTCGCCCCCCGGCGCAGAGGCCGGGACGGCCGAAAAAGGTTCCGTCATCGTGGTGCTGGCCACCGATGTGCCGCTGGAACACCGGCAGTTGAGCCGGGTAGCCCGCCGGGGCGGTGCGGGACTGGCGCGACTGGGCTCGTTCTGGGGACATGGCAGCGGCGACATCACCATCGCATTTTCGACCGCCAATCCGGTCGATCATGACGAGGACCAGGATATCGTCAGCCGGCGCATCCTGAGCGAGAGCCGGATCGACCTGCTTTTCCAGGCTGCGGCGGAAGCCACGCAGGAGGCTGTCCTGAATTCGATGCTGGCGGTGGACAGGTTCGTCGGCCGGGACGGAACCGTGCGCACGTCCCTGGCCGATTGCCTGGCCGAGGCGGCAGAGCCGTTTTCCTGAGTTGCGGGCCAGGCTGCATCAACATCGGATCTGGCGATGCCAAGCGGGCCAGGATTCCCTTCAATAACGTGCCTCTGCCCGGCAAACCGATGTTTGTTGACAACTGGGACCGTGGAAAGTCCACTCTGCCTGGAATGCAAAATCTGGGGGGATGAACGGTGGATACAGCGGATCTGGTGCTGACCGGCGGCGTGGTCTGGTGCGGGCTGGGAAAGCCCAAGGCCGAAGCCGTGGCGATGCGACAAGGTCGCATCATGGCCATTGGCACCGCAGCGGACATGCGCGGGCTGATCGGCACGGATACGCGCGTCATCGACCTTGGTGGACGCTTCGCCATGCCGGGCCTTAACGACGCGCACATGCATCTGCTGCCGGTCGGCATCGCCATGAACCAGGTCGATCTGCGCCACGACGCCGCGCCGACGCTGGCTGCGCTGCTGCAGGCCCTGGCATCACGGGCGGCCGTGACGCCCAGGGGCGAATGGGTTCTGGGGCGAGGGTTCAACCATTTCCTGCTGGATGTTGAACGCTTCCCGCACCGGGATGAACTGGACCAGGCCTGTCCCGACCATCCCTGCTATATCGTGCGCACCGATGGCCATTCCGCCGTGGCCAACAGCAGCGCCCTGGCCTTGGCTGGCGTCGACGAGACGACTCCGCAGCCCGAGGGCGGCCTGATAGAGATCCGCGACGGCCGGCTGACCGGCATGGTCGCCGAGACGGGCCGCGAAGCCTTCGAGGCCGTGTTGCCCCATCCTTCGCTAGACGAAATGGTCGAAGCGATCGAGCAGGCGGGCAGCCTGATGCTGAGCCATGGCATCACCTCGGTCATGGAGGCCGCGATCGGCTTGCATGCCGGCTGGGACGAGATGCTAGCCTATCGCCGGGCGCATGCCGAGGGCCGCCTGCCTGTCCGGGTCTATGGCTGCGTGATGGGCGACAAGACGCGTTCCATCCTGCCCAAGGTCATGGCCGAAGGGCTGGCGACGGGCGACGGGGACGAGATGTTCCGCATGGGACCTGTCAAAATCTTCACCGACGGCAGCGCCGGATCGAAGACCGCCGCGATGACGCAGGATTACATGGGCGATCCGGGCAACAAGGGACTGCTGTGCATTCCCGACCAGGAGGAACTGAATGCAATGGTGCGCCAAGCCCATGACGCGGGCTGGCAGATGGGCATCCATGCCATCGGCGACGCTGCCATCGAAGAGGTCCTGAACGCCATCGAGGCCGCGCAGGACGCCAACCCCGTCCCAGACCGCCGCCACCGGATCGAGCATTGCGGCTGGCTGCGCCCCGACCAGATGGATCGGATGGAGCGCCTGCATGTCCTGCCTGTCTCACAGCCCTCGTTCCTCTACTGGTTCGGCGACAACTACGAAACCGTGCTGGAGGCGAGCCGCATCGCGGCCTCGCACCCGTTCCGCACCTGGATCGAGCGGGGGCTGCATCCCTCGGCCTCGACCGATTGCCCGGTGACCGACATCGACCCCCGCGCCGTGATCTACAACCTGGTGACCCGCAAGACCCGCACAGGCAAGGTGTTCGGCCCCGAGCATCGTCTGTCCATCGACGAGGCGCTGCACGCCTATACCTGGGCCTCGGCCTACGCCTCGCACGAGGAGACGCTGAAGGGCCGGCTGGAACCGGGCCAACTGGCCGATATCGCCGTCTTTGACCGCGACCTGACCACCGTCGCCCCCGAGGCGCTGCTGGGAGCGGTCTGCGAGATGACCCTGCGTGGCGGAGAGGTTGTCTACCAGAAGACCGACAAAGCATGATCGGCCGTGAAATCGCGTGCCGTCGCCCTGGTCCGGGCCGGCCGGTCACCAAAGGAAACGCAGCGTCCGCAGAACCTCGAACCAATCCTCGCGGGCGAAACGCAGCCTGCGCGGCTCGGGGTGCTCGACATCAGGGAAGAAGCTGCCGCGATAGGCCTCGGTGGGGGTGCTGAACTCCACCTCGACGTCCCAGCGGGGGGCCAGCGGTGGATGGCTGCGCAGGGGCAGTTCGGACAGTGCCGCCGTGACGCCCTCGCGGATCAGGTCGCGGGCGCGTGCGGGAGCAACCGAGGACGTGGCGGGCCCGAAGCCCTGGCTGACCGGCGCCGTCACGATCCCCGGCGCCAGAGCCTTGGCCGCCGCGCAGATTCCGCAATCGCCCGACAGGAACGCCGAAGGCACGCCCAGCGAGGCCGCGGTCAGCGCGTTCACGGTGAATTCCGAGGCGAGCGTGCCATTGATCGTCAGCCGCATGATCTTGCCGTTGAAGCTGTGCGCCAGCGGATTGCTGTCGGTGCCGGCGGCGTCGTGATAGCCCGTATAGATTGCAGCCACGCAGTCGCGGTCGATGCCGAACATCATCGAATGGGGATGGCCAGACCAGTCGCGGATGATCCGCGCCTGCGGCGGCAGGCGGTCCACCAGAAGGTTGCGCCCGGTATGGTGGGCATCCTTGATGACGATCTCGGTCGCACCCGCCTCCAGGGCACCTTCGCAGGCGGCCACCACTTCGGCCGTCATCAGGTGCTGGAACTCGGCATACTCGGGCTTGTCGCGCTCGGTCTCGGGCCAGCAGGTGATGCCTGCCGTGCCCTCCATGTCGGCGCTGATAAAGACTTTCATACGTGGCTCCCCGGTCTCCGGCACGGGGTGAGGCTGTGTCCGAGCCAATGAAAAGACAAGGAAGAATTTGCAAGACTTTCCTTGCCATCTTGCAGACAGCGACTAACCTGCCCTGAAATACTTGGGAGGATCAATGAGCCCTGTTGCGGATCTGGTGCTGAGAGGCGGCACCATCTGGTGTGGCGCGGGTCTTCCGGTCGAGCAGGCGCTTGCTGCCTGGCAAGGCAAGGTCCTGGCGGTGGGCAGCGATGCCGAGATCGCGCCGCTGATCGGGGAAGGCACCCGGATCGTCGATCTGGACGGTCGGTTCGCCATGCCGGGGCTGTACGACAACCATTTGCACCTGATCTCCACCGGACTGGTCCTGGGCCATGTCGATGCCTCGCCGCAGGCCACGCCGACGTTGGAGGCCGTGCTGGCAGCAATCCGGGCCCGGGCCGCAGTCACGCCCAAGGGTGAATGGATCCGCGCCCGCGGCTATGAGCAGCAGAAGCTTGACATCGGCCGCCATCCGCACCGGACCGAACTGGATGCTGCCGCGCCCGATCACCCGGTCCTTCTGACACGCACCTGCGGCCATGTCTCGGTCGCCAACAGCCGGGCGATGGAGATTGCCGGCGTGACGGCATCGACCCCCGCGCCGGAAGGCGGCGTGATTGAAGTCGAGAACGGCGTGTTGACCGGGATGCTGGCCGAGAATGCGCAGAACCTGGTCACCACCCATATTCCTGTGCCAAACGTGGACGAACTAATTGCCGCCATCGAAGCGGGCGGGCGGCAGCTGCTGGCGCATGGCATCACCAGTTGCATGGACGCGGCGGTCGGCATGATCGCCGGCATGGACGAGATCCACGCCTATCACCTGGCAAAGCGCGACGGGCGGCTGCCGGTGCGGGTTTCGCTCACGCTGCTGGGGGATCCCGGCAGTTCGATCGTGGACCCCTGCTTCCGGGCGGGGCTGGTCACCGGGGTCGGCGACGAGATGCTGCGGGTCGGCGCGGTCAAGATCTTTCTCGATGGCTCATTGGGGGGTCGGACCGCCTGGATGAGCCGGGCCTATCGCGGCCAGCCCGACAATTTCGGCGTGCAGATGCTGCCGACTCAGCAGTTGGAGAGCCTTGTCGCGGAATACCATGCCCAGGGCTACCAGCTTGCCTGCCATGCCATCGGCGACATGGCCATCGACCAGCTGATCGGCGCCTACGAGAAGGCGCTGGCTGCGCAGCCCGATCCCGCGCGCCGTCACCGGGTCGAGCATTGCTGCATGTCAACGCCCCAGCAGCACGCCCGCATGAAGGCCGCGGGCATTGAGCCCTCGCCCCAGCAGGTCTTTGTCCATGATTTCGGCGACAGCTATCTTGCCGTCATGGACGAGGAGGTGACGCGCGGCGTCTCTCCGCTGAAGACTTGGCTGGACATGGGGTTCCGGCCCGGCACCGGCAGCGATTCACCCGTGTGCCGCACCGATCCGCGCCCGAACCTGCATCAGATGCTGACCCGCCGCACCTGGAAAGGGACCGACATGGTGGCAGGCGAGGTCGTGGACAACGAAACGGCGCTGACGGTCTATACCGAAAACGGCGCCTGGCTGGCCCGGGAAGAGATTTTCAAGGGACGGCTGCAACCGGGAATGGTGGCCGACATCGCGGTCTTTTCGCACGATCTTCTGACCGCCACGCCCGAGCAAATCCTGAACGACACGGCTTGCGAGCTGACGGTGCTGGGAGGCGCCGTGGTTTTTGACCGCACCGGGACCTGAGGGCGCAAACGACAATAAAAGGGGAGGAGTAACGATGATCATGAGAGCCACCATTGGCGCCCTGCTGCTTGCGGGAACCGCGCTGTGCGCACCCGCAGCCTGGGCGCAAGACGTTCAGAGGGGCGGCACGCTGAACTTCACCGCGCCCTATGGCAGCAGCGTGGGCACGCTGGATATCACCGCCTCGGCCGAGGTCCAGACCGAGATCGTGGCCCATGCCATGCATCGCAGCCTCTACAAGTGGAATCCCGAAACCGGCAAGCCCGAGCCCGACCTCTTCACCGACGTGACCATCAGCGACGACGGGCTGGTTTATACCTACAAGCTGCGCGACGACGCGGTGTTCCATAATGACAAGCCTTTCACCGCCGACGATGTCATCTACAGCTATAACCGCATCGCCACTCCGGCGACGGCCTCGCCAAGCGCGAACTTCATCTCGCGTATCAAGGGCTTTGAAGACGTCCAGGGCGGCAGCGCGACTGAGATGTCAGGCCTGAAGAAGATCGACAACCACACGCTGGAGATCACCTTCACCGCCAGCCAGGATCCTGGCTTTGACCTGATGCAGAACTATGTCCCGATCTATCCGTCGAATGTCGAGGGCGATACGCAGGCGACCCAGCCGGTCGGCCTGGGCCCGTTCCGCTTTGTCGAGCATGTCCCTGGATCACGCGTCAGCTTCGAGCGGTTCGAGGGCTTTTTCGGCGAGGATGACCAGCCCTATCTGGACCGGCTCAACATCCTGATCATGGGCGAGGCCGCGGCGCGCGACGTCGCATTCCGCAACCAGGAAATCGACGTCTCTGTCCTGGGCAGCCAGCAATATCAGGAATACCAGGCCGACCCTGATCTGTCGAAAGGCCTGCTGGAGGTGGCCGAACTGTTCACCCGCGTGGTGGGCTTCGACACGACGAAGCCCCCCTTCGACGACAAGCGGGTCCGCCAGGCGGTCAATTACGGGATCGACAAGGACCTGATCATCGACAGGCTGGTCAAGGGCAAGGCCTTCCCGGCGGTGGGCTTCATGCCGACGACCTCGCCCGCCTTCGACCCGGATGCACAGGGCTATGCCTATGATCCCGAAAAGGCCAAGGCCCTGCTGGAGGAAGCTGGCCACGCCGATGGCATCGACCTGCCGGTGATCGCCAACCAGAACGAAAGCTGGGGCGCCCCCATCGTCGAGGCCATCATCCCGATGCTGGCCAAGGCGAACATCCGCGCCAGCGTCGAGCCGGTCGAGAATGCCGTCCTGGAAGACCGCATCACGGCCGGTAACTTCACCGCCTTCATCTGGTCGCTGTCCAGCGGGCCGGACCCGCTGAACATCCTGCGCTGCTTCTACAGCAAGACGGCCCAGTCGGCCTGCAACTATACCAAGTTCAGCAACCCCGAGGTGGACAAACTCTACGAGGCCGCCCAGCAGGAACGCGACGAGGCCAAGCGCAACGATTTGATCCGCCAGGCCGACGGTATCATCCGCGAGGAAGCGCCCTACTGGTTCTTCAACTACAACAAGGCGGTGATGGCCCATCAGCCCTGGGTCCACGGCCTTCGTGGCAACCCGCAGGAACTGGCGATCCAGGATTACGACAAGATCTGGATCGACGATACCGCACCGGCCGATCGCAAGCCGCAATAAGGCCGAGGTCCCGCGACGGTTCGCCGCCGCGGGGTCTTCACTGCAATAAGAACGGGGGACGGAAGAATGGGCCGTTACATCCTGCGGCGGCTGCTGCAGATGATCCCGACATTGCTGGCCGTGGCGGCGCTGATCTTCCTGATCTTCAGCGTTCTGCCCGGCAGCTTTGCCGGCACCATGACCGGCGGCGGTCGGCGGGCACTGTCGCCGGAACTGGTCGCACAGATCAATGCGCAGTTCGGTTTGGACAAGCCGCTGCCGGTCCGGTTCTGGGATTATCTGGTGCGGCTGGCGCAATTCGACCTGGGCACGTCCTTCCGTACCCGCGAACCGGTGGTCGACCTGATCGCCGCGCGGATCTGGCCTTCGCTTCAACTGGCGTTGTCGGCCATGGCCCTGGCGGTGACGGTCGGCATTCCCCTGGGCTTTCTGGCGGCGATGCGCCCCGGCAGCCTGCTGGACAGCATCACGATGATCGGCGCGGTGTCTGGCCTGTCCATGCCGCAATTCTGGCTGGGATTGCTGCTGATGTATGTCTTTGCCCTGCAATTGGGATGGCTGCCCAGCTTCGGCTATGGCGACGGGCGGCTGCGAAACCTGATCCTGCCCGCGATCGCCCTGGGGTTCGCGCCGCTGGCCCTTCTGGCGCGGACAACCCGGGCCGGCGTCCTGGAAGTCATGGGATCGGATCATATCCGCACCGCAATGGCAAAGGGCACCAGTCCTGCGCAGATGATCCGCTGGCATGTCCTGCGCAACGTCATGGTGCTGATCGTGACGACGCTGGGACTGCAGATCGGCTCTTTGCTGGGACAGGCCCTGGTGATCGAGAAGCTGTTTTCCTGGCCCGGCCTCGGCTCTCTGATGGTGGATAGCGTTGCGATCCGCGACATCCCGGTCGTGCAAGGCACGATCCTGGTGATCGTCCTGTGGTTCCTGGTCATCAACGTGCTGGTGGATGTGATCTATGCCGTGATCGACCCCCGCATCAGCCTTCGTTGAGGACCATCATGCGAATGCCCTTCCGCCTGAACCTGACGCTGGGCCTTGCGCTTGTGTCGCTGGTGATCCTGGGCGCGGTCTTTGCACCTTTGCTGACGCCGCATGACCCAATCCTCGATGCCGACCTTATGAATTCGGAAATGCCGCCGTCCTGGGACCACTGGTTCGGCACCGACAGCCAAGGACGGGATGTGTTCGCGCGCGTGCTCTATGGGGCACGGGTGTCGCTGACCATCGGCATCGTGGCGCAGGCCATCAACTCTACCATCGGCATCGCCCTGGGCTTGTCGGCGGGCTATTGGGGCGGCTGGTGGGACGACGTGGTGAACGGGCTGACCAACCTGATGCTGGCCATTCCGTCGCTGGTCTTCGCCCTCGCCATCATGGCGGTCCTTGGCCCCGGCGTGCCCAGCCTGTTGATCGCGCTCGGCCTGACGAACTGGAGCTGGAGCTGCCGCATCACCCGCAGCGCCGTCATGTCGCTGAAGTCGCAAGGCTATGTCCAGGCGGCGCGCACCCTGGGTTACGGCGACATCCGCATCATGCTGACCCAGCTGCTGCCGAACATCGTCGGGCCGGTCCTGGTCATGGCGACCCTCGGCATCGGTGAGGCGGTGCTGGCCGAGGCGGCCCTGTCCTTCCTGGGCCTGGGCATCCGCCCCCCGGCGCCGTCCTGGGGCAACATGCTGACCGACGCGCGCGAGGCGATCCGCAGCGTCCCCTGGGCCACGATCTTCCCCGGCCTCGCCGTCTTCGTCACCGTCCTGGGCTTCAACCTGCTGGGCGACGGCATGCGCGATTGGCTGGACCCCCGCATGCAGGTGCGCGCATGAGCGGCCCCCTGCTGGACATCCGCGGCCTGACGATCGGCATCCCGAACCGGTCTGGGCCCCCAGTGCAGATCGTCCGCGATCTCAGCTTCGACATCCTGCCAGGCGAGATCTTCGGGCTGGTAGGAGAGTCGGGCAGCGGCAAGTCGGCCTCGGCACTGGCGCTCATGGGCCTCAATCGCAGGCCCCTGACAACCCTGAGGGGACAGGCGCTTTACGGCGGGCAGGACCTGCTGGCGATGTCGCGCCGGTCGATGCGCAAACTGCGCGGCGACCGCATCTCGATGATCTTCCAGGAACCGATGTCAGCCTTGAACCCGCTGGCCCGTATCGGCCGCCAGATCGCCGAAATGTTCGTGCTGCACCGCGGGCTGTCCTGGTCGGAAGCCGGACCAAAGGCCGTCGAGGCGCTTGCCGCAGTGCAGGTGCCTGACCCTGAAGGACGCGCGCGCGCCTATCCCCACCAGTTGTCCGGCGGGTTGCGGCAGCGGGTGATGATTGCCATGGCGATGGCCTGCGGCCCAGACCTGCTGATTGCGGACGAGCCGACCACTGCGCTGGATGTCACCGTCCAGGCCGAGGTGCTGCGCCTGATCCGCGGACTCTGCGAACGCCAGGGCACGGCCGTCCTGCTGATCAGCCACGATCTCGGGGTGATCGCCCAGATGTGCCAGCGTGTCGGCGTCATGGCGAACGGCCGCCTGCTGGAACTGCGCGACGCGAAGGCGCTGTTCACCGACCCCCGTCACCCCTACACGCAGGGCCTTCTGGCCGCCCTGCCCCGCCTGGGAAGCCGCGCGACCGAAGGGCGCCACCGCCTGGCCGATCTGGACATGGCGATCGACCGCGATGCCCCGGACTTCGCCGCGACCTATCTGTGTCCCAGGGGAGAGGCCGCATGAGCGCCGCGACCATCCCCGCACGCGCAAGCGAACCGATCCTGTCGGTTGAGGGCCTGCATGTGCGGTTTCCCGTCGCAGGTGGACTGCTGAGGCAACGTCGGACCCTGTACGCGGTCAACGGCGTGGATCTGGCGGTCCAGCCTGGCCAATGCGTAAGCCTTGTTGGTGAAAGCGGCTGCGGCAAGTCCACCACCGCACTGGCGATCATGGGCCTGCAAGCGCCCAGTTCAGGCGCCATTACCGTCGAGGGCCTGCCGGTCTACGGTCCCGGCGCACCCGACCGGCTTGCCCGTGCGCGGCTTGCCCAGATCGTCTTTCAGGATCCCTTCTCGACCCTGAACCCGCGCGAGACCATCGGCCGCGCATTGTCGCAGCCTTTGATGCTGCATGGCGTCAAGGATCGCGCCGAACGCGCTGACCGCGTCGCGACAGCACTGCGGCAAGTCGGCCTGCTACCCGAACACGCCATGCGCTATCCACACGAGTTCTCGGGCGGTCAACGCCAGCGCATCGGCATCGCGCGGGCGCTGATCCTGGGGCCACGGCTGATCGTGCTGGACGAGCCGGTCAGTGCCCTGGACGTGTCGATCCGTGCGCAGATCATCAACCTGCTGATGGACCTGCAGCAGAACCTCGGTCTCAGCTACCTGATGATCTCGCACGACCTGGGCGTGGTTGAGCATGTCTCGGACCGGGTGGCGGTGATGTTTGCGGGCCAGATCGTCGAGGAAGGCGGCTGGCGGGAGGTTTTCACGGCACCCGCCCATCCCTATACCCGGCGCCTCATCGAGACCATTCCCAACCCCGCACGCCTGACCGGCGGCGCCCAGGATATTCTGCCTCCCGCACCCGAACCTCCGTCCGGCACCCGGTTCTGGCCGTATATTGATCAGCGCCCCGAGATAAGCCGCCCACCAGAGCCAAGCGCTCTTGTCAGCATCGGCGACGACCATCGGGTACGGGTGCGGTCGGTTGATAACTGACAAGGACTGTAAAGGTATCGTCAGGTTAGTGGATCGGCTAAATGTGCGGTTGCCGTATAGCTTTTGCGGATTACGTCATGCAGTCCGACCAGGATCTTTCGCCAGCATCAGAGCTGTCTGCCTGGGGCGGAGATGCGTTTTCAGCGACCTGCGTGA
>NZ_JAPTYD010000033.1 GCF_026913015.1 Paracoccus benzoatiresistens
CCCGTGAACGGCGAGCGCTCGATGCACTCGATGGTATCCGCGGGAACAGGTAGCAAGCGTCAGATTCAGAACACTAGTGTTCACAATCTAACAGATGATTCCTCGTTTATCGCTGCTTCACTCTTGGCAGCGTAAGGTAAGGCTCGACGTCAGCTATGCGGGATCCAGACCGTTACTAAGCGCTTCGCACAAGGCCGTTTGATCCATCCGATAGTCAGCTTAAACCGGGTATCTTATGTCAGGTGGCGAACACTAGGAATAGCATTGAATCCTTCTGTTTTGGGAAACAGTATTGGGGGTGTCAATCTAGCTAGAGAAAGTGACGATCGAAAGCTTGGCCTTGAGTTGAATGCCCTAACAGATGCTATTTTGGAGCATTGTATTGTTATTTCCAGGTCTGCAAAATTGCCTAAAGTGTTTATCCATTTTGATGAACTTGACGCAGGACTTCGAATTGTAGACTCAACTATGAAGTCTATGCTTTCAGGTCTAATTATCGCTGTGCGTGATTTAAGAAGAATGTTCATTGAAAAGAGTGCGCTCTTTTCAATCGTTGTTCACCTTCGTGAAGATCTTTGGAACAGCCTTGCGTTTTCTGACAAGAATAAGATCACTCAGACTAGAGCATTTGCTATTGAGTGGGATAGCGATGCACTAAAGGACGTGGTTGAGGCGCGTATTCGCGCAAAGTTGGGAAACTCTTTTTCTTAGAATAATGTTATCGACGATCAGGCAATGCGTGGAAGCCAACCTAAGTGGAATCATGTTGTTGCAAGAACGATGAAGCGTCCAAGAGATGTTATCAAGTTTCTTAATGCAAGTCTGCAAGTTGCAAAGCGCCGTAGAAAGCAGGAGTTAGTTGATGCCAAGGCAAGGAATACTTTGCAGAATATCGAAGATTTGCCGCTTGTATTTACAAATAAAGATATTGTAAATGCCCGAGAAATTTATTCTCCTTACTTGAAGGCGGAGCTTGATGATGAAATAAAGCCCCATTGGGAGGATTGGGAAGATGCATTGCGGACGCTATCTATTATGGAGAAGGAAGTATTTCAAAGGGACGAATTTACAAAGGAATATGGAGCTCAAAAATCCTCTATGAATCTAGTGTTCACAATCTAACAGATGATTCCTCGTTTATCGCTGCTTCACTCTTGGCAGCGTAAGGTAAGGCTCGACGTCAGCTATGCGGGATCCAGACCGTTACTAAGCGCTTCGCACAAGGCCGTTTGATCCATCCGATAGTCAGCTTAAACCGGGTATCTTATGTCAGGTGGCGAACACTAGTAGATGCTGACAATGCCCTAGAACTTCTACATAGGTTCTCGGTCATAGGTTATGAATCTAGAAGCGGTTACGGGGGATCTAGTTGGATGTTTCAATATGATAATGTTTCATCTTCCTGGGATCCCCAATCGGTTAGATTTAAAGTCCATCCTGGTCTTAAGGAGTTTGCAAAGCTTCGTGAGGACCGTCGCTAGCAAGCGTGGGGGCCCACCCCACCGGACGCCATAGTCGTAATCTCCTTCGGCCGAGCGCCAGCAAGTGTCGGGTGCGTGCTGGCACGCACCACCTCCTCGCCATCCACACCAATTGAGCGTGTGAACACGCACCCTATGGGTTGCGCCACCACCTGACTGTTGGTTAATGTCCGCGCTGCTAATGCTCCGCCCACTCCTCTTGCATGGTGCGTGCCAGCACGCACCCTACGCCACCTTTTCGGCCGCCTTGTCGCGGTGGAATGACGAATACGGCCAATCCTCGGCCCGTTCCACATATCCATGTTTCACCGGATTGAACCAGCAATACTGCATATGCGCCGCATGATCCTCGTCATCGCGGATATGATGTTCCCAGAACCGTCGCTGCCAGATGCCGCGTTCCTGCCGCGCCACATGGCTGCCGCGTAACAGTCCCGCTGGCAAACCGCGAGAGAACCGCGCCTTGATCAACCGCCATTCTGTCGAATAATGGCAATCCCCCTCGGATAGCCGCCAGATGCAATGCAGGTGATCCGGCAGCACCACCCAGGCATCGATTCCGAAGGGTCGTTCCGCCCGTGTCACCCCCACCGCTTCTCGCAACAGTGCGACCTGATCGACCAGCAGCCGCCCGCCCCGCTGCGCAAGCGCGACGGTGAAGAAGATCGGAACACAGGACAGGCGAGGGCGGCGATAGCGCGACATGCCTCATCATCGCGCAATCGGGTTAACGGGCCCTCAATCGCTCCAGTAAGGCACGAACCTCCGGCAGAAGCTGCCGACCGCCATTGCGACCGGGATCGAGCCGTCCCGCTCGCCTGTCCCAAACTGCGACAATCCCGCCCCTTCGGCGGCCCGCGCGGGGTCCAGCGTGAAGACGATGCCCTCGCCCCCGCGGCGCGGCTTGGGCGAGGCGCGCCAGATCGGCGTCTTGCCCGGCAGCCTCATCACGCGCTGCGCGAAATCGCCCGCCGCGCACCAGTAGTCGGTGTCGCCGCGCTGCACCTCGTGGATGACCGTGATCTCGGACGGGCCGGTCTGCACCGCCGTCATGCCGTTCTGCGCGGTAAAGGCCGCCGCCGGCAGCGGTAGCAGCAAAGGAACAAGAAACATCAGTCGCATCGCATCCTCCCGTGTTGGAACCGCTGATGCCGTCATTACGTTTTCTCCGGCACATTCATGTCGGAGCATGATCATGCACCTTCGATTGTTCCTGATCCATATCTGGGTCGCCTGTATCGGCGGGGCGGTGGTGATCGCAGGGCTGGCCATGGGCCATGTCAATGCCGCCACATTCATCTGGGGCGCCATCATCGGCCTGGCCCTGGGTGTTCCCGCCGCGCTGCTGAACTGGGTCTATCTGCGGCCCAACCGGTCGCGCCAGATCGGCTGGACCTGGCCGATTGCCAGGAAGATCCAGGCGGCGGCAAGACAACATCCTTCGACCAGACAATCCTGACGATCAAAGGCGGCCCCGCAAGGCCGCCTTTGTCGTTACATGCCCGAGGCGGCTTCCGCGCTTTCCTGCTGGATCACCTGGCCCGCGGTCGAAACGTCACGGCCAATGCCCTGCGCGGTCTGGCAACCGGCCAGCGTCAGAATTGCGAGAATGGCGCCAAGGCCGAGAAGGGTCTTCTGCATCCGTCCACACTCCACTTGCATGATCTGCGACCGAACGCCGTCCCTTGCAGCAGGTTCCGCAGGGTCAGAACGCCACGCCTGACCACAGCGCGACATTGGCATAGGGCGTGAATTCGCCGGTGCGCACGATGGCGCGGGCGTCGCGGCTGAGCGCCTTGAAGGCATCATGCGCGACGATGCGGGGCTCACCCAGGTCGCGGGCGCGCAACTGGCCGTCCAGATCGGCGGATGCCTCGCCGGCCCAGGCGGATCGTTCCACGACCAGTTCGGCCAGCACCGCGTCCAGCACGTCGAGAAAGCGCGGCACGCCGCGCGTCACGGCCAGGTCGATGCAGCGCACGCCGGGGGGAACCGGCAGCCCGGCATCGCCGATGACCAGCAGGTCGCCATGCCCCATCGCGGCGATCAGGTGCGAAAGTTCGGAATGCAGCAGGGTCGTTCGCTTCATGGTTCAGCCTTCGGGCAGGGTTTCAGACAAATAACGGATCATGTTGCCGCCCATGACCTTGGCGATCCGGGTCTCGGACAGGCCCTCGTCCAGAAGCGCCTGGGTCAGCGCCGACAGCTGCGCCGCGTCAAAGGGCACGCCGACCGAACCGTCATAGTCCGAGCCGAGCGAGACGTGATCCTCGCCCACCAGGCGGATGGCGGCGACGATGCTTTCCGCGATATGGGCGGGGGTGCCGCCGCAGACCACGTCGGACCAGAAGCCGATGCCGATCACGCCGCCCTTGGCGGCGATCTGGCGGACCAGATCGTCGTCCAGGTTCCGCGCGCTGCCGCAATGGCCGTGGATACCGGTATGGGACAGGATCGGGCGCGCGCCCTCGATTTCCAGGACGTCCTGCACCATCAGGGGCGAGGCGTGGGCCAGGTCGATCACCATGCCGCGCCCGATCATGTCCTGAACCACCTGGCGCCCGAAATCCGACAGTCCCGCGCCGGTGCCGCCTTCGCCATGCAGGCTGCCGCCCAGTTCGTTGTCGAAGAAATGCGTCAGGCCGATCAGCCGGAAGCCCGCGCCATGCATCACGTCAAGGTTGGCAATGTCGCCTTCCAGGGGATGCCCGCCCTCCATGCCCAGCAGCGCGCCCAGCACCCGCTGTCCGCCCGCCCGCGCATCCAGGACAGCTTGCAGGTCGCCCCGGGTGCGGATCAGCCGCAGCTGCTCGGGCGCTTTTCCGGCAGCCTCCGCCAGCGCCTCGGCCTGCAGCAGCGCCCGTTCCCGCAGCGAGAACCAGGACCGCACGGGACGCAGTTGTCCCATGAACAGGGGGGTGATGTTGTCGGTGGCCTCTGCGCTGTTCTGGTCATAGTTCTGGCCGCGCGGGCTTTTCGTGACGGTGGTAAAGACCTGCACGGCCACGTTGCCCTCAGCCAGGCGCGGCACATCCGTGTGGCCCCGCCTAGCGTGGTCCAGGATGTCGCGGTCCCACAGCAAGGCGTCGGAATGCCAGTCGCCGATCACCAGCCGGTCATGCAGTGCCTGCGCCTGCGCGCCGACGGGCCAGCCTTCGGCGGGCAGCCGCACGGGGTTCAACCCCCGTTCGACATAGCCCGGCGCGAAGACAAGGAAAGCCGCCGCTGCCAGCACGACCAGCCCTGCCGCGCCCCCGAGGATCCGCTTCAGCATCGCCTCAGGCTTCCAGGGCCTCAAGCTCGTCGATGAAGCCTTCGATCATCGACAGTCCCTTGTCCCAGAACTTCGGATCCGAGGCATCCAGCCCGAAGGGGGCCAGCAATTCCTTGTGGTGCTTCGATCCGCCCGCCGCCAGCAGGTCGAAATACTTCTGCTGGAAGTCCGGCAGCCCGCCCTCGTAGGTCGCGTAAAGCGCGTTCACCAGCCCGTCGCCAAAGGCATAGGCATAGACGTAGAAGGGCGAGTGCACGAAATGGGGCACATAGGTCCAGAAGGTTTCGTATCCCGGCATGAACTCGAAGACCGGACCAAGGCTCTCGGCCTGGACCGACATCCACAGCGCATTGATGTCGTCGGGGGTCAGCTCGCCCTCGGCCCGGGCCGCGTGCAGCTTGCACTCGAAGTCGTAGAAGGCGATCTGGCGGACGACCGTGTTGATCATGTCCTCGACCTTGCCGGCCAGCAGGGCCTTCTTCTCGACGGGGTCGGTGGTCCGGGCCAGAAGCGCGCGGAAGGTCAGCATCTCTCCGAAGACCGAGGCTGTCTCGGCCAGCGTCAGGGGGGTCGAGGCCAGCAATTCGCCCTGTCCGGCCGCCAGCCGCTGATGCACCCCGTGGCCCAGTTCGTGCGCCAGGGTCATCACGTCGCGCGGCTTGCCCAGATAGTTCAGCAAGACATAGGGATGCACGGTGGTCACCGTCGGGTGGGCGAAGGCACCCGGTGCCTTGCCCGGCGTCACGGCGGCATCGATCCAGCCACGCTCGAAGAAGGGCACGGTCAGTTCCGCCAGCCGCGGCGAGAAACCGGCATAGGCATCCAGCACCGTCTGCCGCGCCTCGTCCCAGCCGATGGTGCGGGCAGGCGCGGTCGGTAGCGGCGCGTTGCGGTCCCAGACCTGCAGCTTGTCCAGGCCCAGCCACCTGGCCTTCAGGGCGTAATAGCGATGCGACAGGCGCGGATAGGCGGCGGTGACGGCATTGCGCAGCGCTTCGACCACCTCGGGCTCGACATGGTTCGACAGGTGCCGCCCGGTCTGCGGGGTGGGCATCTTGCGCCACTTGTCCTCGATGGCCTTTTCCTTGGCCAGCGTGTTGTGGATGCGGGCGAACAGCTTGACATGTCTGCCGAAGACCTCGGCCAGCGCGCGGGCGCCGGCCTCGCGCCGCGCACGGTCGTGGTCGGTCAGCAGGTTCAGCGTGGCCTCCAGGCCCAGCGTCTCAGCCCCGACCTGGAACTCCAGCGCGGCGGTGGTTTCGTCAAACAGGCGGTTCCAGGCGGCGGCACCGACAACGGAAGCGTCGTGCAGGAACTGTTCCAGCTCGTCCGACAACTGGTAGGGGCGCATGGCGCGCATCCGGTCGAAGACGGGCTTGTAGCGTGCGGGTCCGTCTGCAGCCGCGAAGACCGCCTCATAGGTCTCGTCGGGGATGCGGTTGAATTCCAGGCTGAAGAAGACCAGAGGCGTGGTGATGTCGGTGATGCGCCCCTGCAGGTCGCCCATCATCTTGGCGCGGGCGGCGTCCACCGTGTTCTGGTAATAGCGCAGGCCCGCATAGGACATGATCCGCCCGGCGGTGATGTCGATGCGCTGATAGGCCTCGATGCAGGCCAGCATCTCGGGCGCAGTCAGGCCGGCCAGCTTGCCCTGGTAACGGGCGGCGAAGTCGCGCGCCTCGGTTTCCAGGGTGGCGATGTCGGCGGTCAGTTCGGCTGAATCCGGCGCGGGATAAAGGTCGGTCAGATCCCATGCGGGAAGGGTGCCAAGGTCGCTGCCCGATGCGGCGTCAGCGGCGTCGAAGGTCGGTTGTCCTGCCATGGGGGATCCTTTCGTGCTTGCGCCCCAGATGTAACCAGCCGGGGCCGGGGCGCAAGGCTGCAAGGTCCTACAGCGTCACAAAAGCCGGTGCATGGCGGATGGCGCTGCCCTTCGGCAGGTCGCCGATCATCTGCATCGCAAGTCCCGCATAGGGCGAGGACAGGTCGGCGGGCTTGAACCCCAGCGGCCCGTAATAGGCCGGCGCGCCCACGACGACGACCGAGGCCGTGTCGGCCCAGGTCACGGCCTGATGCACAAGGGCCGCGCCAATGCCAAGCCGCCGCGCCTTGGGCCCGACGGACAACGGTGCCAGCGCATGGGCGGGGCGGTCGGCTTCCAGCGGCGACAGGGCGGCGTGGCCCAGGATGGTGCCTGCGGCATCCGCCACCAGCGACAGGGACAGGTCGCCGTCCTCGCGCAGCTTGCGCACCAGCCGCGCTTCGTCATCGCCGCCGAAGGCGTCGCGCAGCAGGGCGTCGATGGCGTCCAGATCCTGGCGCGTTTCGCGGCGGATGACCGGGACCACGTCGTGGCGCTGGAAGTCGCGGCCGATCGCTGCCCCCTCGCTGCCCCAGGGGCTGGCCGCGGTGCGCTGGCCGTGGGCGGCAAAGGCATCGGCATCGACGAACAGTTCCGACAGGTACCAGACCAGCGGATCCTCGTCCTGCCAAAGGTCGAAATGCAGGCAGCCCGGCTCCTCGCGGCTGAGCCGGATGTGGTCGGGCAGCAGCGACAGCGCTGTCATCATCTGGCCCGCGTCCTGGCAGATCAGCCGCCCGGTCAGTCCGAACATCGGCTTGGCCAGGGGGACGGGCGTGCCCTTGGCCTCGTGCTGGTGGCGGGGATGATGGTGATGGCCGCAGGCGCAGGTCATGGTGGTCCTTTCGGGTCGGCAGGTCAGGGTCTTGTCGCCCGAAACCGTGCGAAGATAAAGGCCGCCCCGTCAGACGATCCCGCCGCCCGCGCCCGTCACCCGCGGGCGGCTTTCCGCGACCTGCGCCCGCCAGCCCGATGCGCGATAGGCGGCGACCGGGTCGATGGCCGCGCCCGCGCGCAGCCGCGCCATCTGCAGGACCGGCTCGACATCGGTGCGGAACGCCGCGCGCAGGGTCGCCGCCGCCATCAGCGCGTCGTTGTCCCCCCGGAAGCCGTCCAGCGCCGCGCGGTCCACCAGGCTGGCCTGGACAAAGGCGCGCTGGATTTCGCAGGCGCTGACGATCAGGCTTTCGATGGGGTCGGTGACATTGTGGCTTTGGTCGATCATGTGGGCCAGATCCAGGCCGGGGGTGTCCTCCAGTTCGACCAGTTCGTTGAAGACCAGGAACAGGCGGAAGGGTTCGATGGTGCCGCTGTCGAGGTCGTCGTCGCCGTACTTGCTGTCGTTGAAGTGGAAGCCGCCCAGCTTGCCCGCGCGGATCAGGCGGGCCACGATCATCTCGATGTTCACGTTGGGCGCATGATGGCCCAGGTCCACCAGGCATTGCGCCTTGGGGCCCAGTTCCTGCGCGGTCATCAGGCTGGTCCCCCAATCCTGCACCACGGTGGAATAGAAGGCGGGCTCATAGATCTTGTGTTCGGAAAAGATCCGCCAATCCTGGGGCAGCCCGGCATAGATCGCCTTCATGGACTCCAGATAGCGGTCGAACTGCCGCGACAGAGAGGTCTGGCCCGGAAAGTTCGAGCCGTCCCCGATCCACACGGTCAGTGCCTTGGACCCGATGGCCCGCCCGATCTCGATACATTCCAGGTTATGCTCGATGGCCTGCTGCCGGGTGGCCGCGTCGGCATGGGACAGCGATCCGAACTTGTAGCTCCGGGCCTGTCCCGGCTGGTCCTGGAAGGTGTTGGAGTTCATGGCGTCGAAGCCAAGCCCGACCTCCTCGGCCTTTTCGCCCAGCAGGGCAGGGTCGGCCTTGTCCCAGGGGATGTGCAGGCTGACCCTTGGGGTCGCCGCCGTGAGGGCGTGGATCACGGCGCAATCGTCCAGCTTGTCCATGATGCCCGCGGGCTCGCCCGGCCCCGGAAAGCGGGCAAAGCGCGTCCCGCCCGTACCGGTGCCCCAGCTGGGGACGGCGACGCCGAAAGCCATGGCGCGGGCGGTCAGCGCTTCGATATCCATACCCCGGCGCGCAAGCCGCGCGCCCAGGGCGTCGTAGTCGGCGGCCAGGTCGGCTTCGCGGGCGGCGTTTTCCGCCTCGATGATGCTCTTGCCGATCATGGCCTACCTCGTGAACGCCTGGACGTTGCCCGCATCCACGTTGAGGATGTTGCCCGTCGATTTCGCCGACAGGTCGGAGGCGAAGAAATAGACGCCCTCGGCGATGTCCTCCGGCAGGACGGACCGCTTCAGCATCGATCGCTTGCGGTACATCTCCTCCAGCCCCTCCTTGTCGGTGCCATGGGTGCTGGCGCGCTGGTCCAGCCATTCGCCTTCCCAGATGCGCGAGCCGCGCAGGACGGCGTCGGGGTTGACCACATTGACGCGGATGCCGCCTTCGGCCCCTTCCAGGGCCAGGCAGCGGGCCAGATGGATCTCGGCCGCCTTGGCGGTGCAATAGGCGCTGGCGTTGGGGCTGGCGGCAAGGCCGTTCTTGGAGGCCACGAAGATCACCGACCCGCCGATGCCTTGGGTGCGGAAGGTGCGGAACGCCTCGCGCGAGACAAGGAAATAGCCGGTGGACAGGATATCCATGTTCCTGTTCCACAAGGCCAGCGAGGTGTCCTCTATGGGCGCGGAGGAGGCGATCCCGGCGTTCGACACCAGGATGTCGATGCCGCCGAACTCGACCGCCATCTCGGCATAGGCGCGAGCGACCTGGTGTTCGTCGGTGACATTCATCTGGACGGACCGCACCACGTCAGGGCCGAACCGGCCGGCCAGCCCGTCATGCGCGGTCTTCAGCGCGCCTTCGTCGATATCGGCCAGCATCACGCAGGCGCCCTCGCGCAGGAACCGCTCGGCCGTGGCCGCGCCGATGCCGCCCGCGCCGCCCGTGACAAGCGCCACGCGGCCCGCCAGCGACTTGGGCTTGGGCATCCGCTGGAGCTTGGCTTCCTCCAGCAGCCAGTACTCGATGTCGAAGGCCTCCTGCTCCGGCAGGCCCTGATAGGCGCTGACGGCGCTTGCGCCGCGCATCACGTTGATCGCGTTGACATAGAACTCGCCCGAGATGCGGGCGGTGGCCTTGTCCAGCGCGAAGGTGATCATGCCGACGCCGGGAACCAGGTAAACAACTGCATTCGGATCGCGCAAGGCCGGGCTGTCGGGCTTCTTGCAGCGATCATGATAAGCAGCGTAATCATTACGATAGGCGGCGACGGCATTGCCCAGCCCGGCAATGGTGGCATCAAGATCCGGGTTCGCAGGGTCGAAATCGACGACCAGCGGACGAATCTTGGTGCGCAGAAAGTGGTCGGGACAAGAGGTGCCCAGCGGCGCCAGCACCTCCAGCATCTGCGATCCGACGAATTCCAGCACGGCGGGCTGGTCGTCGAAATGCCCGACCTTGTGGCGGTCCCCGGAAATCAGCCCCCGGATCGCCGGCATCAGCCGCGCGGCGATGCCGCGGCGCTCGGCGGGGGACAGGGTGGGGCGGGCGGCGCCCGCGAAGGCGGGCCTGCCGCCGGCGGTGCGGCCCAGCCATTCCGCCGCCTTGTTGATGATCGCCAGCGTCGTCAGGTAGCAGTCCTTGGCATCGTCCGCCCAGGTGAACAGCCCGTGGCTTGCCAGCACGCAGCCCTTGGCCCGGGGGTTCTCGGTGGCGAACTTCTCCAGCCACAGGCCCAGTTCGTAGCCGGGCTTCTTCCAGGGCAGCCAGCCGATCTCGTCCCCGAAGATCTGCCGCGTCAGATCCCGCGAGTTGATCGAGGCCGCGATGGCGATGATTGCATCCGAATGGACGTGATCGACATGGGCACGCGGCACATAGGCGTGCAGCGGCGTGTCGATGCTGGCCGCGCGCGGGTTCAGGCCGAAGGTGCAATGGGGCAGGTAGCCCACCATCTCGTCCTCGTGCGCCGCCCCGCGATACTTGCCCTTCAAGGCGCGCAGCTTGTCCATGTAGAGGGTCGCGAAACCGTCCATGTTCATGGAGCCGATATCGCCGCCCGATCCCTTGACCCACAGCACCTCGACCTGTTCGCCGGTCAGGGGGTCGGTTTCCATCACCTTGGCCGAGGTATTGCCGCCCCCGTAATTCGTCACCCGCTTGTCCGACCCCAGCAGGTTGGAGCGGTAGAGCAACTTTTCAGGCTCGCTCATGCCTGCCGCCCTGGCGTCGTCCCAAAGGCTTTGCAGGCGGTCTGCGGCCAAGCGTGTGGTCATGGGTCCCCTCCCAACGCGGCAGAAAACCGCGCTGGGTCATCAGATACAGCGCAACGACATTCACGGTCAATCACCTTCATTCAAACACGATCATCAGGCCGGCCTGTGGTCGTTCTTTTGCTCAAACATGATTGACATTGCGCGGAACCAAAAGGATGCTGCTGGGAAAGGGAACGCCATGCTGGAAACGGAACGCCACCGCATCATCCTGTCCGCCGTGGGAGAGCGGCCGGTGGTCACCGTCTCGGATCTCTGCGCCCTGACCGGCGCGTCCGAAGCGACGGTGCGCCGCGACATCGCCCAGTTGCACCTGGCCAAGAAGCTGCGCCGGGTGCGCGGCGGGGCCGAGGCCGTCGCGCCGCCCGTCTATGCCGGCATCAACGCGCCGCCCTTCGCGGTCAATCAGGTGATCAACATCGCGCAGAAGCGCGCCATCGCGCAGGCGGCGGTGGATCTCTGCGCCGATGGCGACGCGATCATCATCAACGGCGGCACGACCACCTTCCAGATGGTCCACCCGCTGACGACCAAGCGGCTGCAGGTCTTCACCAACAGCTTTCCCATCGCCGAACACCTGCTGAAGCAGTCCAAGAACACCGTTCTGGTGCCGGCGGGGGCCATCTATCGCGAACAGAACATCATCCTGTCGCCCTTTGACGAGGACGGCAGCAATCATTTCTATGCCCGCCGCATGTTCATCGGCTGCCGGGGCCTGAATCCGCTGGGATTGATGGAGGGGGATCCACTGCTGGTGCAGGCAGAACAGAAGCTGATCGACCAGGCGGACGAGCTGGTGGTGCTGGCCGACAGTTCCAAGTTCCGTGAACGATCAAGCCTGCTTCTGTGCCCGCTGACCCGCATCCACACCGTCATCACCGACGACGGGATCGAGGATGGCGCGGCCCAGATGCTGGAAGCGGCCGAAGTCCGGCTGATCGTGGTCAAGTCCGCGTCAGACCGACGAAAACGCGCCGGGAAATAAAAGGCGCATCTGCTCATAGGGGAGGAAACATGAGCATTCTTCGCAACATCCTGACGACGGCCGCCGTCGCAAGCGCCCTGATGGCCGGGGCCGCGCAGGCGGAAACGACCCGCATCGCGCTGGTGGTCAAGGCGCTTGGCATCGGCTTCTTCGAGGCCGCCCACAAGGGCGCCGAGGAAGCGGCCAAGGAACTGGGCGACGTGGAGATCATCTATACCGGCCCGACCGACACCACCGCCGAAGGCCAGATCGAGGTGATCAACAGCCTGATCGCGCAGCGCGTGGACGCCATCGCCGTCAGCGCCAACGACACCGACGCGCTGGTGCCGACGCTGAAAAAGGCCATGGACCGCGGCATCACCGTGATTTCCTGGGACTCGGGCGTGGCGCCCGAAGGCCGGATGATGAACCTGAACCCGTCATCCGCGCCGCTGATCGGCAACACCATCATCAAGCTGGCCGCCGACCACCTGCCCGAAGGCGGAGAGGTCGCGGTGCTGTCGGCCACCACCACCTCGACCAACCAGAACACCTGGATCGAGGAGATGAACAAGGTCGCCGGCAACTATCCCGACGTCAAGGTCGTGGGCACGGTCTATGGCGACGACCTGGCCGACAAGTCCTATCGCGAGGCGCAGGGCCTGATGCAGACCTATCCGAACCTCAAGGCGATCATCGCGCCGACCTCGGTGGGGATCGTGGCCGCAGCGCAGGCGGTGACGGATGCGGGCAAGATCGGGCAGGTGAACGTGACCGGGCTGGGGCTGCCTTCGGAAATGGCGGGCCATGTGAAGTCGGGCGCGTCCAAGTCCTTCGCGATCTGGAACCCGATCGACCTGGGCTATTCCGCGACCATGATCGCCTATCACCTGACCAAGGGAGAGGCCAAGGCCGAACCCGGCGCGACCATCCCCATCGGCCGCATGGGCAGCGTCACGCTGGATGACAACAACGAGGCCGCGATGGCCGATCCGTTCACCTACGACGCAAGCAACATCGACCAGTTCAGCTCGGTCTTCTGATCGGCCCGACATCTGGCATCATGCCGCCTCGGTTGCGTCCGGGGCGGCCCACCAAGGACATGACCCATGCAGGCTGATCCCCGGCCACAGGACGGCGCCACCCCGGTGCTGAGCCTGCGCGGCATCGTCAAGACATTCCCCGGCGTTCGCGCCCTTGGCGGCGTCCGGCTGGATCTGTTTCCCGGCCAGGTCACTGCGCTGATCGGCGAGAACGGCGCGGGCAAGTCCACCATCGTCAAGGTGCTGACCGGCATCCATCAGCCCGACGAAGGCGAGATCCTGATGGATGGGCAGCCCGTCCATTTTCCGACAGCGCAGGCGGCGGGCCATGCGGGCGTTACCGCGATCCACCAGGAAACCGTGCTCTTCGACGACATGACGGTGGCCGAGAACATCTTCATCGGCCATGCGCCGCGCACCCGCTGGGGCCTGATCGACCGCCGCGCCATGCGCGAGCGCGCCCGCGCCATTCTGCACGGCATCGGCGCCGACCTGAACCCCGCGACGCGCCTGCGCGACCTGGGCATCGCCAGCAAGCACCTAGTCGCCATCGCCCGGGCGCTGTCCATCGACGCCCGCGTGGTGATCATGGACGAACCGACCGCCGCCCTGTCCCACAAGGAAATCGCCGAGCTTTACGGGCTGGTCGAAAAGCTGAAGGCCCAGGGCAAGGCGATCCTGTTCATCAGCCACAAGTTCGACGAGATCTTCCGCATCGCGGACCGCTGGACCGTCTTCCGCGACGGCCAGTTCGTCGGTGAAGGCGCGATGGCCGACGTGACCGAAGGCCAGCTGGTGCAGATGATGGTCGGCCGCTCGGTCGACCAGATCTATCCCAAGCGCCCGGCCCGGATCGGCGAACCTGTCCTGACCGTCGCCGGATACTGCCACCCGACCGAGTTCTCTGACATCACCTTCACCCTGCGCCGGGGCGAGATCCTGGGCTTCTACGGCCTGATCGGCGCGGGCCGCAGCGAGGTGATGCAGGCCCTGTTCGGCATCACCCGCCCCTCCAAGGGGGCCTGCCGCATCGACGACGGGATCCGCGTGATCCGGTCCACCGCGCAGGCGGTCGAGGCGGGCATCGTCTATGTCCCCGAGGATCGCGGCCGGCAGGGCGCCGTCAAGGGCTTGCCGATCTTCCAGAACGTCACCCTGCCGTCGCTGTCCCGCACGGGCCGCCACGGCTTCCTGCGCCTGGCCGAAGAGTTCAAGCTGGCCCGGGAATACACACGGCGGCTGGATCTGCGCGCGGCAAGCCTGGATCAGGACGTGGGCCTGCTGTCGGGGGGCAACCAGCAGAAGGTCGTCATCGCCAAGTGGCTGGCGACGAAGCCGCGCATCATCATCCTGGACGAGCCCACCAAGGGCATCGACATCGGGTCCAAGGCCGCCGTCCACGACTTCATGTCCGAACTCGCGGCCGAGGGACTGGCTGTCATCATGGTCAGCAGCGAAATCCCCGAGGTGCTGGGCATGTCCGACCGCGTCATCGTCATGCGCGAAGGCCGCATCGCCGCCGAGTTCGAGGGCGAGGCGATGACCCCCGAAAACCTCGTCCGCGCCGCCGCAGGCATCGGCCAGCCGCAGGGGAAAGCCGCATGAGCCTGCTCAAGTCGCGCGAAACGATCCTGGCGCTGGCCATCGCCGCCCTGCTGGCGGCGGTCGCCAGCCGCTTTCCGGGCTTTGTCGAGCCGGGGAACCTGGCCCGCGTGCTGACCGATACCTCGCCCCTGATCCTGCTGGCGCTTGGGCAGATGGCGGTGATCCTGACCAAGTGCATCGACCTGTCGGTGGCCGCGAACCTTGCGCTTTGCGGCATGGTCGCGGCGCTGATGAACGGGGCAGGGGTCCCGCTGCCGCTGATCCTGCTGGCGGTGACCGTGCTTGGCGCGGCCCTTGGGGCGGTGAACGGCCTGCTGGTCTGGAAGCTGGGCATCCCCTCCATCGTCGTGACGCTGGGGACGATGACCATCTATCGCGGCACGATCTTCCTGATGACCGACGGCGCCTGGATCAACGCCCACCAGATGAGCGAGGGGTTCAAGGCCTTTCCCCGCGCCGTGGTGGGGGGCCTGCCCGTCATGGCCTGGATCGGCATCGCCGGCGTGGCAGGGGTGGCGCTGCTGCTGAGCCGAACGCCGCTGGGCCGCGCCTTCTATGCGGTCGGCGGCAATCCCCACGCGGCGGTCTATGCGGGCATCTCGGTCGGGCGCACGCAGTTTGCGGCATTCGTCCTGTCGGGCGCGCTGGCGGGGCTGACCGGATACCTGTGGGTCGCGCGCTATGCGGTGGCCTATGTCGATATCGCGGGCGGGTTCGAACTGGACGTGGTCGCGGCCTGCGTGATCGGCGGCATCGCCATCGCGGGCGGGTCTGGTACGGTCGCAGGCGCCGTCATGGGCGCGCTGTTTTTGGGCATCATCAAGAACGCCCTGCCGGTCGTGGGCATATCGCCCTTCTGGCAGATGGCGATTTCCGGCAGCGCCATCCTGATCGCCATCGCCTTCAACACGCTGGGCCGGCGGGAGCCGGGCCGCATCATCCTGAGACAAGCCGGGGCCGCAGAATGAGCACGGCCCTTCGCCATTCCGAACGCCAGATCCCCGACCGGCTGACCCGCCCCGCCGCCCGCGCCCTGAAAAGCTGGGAATCGCTGCTGGCCATCGTGGCGATCGGGATCTTCGTCCTGAACGCCTGGGCCTCGCCCTATTTCCTCGATCCCTGGAACCTGTCGGACGCAAGCTTCAACTTCACCGAAAAGGCGATGATCGCATTCGCCATGGCCATGCTGATCATCGCGGGGGAAATCGACCTGTCGGTGGGGGCGATCATCGCCCTGGCCTCGACGGTCATGGGCGTGGCGATGACGGCGGGCGCGCCGACCCCGGTGCTGGTCCTGCTGGGGCTGGGCACGGGGCTGGCCTGCGGCGCCTTCAACGGGATGCTGGTCGCGCGTTTCGGCCTGCCCTCCATCGTCGTGACCATCGGCACCATGAGCCTGTTTCGCGGCATCAGTTACATCATTCTGGGCGACGGGGCCTTTACCGGATACCCCGACAGCTTCGCCTGGTTCGGGCAGGGCTATGTCTTCTGGGTGATCACGGTCGAACTGGTGATCTTCACGCTGGCCGCGCTGGTCTTTGGCGTGCTGCTGCACCGCACCAGCTTCGGCCGCACCGTTTATGCCATCGGCAACAACAGCGTCGCAGCGCGGTTTTCCGGCATCCGCGTGGACCGGGTCCGCTTCATCCTGTTCCTGCTGACCGGGCTGATGAGCGGGATCGCCGCGATCTGCCTGACCTCGCGCCTTGGCTCCACGCGGCCCTCCATCGCCTCGGGCTTCGAACTCGAAGTCGTCACCATCGTGGTGCTTGGCGGGGTCAGCATTCTGGGCGGGTCGGGCAGCATCGTCGGCGTGGTGCTGGCAGCCCTTGTGATGGGGCTTGTGACCTTCGGCCTGGGCCTGCTGAACGTGCCGGGAATCGTGATGTCGGTGGTTGTCGGCGCGCTGCTGATCGCGGTGATCGCGGTGCCGCGCCTGTGGGCCATGGCCCGGGCAAAATCACGGAAACGATGATGCAGAAATACGCCTTCCGCATGATGCTGAACCCCGGCATGGCCGAGGAATACCGCCGCCGCCACGACGCGATCTGGCCCGAACTGGTCGCGCTGCTGAAGGAGGCAGGGGTGCGGGACTACTCGATCCACCTGGACCCGGAAACCAACGCGCTATTTGGCGTGCTGTGGCGGGCGGACGATCACCGCATGGACGACCTGCCCGCCCATCCAGTCATGCAGCGATGGTGGGCGCACATGGCCGACATCATGCAGACCCATCCGGGCAACGAACCTGTCGCGGTGCCGCTGGTGCCGATGTTCCACCTGCCATGACGCATGTGGCCGTCATCGACGTCGGCAAGACCAATGCCAAGCTGGCGTTGGTCGATGGCGAAACCCTGGCCGAGATCGCCGTTGTCACCCGCCCGAACCGCCCGCTGCCCGGTCCGCCCTGGCCCCATGCCGACCTGGAGGGGCACTGGCGGTTCTTCCTGCACCATCTGGCGGCGTTCCATGCCCGTCACGGGATCGACGCGATTTCGGTCACGACGCATGGCGCGGCGGCGGTCCTGCTGGACGGCCAGGGGGGCGTGGCCGCGCCGATGCTGGACTACGAACATGCCGGACCCGGTGCGCTGGCGGCGGACTATGACAGGCTGCGGCCGGATTTCGCGCGCACCGGATCGCCCCGCCTGCCGATGGGGCTGAACCTGGGCGCGCAACTGCATTGGCTGCTGGCCACGGATCCGGGCCTGAGGGACCGCATCGCGCATGTCGTCACCTATCCGCAATACTGGGGCTGGCGGCTGACAGGCCAGCTTGCCAGCGACGTGACCTCGCTTGGCTGCCATACCGACCTGTGGGATCCCTGGCAGGGCCGGTTTTCGGATCTAGTGGACAGGCTGGGGCTGGCGGGCCGCATCGCCCCCGCCCGCCGCTCGGATGAGATCCTGGGCGGGCTGACCGCGCAGGTCGCCGCCGAGACCGGCATTCCGGCGGGCACGCCGGTAGCCGTTGGCATCCATGACAGCAATGCCTCGCTTTATCCCTATGTCCTGGGGCGGCAGGCACCCTTCGCGGTGGTCTCGACCGGGACATGGGTCGTGGCGATGGCCGTGGGCGGCGACGCGGTCGCGCCCGATCCGGCGCGCGACGTGCTGGTGAACGTGAATGCGCTTGGCCAGCCTGTGCCCTCGGCCCGCTTCATGGGCGGGCGGGAATACGAGCAGGTCCGGGCGGGTTGCATGGCGGCACCCACCCGGGCCGATCGCGAGTGCGCGCTGGCCGAGGAGGTGATGATCCTGCCTGCCGTCGAGCCGGGGTCGGGGCCTTTCAAGGGCCGCGCGATGGAATGGCTTGGCCCGTATCCGTCCGACGGGCAGCGCATGGTGGCGCTGTCCTGGTATCTGGCGCTGATGACGGCGACCTGCCTGGACCTGATCGGCGCACGCGGCCCCGCTATCATCGAGGGACCTTTCGCCCGCAACTCCGATTATCTGGACATGCTGGCCGCGCTCCGCCCCGAAGGCGTCGAGGTCGCGGCATCAAGCACCGGCACCTCGGTCGGGGCGGCGCTGCTGTGCCTGGGCGCGGCCTTCACGCCCCGCACCATGGCCTGGCCTGTGCCGGACAATGCCGGGGCGTTGCGGGACTATGCCGCGCAGTGGCACAAGAGCGCCGTCACTCCCACTCGATCGTGCCCGGCGGCTTCGAGGTGATGTCATAGGTGCAGCGGTTGATGCCCTTGACCTCGTTGATGATGCGCGTCGCGGTTTCGCCTAGGAAATCATGGGTGAAGGGATAGTAGTCCGCCGTCATCCCGTCCACGGAGGTGACGGCCCGGAGGGCGCAGGCATAGTCATAGGTGCGCCCGTCGCCCATCACCCCCACGGTGCGGACCGGCAGGATCGCCACGAAGGCCTGCCAGATCTCGTCGTAAAGGCCGTGCTTGCGGATCTGGTCGATGAAGACCGCATCCGCCTTGCGCAGAATGTCCAGCTTTTCGCGCGTGATCTCGCCGGGGCAGCGGATGGCAAGGCCGGGCCCGGGGAAGGGATGGCGGCCGATGAATTTCTCGGGCAGGCCCAGTTCGCGGCCAAGCGCGCGGACCTCGTCCTTGAACAGTTCGCGCAGGGGTTCGACCAGCTTCAGGCCCATCTTCTCGGGCAAGCCGCCGACATTGTGGTGCGACTTGATCGTGACGGACGGCCCGCCGCTGAAGCTGACGCTTTCGATCACGTCGGGGTAAAGCGTGCCCTGGGCCAGGAACTCGGCGCCTTCGATGCCGCTGGCGTAACGCTGGAACACGTCGATGAACAGCCGGCCGATGGTCTTGCGCTTGACCTCGGGGTCGCTGACGCCTTCCAGCGCGCCCAAAAACAGTTCGGATTCGTCGGCGTGGATCAGCGGAATGTTGTAGTTGTCGCGGAACATGGTCACGACTTCCTGGGCCTCGTTCAGCCGCAGCAGCCCGTGGTCCACGAAGACGCAGGTCAGCTGGTCGCCGATCGCCTCGTGGATCAGGACGGCGGCGACGGAACTGTCCACGCCGCCCGACAGCCCGCAGATGACCTTCTTGTCGCCCACCTGTTCGCGGATCTTGCGGATCGCCTCGTCGCGATAGCCCGCCATGGTCCAGTCGCCGGTAAAGCCCGCCATCCGGACGAAGTTTTCCAGCATGATGCGGCCGCGGGGGGTGTGATGCACCTCGGGGTGGAACTGCACGGCATAGAAGCGGCGCGCTTCATCCGCGATCATCGCGAAGGGCGCCCCCAGCGATGTGCCGATGACCTCGAAGCCCGGCGCCAGCGCGGTCACGCGGTCGCCATGGCTCATCCAGACTTCCTCGCGCCCCGTGTCGAAGAGGCCCGCGAAGATGCCGTCGCCCTTGTGACCCTCGGCGGGGGCGATGAAGGCGCGGCCGTATTCGGCGTGGTGCCCGGCCTCGACCCGGCCGCCAAGCTGTTCCATCATCACCTGCTGGCCATAGCAGATGCCGAAGACCGGCACGCCCAGGTCGAAGACCGCCTGCGGAGCGCGGGGGCTGCCCTCGCGCGTCACGCTGTCCGGCCCGCCCGACAGGATCACCGCCTTCGGGGCCAGCCCGCGCAGGATGTCGTCGGTCAGCAGGTTATAGGGGTGGATTTCGCAATAGACGTTCAGTTCCCGCAGGCGACGCGCGATCAGCTGCGTCACCTGGCTGCCGAAGTCGATGATCAGAAGGCGTTGATGCTGGTTCATGGATGCGCTTTAAGCGCGCCCATGCCGCCGCGCAAGGGATTTGCAGCCCGGAACTGCTGCAGTCGGGGCCGCGTTCCCAGCGTCAATAGCCGAGGTTTCCATGTCCGTCTTCCGCACCCTTGCCGCCGCCGTCAGCCTGGCCGCCCTTGCCGCTTGCCAACAGGGCATCCCCGCGGCCATGCCCTGGCAAACGCCGGCCGTTCCCCCGGCCGAGGAATCGCTGGCCACCCAATGCGCGGGCGACCCGGCGATCGCGGCGCAACTGGACGGCGCCGTGAACGCCGCGCGCGAGGTCGAGGGCAAGACCCTGCTGGACAGCGCCCCCGACCTGACCCAGATCGCCCAAAGCCATGCCTGCGACATGGCCCTGCTTGGCCGCGTCGATGTCGAAGGCTCGAACGGATCCAGCGTTGTGGACCGGGCGCGGGCCGTCGGCTATCCGACTTGCGGCGTGGTGCAGCTTGTCTGGCGGGGCGGCAGCCCGGCGGATGCGGTGGCGAACTGGCTTGCGCGCGAGGCGCAGCGGACCGAGATGCTGGGCCAGTCCAGCCGGCAGGTGGGCAGCGGCCATGCCGTCGGCGCCGATGGCATGGCCTATTACAGCGTTGTGCTGGGCGACAACTGCCGATGAAAAAAGGGGCCCTGCGGCCCCTTTTTTCTTACTTTTCGGGCACCAGCCCCCTTGGGGCGAAGCGCAGCACCAGCAGCAGTACCAGCCCCATGGCGATGAAGCGCATGTGCGGCGCGCTGCCCAGAAGATGCGCCTTGATGTCGCCGTCGGGCAGGGGGCCGACCAGGACGCCGATGAGGTTCGGGCCCCAGACCTCGGCCTTGATCCACAAAAACCAGATCAGCACCGCGCCCAGGACCGAGCCCCAGTTGTTTCCCGACCCGCCCACGATCACCATGACCCAGATCAGGAAGGTATAGCGCAGCGGGTTGAAGCTGGTGGGGGCCATCAGCCCGTCCAACGTGATCATCATGGCCCCCGCGATGCCGATCACCGCTGATCCGAGGACGAAGATCTGCAGGTGCCGGGCAGTGACGTCCTTGCCCATCGCCTCGGCAGCCGTCTCGTTGTCGCGGATGGCGCGCATCATGCGGCCCCAGGGCGAGTTCAGCGCCAGCTGCGCCAGCAGGATGATCGCCAGCAGCACGACCAGGAACAGCGACATGTAGCACAGCTTGACCCAGATGCCCGAGGCCTCGGCCACGCCGAAGCCCCAGCGGGCGGCAAAGTCCGCGAAGGCCGGGTTCTGCTGCAGGTCGGTCTCGTAGGGGACGGGGCGCGGGATGGCGGCGACGTTCTTGACGCCGCGCGCCAGCCAGTCCTCGTTCCGCAGCACGGCCACGATGATCTCGCCGATGCCCAGCGTGGCGATGGCCAGATAGTCCGAGCGCAGCCCGAGCGCGACCTTGCCCACGGCCCAGGCGGCCGCGGCGGCAAAGGCGCCGCCCACCAGCCAGGACAGCAGGACCGGCAGGCCCAGGCCGCCGATATTGCCGGTGCGGGCGGAATCATTGGCCTCGATCGCGGTGACGGCGGGGTCGAACAGCCAGCGATAGGCGACAAGGCCCACCAGCAGGACCAAGGCCACCGACCATGCGCGACGGGTGCGCGCATAGACGATCTTCGCCAGCGCCAGCGTGCCAAGGCCCACCAGCAGCGACAGGATCAGGCGCGGCCCGCCCGCCGACCAGGCGCCTTCGACCGGCGGCAGGGACACCAGCACCGGGGCAAGGCCGCCGATCGCCAGGAAGCCCACGACGCCCGTGTTGAACAGCCCCGCATAGCCCCATTGCATGTTCACGCCGAGCGCGGTGATGGCCGAGATCAGGCCCATGTTCAGGATCGCCAGAGAGGTGTTCCAGGACCCCGAGAACATGCCGTTCCTGACCGTGCCTTCCAGCACGAACAGGATGGCAAGGATCGCGAACAGGACAGGCGCGCGCCAGGGGCTGGCAGAGGCGGCTTGACGGTTGGATGACATGGCGAACCTCCCTTACACCGACTTGCCGCGGAACAGCCCGGTCGGGCGGAACAGCAGGACCACGATCAGGATGACGAAGCTGACGGCGAACTTGTATTCGGTGCCCAGCAGTTGCAGCAGTCCCCCCGGCTGCCAGTCAGGGAACAGGTAGCCCGCGACCTTGACCCAAGGGTAGGTCACGGCGACCTCGGAAAAGGCGACAAGGAAGCCGCCCGCGATGGCGCCGACGGGGTTGCCAAGGCCCCCCACGATGGCGGCCGCGAAGATCGGCAGCAGGATCTGGAAATAGTTGAAGGGACGAAAGGACTTGTCCAGACCGTAGAGCACGCCCGCGATGGTCATCAGCGCGGCGGCGATGATCCAGGTCAGGCGCACGACCTTTTCGGGATCGATGCCCGACAGCAGGGCCAGATCCTCGTTGTCGGAATAGGCGCGCATCGCCTTGCCGGATTTCGTCCGGTTCAGGAACCAGAACAGCGCGGCGCAGACGATCACGGTCACGACCAGGGTCAGGGCCTGGGTCGACCGCAGGGCCAGCCCCTCGGACAGGCCGGTCCATTCGCGGAAGTCGCGCACGTTTATGATGAAGCGTGCCCCGTCGTCGAAGCGCTGTTCGTCCACGCCGATCAGCAGGCGCGTCAGCCCGTTCATCACGAACATGACGCCGACCGAGGCCATGACGAAGATGATCGGCGCCGCCCGTTGCGCCCGGTAGAAGCGATAGACCGCGCGGTCGGTGGCCAGCACCAGAACCGCCGTCGCGGCGATCCCCACGGGCAGGGCCAGCAGCGCCGTGGGCAGCGGCCCCAGCGATACGCCAAGCGCCTGCAACCCCCAGGTCACCAGGATGGTGATGGCGGTGCCAAAGGCCATGCTGTCGCCATGGGCGAAGTTGGAAAACCGCAGGATGCCATAGATCAGCGTCACCCCGAGCGCGCCAAGCGCCAGTTGCGCGCCATAGGCGGCCGCGGGGATGAAGACGAAGTTCAGGAAGGCCACAAGGGCGTTGAGGATATCCAAGGCTCAGCCCCCCAGGAAGGTGCGGCGCACCTCGTCGTTCTGCATCAGTTCCTTGCCCGTGCCGGTATGGGCGTTCGCGCCCTGCACCAGCACATAGGCCTTGTCGGCGATCATCATCGCCTGCTTGGCATTCTGTTCGACCATCAGCACCGGCAGCCCGCCGCGCGCGATGGCGATGATGCGGTCGAACAGCTCGTCCATGACGATGGGGCTGACGCCCGCCGTCGGTTCGTCCAGCATCAGGACGGACGGCTGGGTCATCAGCGCGCGTCCCACGGCCACCTGCTGTCGCTGCCCGCCCGACAGTTCGCCCGCGGCCTGGCGGCGCTTGGCGGCCACCGCAGGGAACAGCTCGTAGACCTGCTCCATCGTGCGGCGGATGTCGTCGTTGCGGATATAGGCCCCCATCTCCAGGTTTTCCTCGACCGTCATGGACGGGAAGATGTTGTTGACCTGCGGCACGAAGCCCATGCCTGCCTTGACGCGGTCCTGGGGGTTCAGCGCGGTGATGTCGCGCCCGTTCAGCCTGACGCTGCCCTTGCGCAGGTTCAGCATCCCGAAGATCGCCTTCATGGCGGTGGACTTGCCCGCGCCGTTCGGGCCGACGATCACGGCGATCTGGCCCTGTTCCACGGCGATGGTGCAATCGTGCAGGATATCCGCGCCCTTGCCGTATCCGCCGGTCATGCCTTCCCCGATCAGGAAGGGGTCGCCCGCGTGGCCCGGACCGACCGGTCCAGAACGGCGGGTGCCGTCGATGCTGCCGCGCCCGCCCGGGTTCACGACCGACCGGTCGCGGTTGCCCCGCTTGCCGAAGACTGCGTCCTGATCGCTCATGCGCCCACCATGTCCTTGTTCTTCAGGCCGGTGCCCAGATAGGCCTCGATCACGGCCTCGTTCTGCATGATGTCGGCGGCGCTGCCCTTGGCCAGCACCTTGCCCTCGGCCATGACGATGACCGGGTCGCACAGCTTGCCGATGAAATCCATGTCGTGTTCGATCACGCAGAAGGTATAGCCGCGTTCCCTGTTCAGCCGGATGATCGCGTCGGCGATGGTCATCAGCAGGGTGCGGTTCACGCCTGCGCCGACTTCGTCCAGGAAGACCACCTTGGCATCGACCATCATGGTGCGGCCCAGTTCCAGCAGCTTCTTCTGGCCGCCCGACAGGTTGCCGGCCTTTTCATGGGTCAGGTGGCGGATGGTCAGGAAATCCAGCACCTCGTCGGCGCGGCGGCGAAGCTCGGCTTCCTCGCGCTCGATCCGGCCGCGCTGGAACCAGGTCTTCCAGATCGTCTCGCCCGATTGCGCGCCCGGCACCATCATCAGGTTCTCGCGCACCGTCATGGACGAGAATTCATGCGCCAGCTGGAAGGTCCGCAGCAGGCCCTTGTGGAACAGTTCGTGCGGCGGCAGGCCGGTGATGTCCTCGCCATCCATGAAGACGCGGCCCGATGTCGGCGGAAGAACGCCCGCGATGACGTTGAACAGCGTGGACTTGCCTGCCCCGTTGGGGCCGATCAGTCCGGTGATCGAGCCTGTCTCGATGGTCAGGCTGGCACCATCGACGGCGCGGAAGCCGCCAAAATGCCGGTGGAGGTCCTCGACCCTTATCATTCTTCGTACCCCGTCCTCACGCCATGGGTGAAGTGTGACCGCATTCAGCGGCTTCTATCATGAAAAACGGCCCGGCAACCCCGAAAGGCTGCCGGGCCGTAGCACAGGTTTCGCGTCAGCGATAGCCGACGACGGTCATTTCGCCGTTGTCGAAGGCCACCTCGCGATACACGCCCGCGGTCTCGCCGTTGCCCACCATCTCGATGGAGGAGGCGCCCACATAATCGATGTCGCCGCCGCCATTCAGGATTTCCAGACCCTTGGCCAGTTCGCCCGGCATGATCTTCTCGCCCGGTTCGTTGGCGACATCCATGACCTTGTCCTTCCAGACCTTCGGATCGCTGGACTTGGCGGCTGCCATCGACAGCAGCATCAGGGCTGCGGCGTCATAGGATTCGGCAGCATAGGCGCTGGTGCCATCAAAGCCGGCGGTCTTGGCCATTTCCAGGAACTTCTCGCGGCCCTCGCCCTCGGCTGCCGGGTTCTGGCCGAAGCTGCCGTTGATTTCCTCGCCGAAGTTGTCGATCAGGGCCTGGCCCACCATGCCGTCCGGGAAGACGAAGGTGTCGAAGGCGCCGGTGTCCAGCGCCGCGCGGACCACGCCCGAGCCGCCCTGGTCCACATAGCCCACCACCACCAGCGCGTCGCCGCCGGCGGCGGCCAGTGCCGCGACCTCGGCCGAATAGTCGGCCTTGCCGTCGTCATGGGCGGCGTTCACCGTGATGGTGCCGCCCTTTTCCTGGAAGGACGCGGCAAAGGCATCGGCCAGGCCCTTGCCGTAATCGTTGTTGGTATAGGTGATGGCGGCGTTCTTGATGCCTTTTTCCATCATGATCTCGGCCATCACCTCGCCCTGGCGGGCGTCGGACGGCGAGGTGCGGAAGAACAGCCCGTTATCCTCGATGGTGGACAGCGCGGGCGAGGTGGCGGAGGGCGAGATCATCACAATGCCATTGGGCACGGCGACGTTCTGCAGCGACGCGATCGCCTCGCCCGAGCACATGCCGCCGACGATGCCCTTGACCCCCTCGGCCGTGATCAGGCGTTCCACCGTCGCGGTCGCGGCGGCGGCGTCGATGCAGGTCGAATCCCCCTGCACCGGCACCACGGTGGAACCGCCCAGCAGCAGCTTGGAATCGCTGACCTCTTTCATGGCCAGTTCGGCGCCGGACTTCATGCCGGGGGCCATGGACTCCAGCGGGCCGGTGAAGCCCAGCGACATCCCCAGCTTGATTTCCTCGGCGCCCGCCGCACCGGCCATCAACGCACCCATTGCGGTGGCCAGAAGAAGTTTTTTCATATGATTGTCTCCCAGTTGGAACAATGTCCTGCGGGGCACGTTAGAAGCGGTCCCGCTAAAAGAAAAGCATCATATCGTCAAGAAAGCCTGACTTTTCGGGCGGGTGACGTGCGGTCAGCGCCAACCCAGGGGGTCCTGCCTGCGCCGGAAGAACAGGCCGGGCAGGGCGGTCAGAAGCCAGCCCAGGGCCAATCCGATGCCCCCCGCCCACAGTCCCGCGGCAGTCACGGGAACGGCGGGGCGGAAATCGCCCCAGGTGGCAGCCAGGGTTTCGGGGTCGCGCAGCCGGTGGGGCAGCAGCATCCGCTCCAGCGGCCCGGCAAGACGCAGCATCTGCAGATCCGCGCGCGCCCGGTCCAGCCGGGCAAAGACCTGGGCCATGTTCGCCTGATGGGCGTCGCGGAAGGCGGTGCCGGACAGGTCCGCCAGCGCCTGATCCCGGGTCAGGCCGGCGGCCCGGGCGCTGGCGTCGAATTCCGCAGCGACGCGGGACAGGGCATCGACCTGCCCGCCAAGCCGCTGGACATACTGGTCCGAGAAGGCCGGGAACTGCGACAGGGCGGCGGCGAAACACACCGCCACCGCCAGCCGCAGCAGCCCGATCATTTGTCCTGCACCTTCGGGCCCAGGACGGGCTGATAGATCTGTTCCAGCCGCGCGATGGCGTCCTTGGGCGACATCTCCTCGGTCGCGCCGGTGCGGCGGTTGGTCAGTTCCACCTTGTTCGCCGCCAGCCCGCGCGGGCCGACGGTGATCCGCCAGGGCAGGCCGATCAGGTCCATGGTGGCGAACTTGGCCCCCGCCCGGTCGTCGCGGTCGTCGTAAAGCGGATCAAGGCCGCGCGCCTGGAGTTCCGCATAGATCGCGTCGCAGGCGCTGTCGGTGGAGTTGTCGCCCTGCTTCAGGTTGACGATGCCGACATGGAAGGGGGTCACGCCCTCGGGCCAGATGATGCCCTTGTCGTCGTGATTGGCCTCGATGATGGCGCCCAGCAGGCGGGAAACGCCGATGCCGTGGCTGCCCATCTCCACCGGGACGCGGGCCCCGTCGGGGCCGACGACGGTGGCCCCCATGCTTTCGGAATACTTGGTGCCGAAATAGAAGATCTGGCCGACCTCGATCCCGCGCGCGGTGCGACGGCGTTCCTCGGGGACCTGGGCGAAGATCGCTTCGTCATGCGTCTCGTCCGTGCGGGCATAGCGGCTGGTGAACTCCTCCAGCACGGCCTGACACTCCTCGACGCTGTCATAGTCGATCTGCCGGTCGCCGAAGGTCAGGTCGGTGATCTGGCTGTCATAGAAGACCTCGGATTCGCCCGTCTCGGCCAGCACCAGGAATTCGTGGGTGTAGTCGCCGCCGATCGGCCCGCCGTCCGCGCGCATCGGGATCGCCTGCAGGCCCATGCGTTCATAGGTCCGCAGATAGCTGACCAGGTGCCGGTTATAGGCGTGCAGCGCGGCTTCCTTGGTCAGGTCGAAGTTGTAGCCGTCCTTCATCAGGAACTCGCGGCCGCGCATCACGCCGAAGCGGGGGCGGATCTCGTCGCGGAACTTCCACTGGACATGATACAGCGTCAGGGGCAGGTCCTTGTAGCTGTTCACATGGGACCGGAAGATGTCGGTGATCATCTCCTCGTTCGTGGGACCGTAGAGCAGGTCGCGCTTGTGGCGGTCCTTGATGCGCAGCATTTCCTCGCCATAATCGTCATAGCGGCCGCTTTCGCGCCACAGGTCGGCGGGCTGCAGCGTCGGCATCAGCAGGGGGATGTGGCCCGCGCGGGCCTGTTCCTCGTGCACGATCTGCTCGATGCGTTTCAGCACCTTGAAACCCAGCGGCAGCCAGGAATAGATGCCTGCGGCCTGCTGCTTGATCATTCCGGCGCGCAGCATCAGCCGGTGGCTGACGATCTGCGCTTCTTTCGGTTCTTCCTTCAGGACGGGCAGGAAATAGCGCGACAAACGCATGGAGGATACCTTCTTCGTTTGTCGCCTCGTGTATGGCAAAGCGGGCGGGCGGGGCAAGATGGCTGATGGCCGCCCCCGCAACCAGGATTCACCCAGAAGGGAGCACCCGATGTCCGAATGCGTTTTCCTGCCCGGCTGGGCGCCGCGGCACGATTGCGCCGTCATCGTCGCCTGCGATGGCAATTACCTGCCCTATGCCGCCGTCGTGGCGCTGCAGATGGCCAGGGCCGCGCCGGCCTGCGACCTGCTGATCGGATCGCCCGATCCGCTGGACCTGCCCGATGTCCTTCGCGCGGCGGGCATCGGCCATGTCGCCGCGCGCCTGCCGCTGATCGAGGACGCCTTGCCGCTGGACGACCGGCGCAGCCTTGCGACCTACATGGACGTGTTCCTCGCCTCGGCCCTTGCGGGGGTTTACCGGCGCATCCTGGTGCTGGACGCCGACATCCTGCATGAACGCGGCGATCCCGCGCGGCTGCTGGCGGCCGACATGCGCGGGCACGCGGTCGCCGCCGTGCGCGACAACCGCCAATGGCGCAACCCGTCCAAGCGGGTGCCCGACTTTCGCCGCTTGGGCTGGTCTGCGGCCCCCTACTTCAATGCGGGCGTGGTGATGATCGACACCGCGGCCTGGGCTGCGCAGGACCTGCCGGCGCGCTGCGCGGGTTTTGCCCGCCAGCACCTCAAGGGCCTGGGCCGCGACCAGGCGCTGCTGAACGGCACGCTCCACGGGGACTGGGCCGAGATCAGCCCCTTGTGGAACTGGCAGTTCACCTGGGCCTCAAGCCTTCTTTCCGGGATGGCGGACCCCTGCCTGGTCCATTTCATCGGTCCGGCAAAGCCCTGGCAGGACCGTTCGGCCGGGATCGTGCCGATGCGGTGGCGCGCGCCTTATGGCGCGTTTCTGGCCCGGCATTTTCCCGATGCGCTGCGCCCCGCCGAGGCCGACCGGCGCCATTGGCCCGCACGCCGCGAGCTGGGGCGCAGCCTGCTTCGCCAATGGCGGGCAGCGGGGCCGACGCTGGATTATTTGGCCCGCTTTGCCGACGAATATACCTTGGTCGAACCCCGCTGATCCCTTTGCCCGGCATGGGTTCTTGCAAGTCGGACCGCGACCGTTCAGACAAGGAACAAACCGGCCCGGAGGCAGCATGCGCATACCCATACACAAGCAGCTGATCTGGTGGGGCGTGGCGGCGGTGACCCTGCTTCTGGCGATGTGGCTGCTGGGCAATGCGATCCTGCCCTTCATCCTGGGCGCGGGCGTGGCCTATCTGCTGGATCCGGTCGCCGACCGGCTGGAACGCGCGGGCCTGTCGCGGGTCATGTCGGTGGTGGTGATCACCGTCGCGGCCGTGCTGGCCTTTGCCGCGGTGGTGCTGCTGGCGGTGCCGGTCATGCTTCGGCAGGCGACCTCGCTGATCGAGACCGCGCCCGAGATGCTGGAACAGGCCCGCCTGTTCCTGTCCAATCGCTTCCCCGAACTTTTGCCCGCCAATGGCAACATCGGCACCGCCCTGACGGATCTGGGCGCGGCCATGGGCGAGCAGATGGGGACGGTGGCGTCAAGGCTGCTCAGTTCCGTGGGCGGCATCATCAGCGCCATCGCGATCCTGGTGATCGTGCCGGTGGTGGCCTTCTATCTGCTGCTGGACTGGGACCACCTGGTCGATCGGGTGGACACGCTGCTGCCGCGCGAGCACGCGCCGACCCTGCGCCGCCTGTCGCGCGAGATCGACGAGGCGCTGTCGGGCTTCGTGCGCGGGCAGGGGCTGGTGATGCTGATCCTGGGCACCTGGTATGCCATCGGGCTGATGGTCGTGGGTCTGCCCTTCGGCTTCTTCATCGGCATCATGGCGGCACTGCTGTCCTTCATCCCGTATGTGGGCGTGCTGATCGGCGGGGCCACGGCCATCGGGGTCGCGCTGTTCAGCTTCTGGGGCGATCCGCTGTGGATCGGGCTTGTGATCGCGATCTTCGCCATCGGCCAGGTCGTCGAGGGCAATTATCTGCAGCCCAAGATCGTCGGCCATCACGTGGGCCTGCACCCGGTCTGGCTGCTGCTGGCCTTGTCGGTCTTCGGCGCGCTGTTCGGGTTCGTGGGCATGGTCATGGCCGTGCCGCTGGCCGCCGCGCTTGGCGTGATCGGGCGGTTCCTGACGCAGCGCTATCAGGAAAGCGCGCTGTTCACCGGCCAGGCGCTGCCCCCCGATCCGGGTCAGCCCATGCTGGTCGAGATCGTGCCCGAAGGCACCGTCGCCAATTCCATCCGCGAGGCGCGCATCCGCGCCGACCAGAACCGGGCCCAGGGCCAGATCGAGATCATGCGCGAGGAAATTGCCCGCAAGCATCCCGACGGCGGATAGATGGCCGTGATCTCTCGCCAGCTGACCCTGGATCTGACGACGGCGCCCGCCCATTCCCGCGCCGATTTCCTGCCCGCGCCCGCAAACAGGGACGCGCTGGCCGCGCTGGATGCGCCGCAGGACTGGCCCCAGGGCCGGATGCTGCTGATCGGGCCGGAAGGCGCGGGCAAGTCGCATCTTGCCGCCTTCTGGGCGGCCGAGAACGGCGCGCGCCGCATGAAGGCCGCGGCCCTGCGGCCCGACGCGGCCGACGGGCTTGCCACCGAGGGCGGCGCCCTGGTCATCGAGGATGCCGATCGCGCGGGCCGGGCGGCGGGGGCCGAACAGGCGCTGTTCCACCTGTGGAACCTTTGCGCGCCGCGCGACTGCCTGCTGCTGCTGACGGCGCGCACGCCGCCGCGCGATTGGGGGCTGGTGCTGCCCGACCTGCGAAGCCGCATGGACGCGATGCCGCAGGTCCGGCTGATGCCGCCCGACGAATCCCTGCTGGCTGCCGTGCTGGTCAAGCTGTTCGCGGACCGCCAGCAGGCCGTGTCATCCGACCTGATCGACTGGCTGGTCCTGCACATGCCCCGCGACCTGGGCCTTGCCCGCCAGCTTGTCGCCGCGATGGACCGCGAGGCGATGGCCGACAAGCGCCCGATCACGCGCCGCATTGCAGCCGAGCTGCTGGCCGGTCTATCCGAAATCGAGACATGAATCGCAGCCCCTCAAGGTCAGGACCATGACGCAAGCAGATTTCCTCCGGAGCCCCTTTCCCGAACCGCAGGACTTGCCCGAGGGTGTGCCGCAGAATGGCTCGCGCTTCTTCAATCGGGAAATCAGCTGGCTGTCCTTCAACTGGCGCGTCCTGGACGAGGCGCGCAACCCGCGCGTGCCCCTGCTGGAACGGCTGCGCTTCGTGTCGATCAGCGCGACCAACCTGGACGAATTCTACACCGTCCGCGTGGCGGGCCTGCGCGAACTGGTGCGCGAGGGAAACACCACGCCATCCGACGACGGGCTGACGCCCGCGGAACAGTTGTCGATGATCAATGCCGACGCCCGCCGCCTGATGGGCGCGCAGCAGGGCGTGTGGAACCGCATCCGCCGCGAGATGGAGGAGGCCGGCATCTTCATCCTGTCCCGGTCCCGCCTGACCCGGGCCGAGGAGGAGTTCCTGCACGATCATTTCGAGCGCAAGGTCTTTCCGGTCCTGTCGCCCCTGGCCATCGACCCGGCGCATCCCTTCCCCTTCATTCCGAACACCGGCTTCTCGCTGGCGCTGGAGCTGGCGCGCGAAACCGACGGGCGGCAGATGCAGGCGCTGCTGCCGATCCCCGCGCAGCTGAACCGTTTCATCGCCTTGCCGGGCGGGGAGCGGTTCTTCCGGCTGGAGGATCTGCTGCTGATGCACCTTTCCAGCCTGTTTCCCGGCTATCGCGACGTGGGCCATTGCGCCTTCCGCGTGCTGCGCGACAGCGACCTGGAGGTGGAGGAAGAGGCCGAGGATCTGGTCCGCGAGTTCGAGACCGCCTTGAAACGCCGCCGGCGCGGCAGCGTCATCCGGCTGAAGATCACGCGCGGGGCGCCGGACCGCCTGCGCCGCCTGATCATGGACGAGTTGGAGGTCGGCATCGACGAGGTGATCGAGGTCGAGGGGCTGCTGGGGGTGGCCGACCTGTCCGAACTGGTGCTGGACGGCCGCCGCGACCTGCAATGGCCCGCCTTTACCCCGCGCATTCCGGAAAGGGTGCAGGATCACGACGGCGACATGTTCGCGGCCATCGGGCAAAAGGACATGCTGCTGCACCACCCCTACGAGACCTTCGACATGGTGGTGCGCTTCCTGGCGCAGGCCGCGCGCGACCCCGACGTTCTGGCGATCAAGCAGACGCTGTATCGCACCAGCCGCGACAGCCCCATCGTCGATGCCCTGTGCGAGGCCGCCGAATCCGGCAAGTCCGTCACCGCCCTGGTGGAACTGAAGGCGCGCTTTGACGAGGCCGCGAACATCCGCCAGTCCCGCCGGCTGGAACGCGCGGGCGCGCATGTCGTCTATGGCTTCGTGAACTACAAGACGCACGCCAAGATCAGCACGGTCGTCCGGCGCGAAGGGGACAACCTGGTCACCTATACCCATTACGGGACCGGCAACTATCACCCGATCACCGCGCGCATCTATACCGACCTGTCGCTGTTCACCTGCGATCCGGCGCTTGGCCGCGACGCGACAAAGGTCTTCAACTACCTGTCGGGCTATGTGCAGCCCGCCGGGCTGGAAAACCTGTCCATCTCGCCCATCGACCTCAAGGACCGGCTATTATCGCTGATCGGGCGCGAGGCCGAACTGGCCCGCCAGGGCCGTCCGGCGGCGATCTGGGCCAAGATGAACTCGCTGATCGAAAAGGACGTGATCGACGCGCTTTATGCCGCAAGCGCCGCAGGCGTGAAGATCAGCCTGGTGGTGCGCGGCATCTGCGGCATCCGGCCCGGCATCCGGGGCCTGTCGGAGAACATCCGCGTCAAGTCCATCGTCGGCCGCTATCTGGAACATTCGCGCATCGTCTGCTTCGGCAATGGCTATGGCCTGCCGTCCAAGCGGGCGCGGGTCTTCATCAGTTCGGCCGACTGGATGGACCGCAACCTGAACCGCCGGGTCGAAACGCTGGTCGAATGCATGAACGACACGGTGAAGGCCCAGATCGTCAGCCAGATCATGGCCGCCAACATGGCGGACGAGGCGCAAAGCTGGTTGTTGCAACCAGATGGCCGGTTCGTGCGCTATCTGCCCGAAGGGCGCGACGACCTGTTCAACTGTCACCGCTTCTTCATGGACCATCCCTCGCTGTCCGGGCGGGGCACGGCGGGGGCAGGCGACGTTCCGGCGCTGACCCATTCGAACGATTGACGCACCCGTCAAGGCGGGTCATTAACAGCGCGATGCGGCAGCAGGAGAGGCGGCGATGAACGGCCTACGCACCACGACCGGCGAGAAGGTCGAGCCTTTCGGCAAGATGTTCGGGAAATTGCCAAAGCGGGCCTTGTCGCGCGTGGGCGTGGTCGATGTGGGGTCCAACTCGATCCGCATGGTGGTCTTTGACGGCGCGGCCCGCTCGCCCGCCTATTTCTACAACGAGAAGGTCATGGCCGGGCTGGGCGCCCGGATGGCCCAGACCGGCCGCCTGAACCCCGAGGGGGTCGAGCGCGGCTTTGCCGCCCTTCAGCGCTTCGCGGCGCTTGCCAAGGGCATGGATATCGGCCCCCTGACCTGCGTGGCCACCGCCGCCGTGCGAGAGGCCGAGGACGGCCCCGAATTCCAGGCCCGTGTCGAACGCGAGACCGGGATCAGGATGCATGTCATCGACGGAGAGGAAGAAGCCCGCCTGTCCGCGCAGGGCGTGCTGCTGGGCTGGCCCGAGGCCAAGGGGCTGGTCTGCGACATCGGCGGCAACTCGATGGAACTGGCCGAGGTCGAGAATGGCCAGATCGGCAAGCGCATCACCTCGCAACTGGGGCCGTTCCGGTTGCAGCAGGTGGGCGGCGGCAAGGACGGCTTGCGCAAGCATATCAGGAAGGTGATGGCCGGGCTGGCCAAGGTCATGGGCACCCATCACGAGCGCATCTACCTGGTCGGCGGATCCTGGCGCGCCATTGCCCGGCTGGACATGGAGCGCACATCCTATCCGATGACGGTTTTGCACGAATACCGCATGACGCCCAAGGCCGTGGCCGACACGGTCGCCTGGATCGGGGCCAGTGACCTGGGGGCGCTCAAGGCGCAGACCGGGCTGTCATCCTCGCGGATCGAACTTGTGCCGCTGGCCGCGCAGGTGCTGGCGCAGCTGACCGAGATCTTCGCGCCGGCCGAACTTGCGGTGTCCAGCTATGGCATCCGCGAGGGGCTGCTTTACGAGCAGATGTCCGACAGCCTGCGCAGGCGCGACCCGCTGATCGAGGCCGCCCGCTTCACCGAACGCCAGATGGCCCGGATGCCGGGGTCGGGCAAGAAGCTGTACCAGTTCCTGCAACCGGTGTTTCAAAACGTGCCTCCGGAACGCGACCGGCTGATCCGCGCCGCCTGCCTGCTGCACGACACAAGCTGGCGCGCCCACCCGGATTATCGCGCCGATGCCTGCTTCGACAACGTGACCCGCGCCAACATGGCTGCGCTGAGCCACCCCGAGCGCGTCTTCCTGGGCCTTGCGCTGCTGCACCGCTACAAGAACAGCCGCGCCAATTCGCCCATGGCGCCCCTGTTCAAGCTGCTGACCGATGCCGAGATCAACGATGCCGAGGTCCTGGGCAAGGCCATGCGCTTCGGCGCGATGCTGGCGCTTGATGATCCGGCCGATGCGGCCAGACTGACCTTCGACAAGAAGCAACTGGTGCTGAAGCTGACGGCCACCGGCCGAAGGCTGATGGGCGAGGTGGCCGAGGCCCGCTTCGGAGCGCTGTGCAACGCCCTGGGGGTCGAGGGAAAGATCATCTGATCCCCGGCCTGACCCGGCGCCAAGCACCGACAGGGTCGGGCTCAACACCGCCTCGGCCCTGCGCTGGACCCGTTCGCGGATGGCTCCGTTCGTCCGCCGAGAGCCTTCCGGAAGGCGGTGAACCGTTCGGGGTGCCGTTTGTTCTGTCAGGCAGGGGAGGGCAGGCGGATCGTCCCCCTGTGACAGGCTCCGGAGGCACGGATGGAACAGACCAAGACCTTTTCGCTTTCCGATCACCTTGGCCCGCTGACGCCCGCCTTGGAGTGGGTGGTGGTCGTGATCGAGCTGTTCGCCATCGCGATCCTGCTGCTGGGCCTGCTCCAGTTCGCCCGCGCCTTTGTGTCGGGCGGGATCAAGCAGCGCGACGCCCATGAACGCAGCCACGGTCTGAACCTGGGCCGCCTGACCTTGGGGCGCCACATCCTGTCGGGGCTCGAGGTGCTGATCGTTGCCGACCTGATCCGCACGATGCTGCACCTGACGCTTGACAATATCACGCTGCTGGGCGGGCTGGTGGCGATCCGCTCGCTGATCTCGTTCTTCCTGGAACGGGAATTGACCCATCTGCGGCAGGAGGACGATCCCAAATGAAAAAAGGGCGCCCGAAGGCGCCCTTTCCCGTTCCAGCCAAAAGGCCGGGGATGATTACATCATCCCGCCCATGCCGCCCATGTCGGGCATGCCGCCGCCCGCAGCCTTGGGCTCGGGCTTTTCGGCGATCATGGCTTCGGTGGTGATCAGCAGACCGGCGACCGAGGCCGCGTCTTCCAGCGCGGTGCGCACGACCTTGGCCGGGTCGATGACGCCGAACTTGAACATGTCGCCATATTCCTCGGTCTGGGCGTTGAAACCGAAGGTCTTGTCCGAGGACTCGCGGACCTTGCCGGCAACCACGGCACCGTCAACGCCGGCGTTCTCGGCGATCTGGCGCATCGGGGCTTCCAGCGCGCGGCGCACGATGGCGATGCCGGCTTCCTGGTCGCTGTTGGCGGCCGTCAGGCCTTCCAGCACCTTGCCGGCCTGCACCAGGGCTACGCCGCCGCCGACGACCACGCCTTCCTGAACAGCCGCACGGGTCGCGTTCAGCGCGTCGTCCACACGGTCCTTGCGCTCTTTCACTTCGACCTCGGTCATGCCGCCGACGCGGATGACGGCGACGCCGCCCGCCAGCTTGGCCACACGCTCCTGCAGCTTCTCGCGGTCGTAGTCCGAGGAGGTTTCCTCGATCTGCTGGCGAATCTGCGACACGCGGGCTTCGATCTCGGACTTTTCACCGGCGCCATCGACGATGGTGGTGTTGTCCTTGTTGATCGTGACCTTCTTGGCGCGGCCCAGCATGTCGATGCCGACGTTTTCCAGCTTCATGCCCAGGTCTTCGCTGATGACCTGACCGCCGGTCAGGATCGCGATGTCCTGCAGCATGGCCTTGCGGCGATCGCCGAAACCCGGTGCCTTGACGGCAGCGATCTTCAGACCGCCGCGCAGCTTGTTGACGACCAGCGTGGCCAGGGCCTCGCCTTCGACGTCCTCGGCCACGATCACCAGCGGCTTGCCCGACTGGATAACGGCTTCCAGCAGCGGCACCATCGGCTGCAGCGACGAGAGCTTCTTCTCGTGCAGCAGGATATAGGCGTCTTCCAGATCCGCGATCATCTTGTCGGGGTTGGTCACGAAATAGGGCGAGAGATAGCCGCGGTCGAACTGCATGCCCTCGACGACTTCGACTTCCGTCTCCATCCCCTTGTTCTCTTCGACGGTGATGACACCCTCGTTGCCGACCTTCTGCATCGCGTCGGCGATGAAGCGGCCGATATTGGCCTCGCCGTTGGCCGAGATCGTGCCGACCTGGGCGACTTCGTCGCTGTCGGTGACGGGACGCGAGGCGGCCTTGATGGCCTCGACGACTTTCAGCGTGGCCAGGTCGATGCCGCGCTTCAGATCCATCGGGTTCATGCCGGCGGCGACCGCCTTCATGCCTTCTTTCACGATGGCCTGGGCCAGGACCGTGGCGGTGGTGGTGCCGTCACCGGCTTCGTCGTTGGTGCGCGAAGCAACTTCGCGGACCATCTGGGCGCCCATGTTCTCGAACTTGTCGGACAGTTCGATTTCCTTGGCGACCGAGACGCCATCCTTGGTGATGCGCGGCGCACCGAAGGACTTGTCGATCACGACGTTGCGGCCTTTCGGGCCCAGCGTCACCTTGACAGCATCGGCCAGGATGTTGACGCCGCGCAGCATGCGGTCACGGGCATCCGTGTTAAACTTGACTTCTTTCGCAGCCATTTGATTCTCCTGAATTTATCGGGGAAGAACGCGGATCAGGCGATGACGCCCAGGATGTCGCTTTCCTTCATGATCAGCAGCTCTTCGCCGTCGATCGTGACTTCAGTGCCCGACCATTTGCCGAACAGCACGCGGTCTCCCGCCTTGACCGAGGGCGCGATCAGTTCGCCCGAGTCCTTGCGCGCGCCTTCGCCGGTCGAGATGACCTCGCCCTCGGCGGGCTTTTCCTTGGCGCTGTCAGGGATGATCAGGCCGCCCTTGGTCTTTTCGTCCGACTGGACGCGGCGGACCAGAACGCGGTCATGCAGCGGTGTGAATGCCATGGTTGAACACTCCGTGTTTCAGGTTGCAGTGTTTCGTTGTTGGCACTCATCGGCATTGAGTGCCAATGGCGCTGATCTAGGCCAAGGAAACCGACCTGTCAACGGCGCAGCATCGCCAAAATCGTGATGGCACGGCTGGCCAAGGGGGCGGGGCTGTGCCAGCCTTGCGGCGGTCAACGGCAAGGAAGGATCAGATGCGTATCGTTCTGGCGGCAGTCCTGACGCTTTGGGCAGCGGCGGCCCCTGCCTCGGAATGCGTGGGCACCAACCTGTTCGAGATCATGACCCCCGACCAGCGCGCCCAGATCGACGCGGCAGTCTCGGGCGTGCCCTATCATCGCGGGCTGCTCTGGCGCGCCAGCAAGGGCGACCAGTCGATGACCCTGGTCGGCACCTATCATTTCGGCGATCCGCGCCACGACGCGATGCTGGCCCGGCTGGAGCCGATGATCGCGGATGCCGCCACCGTCCTTGTCGAGGCGGGCCCCGAGGAAGAGCGGAAGCTGACTGAGGCCCTTGCCGCCGATCCGGCGCTGATGGTCGATGCGACCGGGCCGACGCTGCCCGAGCGCCTGGACGACAAGGACTGGCGGCGGCTGTCGGACGCCATGGCCAAGCGGGGAACGCCCGCCGTCGTCACCTCGAAGCTGCGGCCCTGGTATGTGGCGATGATGCTGGGGATCAGCCCCTGCATGATGGAGCAGATGGCCGAATCCGGGCCCCAGGGGCTGGATCATCGCCTTGTGGACCGGGCCGAGGCCCTTGATGTTCCGGTCCGCGCGCTGGAACCCTGGGATACGGTCTTTACCCTGTTCCGCGACCTGACGCCCCAGCAGGAAATCGAGATGGTCCGCGCGGCGTTGCCAACCGCGTCCTATGCGGACGATTACGCGGTGACGCTGACGGATGCGTATTTCGCGGGGGACATCTGGGCGATCTGGGAATTCGGCCGCTTCGATGCCTATCGCAATTCGGGGCTGACTCGCGAACAGATCGACGCGCAGATGGATCTGGCGCAGAGGCAGTTGATGGACGGGCGCAACCGGGCCTGGATCGGCCCCTTGACGCAAGCTGCCGGCGATGCCGCCCGGCAGGGCAAGGGGATCGTCGCGGGATTCGGGGCGCTGCACCTGCCGGGCGAGGGGGGCGTGCTGCGCCTGCTGGAAAAGGACGGCTGGACCATCGAGAGGCTGGACGGCTGAGCAGGGGCCACCGCCTGGCGGCCTGTCCGGGCTCATGGGCCGGGCCATGAACTGACGCCGCTGTCTCCTATCGCAGCGTGACCCTGGGCCTGACGGGCAAGACATCCGGCGTGACCATCCCGGACAGCGGCTGCGCCGCCTCGTTGCAGTCGGTGCCGTCGTTCCTTGTCAACGCCGTGATCCTGGCCTAGCCGTCAATGTCGCGGTTTCGCGGACCAGGCTTATCGTCCGCCCAGCACCGACAGGGCCTGGGGCCTGCCCCCTTTGACAAAGGTGATGCGGCTGTCGCCGATATCGGTGATGGTGCCGCCGTTGATCTTGTCGCCAAGCCGCAGGGTCAGCACGCGGCCATTCGACAGGCGCACCAGGGCGCGGCTGGCCTTGCCCGCGCCGATGGTGCCGATGATCTGGGTGCGGCTGATCTGGATGCCGTCCTTGACGGTGGCGGCCACGCCCGCCGTGGTCGGCGTGCGGCCGTCGGGGATATTGGCCGCGACCTCGGGTTCTTCCTCGGCCTCGGGCGGGGCATAGCGCTGCTGGCGGGCGGCGGCGGCGCGGGCCTCGGCTTCGGCCTGGGCACGGGCGCGGGCCTCGGCTGCCGCGCGGGCCTGCGCCACCGCCTGGGCGTCCTGGGCTGCGCGGGCGCGGGCGCGGGCCTCGGCCTGGGCCTGCCGTTCCGCATCC